>NZ_CP044222.1:1376410-2064616 GCF_008727795.1 Nitrincola iocasae | reverse complement strand
GTGGAATGATGATGCGGTAATGCGTTCTGATCCAGCCCGATCCCAGGTTTCTGGCGGCTTTAATCTGGTTGCTGTCCAGACTTTCTATGGCATTGTAAAGCGGAAACACCATAAACAGGATGTAGGCGTAGACCATGCCAATAATGACGCCACCGTCTCCGGATAAAAAGCGTATGGGACGATCAATCAAGCCAAGACCTTGCAGCAGGGCATTTAGTGGGCCGCTATAAGACAGAATAATAAACCAGGAGAAGGTACGCAGAATTTCATTAATCCAGAACGGAATAATTAGCAGCAGTACACAGAGTGCCGCTTGTCGGGGAGTGGCAACCTTGGCCAGGTAATAGGCCAGGGGATAGCAGAGCATCAGGGTGCAGGCGGTAACCAACACACTTGACCAGATGGTTTTAAAGAAAATACTCTGATGGATCTGGTTATCAAGCAGGGTCGCATAGTTGCTAAGCGTATAGCTATCATTGACTCCACCCAGTTCACTCGGAGGCAGGTTGGGTCTCAGTGAGTAGTCGATCATCAGAACCTGAGGCAGGATGACCAGCATCACTAGCCACAGCAGCATCAACAGTAGGATACCGATAGTAATCAGGGGGCCGAAACGCTCTGAAAGTTGTTTATACATCGTTTTTTGCCGCCATGATGATGGCATCCTGCGGGTTAAACCCAAAGATAACCTGATTTCCGATGGACAGCTCACCAATATTCACATCACTGAGTAGTTGTGCACGGATGCTGCTTTGACTGTTGAGCAGTGTAGCTTCCATCATCAGATAGGCACCTTCGAAACTAAGTTCCTGCACCTGTGCGCTAAAGCAGTTATCACTGCTGAGGCTGCGACGGTTAAGCAGCTCAGGACGGATAAACAGCAGGGCGTGCTCGCCTACAGTCAATTCATCGACACGGATACCCGATAACCAACCCATCTCACCACAATCCAAGGTGGCCTGATTGCCAGCAAGGCTGACCACCGTGCCTTCTATACGGTTATTCTCACCCACGAAAGAGGCGGTAAAGGGCGTTGTCGGTGCACGATAAAGCGTGACTGGATCAGCGACTTGCTGCAATTTACCTGCGGACATTACCCCGACCCGATCCGACATGGTCAGCGCTTCACCTTGATCATGGGTGATGTAGATAAAGGTGATGCCGGTTTTACGCTGGATCGCTTTTAGCTCAGTGCGCATGTGTTGTCGCAACTTCAGATCCAGTGCAGATAGGGGCTCATCCAGCAACAGAACTCTGGGCTCAACGGCGAGTGCACGCGCAATGGCAATGCGCTGCTTCTGTCCACCGGAAAGATCAGCGATGCGCTTATCTCGGCATTCAGGCAGAGCAACCAGATTGAGCAGACGATCAGAGACATTTTTGCGCTGTGCTTTTTTTATTCCACGGACTTCCAGGCCAAATTCAATGTTCTCTGCTACGGTCATTAACGGAAACAGCGCGAGATTCTGAAAGATCATTGAGGTTGGCCGTTTGTTGGCAGGGACCCGGCGCATATCTTCACCGCCAATGTGGACTCTACCTTCAGTCGGGTCAAGAAAACCGCTGATCATGTTAAGTAGGGTCGTTTTTCCGCAGCCTGATGGACCGAGAAAACTAAAAAACTCACCCGATTCTATTTTCAGGTCAGTGGGTTGAACAGCGACGAAGTCATCGAATTGCATCATGACATTATCAAGATGAACACTACTATCCATAAAGTCTCACAGGTATCAGTGCGCATGACCCGGCAGCGGGTCATGCGTCAGGAAGGTCAGATAGGCATCAGGCGGAAAGATAGCGATCCTGGTATTCATTACGCAGGGCAACGTACCAGGGTTCCTGAATCGGCCACCACCACAGGTTGTTCAGATCCTGTTCTGTGTAAGAATCCAGGAAGAACTGTTTGGTTTCCTCTGGCAGTAAGTCAGACGCTCCTTTGGAGGTTGAATTATATCCAGTGGCTTTAACAAACATGGCGCCAGCTTCGGGTGTGTAATACCAGTTAATGAATTCGTAAACAGCATCGACATTGTTGGCATTTTTCGGAATAACGAAGCCTTCCATCCAGGCCATGGCACCTTCTTTAGGGGCTGCATAACCCATAGGTTCACCAGCTTTGATCAGGTTGAAGGCGGTGCTATCCCAAGTCTGGCCAATGACAGCACCATTGGCCAAGAAGGCACCTTGCGCTTCGTTTTCAGTTGACCAGAATTGCGCAATCATATGCTTGTTTTCTGTGGCCACTTTAAGAATAACATCAAAGTTGGCGCGCATGGCTTCTTCGCTTTTGTAAGAATCCAGCAGCGGGAAGGGCAGTTTTCCTGCTTTCTCCAGCCACAAGCCAATACCAACCAGTGCAGAGTGGCCGCGAACGGTTACGCCAACACCATTCTCAGGCGTCCAAAGATCACCATAGCTCAGGTTGTTGCGGTCAATGTTGGTCAGTTCTTTATTGTAGCAGATGGCTTCAGTGCCCCAATCGGAAGGAGCAAAATAACGTTTTCCATCTACAACACCACCTACTTCAGAGCCAGCAATAGCACTGTCCAATGCGCCATCCCAGTTGATACGGCTGGTGTCGAGAGGTTGTACCAGGTCATATTCAATATACCCCGGAACCCGGTCAACCGTTGGCATGATGATATCAAAACCTGTGCCATCGGTAGCGCGCAGCGAATTCATTAATTCATCGTTAGTGCCATAGGGGGTAAAGGTCGCGTTGATTCCAGTCTTTTGTTTAAAGTCGGCGAGCATCTCGTCGGTAATGTACCCGGCCCAGGCGTAGATACGCAGCTCTTTCGATGCGGCTAGCGCGTTGTTAATAAAAAACGGAGTCGCAGCTGCTAAGGTTCCGGCAGCGGCCGCACCTTTCAAAAATTGGCGTCGTGAGACTGTCATGGCAAGTTCCTGATGTTAATTAAGCGTAGAGTTATCCATCAAGATTAGATGATATTTAATGAAAGTGAAGTTTTTGTTACACAATGAATACAAATTAGAACTGAAAAATCAGTAGGGCAATAGATCAGAAGTGACTATTGGAAGAGATAAGGGCGATGAAGGGGGGTAATAGCAAGGGGCCAGGTCCTCGGCGATATTCGCACGAAGACTACTGGCCCCTCAGGTATCATCTAATCAGATAGGATCAGGCTTTGTCGGCTGGCTTGGCGGCGGGTTTTGCCGCGGCTACTGTTTCTTGCTTGGCTGGAGCAGCCGTAGCTGGTTTTGCTGCCGTTGCTGGTTTTGCTGCCGGAGCGGTAGCCTTGCGTGCTGTTGCCGGTTTAGCGGCAGGCTTGCTGGCAGGTTTAGCTGCAGGGGCTGGCTTGCTGGCCGTGTTAGACTTGGCTGGTGTGTTGCCTGGAATCAGTTTGGATAGATCAAATTTGCTCAAATCAAACTGTTTTAACTCAGACATAAACGGGACATCACCCAACTCTGACATGCTTTTCTCGACAATATCGGTGATCTTGTCTTTAGCATCGGTCAGAGTGGCCAGTTCTTTCTCGGCAACATCGGTAAACTTGGAATCCAGAGTTTTCAGGAATTCCACTTGAAGCTTAACGGCTTCTTTAGGATCTTTGGCATCTACCAGTGATTTGAACTGCGCCAAGCTGGCATTAACAAAGTCAGAAACGTATTCAGCCTGAATTGCCATCAGCTTTTCAGCCGTGGTACGGTTGACTTCAGCCATTTCCAGCGCGGGTGCGAATTTTTCTTTAACTGGCTCAAACTGCTCTTCAGCCTTTTTCATCATATTTTCTGACATTTCAGTCATTGGCTTCATGGCATCTGTGAAGCTGTCAGTAACAGGCTTCATGGCATCTTCAAAGCTTTTTTTCAGGTCTTTCATTGGATCTGTCATAGTTTAATCCTCGAGGCATCAGTTAAATTATTGTGCAGCGCAGCATTCATTCCTTTCTACAGCAAATGAGAGGTGGTGTCAAGAAAACTCACGCGCTGATCAATAATGATATTACTGCTTTTTGTAGGTCTGCATCATTTTCTGTACTTCGGCCAGATAATCACTTTCACCCATTTCTTCCAGCGTTTTTTCCATTAGCAGTGATAATTGGGCTTTAGCTTCACTCAAAGCAGAAATTTCTTGCTGAGCAACATCTGATGCTTTGGCTTCAATTTCTTTCATGTAGCTGATTTGTGCCTCGATGGCCGCTTTAGGGTCTTTAATTTCAGATAAGGATTTCATTTGTGACAGGCTACTGTTTACAAACTCGCTGACATACTGAGATTGCAATGTAATCAGTTTTTCAGCTGTTTTTTTATTAATTTCAGCCATATCCATCATAGGTTTCATAGAGCTTTTCATTTGATCGTACATGGGATCACCTCAATCGATAAGTTTTTTGTGCGTTGCAACAACTAACGCTAATGTAGTTTCGCTTTCTATTTCTGTCAATTATTTTAGATTCGAAGATTTCTTGTCTCCGGCACTTAATTACAGACAGTAGACAGAGAAATTCGCACATTGAACAGGTACAATTGACCCACTAGAGTAGCATACATGTGTTGCTTAAATAATGATCAGCGTCAGGATTTACACCCACTATGCAAGCCCATACCAGTTTTAAGTTTAATCGTCGTCAGTGGATTCAGTCATTGGCTATAGAAGTTAGTGAGTTCGAGCACATTAAAACCGGTGCAAAACATTATCATATTCATGCTGATAGTGATGAGAATGTATTTCTGGTGGCGCTAAGAACCATGCCTGAAGACTCTTCCGGCGTGGCGCATATCCTGGAACATACGGTACTTTGTGGTAGTGAGCGCTATCCGGTACGTGATCCGTTTTTCATGATGACCCGCCGTTCGCTGAATACCTTTATGAATGCGTTTACCAGCAGTGACTGGACGGCCTATCCTTTTGCCAGTCAGAACCGCAAAGACTATTTTAATTTGTTGGATGTCTATCTGGATGCCGTTTTCTTCTCACGTCTGGACCCGCTGGACTTTGCTCAGGAAGGCCATCGGATGGAGTTTGCCGAGGCTGGTAATCCTGCATCTGATCTGACCTATAAAGGGGTTGTGTATAACGAGATGAAAGGAGCGATGAGCTCCACTGTGTCCACCCTTTGGCAGAGCCTGTCCTGTTATCTGTTTCCGCAAACCACCTACCATCATAATAGTGGTGGTGATCCCAGTTGCATTCCCGATCTGAGCTATGAGCAGTTGCTGAGCTTTTATAAAAGTCACTACCATCCCAGTAATGCAGTGTTTATGACGTTCGGTAATCTGCCTCCGGCTGAGTTACAGGAGCGCATGGATACGCTGGCTTTATCCCGTTTTGAACGTAATGAGTTACTGCTCCAGGTAAAAGATGAAAACCGTTATTTCGCACCCTTACGGGTTGAAGAGGCTTATGCGTGTGATCAGCCGACGCTGGAAGGGCACACACACCATGTCATGGGTTGGTTGCTGCCGCGCTCCATTGATACCAGTGCATTAATGGAGGCTCACCTTTTAACTCAGGTACTGCTGGATAATTCCAGTTCACCGTTGCGTTCGGTGTTGGAGTCCAGTGAACTTGGCAGTGGTCCATCACCTTTGTGCGGCCTGGAGGATTCGAATCGTGAAATGAGTTTTTTGTGCGGTATTGAAGGCAGTGAACCGGAGCGGGCTGAGGCCTTTGAGACGTTAGTGTTAACCACTCTGCAACAGATTGCAGAACAGGGTGTGGATCAGCGCATGGTCGAGGCACAGTTACACCAATTAGAATTGTCTCAGCGTGAAATTACCGGTGATGGTATGCCCTTTGGTCTGCAGTTGATTATGTCTGGCTTGTCAGCCGGTATCCATCGTGGCGATCCACTGGAAGCGTTGCATATTGACCCGGCACTGGAAGCCTTGCGCGACAAGATCAAAGATCCCGATTTTATTCCTGAACTGATTCGTCGCTGGTTACTCGACAATCCTCACCGCGTCAGGCTGACACTACGCCCTGATGCCGAGTTGGCTGAGCGTCGTAATGCGGCCGAAGCCGCTAAATTAGCTGCTATCAAATCGACACTATCTGACGCCGATGCTGAGGCTATAGTCAAGCAGGCTCAGGCATTGGAAGCCCGTCAGCTACAAGTGGATGATGACAGCATCCTACCTTGTGTGACCTTGGAGGATGTGCCTTTAGCCTTGAATCTGCCCCAGTCCTCTGCACTGCCATCATTGGCGGGTAAAGGGTGCTGGTATTCTACCGGCACCAATGGCTTGTCCTACCAGCAGGTGATAGTTGATCTGCCTGAGTTGAGCGAAGTGCAGCTTGCGCTATTGCCATTGTATAGTCATTGTTTGACTGAGCTGGGTTGTGGTGAGCGCGATTATAAAGAGAATCAGGCTTATCAAAGCGAAATATCCGGTAGTGTCTCTGCATCCCCAAGCGTTCGTGGTGCCCCGGATGATGAACAGCGGGTGAGTGGGTATCTGGTGTTGTCAGCCAAAGCGTTGGCCGTGAATCAGGAAAAGCTTACGACACTGATGGCAGAAACACTGACCTCGGCGCGTTTTGATGAACTCAAACGTATAAGGGAAATTGTTGCACAGATGCGCTCCCGCCGTGTCAGTGGGATTACTGGCCGAGGTCACGGGCTGGCCATGCAGGCCGCTTGTGCAGCGCTGAGTCCAGCTGGTAACTTAGCGCATATAACCTCAGGGTTGGAAGGTATTCGTCGCCTGAAAGTGCTGGATAAAGCCGTGGAAGATCAAGCGGCGCTACTGGATCTGTCGCAGCAGCTACAAGCCATGCATGCCTTAATTAGAGTCGCCCCACGTCGTTTTCTGTTGGTGGGTGAGTCCGAGTTTGAAGCAACAATGGATAAAGTGTGCCAGCAAGTCTGGGAAGGCGTGCCGGAACAACCTGAAAATTTCAGTGCTCTGCAACTTCCTTCTACACGTGAAGGCGTTAAACAAGCCTGGTTAGTGGATACCCAGGTGAATTTCTGTGCCATGGCATTTCCGACTGTGCCCACTCAGCACCCGGATGCGGCTGCACTGACGGTGTTGGGGGATTACCTCCGTAATGGTTTTCTGCACCGGGCCATCCGTGAACAGGGTGGTGCCTACGGTGCTGGAGCTGGCCAGGATAACGGTAACGCTGTATTCCGTTTTTTCTCCTACCGCGATCCGCGACTGGAAGCCACCTTGCAGGACTTCCTTGCGGCCAAAGACTGGGTGCTGAATACCCTGCCTGAAAAAGTCAAAGTGGAAGAAGCTATTTTGGGTGTGGTCAGTTCAATTGATAAACCTGGCTCGCCAGCTGGTGAAGCAAAAAAAGATTATCACGCTAACCTGTTTGGTCGCACTCAGGAAGAGCGCCTGCGTTTTCGTCAGCGCATTCTGATGGTGACGCCGGAAGATCTGCAGCGTGTGGCCAGAACCTGGCTTGATCCTGATAAGCAAAGCGTAGCGGTTGTTTCCAGCAGCAAGCTATCTACGGGTTTGTCAGAAGATTATCAGCGTATCGAAGTGTAAATAACTCGAGTGAGTCCATTAACACAGGGTGCACTGCTAATTGTATTGTCAGAGATTTGTCTGGTAGGCAGTGGCATGATTATTCGGCAGGTAAGTGCAGACCTGCCAACGGAAGTGATCGTGCTGATGCGCAACTTGCTCAGCCTGGTATGGATGCTGCCGTGGATACTGAAATATGGTCAACGAGACTTGCCTACGCGGCGTATCCATCTGCATTTTACCCGAGCCTTAATCGGTGTGACGGCGATGAGTTGTTTGTTTTACTCCTGGGCAAATCTACCACTAGGACAGGCGGCCATGCTAAAACAAACCGCTCCGTTCTTTGTACCAATCATTGCACTCTGGTGGCTGAAAGAGCCCATTTCTAACCGAGTTAAAGTGGCTATTTTAGTGGGATTTGCAGGTGTGTCGCTGATTCTTCAGCCAGAACAGGGCGTGCTGCATCCCGCTGTATTTGTGGGTTTAGTGGGGGCAATGTTAGGGGCGCTGGCTAAGGTTACCATTCGTTCAATGCGCGGTAGTGAATCACCACAAAAAATAGTGTTTTACTTTGCCTTCTTTGGATCTCTGTTAGCCGCTATTCCGGCCGCGCTGAATTGGGTGATGCCAGGCACCGAGCATTTTGTCTGGTTGTTTGGCTTGGCTGCCACATCAACGCTGGCACAGCTTCTGCTTACTCGCGCCTATGGGCTGGCTCCGGCAGGTCAGCTTGGGCCCTTTACCTATGCGTCGGTGATTTTTGCAACGCTGATGGGCTGGCTGCTCTGGCAGGAGGTGGTGAATCTGTTTACCTTTATCGGTATTGGGATAGTGTGTTTGGCGGCGGTAATTATGCTTCGTGGGAAGCGGGCTATCTGACTTTATTTGATATTGAATTTGCGTTGGGTATTGCGCCGGAGCCTCCATGGATGGGTTCACGGCGTGTCAGACAGGGCCAGACCCATTGGTCCCTTCAGCACTCACTTCTACTGATGCGGAATTTCGGGTTAAGGTATACACCACCTCTGTTGCCGGTTTTTTCTTCGCCCATACCCCTTCAAAGCGTCCTTTTAGCGTCAGATCAAACCATTTAGAGAACAGCTGCTGTACTTCGACCTGGCGCACGCAAAATGGCGGACCTTTTAGTGTTCCATCATCATATTCCAATGAAATTAATAAGATGTGTGCACCTTCGGGAAGTAGACGTGCCATATGACGGGCATAACCGACTCGCATTTCGGGTGGGAGAGCGATTAAAGACGCACGATCGTAGACAGCATCTATGGGAGCTATATCATCAGCTGTTAAGTTAAAAAAATCACCTGCGAGCAAGCGCATTTGTTCAGTTTGAAAACAAACAAAATCACCCTTTTGCTGATAGGTGAAGGGGAGTTGGTTTTCGGAAAAAAACTGTTTTAACGCCATCTCGCTGAGTTCAATTCCCAGTACAGCATGGCCTTGTTCACGTAACCACAGCATATCAAGACTTTTGCCGCACAACGGCACAAACACCGGTGCATTATCGGCCAGACCGAGCTCTTGCCAATGACTTTCAAGGTAGGCATTAATCTCTTCCTGGTGAAAGCCAATCTGATTTAGCTCCCAGCGGTCATTCCAGAATTGATGTTCCATCGTTGATGAATCCTAAGCTCAGGTAAACTATTTATAGAATGTAATTCTGTCATATTTCAGCACAATATCCTCACTTATTTCTGCTCCGGCTCATATCCGAGGTTGGGTGCCAGCCAGCGTTCGGCCTCTTGCATAGACCAGCCCTTACGTTTGGCATAGCTCTCGACCTGGTCTTCACTGACCTTGGCAACACCAAAATATTGTGAGTCCGGGTGGCTGAAATACCAACCACTCACTGCTGCTGTGGGTAGCATGGCGTAACTGTCGGTCAGAGTGATGCCGATGTTCTCTTCAACATTAAGCAGTTGCCATAGCTGACCTTTTTCAGTGTGTTCCGGGCAGGCCGGGTAGCCGGGTGCCGGGCGGATTCCCTGATACTTTTCTTTGATCAGCGCTTCATTATCCAGTTGTTCATCCGTGGCATAGCCCCAGAATTCACGCCTGATGCGTGCATGCAGGTGCTCAGCAAAGGCTTCTGCCAGACGGTCGGCCAAGGCTTTGACCATAATGCTGTTGTAGATGTCCTGCTGTGCTTCATACTGCTCAACCAGTTCATCAACGCCAAAGCCGGTGGAGACCGCAAAGCCGCCAATCCAGTCCTGTTTGCCTGTGGCCTTAGGTGCAACAAAATCAGCCAGGCACATATTGGCCTTACCAGGGATTTTTTGCATCTGCTGTCGCAGGTGGTGGGTGCGCATCAATACTTGTTCACGGGATAAATCTGTGTAGAGTTCAATATCATCATGTCCCACCTGATTTGCCGGAAACAGCCCGATGACAGCGCGGGCGGTCAGGCGTTTATTATCGATCAGGTCAGTTAGCATCGCCTGAGCATCATCAAACAGTTTGCGTGCTTCGACACCAACAATCGCGTCATCGAGAATGCGAGGGAAGCGTCCAGCCAGCTCCCAGGCCTGGAAGAAGGGGGTCCAGTCGATGTAGTCGCGCAGCTGATTCAGATCGTAGTTATCAAACACCTGAATGCCGGGGTGCAAAGGAGCCGGTGGGGTGTAGTCTTGCCAGTCAATCGGAAAGTGATTGGCCCGCGCCGCTTCCAGGGTGATGCGTCGGGTATCGCTTTGTCGTTCAGCATGCCTTTCGCGTACTGCCTGATATTCTTCTTTTATCTCTTTGATAAAATTGTCTTTCTTTTCTTTCGATAGCAGTGAAGAGGCGACACCCACCGAGCGTGAGGCATTGGTAACGTGCACCACTTGATGGTTTTTGTAGTGGGTTTCAATCTTGACCGCGGTATGCGCCTTGGAGGTGGTAGCACCCCCGATCATCAACGGAATATGGAAATCCTGACGCTGCATCTCTTTGGCGACATGGACCATTTCATCCAGTGAGGGCGTAATCAAACCGGACAAACCGATAATATCAGCTTGTTGTTCACGAGCCGTTCTTAGAATGGTTTCACAGGGCACCATGACGCCCAGATCGATCACTTCAAAGTTATTACACTGCAGTACCACGCCAACAATGTTCTTGCCGATATCGTGAACATCGCCCTTAACTGTGGCCATGATCACTTTGCCTGCCGAGCTGCTGGCATTGTCAGCCTTGGCCGCTTCAATATAGGGCATCAGGTAGGCAACGGCTTTTTTCATCACCCGTGCCGACTTGACCACTTGCGGCAGGAACATCTTGCCGGCGCCGAACAGGTCACCAACGATACCCATGCCGTCCATCAGCGGGCCTTCAATGACCTGAATGGGTCGATCAAACTTCTGTCGGCATTCTTCGACGTCTTCATCAATGTAGTCGGTAATGCCTTTAACCAACGCATGTCCCAGACGCTCTTCGACACTCAATTCGCGCCAGGCCATATCCTGAGTGGAGACAGCCACGGAACCATCACCGCGGTATTTTTCTGCCAGCTCCAGCATCCGCTCGGTACCGTCGGCACGGCGGTTAAGCACTATGTCCAGAACATGCTCACGCAGTTCTTCTGGCAGGTCGTCATAGATCGCCAGTTGTCCTGCGTTCACTATGCCCATATCCATACCATTTTTAATGGTGTGATAGAGGAATACGCAGTGAATGGCTTCACGCACCTTGTCGTTGCCGCGGAAAGAGAAAGACACGTTAGAGACACCGCCCGATACCATGGCATAGGGCAGGTGCTGTTTGATCCAGTGAGTTGCCTGGATAAAGTCGACGGCGTAGTTGTCGTGTTCTTCTATGCCGGTGGCGATAGCGAAAATGTTGGGGTCGAAAATAATGTCTTCCGGTGGAAAGCCCACTTCTTCGGTGAGCACCTTGTAGGAGCGCTCACAGATTTCGATTTTGCGCTGATAGGTATCGGCCTGGCCGGTTTCATCAAAGGCCATCACCACTACAGCGGCGCCATAGCGGCGGATTTTGCGCGCCTGTTCGATGAAGTTCGCTTCACCTTCTTTCAGGCTGATGGAGTTGACGATGCCCTTACCCTGAATACGCTTCAGGCCCTGCTCAAGAATTTCCCACTTGGACGAATCAAGCATGATCGGCACCCGAGAGATATCCGGCTCGGAAGCGATCAGATTGAGGAAGCGGATCATTGCCGCTTCGGCATCGAGCATGCCTTCATCCATATTGATGTCGATAATTTGCGCGCCGGATTCTACCTGCTGTCGGGCAACATCCAGTGCGGTTTCGTAATCGCCTTCCTTGATCAGGCGACGAAAGCGTGCCGAGCCGGTGACGTTGGTGCGCTCACCCACGTTGACGAACAGGGTTTCAGCACCAATGTTTAATGGCTCCAGACCTGCCAGGCGACACTCGACGCGAATTTCCGGCAGCGGGCGAGGGGCGCAGTGTTCAATGGCTTCGCGAATGACCCGGATGTGCTCCGGGGTGGTGCCACAGCAGCCACCGACAATGTTAACGAACCCTGACTCGGCCCATTCCTTGATTTCGACAGCCATCTGTTCCGGTGTTTCATCATACTCGCCAAAGGCGTTGGGCAGACCGGCGTTAGGGTGAACCGAGACATAGGTTTCAGAAATGCGCGAGAGTTCTTCTACATACTGACGTAGTTCCTTAGGACCTAACGCACAGTTAAGGCCGATAGTAATCGGGCGGGCATGGCGTACGGAGTTCCAGAAGGCTTCGGTGGTCTGGCCGGACAGGGTGCGCCCGGAGGCATCGGTAATGGTGCCAGACACCATCACTGGCAAACGCAGTTGATGCTCATCAAAGTACAACTCAACCGCGTAAATTGCCGCTTTGGCATTCAGGGTGTCAAAAATGGTTTCGATCAGAATCAGATCGATGCCGCCTTCGATCAGGCCATCTATGGATTCGGTATAGGCCTCCACCAGTTCATCAAAAGAAACGTTACGAAATCCTGGATCATTCACGTCAGGTGAAATAGAAGCGGTACGGTTGGTTGGGCCCAGAACGCCAGCGACATAACGCGGCCGGTCCGGCGTTTCAGCCGTTATCGCATCACAGGCTTCGCGGGCAAGGCGTGCCGCGGCGACATTGATCTCACGACTGAGGGATTGCATATCGTAATCAGCCATGGCGATTACGGTCGCATTAAAGGTGTTGGTTTCGATGATATCGGCACCAGCTTGCAGATATTCTGTGTGCAAGCGGCGGATCATATCCGGTTGAGTCAGTACCAGCAGATCGTTGTTGCCTTTAACGTCGCTGGGCCAGTTAGCAAAGCGTTCTCCGCGGTAATCTTCTTCCTGCAGCTTTTCATTCTGTATCATGGTGCCCATACCACCATCCAGAATCATGATGCGCTGATTGAGGGTCTGTTCCAGAGATGTAAATGCTGCGGATCTGCTCACGGGATATGCCTTAGAAAATTAACCTGACGAGGGATGCCGATTGTACCTGAATTTCAGCCTGTTTTGCCTGAGTCTGTTTCATGTATGAATGAAAAACTTTTGCGTTGTGGTTGCTTCTCGTGCAGTAACTCGGAGTTTACAACCCTTCATTTAAAAAGTGTTTTTTGCAGGATTGTCGACACCATGAAATGTTCTACAATTTATTTTTTGACTGTAAATACGGCTAATCAGGCACTTTTTTGTTATTTAATGGCCTTTATCATCCTTTTGTCTTAGTTAAATTATGGTTTAGTTTCGTTAAAGTGAGCACTCTTGGAAGGGCCAAGTGTCAACAATAATAAGGCCAGCCCCTCAATAACGCGTTTAATAACCCAATATAAAGGACCCGCTCTATGTCCTACCATGCTGAATACACAAAATCTGTTGAAAATCCGGAAAAATTTTGGGCCGAAAAAGCAGCTGACCTGCCCTGGTACAAGCAGCCACAGCAGATTCTGTCAAAAGATGAAAACGGTATCGACCGCTGGTTTGCTGATGGTGAAATGAATACCGCGTACATGGCGCTGGATTACCACGTAGAGCAGGGGCGTGGTGATCAGACCGCACTTGTTTTCGACTCCCCGGTTACAGAAACCCGCAGCAAGCTGAGTTATCGCGAGATGCGTGATCAGGTGGCAAAATTTGCCGGTGTGCTGAAGCAACTGGGTGTTGAAAAAGGCGATCGTGTTGTTCTCTACATGCCCATGGTACCGGAAGCACTGATTGCGATGTTTGCCGTGGCAAGATTGGGTGCCGTCCATTCAGTAGTGTTTGGTGGGTTCGCACCACATGAGCTGGCTGTACGCATTGAAGATGCCGAACCTAAGGTTGTGGTTTCGGCATCCTGTGGCGTAGAGGTTAAAAAAGTTATTGAATATAAGCCAATGCTGGATGAAGCATTACGCCTGTCTGCGCATAAGCCTGAGCGTTGTGTAGTTTTACAGCGTCCCCAGGCTAAAGCGGAAATGATCGAAGGTCAGGATGTTGACTGGCATGACGCCATGGCTACGGCTGAGCCAGCTGATTGCGTACCCGTTAAAGGCACTGACCCACTCTATGTGCTGTATACCTCTGGTACGACCGGTAAGCCTAAAGGGGTGCAGCGTGATAATGGCGGACATGCCGTAGCACTTAAATACTCCATGAAGGCTATCTACGATATGAACCCCGGCGAGGTTTTCTGGGCTGCTTCAGATGTGGGCTGGGTAGTGGGGCACTCCTATATTGTTTATGCACCGCTGCTGGCGGGTTGTACCACCGTAGTATACGAAGGTAAACCTGTGCGCACGCCGGATGCTGGTGCCTTCTGGCGTGTTTGTGCGGACTATGGTGTTAAAGCGCTGTTTGCCGCACCCACCGCTTTCCGTGCTATTAAGAAAGAAGATGCTGATGCGGTTGAATTCGGCAAATACGATACTTCAGCGTTGAAAACCATCTTTATGGCGGGTGAGCGTCTGGATCCACCTACCTATGATTGGACTGTTGAAAAAACCGGTAAGCCGGTTGTCGATCATTGGTGGCAGACCGAAACCGGTTGGGCTATTTGCGGTAATTTGATGGGAATTGAGCCTAAACCCACCAAGCCAGGTTCTTCAACATTGCCGATTCCTGGGTATAACATTCAGATCCTTGATCCAGAGGGCAATCAACTGCCACCGGGTGAGCAGGGCTCTATTGCGATTAAGCTTCCACTACCTCCGAGTTGTCTGGCAACCGTGTGGGGTGACTTTGAACGCTTTCGTACTGGCTATCTTGTTGAAGCACCTGGTTATTACACCACAGGTGATGGCGGTTACATGGATGAAGAAGGTTATGTCTTCATCATGGGTCGTACCGATGATGTCATCAATGTGGCCGGGCATCGCCTATCAACTGGTGAAATGGAAGAGATCGTTGCAGCACATCCGGCTGTTGCCGAGTGCGCTGTAATCGGTGTTAACGATCCGCTCAAGGGACAGGCTCCTATTGGTCTGGTTCTGTTGAAAGATGGGGTGGAAACGGAAGAAGAGGTACTGGAAAAAGAGCTGATCGCGATGGTGCGAAAAGAGATAGGCCCTATCGCCTGTTTCAATCGTGCGATAGTAGTCCAGCGTCTGCCAAAGACCCGCTCCGGAAAGATCCTCCGTAAGTTACTGCGTCAGATAGCTGATGGTAAAGAGTACACTGTACCTTCAACCATTGATGACCCTGCCAGTCTTTCGGAAATTGAAGATATTATGAATCAGCAAGGGTTGGTCACCAAGTCCTGACCCTCTAGCATAATATCTGGATCGATCAAGGCAGCTTCGGCTGCCTTTCTTTTTCTGTTTTTATCTGTCCTTCTCTGGATCGATCAGGGTCTTTTATGCCATTCTTACACTTGGTTACTTAGATAGTAGCCGTTCAATGTAGGTATGGAGATTTTCACCATTCAATCGAATAGATTTTCACGCCGCGTTCGCGGATTGCTTTACGCTGGCTTACTGCTGGGCATGACGCAGGCTTGGAGTGCTGAGTTGTCCTTGCAAATTGAGGGTGTTTCTGATGAGCTTGCCAGCAATGTCAAAGCCTATCTGAGTATCGGATCCCTCGAAAGTCAGTTGATTACCAACGAAAGTCGTTTGCGTTATCTGCACCGTCAAGCTGAAGAAGAAGTACGTCAATCGCTTCAGCCCTTTGGCTATTACAACCCGACAGTGATTTCTGCATTGGAACAACTGCCCAGTGGTGATTGGCTGGCCAGTTATCAAGTCGATGCCGGTGTGCGTACACAGCTGGAACGTGTTGATATTCAGATCACCGGGGAGGGAGCTACCGACCCGTCTTTTCTAGCTTTGGTGGAAAATACACCGCTGCAAACAGGCGCACCTTTGCGGCATCCGGACTACGAAGATTTGAAAGGTCGTCTGCAATCTGTTGCATCTGAACGGGGCTACTATCGCGCTGTATTTGAGCGCTCACGTATTGTCGTTGACAGACTAACCAATAGCGCTGTAGTCGAAATCACTTATGCCACCGGTCCGCGTACTCGAATCAGCGAAATACGCTTTTCGGACTCACCAGTTTCAGAAGATCTGCTAAGACGTTATCTTCGCTTCACAGAAGGCGATCCGGTGAATGTGGCGCGTCTTATTGATTTGCAGGGGGCGCTGATAGACAGTAATTATTTTGCCGAAGTGCAAGTCTTGCCCCTCCTTGATGAGCTTGAAGCCGGCCAAATTCCTATTCAGGTTTCACTGACACCGCGACCGAGAAATCTTTATGAAGCCGGTATAGGTTTTGGTACCGATACAGGAGCCCGATTACAGCTCGGCATAGAGCGACGCTATGTGAATAGTCGTGGTCATAAAATGGATGCGCGTATACGCTTATCCCAGGTTCGTAATGACCTGACCGGGAGTTATATGATCCCTGGTGAAGATCCGCGCTATGATCAGTATGGTCTGCGCAGTCGATATACCGATGAAAATTCTGACACCATAGAGTCCAGAACCTACGCCGTCGGCGGCATCTGGCAGAAACAGGTTGGTGACTGGGAGCGGGTGTTGTCTCTGGATCTTGAGCAAGAGCAATATACCTTTGATCAGGAAACTCTTGATCAGTTATTGCTGATTCCTCGGGCACAGTTCAATAAAACGGTTGCTGATGATCGCTTTAACACGCGCAAAGGGTACAACATAGATTTTGGTGTTGCTGCAGCTTCTGAGGCTCTGCTCTCTGATGTCAGCCTGCTGCAACTGACACTGAGTGGTAAGCGTGTTGATCCGATGGGAGAGAAGTGGCGTTTATTATCTCGGTTCGATTTGGGTGCACTGACCAGTAGTAGTTTTGAGCGGGTGCCGGCCAGCCTGCGTTTTTATGCTGGTGGTGATAACAGTGTACGAGGCTATGATTATCAAGAGCTGGGGCCCGTCAGTGACCAGGGTAGTGTGGTCGGGGGGCAATATCTTATGGTGGGGAGTCTTGAAACAGACTACATGTTTCGTCCTGACTGGCGTTTGGCGGTGTTTGCGGATGCCGGTAACGCCTTTAATGACTTTAACGACTCGATCAAAACCAGCGTAGGTGTCGGTGTACGTTGGCAGTCACCCGTTGGCCCCATCCGTCTTGATCTGGCCAAGCCCATTAGTGACAGCGGCTTTAGGATTCACTTTACCTTAGGACCTGATTTGTGAGATTGAAACGACTGCTGTTGATTCCTCTGCTGGTTGTGGTATTCATTGTTTATCTGCTGCTTGCGATATTGTATGTGCCAGGAGTAGCAGGCCTGGGTTTAAAGGTGGGTAAGGGGTTTCTACCTGAGTCACTTGAAATCGGCTCCGTGTCCGGTGCTCTGACAAACCTGCGGGTTGCGAAGGTGGTTTATGATCAGGATGGTACTCGCCTATCACTTGAACAACTGGCCCTGGACTGGAAGCCTGCTTGTTTGTTACGCATGAAAGTCTGTATTGAAAAGGTACATCTTGATCAGTTGACAGTGCAGTTGCCAGCGTCTCCGGAGCAGGTTGAAGAAACCTCTACCGGCATGCCTGAATTGCCAGAGATCACCTTGCCTCTGGGATTAGAGCTGCAAGCACTGTTGCTGACTGATCTCGAGCTGCATCAGGGTGAGCAGCAGTTCAATCTGGAAAAAATCTCTGCGTCTGCATTCACTCGTGGTCAGACGCTGGTGCTGCAAGACTTGCAAGTGTCACATGGAAATACCCGACTTGAAATGCAGGCCGAACTCCAGCCAATCGCTGATTATGACCTGATGTCTGACATTAGCTGGCACGTTGAACTTGCTGATATTGAATCGATTATCAATCAAAAATTAGATCATCCGCTGACTGAACCCGTAACGGGAAAATTGCAGTTATCGGGAAGCCTTCAAGCATTGCAACTGCTACTGGATACCCGGACAGCGACGGATATGACCGGCGCACTAGCCGTTGAGTTACGCGCTGAAGTGCAGCCGTTCAGAGAAAAGCTGAATCTGGAGCAACTGACGCTCATCTTGCCAGACAGTGAATCCTCGGTGCAGTTGAGTGGACAGGTTGCGCACTGGGCTGATCCGGAATTGGAGCTGAACTTAGGCTGGAGTAATCTACACTACCCGATTTTGCCACAGGAACAACCTGCCCAATTTGCCTCGCTCCAGGGTGAGGTGGCACTTTCTGGTCGTTTGTCAGATTACGTCTTACGGCTGGACACTCTTTTACAGGGTGCTGATCTTCCAGATGTGGATCTGGCCATGAGTGCTACAGGTAATCTTGAGTCAATGCGGGATATTAACGTGCTGGCAAGTCTGCTGGGTGGCGAAGTTAATGTTACGGGGCAGGTTGGCTGGTCTGAGCAACCTGAATGGCAAACCCGAATTGAGGTAGGTAATTTTGATCCTGGATTCTTTAATCCGGAGCTCAGTGGCTTAATCAATCTTGAGTTGCAAAGTCAGGGGAAGGTCACCGAGTCAGGTCCTGAATTTAGTGCTGAGCTGCTGAGTCTTAATGGTGAGTTACGTGATCAGTCCCTAAGCGGCCAGGGTCGGGTGGACTATACGTCGGAGCAGATGCTGGTTGATGAGCTGCAGGTCTCATTAGGTGGTGCACAGGTGTTGGCAAACGGCACGCTAATTAACCAGCAACTCGCTATGCGTGTACAGCTTTCTGCTCCCGATCTCAGTCTGTTGCTGGCCGAAGCGGCGGGCGAATTTCACTTGTCAGGAGAGGTTAATGGACCTTTAAGCCAGCCAGCTATCCGTGCCGATCTTGAGGGTTCTGATCTGCGTTTTCAACAGCATCGAGTGCTGAGCCTTGAGGGGCAGGTGCGTACTGATTTAAGTGGTGCCGAGACGTCCGAGCTGGATTTGAAACTGAATGATCTGCTGCTGGCAGGCCAGTCACTCGATAGTGTGGTGATCAGCGGTAGTGGCCGCCCTGAATCGCATAACGTTCGACTCGATGTAGTAGGTGATCTGCTGGACCTGTCCCTTGCCGTGCGCGGTGCATGGGCGGAGCAGCGTTATCAGGGACGCTTGTCAGAACTCAATATATATCGTGAAGAAGCCGGACGCTGGACGCAGGCTGATACATCTGAAATCAGCTTTCAAGCGCCTGCATTTGGACTGACACAAACCTGTCTTTTACAAGAGGGCCGATCTGCCGAGCTCTGTTTCGGCGTGAATCGTAATACATCCGACAGATTAAGTGCTGAGTTCAGCCTGGCCCAGCTGTCCCTTGATTTGCTTGATCCTTTTCTACAGGGTAACCAGATTGAATCTGAGTTGAACCTGAACGGGAGTTTTTCACAGCAAGGTAGCCAAAACCCAGAAGCTGAGGTGTTTCTGACAACCTCAGCAGGGCGCCTACTAACCCCGGATGATCAGCCGGATTTTGACCTGGACCCGATCGAATTACGGGTGAATTTGACTAATGATCAATTGCGTGCCGATCTGAATGCCAACTTTACTGAAATGGACGGGCGGGTGCTGGCTAATCTGAATATTCAGCAATTATCCTCACGGCAAATACTGGACGGAGAGTTAGATATTTCTCTCAATGATCTGACTCTGGTGAGTGTGTTTGCACCAAATGTGCAGAATGTCGCCGGAAATCTTCAAGGGCGTTTATTTATCAGTGGTAGTCTGCCTGATCCCGCCGTACGCGGCTCGCTGCAATTGAATGATGGATCGGTTGATCTACCCGCACAGGGCATTATCCTGGATCCGCTGCAATTTGAATTATTGGCTGAAGGTGAACAGGCCGAGATACTGACGCTTGAAGGGTTAATTGGATCGGGCGAGGGCGAGATACAACTGCAAGGGCAGTTTAACCTGGTCAGTATGCAGGGAGAGTTGAGCTTGAAAGGAAAAGACTTTCAGGCAATGAATACAGAAATCGAGTTGCTGATTTCACCGGATCTGGCAATTCGTGTCGATGAGGCTATTCACGTAGGCGGCAGTTTAAGCGTACCCTATGCGCTGATTCGTCCACCAAGACAGCAGGCGCAAAGTGCTGTCAGTGCATCCGATGATGTGGTGTTCGCCGATCAGTTGGATGAGCCGCTGACGGAGCAAAATTTGCCGCTATTAACTGATATTGAACTTATTCTGGGCGACTCTGTGCGTGTAGAGGCCTTTGGTTTTAACGGCCGTCTACTGGGGCGTTTACGCATACAAGATGATGCTGTTTCGGCAACGCGGGCTTCAGGCTCGATTCAGGTGGAAAGTGGTGACTACCGACTATTTGGTCAGGATATGACCATCCAGCGTGGTAGTCTGATTTTCAGCGGAGGGCCGATAGACAATCCGGGGCTGGATCTTCGAGTCGCCCGCATTGTTGACACGGTTGAGGCGGGTGCGCGCATAGGTGGAACGATTCGTGTCCCTGAGTTCACACTTTTTTCAACACCCGCAATGCCCGATAGCAGTATCATGTCCTATCTGGTGTTGGGGCGAGGTCCGGGTGATTCGTCCGCTTCTGAGCAGTCCATGATGTTGCAGGCAGCGATGTCATTATCTATGCGAGGTGGCAATACTATCACAGGACAACTTCGTGATGAATTGAGTCTGGATGAGTTAGGTTTTGCCAGTGATGACACCGGTGACTCAGCTTTCTTCATCGGCAAGTATTTAACACCGAGACTTTATATTCGTTATGGTGTCAGTTTGCTTGAATCAGTTGACGTATTAACGTTAAGCTATCGTCTTTCCTCCATGTGGAAAGTTGAAACGCAAAGCAGCAGTATGGGCAGCGGTGCGGATTTTTTCTATACACGGGAAAAATAGTCTTTTCAGCGTACAGGTTTATTGTAAGCCTGGCTGTATTTCTTTGTTTATAGAGGTAAAACTACAGATGACAGATCCCGTTTCAGATTATCTGGGACAGCTGAGCTACGACCAGTTATGTCAGGTCGAGAAAAGGATTGAAAGCATCGCTAAACAAAAACAGTCAAAATACCTGGCCGCTGTAAAGCAGCCGCAACCTGATGTAAACGGCAGTTTTAAGATGCCGCTATCTCCGGGGTATAACAGCACTGAACAACTTGCCGAATCTTTAGGATTAGATATCAGCGGATTATTAAAAGAGGCCAAAGCCTGGTCTCGTTAAAATGCATATAGAGCTTTTATGAGACATATTCACGTTATAACAGCGCGCCGCTTTTATATAGGGGCGCTTCTGTTAGCTGTTTTCGGATTTAGCCCGGTTGCTTTTGCTGATATAAAGCGCACTGTGGAATTACCCTTGGCATCTGTCTATGCTGCTATAGCTCCTCTGGGCTCAGATGAGCCTATCTACAGTCAGCATGCTGATCAAATCGTACCTATCGCCTCGCTGACAAAGTTAATGACAGCCTTGGTTATTCTAGAGTCAGGTCTGCCGCTCGATGAAGGTCTGGAGGTCAGTCGAATCAGTAATACCTTCGGTAAAAATGCTCACTCAAGGCTGAGACCTGGCACGCAGGTCAGTCGTCGGGATTTGTTACAGATGTCATTAATGTCATCTGAAAATATGGCGACTTACACCTTGGCCGCTAATTATCCCGGGGGGGTGGCGGCTTTCGTTAGTGCCATGAATGCTACGGCTGTGTTGTTGGGCATGAGAAATACCCGCTTTACCGATCCCACCGGTTTGTCGCCAGATAATCAGTCAACCGCACGGGATCTGTTGATTCTCAGTGCAGCAGTATATCAATACCCGTTGATTCGGCAGCTGTCTACGCAGGGCAAGATCGATATGCATTTTCGTTCACCTCGTTATTCACTGGCATACACCAACACTAATCCTCTAACACGCAACGCTGAGTGGAAGGTTATGCTGAGTAAGACGGGGTATCTGTCCGAATCCGGGCGCTGCCTGATTATGGTGGCGGATATAGACGGTGAGTTGGTAACTATGGTGCTGTTAGACTCTCAGGGGCTCAGAACCCCTATAGGCGATGTTGGTCGCATTAATCGCTGGTTAAGAAATCAGTCACCGGGAGAGGTGCCAGCTTCGGCTCTAGCCTATGCACAAAGCCGTTTGGCCACCATGCAATAAAAATCACTATTGATTTATTTTTGCAACAAAATATTTTCGACCTGCTCACGAATGCGCAGGAAGGGAATAGGTTTCTGAATTAAGGTGCAGCTTTCAGGCAAAGAGATTCGCTGAGCGATTTCATCATTTTCCAGGCCTGAAATCACCATCAGACACATCTGATCCAGAAGCTTCTGCTGCTGCAAAGCCTCAATGACGGCAAAACCGTCAATGTTAGGCATCTGCAGATCAAGAATCAGCAGATCAGGATTAAAACGACCCACCTCGATCAGTCCCTGATAGCCATCATTGGCCAGAATGACCTCAACAGGCAACCCCCAGCTTGCCAGAGTCAGCTCATAGAGGCGCAGCAGGGTTTTGTCATCATCAACGACCAGCACCCTGGCCGGTTCTACGTTAATGTTTCCGGGAGACTTTGAGTTGGTTTGTGACGTGGTTTGTGTGCGGTATCCATTCAGACCTTCATTAGGCTGATGATGCTGGCCGCTCAGTATATCTGAAGAAAGCTGCTCTACAGCTTGCAGTGAGAAGCGACGATGGCCGCCAGGTGTTTTCCAGCTATCCAGTATGCCAGCATCAGCCCATAACTGTATGGTTCTCGGAGTAACCCCAAGCAGTTCGGCTGCTTTGCGACTGGTACAGACATCTTCCTTCACAGCTCACCAACTCCGCGCAAAAGGCGAATAATAACCGATTCTAACGCTCAGTTAAATGCTTGTTATGCATGAGTTCAGTATCAACCCCACTCAATTTCAGCGATTTAACTCCTGTAATAACTCAGAATCCAGCCTGTATATATCAGTATGATAATTCACATGTCCTTGTATATCAGCTTCAGCTGTCCAATAGCCCAGAATTATCGCGACAGGTGTATTGCTGTTAATGTTTCGGGTTTGTCCGGAATTTATCAAGCGATCAAACTGATTTGCGGCTTCAGTATCGGTCGATTGTAACAGCACGGCCACCAAGTTTGTGGCGTTTTCCACTCTGACACATCCCGAACTGAAATAGCGTTGATTTCGATCAAAAAGATGTTTATTGGGCGTGTCGTGCAGGTAAATAGATTCACGATTGGGGAAGCGGATGACCACCTTTCCAAGCGCATTATAAGGACCAGCTGATTGACGTAACAGAATTTGGCCAGGGTTGTTCCAGTCAATACTCTCCGGGTCAAGCTGATTACCCTGATGATCGATCACACTCAGTTGGCTGGATTCAAAATAGTTTGGATCATTACGTATCGCTGGCAATTTGTCTTTGCGAAAAATGGTGGGCGGAACTGTCCAGGTTGGATTAAAGGTGAAATGGGTTATTTCACTGAGCATCAGTGGAGTGGGTCGATCAGGGCGTCCAACCTGAGTACGTTTATCCAGAATCAATTGTCCGTCTTCATAAAAGCGCAAGGTAGCGCCGGCTATATCAACAATTACTTGCGTATCCTGTTGCGCTCTTTCAAGTCGACGCCAACGCTCCAGGTTGACTCGCAGTTGATCCAATCGCTGTTGTGGCGTGCGATTTAAATAGCGCAGTGTTTGCGGTCCGGCAATACCATCTGCCTGCAAGCCCTCGGCTTGCTGAAAGGCTCTGACTGCTTCTTCAACCTCCGTGTCGTAGAGAGCGGGTTCCAGTTCTGGCAAGGTAAGAGATAAATGTTCACGCAACAACAGCACACGCTCATCGACCATGCCTGGGCGTAGGGATGGGTAATCCGGATAAACAGGGGGTAGGGGTGGCTGTTCATCCACTTGACTACGCAGTTGCTGGTAAGCTTTGCGCAAATTAAGGTAAGCGGGCGTATCAGGACGAGCTTGCTCAAACGCTTGATCAATATCACTCAGCCCCTCAATGGCTAAGTTAATGAGGAAAGCTGATGTGTCATCCGTTTGTTGGCGGTAATTTAAATAGTCTTCAATACCACTTCCATGCGTACGCCCCAACTGCAGATCCATCAATGCATTCACATAGGCGGCAGATATTACGGTTTCATCTGGGATGGCCGGATAAACTCCTTCAGTATCAATGTGATGCAATAATTGCTGCGCTACCAGTGGGATATCATAATCAACGGGTCTCAGACCATCATTTTCGAGAGCCTGTAAATTATCATAAAGTTGTTGTAAGCGCTCCGGGTCTTGCCATAGTGGAATGCCAGCAGTGAGTCGCTGAAATTCAGACAGCAGGGTGTGTCGTTTCAGCGAAGTTGCAGCCAGGGCATCAACGGCCAAAAATACGTGCAGGCTGAAAAAAATTGCCAAATATACTGATGTTTTTTTATACAGATGTTTTCCTGCCATGATATGCCTGCTAAACTCTGCCTATTTGATTTTTCAACATTTATTTGAGTATAGACATATCGCCGCTCAGTAACAGAGATTTCGTGCGTCATGTCCAGGAGTTTTCTATGAGGAACAGTCTATGAAGCGTTCTCCCGCCAGTTTTATCGGCTTGCTTACAGCCGCATTACTAACATTCACATCACCACTTCACGCCCAACTGCTTCCTGCAAACTTATCTGACAAGCTAATAGCCCAGGCTCCTGACCTAAATCCCCAGGTATTGAACAAAGCTCTGGCAGCAATGCAGTGTGCCACCAGCAATGGCCTGGAGGGTGCTGAACGTTTGGCTGTAATTGACTTTTCTCTGCCTTCTTCAGAAAAGCGTTTGTGGATCTTTGATCTTAATGAGCAGCGCTTGTTACTGGAAGATCTGGTGGCTCATGGTAATCGTTCCGGTGACAACTTTGCGACTGATTTTTCAAATATTGTCGGTAGTCACCAGTCCAGCCTGGGATTGTTCCGTACACAAGAGAGTTATGTGGGTCGTCACGGCTATTCGCTGCGTATGGATGGGTTAGAGCCCGGTGTAAACGACAAGGCGCGTGAACGGGCTATTGTCATTCATGGGGCTGACTATGTAGATCCAAGCTGGGTTGATCGCCAGGGGCGCATTGGCCGCAGCCAGGGTTGTCCGGCGGTACGTGAAGGTGTGGTGGAGCTGGTGGTAGATAACCTCAAGGGTGGGCAGCTATTATTTACCTACTATCCAGATCAGGACTGGTTACAGTCATCGGCGTTTCTGAACTGCGAACCTCAGCGGGTTGCGTCTTATATAGCGCCTTTTAGTAACCATAGTGGTAGTTAATTAAAGTCTTTTTTCGCAAGGCCGACTACCTTAATAACAACCGTTAATCATGCTATGATCCTGATTAACGGCATGACTAAAAGCTCTGACCAATTTTCTCAAATGGCTTTTGGTTGATTACGTCAGATTCACAGGAGGCCATGTGAATATAGCAGCAACCGCTACGGCATTGAGTGCGTTAAGTGTTCACACAGAGCATGCCGTAAAAATGAATAAAATTGTGACTGATCAGATAGAAGCGCAGGGTGAGATGATCCTTAGTCTGATTCCCGGCAATCCGTCAGGTGTTAAAGCTGATCCCACCAGTGCGGTAGGGCAGATTATCGATGTTCAGGTCTGATACCTGGAATTACCTGTTTGGTTCTAAAGAAAAGCATCTGTCAGATACAGGTGCTTTTTCAATTGAAAACCTGCTGGTTGAACGTAAAGCAATCAAGCACCTTTACCTGCGAATCGAGCAACCAAGCGGGCGCGTCAGAGTATCGGCGCCCAAGCGTATGAGTGATGCCGATATAGCTCGCTTTCTGCAGAGCAAGCGGCAATGGATTGCCCGTAAACGCTCCCAGCTGCAACAAAAATCCCAGCTAGTTAATCCTGACATCAGCGCAACTGAAGTGTTGCTCTGGGGGCAGCACTATCCGCTGGTGTTGCAGCCATACAGTGGCCGGGCAAAGGTATTGTTTGATCAGGAGAAAATTGTTGTACTTGGCGGAGCCAGCAGCCGTCCTGAGCAACTGCAGACGCTGTTAGATAACTGGTTACGCCAACAGCTACAGCAGCGCCTGCAAGAACGGGTGCCTTACTGGGAGGCGGTGAGTGGTACACGTGCCAATGAAGTGCGTATTAAGCGCATGAAGACTCGCTGGGGCACTTGTAATATTCGAGCGGCGCGCATTTGGGTCAATGCCGAGCTGGTAAAATTACCACCCGCCTGCCTGGACTATATTATTCTGCATGAGTTGGTGCATTTGCTGGAACGTCTGCATAACCGGCGCTTTCATGCACTGGTGGAGCAGTTTATGCCAGATTGGCGCAGTACCGACACCCTGTTAAATCGCTATCTGTTACCGCGTTAACCGGATATCAGTACTTTAATTTTTTAAATGGCTGCCTTAAACAACACCCTGGCTGCGCAGATAGTCGTCATAGCTGCCGCTGAAGTCAGTTATGCCTGTGGCACTTAACTCAACGATACGAGTGGCCAGCGACGATACAAACTCCCGGTCATGGCTGACAAAGATCAGCGTGCCTGGATAGTTTTCCAACGCCAGGTTAAGCGCCTCAATAGACTCCATATCCAGGTGGTTGGTAGGTTCATCCATTAGCATCACATTGGGCTTAAGCAGCGCTAGTTTGCCGAACAGCATACGCCCTTGCTCACCACCGGAAATAACCTTGACCGATTTAGTAATCTCATCGCCTGAAAACAGCATGCGCCCAAGTGCACTGCGAATAACCTGCTCGCCGCCCTGAGTCCACTGAGACATCCACTCCATCAGCGTGGCCGGATTGGCAAAATCATCGGTATGATCCTGAGCAAAGTAGCCGACTTCGGCACTGTCAGTCCATTTCACTTCACCGGAATCGGGGTGAATATTGCCTGACATGCACTGCAGCAGGGTGGTTTTACCTATACCATTGGGACCGATAATAGCGACACGCTCACCGGCTTCAATTTGAAGATTAAGCTTCTTAAACAGCGGGATACCATCGAAACCTTTAGTCAGTTCTTTTAAGGTAACAGCCTGGCGGTGCAGTTTTTTCTGTTGCTCAAAACGAATAAAGGGGCTTACGCGACTCGACGGTTTCACTTCAGCTAACTGAATTTTATCTATCTGTTTTGCCCGTGAGGTAGCCTGTTTGGCTTTAGATGCGTTAGCCGAAAAACGGCTGACGAAGGTTTGCAGTTCAGCGATCTGGGCTTTTTTCTTGGCGTTGTCAGACAGTAGTCGTTCCCGTGCCTGGGTGGCGGCGGTCATGTATTCATCATAATTGCCAGGGAATAGACGCAGCTCGCCATAGTCCAGATCAGCCATGTGGGTACAGACCTGATTGAGGAAATGGCGGTCATGGGAGATGATGATCATGGTGCTGTTACGTGACACCAGAATATTTTCCAACCAGCGAATGGTATTAATATCCAAGTGGTTAGTCGGTTCATCTAAAAGTAATACATCCGGATCAGAAAACAGTGCCTGAGCCAGCAGTACGCGAAGCTTCCAGCCGGGTGCCAGAGCGCTCATCGGACCAAAATGCTGTTCAATCGGAATATCCAGGCCTAGTAACAACTCGCCTGCACGCGCTTCTGCGGTGTAACCATCCAGTTCAGCAAATTGCACTTCCAGATCAGCAACCGCCATGCCATCAGCTTCAGACATGTCGGCCAGGCCGTAAATACGATCGCGCTCAGCCTTGATCTGCCAGAGTTCGGTATGCCCCATGATGACCGTATCAATGACACTGCAATCTTCATAGGCGAACTGGTCCTGACGCAGCTTACCCAGGCGAACATGGGCATCCAGCATTACCTGGCCGCCACTGGGTTCCAGATCACCGCCAAGAATCTTCATAAAGGTGGATTTTCCGCAGCCGTTGGCACCAATCAGACCATAGCGATTGCCCTGAGCAAATTTTACGGAGACGTTTTCAAATAACGGTTTGGCACCAAACTGCATGGTGATATTAGCGGTGGAGATCAAAGGCAGGCCTATCAGACTGAGTGCGAATATGTCGCAGGAACGAAAAGGCGTCTAGTATACAGGCCTGCAAAACCAGCGCACAGTAGTCAGCCAGTTATTTTTTAACCTCGCTTAACGCCCAAACAAAGATCCGCGTCCGGCCTTATCCTTGGCCGAGGGTTCTGCCTTGCTGGAAGATGGGGTAGGGCGTACTGATTTTCCGGCAGGCTGTTTGCTGGGCGAGCTCTTCATTGCTTTTTTTGAGGGTGTTGAGCGCTTATTGCCTGACTTGCCCGGCTTGTGGGTCTGAGCAGTGGCTTTTCGTCCCTGTTGCAGCTTGCCTTGCGATATCATCGGCACAGCTTCCACTAAAATCGGCTTGCCGATCAGACTGGAAATAGCATCCAGATAACGACGCTCATCGGGTGCTACCAGAGAAATGGCAAGGCCGGACTTGCCGGCACGTCCGGTACGCCCAATACGGTGCACATAAGCTTCTGGCTGGTTAGGCAGGTCATAATTAACCACCTGAGGCAGTGAGGCGATATCCAGACCGCGTGCGGCTACATCTGTGGCCACCAGGACGCGCACCTCATTCTGGGTAAATGCAGTCAGGGCGGCATTACGCTCTCGCTGCAGTTTTTCACCGTGAATGGCTACAGCTGATATCTGCTCCTGGTTCAGATAGGCTGCCACCAGGTCGGCGCGTTTGCGGGTGCGGGTAAATACTAGTGTCTGTGACCAGTTGCAGCCAGCAATCAGGTAGCTGAGTACATCGGATTTATCCTGATTATCCACTGCAAAAGCGCGTTGCTGTACAGATTTTGCGGCACTGTTACGCTCAGTCGTGCTGATATGCACTGGTGCTTGCAGTAGTGCTTCACTCAGTGCATCCACGGAGGCATCCAGAGTAGCGGAAAACAGCAGAGTCTGACGCTGCTTGGGCATAAAAGACATGAGTTGGCGGATGGCATCAATAAAGCCCAGATCGAGCATCCGGTCGGCTTCATCCAGCACCAGTATCTCTAGCTGTGCCAGTGATAACTTGCCCTGCTTAAGCATATCCAGTAGTCGACCTGGTGTGGCCACCAGTATGTCGGCACCGCATTTCATTTTGCGCAGTTGATTGTCAAAGCGGACGCCGCCATAAATCGAGATCACCCGCATGCCCAGATGCTGACCATAGGCCAGGGTTTTATCGCCCACCTGGATAGCCAGCTCTCGCGTCGGCGTTAGCACCAGTCCGCGGATGGCATGATAGCCCTCGGTAATCACCGGTTGTTTCAGGCGCTCAATCATGGGTAGGGCGAACGCAGCGGTTTTACCTGTGCCGGTTTGTGCCTCGGCGACCAGGTCCTGCCCGGACAAAATCAGCGGGATAGCCTGCGTCTGAATCGGGGTGGCTGAGGTGTAGCCCATCTGCGTCAGTGTGAATTGCAGTTCAGGGCAAAGGTTAAGCTTTGAAAATTGTGACATGCGATGCTCTAAAACGAAGTTGTTCGTACGTTAGAATACAGTATTCATTGCCAAAAGGTTATGGGTTCGCAGTCCTTTCTGATTGACAATAAGAGGTGCCGTTATCTGACAATACAGTTGCGACCCTGTTGCTTGGATTGATAAAGGCGTCGGTCAACGGCTTCAATAAAAGCACTGGCCTGGTCGTTACGTGCAGGCGTATGGGTGCCAACGCCGATGCTGATCGTCAAAACCGAGCTAACATCTGAAGCAGGGTGGGGGATTTGTTGCTTGAATACTAATTTTCGGCAGCGTTCTGCAACCTTAACGGCTGCATCAATATCTGTCTGGGGTAGTATCAGTACGAATTCCTCACCACCAAAACGAGCAAAGAAATCACCCGAACGCAGCGCTGCTGAGTTCAGCGTTTGAGCAACTATCTTAAGACAGGAATCACCTTTAATATGGCCGTGTATATCATTGTATTGTTTAAAAAAATCTATATCTATCATGATCAATGATAGCGGCTGTTGGTGGCGCTGTGCATGAATCCATTCAGCCTCTAGTCGCTCATCAAACATGCGTCGATTGGCAACACCGGTGAGCGCATCTTTGAACGACAGTTCCTGTAGTTCATGCTGTAACCGCAGCAACTCTTCTTCGTTCTTTTTGCGTTCAGTAATGTCGAACATAAAGCCTATCAGTGATTCCACCTGTCCTTCACTATCACGCACCACATGGACTACATCGCGAATCCAGATGTACTCACCTTCGGGGGTGAGTGCGCGATAATCAGCTTCATGATCAGCACCAGCTTGGGATTGTGCTACACAAAAATTTACCACACGCTCCCGGTCGTCAGAATGCATGCGTTCTGCCCAATCATTAATACCCATCCAGCTCTCGCGCTTCCAGCCCAGCAGCTCTTCAATTTGCGGGCCAATGTAGGCAAAGGTCAATGTTTCCCAGTCAATCTTCCAGGGAATGGCTTTGGTGGATTCCAGCAAGGTTTTGTAAAGGCTGTCATCCTGAGCTAAGTCGTCTGATTGCTTTGGCATTTTTTGGGTCCGTGGGCTTATGCAGAATTAATCATAGACCTGGAAGGGTGGGGCGTAAACCCTTTAATAATCATGACATTCAGCCATTGTCATGTGTCTTGTCAGTCGCTGGTGTCAATGTGTATTTAGTACACAATACGTATTGTGTACTAAATAATCAGATTGCTTGGCTTGGTGTATGTCGCTCAGGTTCAATTAAACTCATGCAAAGCACTCATCAGGATTAAATTATCCTGCTTAGTTACTTGTATATCGCTTAAATACGATATATATTTCGTTATATCGCGATGTATAGAAATGAGAGTGATCATGTCCGAGCAAGTTGATATAGATGCCATCATCAAAGCCCTTAGCCACCCGCAGCGGCGGCAAATACTGGCTTGGTTAAAGGAACCTGAGCGCTGGTTCTCCGATCAGCCCTCATCTCTGGATAGCGGTGTTTGTGCTGGAATGATTGACCGCAAGACCGGTTCTTCCCAGTCAACAACCTCAGCGCATTTGGCCAATCTACAACGCGCTAATTTAGTAACCACCCAGCGCATCGGACAGTGGATTTACTACCGACGTAACGAAGCCGTTATCGATGCATTTGTGCACTACATCAGTCGTTCTCTGTAACGTTTAACCAGCAAGAGGTTATGTATGAGCAATCTTTTCACTCCGCTTAAAGTAGGCGCTTTAACACTAAAAAACCGTATTATCATGGCACCGTTAACACGCTGCCGTGCCGAAGCTGACCGCGTACCCGGGGAGTTAATGCTGGAGTACTATCATCAGCGTGCCAGTGCCGGCATGATTCTGACTGAAGCCACTTCCATTACGCCAATGGGAGTCGGTTATCCAAATACACCGGGTATCTGGTCTGATGCACAAATCCAGGGCTGGAAACGCATTACCGACGTGGTACATGCCGAGGGTGGAAAGATTGTCTTGCAGCTCTGGCATGTTGGCCGCGTATCTGACCCCGTGTATCTGGACGGTAAACTACCTGTTGCCCCCAGTGCTATTGCACCAGCTGGTCATGTCAGCCTGATACGTCCTGAAAAATCTTTCGTGACACCGCGTGCACTTGAAACCGCTGAAATCTCTGGTGTGATCGATGACTATCGTCAGGCCGCACTGAATGCAAAACAAGCTGGATTTGATGGTGTGGAAGTGCATGCCGCCAATGGCTATTTACTTGAGCAGTTCCTGCTGGATGGCGCCAACAAGCGAGATGATGCCTATGGTGGCAGCCTGGAGAATCGCGCACGTTTATTGTTGCAGGTTACTGATGCGGTGGTGGAGGTGTGGGGCGCTGACCGCGTCGGTGTGCATTTATCGCCACGCGCCGATGCTCATGACATGTCTGATAGCAACCTTAAGGAAGCTTTCACTTACGTGGCTAAACAACTGGGTGAGCGTAATATTGCTTTTATATGCGCACGTGAGTCAGAAGGGGATGACAGCCTGGGGCCTTGGTTGAAAAGCTGTTTTGGTGGGGTGTTTATCGCGAACGAAGGTATGACCAGAACCAGTGCCGAGAAGCTGATCACCTCCGGCAAAGCCGATGCTGTAGCCTTTGGTGTGCCGTTTATTGCCAACCCGGATCTTCCGGTACGCTTTGAGCTGGAAGCTGAGCTGAACACACCTGATCCGTCTACCTTCTATGCATCTGGACCTGAGGGTTACATAAGCTATCCTGCTATGTCGTGCTGATTCAGTGTTAGAGCCTGCCCAATAGTCGTAATTAGATGATTATTATTGATTATTGGGCAGCCACCACAACCCGGATCGACAGACCAATTAATACTACCCCCGTCAGTTGTTCAAAGCGTTTCATATGACGGTGTAACCAGCTTAACAAGTGTGCATGAGAGAACAGCATGGCTACCAGTGAATACCAAATTCCATCCACTAGCGTTGCTGTCAGTACCATAATAACTTGATCATGTAATGACTGTTCGGCATTGACAAACTGCGCAAACAACGCGGTAAAAAATACTGCCAGTTTTGGGTTAAGTAATGAGATCAATGCACCGGATCCGGCCGCTTTCCAATAACTTTCCTTAGCACCTGCTTCTGCTACCAGATGGGAGGGTGATGCCGCATAACGTAGTGCGTTATAGCCAAGCCAGGCCAGATATCCTGCACCCAGCCAGCTAACTAACTGATAAGCCAACTGATGTTGACTCACCAGTAAGCCAAGCCCCCAGACAGTTGCAATGGCCCAGATACCAACGCCTAAGGCATGAGCGCAGCCTGCAGCAATGCCATGACCCCGTCCATTACTTACCGTCTGGCGCAATACCACGGCAAGACTGGGTCCGGGCGACATGGCGCCCAGCACGCAGATTAGCAACAACGACAGCCAAAGCATAACAGACATGAATCCAATCCTTTTATAGCATCAAGGGTTGATCGAATTAAGGGGCGGCATATTCTTCTTTACGCATATCTTCCATCAAGTCCAGATAGGCGCGTATCAGGTCTGATTCAAACACAGCACCCACTATATGCTGCTGCGCATCAATGACCGGTACACCTTCACCGATAAAATTACGTAACACAACCATGGCGGTCCAAAGTGATGTATCAGCCTGAATCGCACAATCTTCGGCAATAATATAAGCTTTTGCTGCCGACTCAACATCAATACCGATAAGAGAGGCGAGATGAACCGTGCCTAAATAGCGCTGGTTAGCATCAACAATATAAGCATCAGATGAATCAACTTGTGCCATGGAGCGGCAGGCCTCACCCACAGTAACTTGTTCCGGCAGTGATAAATAACGATCACTGGTCAGATCCTGAATGCTACGCGACATCAACAGGGCTTTGCTGCGCCCTCCGGACAGATCCAGGCCTCGGTCACGTAACTGCCGGTCAAACAGCGACCGATCAAACCACTGAGAAGCAAACAGGTTAGCTAAAGCAACACTGGCCAGGGCCGCGATGGTCAGTTCGTAGTTGCCTGTCAGCTCAAAAATGATTACCACGGTGGATAAGGGAGCGCCAATAACGGGTGCGGTGACTGCGATCATGCCACAGACGGCATAAACGGCAAGACTCGACAGCGCGACCGAATCCCCTAACACCATACCCAGCAAGGTGCCAAACAGTGCACCAAATAAACTACCAATCAGCAAAGCCGGACTGAATACACCCCCGGCAAAACCAAACCCCAGGCACAAGGCGGTAGCGATCAGTTTCAACACCAGTAAAATCAGTAGATCAGCTGCACCAAAAGACCCTTCAACAAAAATCAGCCGCAAAGTTTCACCACCCACGCCGAGAATCTCCGGAACCCAGAGCGCCATCAAGCCAAGCAGGGCACCCGCGAAGGCGGGTTTAAATACATTAGGCAAGGACCAGCGTTGTGCAACACGACTGGCCAGGAGTATCGCTTGCATATAACCCACAGCCAGTAATGCACTGGCAATCCCCAGCAGCAGAAAGAGACCGTACTCCCAGTGATGCAGCACACTGGCCGCTTCAATATATAGCAAGGGAGGTTGGGGTAAAATAACATTAGCAGCCAGATAGCCAACAACAGATGCTACTGCGACAGGAGCGAAAGCGCGAAAGGCATAGTGACGCAGAATTACCTCATGCGCGAATAAAATGCCGGCAATTGGCGCATTAAACACCGTAGAAATAGCGGCCGCCACCCCGCAGGCTATGGCTATATTATCCAGCGTGACATCAGCACGAAAAAGCCGTCCCCAGGCCGATCCCAAAGACCCACCCATGTGCACCAGCGGGCCGTACTGACCCACTGAAGCGCCACTGCCCAGTGATACCAGTGCAGCAAGACCAGACAGAATTGCTGGCCGCAAAGGCAATCGTCCACGGCGGGTTTGCACCGCTGCAATAATATCTGCCGGTGTATGTGCGCGTTGCTCTTTAACTGAACGCAGCAAAATGCCCACCAGTAAGCCACCCAGGGTCGGTACCGCAACCGTCGCTGCAACAATAATAGCCAGACTGTACTCTTCCTTTACCTGATTCAGGAAAGCAACCAGTAGCGCATCGTTTAACCATTGCACGCCCGCAACAAACGCATTCGCCAGAATCGCGCCGGTAATGCCAATAACCAATCCCAGGCCAGCCACTTTGATAATCAGTGAGACCTGTTTCAATGCAGACTGCTTTGTCGTTTTGATGAAACCCCCGGCCATGATGCGCTATCCCGCCGTACTTCTATAGAAGAAGGCAGTGTAAACGCTGGTGGTTATGCAGGTCCAGCGGCAGGGCTGTTCCAAGTCGACTATAATGACCTGGTGTCCTGGTGCCGGTATTTCCGTGCGCTATCACACAGACGCTACTTGTTCGATAAGTCTAGCTTGACCTTCACTTGTCTCGCAAAAAATCAGCAACAGGAGAAACAACATGACAAAAGTTCTCGTTCTTTACTACAGCATGTATGGCCACATAGAAACCATGGCGAAAGCGGTGGCTGAGGGTGCACGTAGCGTCAATGACACCGAGGTCACGATCAAGCGTGTACCCGAAATTATGTCAGAAGAGGCGGCTGAAAAGGCGGGTGCCAAGCTTGATCAGACGGCGCCGTTTGCAACCACGAGTGAACTGGCGGATTACGATGCGATTATCTTTGGCACCCCTACACGCTTTGGCAATATGTGTGCACAAATGCGCAGTTTCCTTGACCAGACTGGCGGGCTGTGGGCTGGAGGCAAACTGATAGGCAAAGTGGGTAGTGTATTTACCTCCACAGGTACTCAACATGGTGGCCAAGAGACCACAATTACCTCGTTTCACACTACTTTACTGCATCACGGCATGATTATTGTGGGCGTTCCTTATTCATGTAAAGAACTCACAGATATGAATGAAATCACTGGTGGATCACCTTATGGGGCCAGTACTCTTGCTGGTGCTGATGGGAGTCGACAGCCGTCTGAGAATGAAATAATTATTGCCCGGTTCCAGGGAGCTCATGTTGCAGAAGTCGCTAAAAAGCAATCAGCTTGAGATCTGAGTAATGCTTGTGCCAAGGCCACCTGAACTGTGGCTTTGGTCTAGTTGCGGGTGAGTATTAAGAAGGAGGAAGGTATCTATGATTCCGGATCAGGAAATGAAACTGGCTGAGCAGGTCATAAGCTTACATGACGGCAAACATTTCAATCTTTTGCAGGAAATGTCTATGCCATCGCCGGACGATGAAAGTGATGGCACCATTACTGAAGAGGGTTATATTGCGAAGTGTGAGGAAATTCGAGAGGAGCTGGGGGAACTGAGTAGCATTGAGTTTATTAATAGCCTCGAAAGATCAGACTCCCGACTGACCCTATGGAAGGCAAAATACGACTCCAGCGAAAATGAAGTATGTTGGGCCATAGGTTTTGATTCCAAAACACATCAGGTTAAAGACGTTATTGTGACCTGGTAACGGTATAATCAGCGAGGAGATCGTGAACACGAACGCCTTGAAGTACCGACGTGTATATACAAGGTAAGCCTAGAAAGATTATCAATGATTGAAATTAAAAGCTCAAAAGATCTGATGCGTTTACGTCGCCTTGCTCTGGTTGCACAAGGTTTGACGCAAGCTCAACCCTTTGGGCGTGGTTTGTCAGGGGCTCGTAAAGCGATTAATCATATAGGCTATGTACAGGTCGATACAATATCGGTCGTCCAGCGAGCGCACCATCATGTTTTGCATAGCCGTGTGCCTGGTTTCGAGTTGGGTATGACAAACCAGATGCTGCGTGATGGCGATATTTTTGAGTATTGGGCACATGCGGCTGCTTTTTTACCCATCGCTGATTTTCGTTATTCCTTACCCTACAAACACGCCATCAAAAATGGCCAGACCCACTGGTTCAGACACCCTGACCAGAAACTTATGACCGAACTTTTGGCTCGCATTGAATCAGATGGCCCGCTACGATCCCGGGATCTGGAAACCTCGACCACGCAGCGTGCAGGCTGGTGGGACTGGAAGCCCGCCAAAAAAGCACTTGAGCAGTTGTATATGCAGGGCGACCTCATGGTCAGCGACCGAGAAGGTTTCCAAAAAACCTATGACCTGACCGAGCGGGTGCTTCCAGCCCACGTCAATACACAAATGCCCAGTATGGAAGCGTTTGCGACGCATATTGTCGACCAACAATTACGCTGTCATGGGCTTGTTTCACTCAAAGGGCTGACCTACCAACGTCGCAACGCTGGATTACGTCAAGCTGTAAAAGGTTTGGTAGACGAAAGGCTGTCGCAGGGCGATCTGGAAAGAGTAAAGGTGGGTAGTGGGGAGGTATTCATATTGGAAACGGGGGCGCTCGAGCGCTCACGCCCCCGGCTGAGCAACCGCCTATTGATTCTGTCTCCCTTCGATAACAGCGTTATTCAGCGGGAGCGGCTCAGAGCACTGTTTCAATACGACTATCAATTGGAGTGCTATGTACCCGAAGCCAAACGTCAGTATGGCTACTTCAGTCTACCGCTGCTTTACCGTGATGAGTTTATTGGGCGGATGGATTGTAAAGCGCATCGAAAAACCAGCCATTTAGAGATTAAATCACTGCATTTAGAGCAGTACAGCTTTGATGACGATTCCGTTATTTCAGCATTTGTGGATGCCATTAAACAGTTCTGTTATTTTCAACAATGTGATTCAGTGTCTTTAAGTTCGGCGCCTGATCATTGGCTGTGTGCCGTTAATAGACAATCCATACAGCCAGAGGGCTCCGCGTGTATTCATCCCTGATCTTCAGTATCATCGCCTTTGGCATAGCAGCTCTGGGCATCATAACCGCCGGTAGCCGATTGGCACGGTTGGCCGATGAGTTGGCTGATCGCACAGGCATGGGTGAGGCATTGTTCGGCGTGTTGCTGCTGGCGGGAGTAACTTCGCTACCGGATTTCGCCGCGACCCTGAGTGCAGCAATGGATAATCGGCCCGACCTGGCGATGAGTAACGTCATGGGTAGCATGGCGGTAAACCTGGTTTTTCTGGGGATCGCAGATATAGTCTATCGCAAAGCCAACCTCGAACATGCCGCTGCGTCCTCTGTTAATCTGATGCTGGCAGGGTTACTGATCGTGTTACTGACGTTGCCGCTACTTGCTATCGTCTCGCCAACAATAGCGGAGTGGGGCGTACATCCGGTTACACCCGTGATCGTGGTCGCCTATCTGTTCGGGCTTCATCTGGTTTTACGTACAGAGGCCAAGCCTATGTGGTTTCCACGTCTGACTAGCGAGACCGTACCGGATAAACCTTCACCTCAACTTCACGGTAGTCTTGTAAAGGCCTGGATTAGTTTCATTGTTCTGGCTGTTCTGACGGGTATCGCTGGCTGGATTTTAATGGAAGCCGCCAAGGGTATCGCTGACGAAACCGGGCTTTCCGACACGCTGGTCGGTGGTCTGCTGACGGCTCTCGCCACATCCACCCCCGAACTGGTGACCACAATCGCCGCGATACGCTTAGGTGCACTGACCCTGGCCGTGAGCAATATCTTCGGCACCAATTGTTTTAATATGCTGGTCGTGGCTGCTGCTGATCTGGGCTATCCTCACGGCTCTATCTACCATGATATGGCTCCGGTTCAGATGACCTGGGGGCTGGTCAGCATTCTGATGACTGCCATCCTATTGTTGGGTTTGGTGCGCCGCGAGACCTATGGCATCGGTCGAATAGGCTTTGAAAGTGCCTTGATCCTGACGGTTTATGCTGTCGCACTAAGTATCATTGTGGTAAACGGCTGAATTTTACCCACCGCTGCATTGAGTGCTAGGCTGACTATACGATCCTCAATATTAAGGAGACGCAGCATGATAAAAGTACTCGTTCTTTATTACAGTATGTATGGTCATATTGAAACGTTAGCGAATGAAGTGGCTGAGGGTGCACGTAGCGTCAATGACACTGAGGTTACCATCAAACGTGTTCCTGAAATCATGACAGAAGAAATGGCCGAAAAGGCAGGGGCCAAGCTTGATCAAATGGCGCCATTTGCAACAACAAGCGAATTGGCTGATTACGATGCCATTATATTCGGTACGCCGACACGCTTTGGCAATATGTGTGCACAGATGCGCAACTTCCTTGATCAGACCGGCGGCCTGTGGGCCGGAGGGAAATTGATAGGGAAGGTGGGAAGCGTATTTACCTCTACCGGTACTCAACATGGGGGCCAGGAGACCACCATCACATCGTTTCACACCACATTACTGCATCATGGCATGATTATCGTGGGCGTACCCTATTCTTGCGAGGAGCTTACGAACATGAATGAAATCACCGGCGGCACGCCTTATGGCGCAAGCACACTTGCTGGCGGTAATGGTAGTCGTCAACCCTCAGAAAACGAAATAAAAATTGCCCGCTTCCAGGGTGCTCACGTTGCTGAAATAGCAAAAAAACAATCAGCCTGATTCCAGAATAACGCTGTTGCCAAAGCCACTATGGGTGGCTTTGGCACTGGCATGGACTATAGCAAGGCTTTAAAAAGCTGAGTAATTTTTCCGTGTTCCAGCGCACAGACATGTAAGCTCCATTAGATTAGCCTAATTTGAGCTTTATATATCTTGCAAACATCTTTTTCAGGAGAAACACCATGAGTGACTATCGTCATCACGTAACTGGATTTTTTCCGCAACAGGTTAATGCTGAAAACGCCGTTTTAAAACTGGTCGATAAAGGCTTGTCACGTGAACAAATGCATATCTATTCAGCTGACTCCAATTCACCTTCACCCGCACCAGAAGGGAAGAGTGACCGTACGCTCAAAAACATATTGGTCGATGGTGCAGTGGGCACCGCTGTTGGCACAGGTGCCGGCGCCCTTGGTAGTGTGGCACTGGCAGCGACCAGCGTGACCCTGTTCGTCGCCAGTCCTGTGGTTGCACCACTGGTGCTGATCGGCTGGGGTGCAAGCCTGGGTGGTTTGCTCGGAACTGCAGTCGGAACAGCAGAGGACTCCGGAAAGAAAAAAGAAGGCACGCTTTCAGACCTGATCGGAGATGCAATCGCAAACGGTCATGTCGCCCTGGTAGTTGAAACCCGGACTGAACAGGAAACCGCAATGGCAAGCGAAGTGATCAAGGATTCAGTTGGGGAATGTGAAGATACCGATGATAAATTACACAATGAGCCAATAAGTCAGCAGCAGTAAACAGCCTTCATATATAAACAGACCTCTAGTGCACAAGGTGTCCGCTCACCAGCGTACTAGAGGTCTGTTTATATCCATCATCAGAACAACCTATCGTGCTTCACACAGAGAGCATGTTAGTACCAAAACAATCATGCCACTAGAACAGCAATAAATTCAGTCCGCACTCGAAGAAGCCAGCACAAATCAAAACATAGAACCTTTCGCGAGCTTTTTAGGAGCACTAGTACAAGCCGCCCTAGACGGCAAGGTAGAACCGCCGCTGTATGTTAAGAAAGTCTTTAAACGCTTTTTAATCAAAACAGTTCTATGCGAGAATCAAAGCTTATAAACAAGCACGGAAGCCAAGGGCATGGCAGGTATTAACAAAGCTAAACTTACCGAAACCGATATCATCAGCAAGTTCATCCTTCCGGCGGTCATAGATGCAGGCTGGGACGATATGAGTCAGATTCGCCAGGAAGTAAAGCTGCGCGACGGTAAGGTGGTTGTGCGTGGTCAGGCCGCTGCACGTAAGAAGGTTAAATCTGCCGATATCGTTCTTTACCACAAACCCGGTATGCCACTGGCGGTGATCGAAGCCAAAGCTAACAAACATGAGATCGGTAAGGGGATGCAGCAAGGCTTGGATTATGCCGGTCTGCTGGAAGTGCCCTTTGTGTTTGCGACCAACGGTGATGGCTTTGTCTTTCACGACAAAACCAATCCCGATGCACTGGAAACCGAGATCAGCCTGTCCGATTTCCCCACGCCCGTTCAACTCTGGCAGAAATTTTGCGCCTGGCGGGGGTTCACCGAAGCCCAACTACCTATTATTACCCAGGATTATCACGACGACGGCAGCGGCAAGTCGCCCCGTTATTACCAGCTACAAGCGGTTAATAAAACTCTGGAAGCGATATCCCTGGGGCAAAACCGCGTGTTGCTGGTGATGGCCACCGGCACCGGTAAAACCTACACCGCATTTCAGATCATCTGGCGCTTGTGGAAAGCACGTCACAAGAAACGCATCCTGTTTCTGGCGGATCGTAATATTCTGGTCGATCAGACCCGCATCAATGATTTCCAGCCTTTCGGGCAGGCGATGACCAAAATCACCGGTCGCAGCGTAGATCCGGCCTATGAAATTCATCTCGCTCTGTATCAGGCGCTCACCGGGCCAGAAGAATCGCAGAAAGCCTACAAGCAGGTCGATCCTGACTTCTTTGATCTGATCATCATCGACGAGTGCCATCGTGGCAGTGCGGCTGATGACAGTGCTTGGCGTGAGATTCTGGAATACTTCAGCAGTGCGACTCAGGTTGGACTCACCGCCACGCCGAAAGAAACCGAAGAGGTGTCTAACACCGATTACTTTGGCGATCCGGTGTACAGCTATTCCCTTAAACAGGGCATTGAAGACGGTTTTCTGGCCCCTTACAAAGTGGTGCGGGTGGATATTGATATCGACCTGCAAGGCTGGCGTCCAACCAAAGGACAGCTGGATAAAAAAGGTGAGACACTACAAGACCGCATCTACAATCAGAAAGATTTTGATCGTACTTTGGTCATTGATGAACGCACCGAACTGGTAGCGCAGACTATCACCAGTTATCTTCAGCGCACTGACTCGATGGCCAAAACCATCGTTTTCTGCAATGACATCGACCATGCTGAACGTATGCGCCGTGCGCTGGTGAATCTGAACTCAGAGCAGGTCGCCAAAAATGAAAAGTATGTTATGAAGATCACCGGCGATGATGAGATAGGTAAAGCGCAGTTGGATAACTTCATTAACCCCAAAAAGCCCTATCCGGTCATTGCCACCACCTCAGAACTGATGAGCACCGGCGTAGACGCCAAAACCTGCAAACTCGTGGTGCTTGATCAAACTATTCAGTCGATGACCAAATTCAAGCAGATCATCGGACGCGGCACCCGTATCGATGATCGCTATAACAAACTCTGGTTTACCATTCTCGACTTCAAGAAAGCCACCGAGTTGTTTGCTGATGAACGTTTTGATGGTATCCCCGAACGGATAATGACCGCCAAACCGGGTGACATCATCGAGGGAAGTGATGAACTGGATGACATCATTAACGGAATAGACCCCGAGCATTCAGATAATACCGTTGATGACGTTGAGGGTGCAGCTGAGCTACCCGGTGTTTATGACTCGTCTACCTATGATAACAGTGGCAACGATAGCGAGTGGGATGATAACGGGTCCAGGGTGACAAAGTTCTACGTCAATGGGGTCAAGGTAAAAACCCTTGCCGAACGGGTGCAGTATTACGATACCGACGGCAAACTGGTGACCGAGTCATTCAAAGACTACACCCGTAAAGCGATGGCCAAGCACTTCACCTCACTTGATGAGTTTACTAAACGCTGGAATGAAGCTGAGCGTAAACAGGTGATCATCGACGAGTTGGAAGGTGAGGGCATTCTCTGGGAAGTGCTGACGCAGGAGGTCGGCAAAGATCTCGATCCATTCGACCTGATCTGCCATGTGGTTTATGATCAGCCACCGCTGACTCGCCAAGAGCGGGCCGACAACGTTAAGAAGCGTAACTATTTCACTAAATACAGTGAAACGGCACAGACGGTACTTAGTACCCTGCTGGATAAATACGCCGATGAAGGTGTGCAGGAGATAGAAAACATCCATGTCCTTAAAGTGAAGCCCTTCGATCAGATGGGACGGCCTGTCGAGATCGTTAAGAAAGGCTTTGGTGGCAAACAAGCCTACCTCGATGCCGTGAGCGAATTAGAGGCGGAGATCTACAGCACCGAGCCTCAAACCGCTTAATACTGTTACCTATTTTTATCCCTGCGCGGCAGCCATCAGGCTGTGCGGGGCTTATGATTATCTAAGAGAAAACTATGTCGATCAGTTCTGTTATTAAATCTATTCAAGACATTATGCGTAAAGATGCCGGCGTCGATGGCGATGCCCAGCGTTTGGGGCAACTCTCATGGCTGTTGTTTCTGAAAGTGTTTGACGCCCAGGAAGAAGAACTGGAGATGGAGCTGGATAACTACCGCGCACCCATTCCGGAAAAATATCTGTGGCGCAGCTGGGCCGCAGACAATCAGGGTATCACCGGCGATGAACTGCTCGACTTCGTCAATGATGAACTGTTCGGTGATCTGAAAAACCTGACCGCACCGGTCGATCTCAACCCGCGTGGCTTTGTGGTTAAAGAAGCATTCAGCGATGCCTTCAACTACATGAAAAACGGCACGCTGCTACGCCAGGTGATTAATAAGCTTAACGAGATCGATTTCACCGATTCCAACGAACGACATATGTTCGGCGATATCTATGAACAGATCCTGCGTGATCTGCAGAGCGCCGGTAACGCCGGTGAATTCTATACTCCACGAGCCGTTACCCGCTTTATGGTCAACCGCATCGACCCGAAACTGGGCGAGAGTATTATGGACCCGGCCTGCGGAACCGGCGGCTTTCTAGCCTGCGCCTTCGATCATATTAAAGCCAACTACGTAAAAACTGCTGCCGACCACCAAATCCTGCAGCAGCAGATTCACGGTGTCGAAAAGAAACAGCTACCGCACTTGCTCTGTACCACCAACATGTTGCTACACGGCATCGAGGTGCCGGTGCAGGTGAGACACGGTAATACGCTCAATAAACCGCTCTCCAGCTGGGATGAAGCTATCGATGTCATCGTCACCAACCCACCTTTTGGGGGCACCGAAGAAGACGGCATCGAGAAGAACTTTCCCGCCGAGCTGCAAACCCGCGAAACCGCTGATCTGTTTCTACAGTTAATTATCGAGGTGCTGGCGGATGCTAATAATGGCAAAGGCGGACGCGCGGCGGTGGTGCTGCCCGACGGCACGCTGTTTGGCGAAGGCGTCAAAACCAAGATCAAAAAAATGCTGACCGAAGAATGCAACCTGCATACCATCGTCCGTCTGCCCAACGGTGTGTTTAACCCCTATACCGGCATCAAGACCAATATTCTGTTCTTTACCAAGGGCCAGCCCACCCAGGATATCTGGTTCTATGAGCACCCCTATCCCGAGGGCGTGAAAAACTACAACAAAACCAAACCGATGCGCTTTGAAGAGTTTCAGGCCGAGATCGACTGGTGGGGCGATGAAGCCGATGGTTTTGCTGCCCGGGTAGAAAACGAACAGGCGTGGAAGGTGAGTATCGACGAGGTCATCGCCCGCAACTTTAACCTGGATATCAAGAACCCCCATGTCGGCGAACAGATTAGCCATGACCCTGATCAGCTGCTGATCGACTTTGCCAACCAGCAACAACAGATCGGCGAGTTGCGTAACCAGCTCAAGAGCATTCTGTCTGAAGCCCTGAGTAAGGGAGCCCTGTGATGGAGAGATTGAAGTCACAATTTACGGCATCCGATAATCCGGCTGAACTAATTACCGATAATATCGACATCTGGACCTCTGCAATTAAAACACGCTCGTCGGCGGGGCGGGGCAGCAGTAAGAAGCTCGATCTCTATGGCATTAAGAAGCTGCGGGAGCTGATTCTGGAGTTGGCAGTGCGTGGGCAGTTGGTGCCACAAGACCCTAATGATGAACCGGCATCGGTGTTACTGGAGCGGATTGCGGCTGAAAGAACGCAGTTGGTTAAAGAAAAGAAAGTTAAGAAAACAAAACCGCTTCCAGTAATAACTGATGATGAAGTGCCATATGAATTACCGTTCAACTGGAGATGGACCCGTTTAGGTGAAATAGGTAATGTTTTTAATGGCAACAGCGTTAACGCACGTGTAAAAGAACAAAAGTACACAAATGTTGATGGTATACCATTCATAGCAACCAAGGATGTTGGGTATGGATTTGAAAGCCTCAATTACAATAATGGGACTAGAATTCCAATCGGCGAGCCAAAATTCAAAATCGCCCACAAGAACTCCGTATTAATGTGCGCAGAAGGAGGTAGTGCTGGCAAAAAATGTGGCATAACAGAGAATGATATTTGCTTTGGAAATAAGCTGTTTGCGAACGAGTTATACTCTGTAGTATCACCTCGTTATATTCTTGCGGTTTACCTCACACCATCATTTTTTGAGCAGTTCTCGAGCGCGATGACTGGAATCATCGGTGGAATATCTGCATCAAAATTCGTAAATCTTCTTATCCCACTTCCTGCGGAGTTTGAGCAGCGCCGCATCGTCGCCAAAGTCGATGAGCTGATGACCCTGTGCGACCAGTTGGAACAGCAAACCGAAGCGAGCATCGATGCCCACGCCACACTGGTCGAAACCCTGTTAACGACCCTGACCAACAGCGCCGATGCCGCCGAGCTGGAACAAAACTGGAACCGTCTCGCCGACCATTTCGACACCCTGTTCACCACCGACCACAGCATCGATCAGCTCAAACAAACCATCCTGCAACTGGCTGTGATGGGCAAACTCGTCCCCCAGAACCCCAACGACGAACCCGCCGCAGTACTGCTGGAAAAAATCGCCGCCGAAAAAGCGCAGATGGTTAAAGAGAAGAAGATCAAAAAACAGAAGCCACTGCCGCCAATTGGTGAAGATGAGAAACCGTTTGCACTGCCGGAGGGATGGGCTTGCTGTCGGTTTGGCAGTATAGGAGAAATTGTGGGAGGAGGAACTCCATCGAAGAGTAATCCGGACTATTGGAACGGCGATATTCCGTGGGTATCACCTAAAGATATGAAAAAAGACTTTATTTCAAATACGCAAATATCGGTTTCAGAAAAGGCGATTGAAGAAACATCTGTGAAATTGATACCTGAGAATAGTCTGCTAATTGTTGTACGAGGAATGATTTTGGCACATTCTTTCCCTGCAGCTATTACCGTGGCTCCAGTCACGATTAATCAAGATATGAAGGCTGTCGTGTTCAAGGGTTTTCACCCGGATTACCTGCTTCAACTGATGAAAGGGATGAAATCAGACGTTGTTGGCATGGTTGATCGTTCATCACATGGAACTTGTAAACTAGTATCTGAGAAACTTTGGAATATGCCACTGGCTGTACCTCCACTAAATGAACAACACCGCATCGTCGCCAAAGTCGACCAACTCATGTCCCTCTGCGACCAGCTAAAAGCCAGCCTGCAACAAGCCCAGCAAACCCAGCTGAATCTGGCCGATGCCCTGGTGGTACAAGCCGTCGGATAAACTGAGTCGAACAAGATTGAAGGGCTTTGGGTGGCGACAGATTGAATTCAGCGGCAAGGTTAATCAAAAGGAATTGATAACTATTTTCTTCGATTAAATGAACAAATTTCTGACAAGCAAGGTCCCTCGAAAATAGGGCAAAGCTGACAAAGTAGGGGAGAACGAGAAGGTCATGCACCAGATCAGAAACAACACAGATGGTTTGCTGAGAGAGGTTGAAAATGGTTGATGAACGTTTAGGAAAAATGCACGCAATGGCTAAGCGTTTTAATGATAACGGTACTATCGATCAATTAACGATACGTAAAATTGACCATTAGCATGAGCGCAAAAAATGAAGAGATGACAGCCGCTCGAATCAAATCGATAAGACAGCGAGAGCACGTAAACCAAGGCGTATTAGCGACCGTTCTCAACATGAGCAGTGAAAGTGTTTAAAACTGTCCAAACCATTGGGGTACAATGTAATCACGAAACTTAACCTGACCAGATGACCACCAGTACAGAGGCGCGGCGTATCGTGACAATAATGCGATTATGTTTAATTTTTGGATTATTTATCTGCGCTCTCTCGGTATCCCTGACATCGGCGGCTAAGCCAGATGCGGTCAGTATTACCGGCTCGGAAAGCGGGGTTTCTGTTTTCCCGCAAATATCTTATTTTGAAGATCCCGAATACCGGCTAACCGTGGATGAAGCCGCCGCATTGGAAGAAGAGGGGCGCTTTAAGGTTGTTGCATCCGGCTATTCCGGTATTGGTTACCCCACCAGTTCGATTTGGATGGCGTTTAAGCTGCATAACTCCACCGATGAAGAACAGACCCTGTATCTGGAATATCTCAACCATATCCCCGAAGATATTTGGCTTTTCCAGCGGGATATATCGTCTCCAGCTGGGTTTGATGAAGATTTTTCTTCGATCCGGGAGGCGGGGGCCAGGCGGCCGGTTAATCAGCTGCGACCGGTTTTTAAAACAACCTTACAGCCTGGTGAAACCCGGCAATATTTCGCTAAAACCGCTGATAAAACCGGTCAGGCGGTTTATGTGGATTTTCTGATATGGAGCCCAGGAGAGCTTGAAACCACAAAGACCCTTGAGCTTGTCTTCTATGGCGCGGCGTTTGGTATACTCCTGATTATCATGCTGCTGTCTTTCATTCTGTTTATCAGTCTGCGTCGTTCAAGTTTCCTGTATTACAGCGGTTATGTTTTCTTCTCTATTCTGGTGTGGGGGAAAACCTCCGGCCTGATTCCCAACCTTACGACCAGCACGAGTTTGATACAGTATTTCTGGATCTATTCTGGCTTGATGGTCGCGTTTGCCATGATGTTTGGACGGGCGTTTTTGCACACCAGAAAGTACCTGCCAAAACTCGATATTCTGTTAAGGCTGAATGTTCTGGTGGGGTTCTCGCAAATCCCACTGTTTTATCTTGGGATGCACAGTCTGAGCATCGACTTTTTGAAAATCAGTATGCTGGGCTTCCCGTTGCTGATTTTTGCCGGACTATTAAGGTGGCGACAGGGTAACCCGCTGGCGCTTATTTTTAGTGGTGCATGGTTGTTGTATACCTATGCGGTTTCCAGCTATCCGTTTCGGGATAATGGCTTCCTGGTGCAGGATATTACCGCGCTGCATATCCCGATTATCGCAGCCATTATTGAAACAATGCTGCTGTTTATAACGCTGACCTTACAGGCTCGGCAGATACAAAGAGCTAATGAAAAAACAGAGCAGGATTATTTGTTACTGGTAAAAAACCATGCGGCAGAGCTGGAACAACAGGTTGAAGAGAAAACACGGCAACTGGTAGCAGAGAAGCAGCGTGCAGAAAAAGAAGCTCGCACCGATGCCCTGACGAATATCGCAAACAGACGATCTTTTATCCGTAGCGGGCAGCAGATTATTGCGCAGTCAAAGCAGGCTAATACTCCTTGCGGCATGATTCAACTGGATGCTGATTTTTTCAAAAGCGTGAACGACCGTTACGGGCATGCAGGCGGTGATGAGGCGTTACGAACCATAGCCCAGGCTATTTCTGAAAGCCTACGGTCAAATGATTTTGCCGCCCGTATGGGTGGTGAGGAGTTTGCCATTATCACTCCCTGTACTGACTTGAAAACCCTGATCTTAGTCGCTGAGCGCATCAGAAAGAACATCGAAGCCAGTACGATCACCCATGACGAGCAAACCTTTCAGATCACCTGTAGTTTTGGCTGTGCCCTTTATCAGCCCAATGATGATCTGGATAGTCTGCTACAACGCGCCGATAAGGCGCTTTATGCTGCCAAAAAAGCGGGCCGGAATTGTGTGAAAACAGAAGAATATGAGTGATCATACGTGTGTAATTTCCGACAGGATTGAATTAATTCAGTCCTGTCGGAAATTACACACGCAGGAGAGTTCACGCAGCAGCAGGATTACCCGCAAAACTAAATTCTTCGACGCTCTCCGCACGAAAATAGCCGTACCCATAACTCTAATTACGTTAAATAGCTCAGGGCAGGCCTGAAGCAACCAGGGACCGTTCTGTATCATCTCTATCAATAGTCTATTTAACATAATATACATTATACGAAGTTATATAATGCGTCATATAAGGCGCTCAAACGAAGTTAAAGCCTACTAACTTCGCTTGGGTACCTTCAGGTTTTCAAGGAATTGTAACGATTTCCAGCCGACTGGTGCCGCCCAGTTTGCCCAGATTGATGCCGCGTGTGAGTAATACTTTATCGCCGGATGCAGCAAGCCCTTGCTGGGTTAGCTGAGCAATCATTTCTATGCGAATATCTTCGTCCGTCAAACCTGTGTAACTGATGTATGACGGATAGACACCTCGGTAGATACACACCTTTCTGCAGGTGTTTTTGTGTGCCGTTAAGGCAAAAATAGGAATAGCTGAGCTGATACGCGACATTAACAGCGGCGTGTTACCTGATTCGGTCAGGCAAGCAATACCTTTGATATCAAAATGATTGGCTGCATACATGCTGGCCATAGCGATGGTTTCATCAACAGCTACAAAGGTTTCATCGATACGGTGCATGGATTCACGTGTCGTGCGTGATTTCTCGGCTTCCTGGCATATACGTGCCATGGCTTCGATAACCTTTTCCGGAAAACGCCCTGTGGCGGTTTCTCCTGATAACATCACCGCATCGGTGCCATCCATAACGGCGTTGGCAACATCAAATACTTCCGCACGTGTGGGTATCGGGTTATCAATCATGGTTTCCATCATTTGGGTTGCGGTGATGGATACTCGGTTTAATTGACGTGCACGTTTAATGATTTTTTTCTGCAGTTCAGGAAGCCTCGCATCCCCTACTTCGACCCCCAGATCGCCACGCGCGATCATGACGACATCAGAGGCCTGGATAATGGCGTCCAGGGTTTGATCATCACTCACGGCTTCTGCACGTTCAATTTTGGATACGATCGCGGCGTGTAAACCGGCGGCTTCAGCCAGTTTGCGGCACAATTGAATATCTTCAGCGCTACGCGGGAAGGATATTGCCAGGTAATCAGCCTGCATGGTGGCTGCCAACAGGATATCCTGCTTGTCCTTATCAGTGAGTGCATCAGCTGATAAACCACCCCCTAACAGGTTGATTCCTTTGTTGTTAGACAGGGTTCCACCGACGCTAACCTGACAGATTACCTTGGGGCCTGATACAGCGTCGACCACTAACACGATGCGTCCATCATCGAGCAATAGCGTATCACCTGCCGTGACTTCACCAGGCAGGGTTTTGTAGGTTAATCCCACTTCTGATGCGTTACCGGCATTGAGATCAAGCTGATTATCCAGTGTGAAGGTATCGCCCACTTGCAGTTGTACTGATCCCTCTTTAAACCGGCCTATGCGAATTTTTGGCCCCTGAAGATCAACCAGTATGGCAACTTCACGTCCCGCTTGTTCTGCGGCCTGGCGTGTTTGTGCAGCGCGGCGCTGATGATCTTCCGGATCGCCGTGTGACATATTGATGCGCACCACATCGACGCCAGCTTTAATCATGCGTTCCAGCTCGCCAGGTGTATCGGTTGCCGGGCCCAGGGTGGCGATTATCTTGGTGCGTCTTTTCATTCGATTATTCATCCAGTTAGTTGAATATACTGATGTATTTCTATCTAAACCAAGGCTAGCATCGGTTGATGTCGTATGCGTTACGACGCCAGTAGTTTCTCTGCTGCCGCCATGACTTTTTCAAGGGTAAAACCAAACATGGCAAACAGCTGATCGGCTGGTGCGGATTCACCGAAGCGATCCATACCGATGACCTGCCCCTGTAATCCTACATACTTATACCACCAGTCTTTGTGCGATGCCTCTATAGCCAGACGTTTGCTGATATGAGGTGGCATAACTGAATCACGGTAGTGCCTGGGTTGTAGTTCAAACAGGTCCGGGCAAGGCAGGCTGACAACCTGTACGGCGCTGCCCTGCTGTTCCAGTAATTTAGCGGCTTGCATCGCCAAGTCCAGTTCAGATCCCGTTGCAATGATTAACAGCTCTGCAGCGGCCTGGCTTTTATATAGAACATAACCACCATAGGCGATCTGGCTTAGCTGATCATCCGTTCGGGGCTGATGTGCCAGGGTTTGTCGGGACAGAATCAGCGCTGTGGGTCCATGTGTACGCTCGAGTGCCATTTTCCAAGCCACGGCTGTTTCGACCGCATCCGCCGGACGCCAGACACTCATATTGGGTGTTGTTCTGAGTGAGGTCAGTTGTTCTATGGGTTGGTGTGTCGGCCCATCTTCACCCAGGCCAATGGAATCATGGGTATACACCTGAATATTACGCAGTTTCATTAGCGCCGCCATGCGCATGGCATTGCGTGCATACTCCATAAAAATCAAAAATGTGGCACCATAAGCTATAAAGCCGCCATGCAGGCTGATGCCATTAATGATGGCTGTCATGCCAAACTCTCTAACGCCATAGTGCACATAGTTACCTTGCGCATCATCCGGGGTTAGCGCTTTGGCCTCTTGCCAAAAGGTCAGGTTTGAGGGGGCCAGATCGGCAGAGCCACCCAAAAGTTCCGGTACCAGCGGCGCCATGGCATTGAGGAAGTCCTGACTAGCTTTACGTGATGCGATCGAGTCACCATTGCTCTGCTGCTGGCGTATATACTCATCGGCTTTTTTAGCAAAGCTTTCAGGCAGCTCACCCAGATTTCTTCGTTTAAATTCAACGGCTAATTCAGGATACTTTGCGCTGTATCGAGTCAGTTTTCGTTTCCATTCCATCTCGGCCTGGCGCCCTTTTTGGCGCGCATTCCAGGCACGGCTGATCTCGTCAGGTATCTCGAAAGGAGCATACGGCCAATCCAGGCTTTCGCGTGTTAATGCGACTTCTTCATCGCCTAGCGGTGCGCCGTGACATTCTTCTTTACCGGATTTATTTGGCGAGCCAAAGCCGATAATCGTTTTGCAGATAATCAGACTGGGCTGCTCGGTATGCAGGCGTGCGGCCTCAATTGACTGGTGGATCTGTTCCGGGTCATGGCCATCTATCGGCCCGATGACCTGCCAGTCATAGGCTTTGAAGCGCTGCGCGGTATCATCACGGAACCAGCCTTCTACCTCACCATCAATCGAGATGCCGTTGTCGTCATAAAATGCAATCAGTTTACCCAGCTTAAGCGTACCGGCCAGCGAGGCAACCTCATGTGAAACACCCTCCATCATGCAGCCATCACCGAGAAAGGTGTAGGTAAAATGATCGATAATGCTATGTTCAGGTTGATTGAAATGAGTGCCCAGTATTTTTTCAGCCAGCGCCATACCTACCGCATTGGCTAAGCCTTGCCCCAAGGGACCGGTGGTGGTTTCTACGCCGGGTGTATAACCGTATTCAGGGTGTCCTGGGGTTTTACTGTGTAATTGGCGGAAATTCATCAACTCATCGATTGGAAGATCGTAGCCACTCAGGTGCAGTAAGCCATAAACCAACATGGAGCCATGGCCATTGGACATCACAAAACGGTCGCGATCTGGCCAGTAGGGATTTTCAGGGTTGTGACGCAGGTAGTCATTCCATAATACTTCGGCGATATCGGCCATCCCCATGGGGGCACCCGGATGTCCTGATTTGGCTTTTTGAACAGCATCAACCGCCAGCATTCTCAAGGCATTGGCACGCAGCGTTCGGGTTGTCATTATTATTCTCCTTGTATCGCCGAGAGGTTTAGCCTTTCAGCAGCGGGATTAATTGCTCGATTGAGCTTTTCGCATCGCCATACAACATTCGGGTATTTTCTTTATAAAACAGTGGGTTTTCGATACCAGAATAGCCAGTACCCTGCCCTCGTTTAGACACAAACACCTGTTTGGCATGCCAGACTTCCAGCACCGGCATGCCGGCAATGGGGCTGTCCGGATCATCCTCGGCTGATGGATTGACAATGTCATTGGAGCCGATAACAATCACGACATCGGTGTTTGGAAAATAGGCATTGATTTCATCCATTTCCAGTACCAGATCATAGGGCACCTTGGCTTCGGCCAGCAGTACGTTCATATGACCAGGTAAACGTCCGGCGACCGGATGAATGGCAAAGCGCACCTGTTTACCCTGGGCACGCAGTTTACGGGTTAATTCTGATACGGATGTCTGGGCTTGAGCCACCGCCATACCATAGCCAGGTACCAGGATGACACTGTCGGCAGCATTCAGGGCCGCGGCCACGCCCGCCGCATCTATGGCAAGCTGTTCGCCCTCGATGTGTGTAACTGTTTGAGGTTTAGCACCAAAACCGCCCAGTATCACATTGATAAACTTACGGTTCATCGCCTTACACATCATGTAACTGAGGATGGCACCTGACGACCCCACCAGCGCACCCGTCACTATCAACAAGTCATTGGATAGAGTAAAACCTATGGCAGCGGCGGCCCAGCCGGAATAGCTGTTTAGCATCGACACCACCACGGGCATATCGGCACCGCCTATCCCCATGATCAGGTGATAGCCGATAAAGAACGCCAGCAGCGCAATCAATAGCAAGGTCCAGATTCCAGCACCCTGAAGATACATGATGGCGAATACCAGTGACGCCACCAGTGCGGCCGCATTCAGCCTATGCCCACCGGGAAGCTGCCTGGCTTTTCCGTCTACTTTGCCCGCAAGTTTGCCATAGGCAATGATGGATCCGGTAAAGGTGACAGCGCCAATAAAGACGCCCAGCACCACTTCGATCTGCAGAAATAACAGCTCGTCAGGTGTTTTGGTGGCCACCAGCGCGGCAAAGGCTGAAAACTGTGCCATTGATTCCTGTGCATGTCGGGCAGCCATCACGCTGGCCCGTTCCATTTCAGCATTAAGCCCAACAAAAACAGCCGCAAGACCCACAAAACTGTGTAACGCTGCTATGAGTTGAGGCATTTGAGTCATGACGACGCTGCGAGCCAGTTTGACACCGATAACGGCACCAATGACCATCATGGGCAGCATAATCCAGTAGTGACCGATTCCCGGTCCTGCGGCGGTGAAAAACACGGCAAACAGCATGCCGAAAATACCGTACCAGACCGCCCGCTTGGCCTTCTCCTGGTTACTTAAACCGCCGAGTGACAGAACGAACAACACACTGGCAGCCACCACGGCGGCTGAAACAAATCCCTGACCTAACATAGCACTCTCCCCTTCAGGACTTCTGGAACATTGCCAGCATGCGGCGGGTAACCATAAAGCCACCGACTATATTGATGGTGGCAATCAGTACGGATATTGCAGCAAGGGTTACAACCAGCCAGTTACCTGATCCAATCTGCAAAATAGCGCCGAGTACAATGATGCCGCTAATGGCATTGGTGACTGCCATGAGTGGGGTATGCAGAGCATGATTAACACTCCAGATCACCTGAAAACCAACAAAACAGGCCAGAGCAAACACGATTAAGTGCTGCATAAAACTCACGGGTGCGACCTGACCCAACAGCAGCATTAACGCGCCACCCACACCAAGTAGCTTTAACTGCAGCCGGTTTTTTGATGCCAGATCCATAGTAGGATTTTCAGGCTGTTTTTTGACACGCGCTTTTTTGGCCGGTGCGATGGCGGCCCTTTTCAACGGTGGTGGCGGGAAGGTGATTTCACCCTGATTCACAACGGTGGCGCTGCGAATCACATCATCGTCCATATTATGCACCAGCACACCATCTCTGGCGGGTGTCAGATCGGTCAATAGATGACGCAGGTTATTGCTGTACAACATGGAGCTTTGTGTCGCCATGCGACTGGGATAGTCCGTGTAGCCCAGTACAATCACTCCTTCTTCGGTAATGATTTTTTCATTCATGACCGTCAGGTCACAATTGCCACCACGTTCGGCTGCCAGATCGACTATGACCGAGCCTGGGCGCATTGCACGGACCATGTCCTCAAGCCACAATCGCGGAGCCTTGTGGCCAGGAATCAAGGCGGTACAAATGACTATATCGATCTCCGGTGCAATCTGGCGGAAACACGCCATCTGTTTTTCAATAAACTCAGGGCTTGAGGGCGCGGCATAACCACCGGTTTTAGAACTGTCCTGGGCTTCGTCGAAATCCAGCCGTAAAAACCCGGCACCCATGCTTTCAACCTGCTCAGCTGCTTCAGCACGCACATCAAAGGCACGAACTACAGCGCCGAGTGCTACTGAGGCGCCAATCGCTGCCAAGCCACCTACGCCAGCCCCGATCACCAACACCTGTGCCGGTGGTATTTTCCCTGCCGCTGTTATCTGGCCGGTAAAAAAACGGCCAAAATTATGACCCGCCTCAATCACCGCCCGGTAGCCTGCAATATTAGCCATAGAAGACAACGCATCCATTTTCTGGGCACGCGAGATGCGGGGAATCATATCCATGGCAATCAGCGCCGCGCCCTGCTGTCTGATGGCATTCAACAGCGCATCATTCTCATTCGGCCAGACAAAACTGATCAGGGTTTGCCCCGGGCGCAGGTGGGCACAATCCTCCAGGGTAACGGGCCTGACACTGATAATGATATCAGCCTGCTCAAATACCGCCTGACGCGTACGAAGTAAGCTGACACCAGACTCAATATATTGAGCGTCAGGAAGACCGGCCGGGTCTCCGGCACCCGCTTCCAGTAGACAGGCATGCCCCAGTTTTTGAATCGCTACAGCAGATTCGGGTGTCATGGCGACCCGGGTTTCACCTGGAAAGGTTTCTTTAATTGCAGCGACTTTCATGCTAGAGCTCCTTGATAGAGTTAGTGAGCCTGAATCACCCGGGCCATTTCCAGACATTTATTGGAATAACCCCACTCATTGTCATACCAGGCAATCAGCTTGACGAAGTTGTCATCCAGTGCGATACCGGCCAGGGCGTCGAACACGCTGGTGCAGGTCTCTCCCCGGAAGTCGGTAGATACGACCTTTTCATCGGTGTAACCGAGAACACCCTTGAGTTGGTTTTCACTGGCGTGCTTGATCGTGTCACACAGGGTTTCATAGCTAACCGCTTGCTCCAGCTCTACAGTCAGATCAACAACCGATACATTAGACGTAGGCACACGCATTGCCATGCCGGTGAGCTTGCCATTCAGCGCCGGAATCACTTTGCCGACGGCCTTCGCTGCTCCCGTGGATGATGGAATAATGTTTTCCAATATCCCGCGCCCTCCCCGCCAGTCTTTATGAGAGGGACCATCGACTGTTTTTTGAGTCGCAGTAGCAGCATGAATAGTAGTCATTAAACCGCGTTTTATGGTGAAATTTTCATGCAGAACCTTGGCCAAGGGTGCCAGGCAATTGGTGGTGCAGGAGGCGTTAGAAATGATGGACTGATCCGCATAATCCAGATGATTGACGCCATACACAAACATGGGTGTGTCATCCTGGCTGGGTGCCGAAAGAATGACTTTTTTAGCTCCAGCACGAAGGTGGGCAGAAGCGGCTTCGGTTGTCAGAAACAACCCAGTAGATTCGATAACCACATCGACATCTTTGGCACCCCAGTTGAGTGCTTCCGGATCGTGCTCTGCCGTCAGTCTGATGGTCCTGCCGTTCACAATTAGCTGGCCATTTTTAACAGCCACATCACCTTTAAACCGGCCCTGTACACTGTCAAATTTGAGCATATAAGCGAGATAATCCGGTTCAAGTAAGTCATTAATCGCAACGATTTCGACACTATCCCGGAACTCGGAAATAGCCGCCCGAAATACCATACGCCCAATGCGTCCAAATCCATTAATGCCAATTTTAATCATGGGGCTTTCCTCGGTTATTTTTATATTGAAAACGGTTAACTCAGACAGGATAAGTTCTGAATAATCCGGTCAGGTTTGGCCTCTCTGATATCATCACCGTGATTATAGCCATAAGGTACGACCCAAACATCGACACCAGCATTACGGGCTGTTTGTACATCGGTTGATGAATCACCGATATAGAGTATTTGCTCAGCAGAGAGGTTGTATTTATTCATTAAGAAATGGAGGCCAACCGGGTCAGGTTTTTTCTGCGGGAAGCTGTCACCGGCCAGTATGTCATCAAACAGATGATGTAGCTGATGGGCTTTCAGCACCAGTTGCGTGCCTACCATGAATTTGTTTGTCAGCAGGGCTACTTTAGAGCCGCTTTGATGCAGTTCGTTGAGCACTTCAGCCACATGCGGAAAAATCTGACTATTGGTGCCAGAGCGTTTCTCATAGTGGCGGTAAAATATCGTCAGGAGCTGATCAAATTCTTGTTGCGTTTGTAACTTCACGTCACAAAACTCCAGCGCCTTTTCCAGAAAATTAGGAGCGCCCTTGCCCACCCAGTTGCGCGTTTGCTCAAGGGTGATGGCCGCTAGCCCTACTTCATTGAATGTATCATTGATCGCATCTGTGACCTCACCGGCTGTATCAAGCAAGGTACCATCCAGATCGAATACTATCAGAGCGTATTTATTCATTAACGTCCCTTATAACTGGCTGCAGGTTAAAAAGTTTGTTTACGGGTTTCCATCATCCGCCACACAAAGGGAGTGAAAATTAATTGCATGGCCAGATCCAGTTTACCACCAGGTATAACCAGCGTATTTGGTCGTGACATGAATGAGTCGTTGATCATGCTTAATAAATAGGGGAAATCTATGCCTTTTGGCTTGGCAAAGCGGATGACCACCATACTTTCATCAGCGGTGGGGATCTCTCTGGCAATAAATGGATTACTGGTATCCACCATGGGAACGCGCTGAAAATTCACATGGGTGTAGGAAAACTGTGAGCAGATGTAGTGCACATAGTCCGGCATGCGTCTGAGAATGGTGTCGGTGACGGCTTCTGCAGAATAGCCACGCATATTTTTATCCCGATACAGCTTTTGGATCCATTCAAGGTTGATAACAGGTACAACCCCTATGAGAAGATCCGGGTATTGTGCAATATTAATTTCTTCGGTTTTAACCGCGCCATGCAGTCCTTCGTAAAATAACAATTCAGTGTCATCCGGCAGGCTTTCCCAGGGAGTAAACGTACCGGGAGTTTGTTGATACGGGGCGGCTTCCGATTCATTATGCAGGTATTTACGATACTGCCCTTGACCTGTTTCACTAAAACTACAGAACAGACCTTCTAGCTCATTAAGTAGATTCGTTTCTAAACCGAAGTGACTGAAATTACGATTACCTTGCACCTCGGCTTCTAACTGCATGGCTTTCATTTCCTGACGGTTATAACGATGAAAACTATCACCCTCGACTGTGGCGGCATTCACGGACTCACGTCTGAAAATAGCTTCAAAGGTTTTGGTGATCGAGCTGGTACCTGCACCGGATGACCCGGTAATAGCAATAATAGGATGTTTAGCCGACATAGTATGACCCCCTGACTTATTATTCCCTGAATAGTCCACGCTCACCAAACAGAGGGCTATGGAAGACTTCTGTTCTGGGTGCTTTATGATAAGACTCGATGCGCCGTACTTCATTGGCCGAGCCAAAAACCACACCGATACGTTGATGTAACGAAGTGGGCGTGACTTCCAGTAATGCCTCGTGTCCAGTGCTCACACGACCGCCCGCCTGTTCAATAATAAAGCCGATGGGATTGGCTTCATACAGCAAACGTAATCGTCCCGGCTTGGAAGGATCCTTGGTATCCCGCGGATACATAAACACCCCGCCCCGGATTAATATACGGTGTGCTTCAGCTACCATACTGGCGATCCAGCGCATATTAAACTCTTTTTCTCTTGGGCCGGTTTTACCCGCTAGGCACTCAGCAATATAACGCTTAATAGGCGGTTCCCAAAAGCGGCTATTCGAGGCATTAATAGCGAATTCCTGGGTGTCCGCTGGAATCTGTATATCTTCATGTGTCAGCATAAACTCACCCAAAACCGGGTCCAGCGTGAAGCCCACCACCCCTCTGCCCACAGTCAGAATCAACATGGTTGTGGGTCCATAGAGCGCATAGCCTGCGGCAACTTGTTTACTACCCGGCTGCAGAAAATCAGCCTCTTTAACATCCGCATTTTGCGTACCGGTGCATCTTAAAATAGAAAAAATACTGCCGACTGAGACGTTAACGTCGATATTGGAAGAGCCATCCAGTGGATCAAACACCAGCAGATACTTACCGCGTGGATACTGACTGGGTATCTGGTAGGGATGCTCCATTTCTTCGCTGGCCATGCCGGCAAGCGTGCCGCTCCACTCATTCGTGCGAATAAAGTAATCATTGGATAAGACATCGAGTTTTTTTTGCGTTTCACCCTGGATGTTAGTGCTACTGGTATCGGTTGTTGCTTCGACATAATCGCCATGCAGTCCCGCCAACTCGCCTTGCGCCACCGCATTGGAGATTGCTTTGCAGGCTAATGCCACATCCAGAACCAGCGAGTTAAATTCCCCGTCTGCTCCAGGATAGCGACGTCGTTCTTCAATCAGATACTGGGTGAGCGTACTGCGCTTGGTAATGGGCATGACATATTCCTTGTTATTATAGGGCTGTTGTTTGCCCTCCAGGTGTTGAGAAGTTCGCTGGCCGGGTGCAAGTTGTCATAGCGCATAAACGCACCATCAAACACTTGATGGTTTGTAAATGCGGTGGGGGTGATGACAACCCGCAGTCCTGCAGCCGCCGCGGCTTTTAAGCCATTTTCAGAATCCTCAATCGCAATACACTGTTCAGGGTGCTCACCCAAGCGCTCAAGTGCCTGACGATAAACTAATGGGTCAGGCTTTTTGCGTGATGCGGTGGATGCATCTTCTATGATCGGAAAGAATGTCTGCCATTCCGGACCAAGTGTTGTTTCAAGCAGTGCCTGCACATTCTGGGGTGTGGTAGTGGTTGCAATCGCCAGTTTAATTCCCTGCTGATGTGCCGTTTCGATCAGCTCACGAATGCCTGGTCTGAGCGGAATTCCTTCATTTCGAATCAGTCGGGTATAAAACTGCGTTTTTTTGGCATGAATCAGGTTCAAGCGGGTAGTGATAACGTCTGGATTATGCCGCTCGAAATCAGCGGTCTCATACACTTTCCAGTAATGATGCAGGCGCTCCCTGCCGCCGGTAATAGCCAACAACTCGATATACAGTGCTTCACTCCAGCGCCAAAGCAGGTTTAACGCTGAAAACGCCGAATTAAACGCCTGAAGATGCGCTTTTTCTGTGTCGGCGAGCGTGCCGTCAACATCAAAAATTATCGCTTTAAGCATCTGCATCTCCCTAGATTTGTTAAGGATGTTGTAGCAAGCCTAGCCATACAGATAGATAAGAACAATTAATTTATTCTTGTTATCGCATAAGATTTTACTTATGTTTAATGAAGAAATTGAGAGAACCTCTGACCTGAGAAGAGCAATCATGAATCCGCATTACACGCTTAAACAGCTGAAAACCTTTATTGAAGTGGCTCAGCACAGTTCGGTTTCGCTGGCCGCTGAGCATGTGCATGTTACTCAACCGGCGATTTCAATGCAGTTAAAGCAGTTGGAGGACAGCTTTGGGGTTTCCCTGTTCCAGCCTCAGGGTCGAAACATCGAGCTAACCCCTGCGGGTGAAGATTTTTATGCCTACTGCCTTAAAGTGATGGCGACCCTGAAAGACCTGGAATCGGTAATGTCGGAGCATGCTGGCGCCAAACGGGGACGGATTAATCTGGCGATTGTCAGCACGGCAAAATATTTCACTCCAAAGCTGTTGGCGGCTTTTAATCGTGAGTTCCCGGATATTCACATCAATCTGTTTATCGATAATAAAGAAACCGTTTTCCGTGAGCTGGAACGTTCAGCGGTAGATATGGTTATTTCGGGTCGTGTGCCAGAGCACCTGAACTGTACCTCTTTGGTGTTTGCTGACAATCCGCAAAGTTTTGTAGCCCACCCCGCTCACCCTTTGGCTCACCAGCGTGCCATTAGTTATAACCAACTGGCCAAATACCCATTTGTCATACGTGAGCAGGGCTCCGGCACCCGCTCAGCAGTCGAAAAACTCTTCGCAGCACATGGCGTGGACTTGCAAGTGACGATGGAGTTTCCCAGCAATGAAGTGATCAAGCAGGCAGTATTAGCGGATATGGGTATCTCATTCTTGTCACACCGTACGATGGTGAAAGAACTGAAACACGGGTATCTGAAAACGCTGGATATAGAAGGTGAGCCCTATATCAGTGAATGGCAGGTTGCGCATCTTAAAACCAAGAAACTGTCTCCGGCTCTAACTTGCTTTAAGCAGTTTCTCAGTCAGCAGGGGCAGCAACTACTGGACAGTGACGACCTTGAGCTATTAGTCGGTTTAAAATAACATAAGATAATATTTATATATTTTAAAATAAATATTAATTTACCTTATATGTCTGCTGTATCTACACTGCTCCTATAACGAATTAAGGAGCGCATCATGGATCAATCAAAACGCTATGCCCGCTTGGACCTGCTTGAAGACGAATTGATGAAGGGTGGCAAGCATGTACTTGCCGCCTACAAAATGAAGCCCAAAACTGGTTATGGCTATCTTGAATCTGCTGCTCACTTTGCGGCTGAGTCTTCCACAGGCACCAACGTAGAAATCAGTACCACCGATGATTTCACCCGAGGCGTGGATGCATTGGTTTATCACATAGATGAAGCCACAGAGGATATGCGTATTGCCTATCCCATCGATTTGTTTGACCGCAATATGCTGGATGGAAAAACCATGCTGGTGTCTTTCCTGACACTGGCCATAGGCAACAACCAGGGCATGGGTGACATAGAATATGCCAAGATGATCGATTTTTATGTACCCCCCGAGATGTTGGATCTGTATGACGGTCCGCAGGTCAATATAGAAGACTTGTGGCGCATCCTGGGACGGCCGGAAAAAGATGGCGGTTATATCGCCGGTACGATTATCAAGCCTAAATTGGGCTTACGACCCGAACCCTTTGCCAAAGCCGCCTATCAATTCTGGTTGGGTGGGGATTTCATCAAAAACGATGAGCCACAAGGCAATCAGGTTTTTGCGCCGATGAAGCAGGTGATTCCGCTGGTGGTGGATGCCATGCGCCGGGCGATGGATGAAACCGGTCAGGCCAAAATATTCTCGGCCAACATTACCGCTGACTGGCATGATGAAATGATCGCCCGAGGTGAGTTTATCCTGGACGCCTTTGGTACCGATGCCGATAAAGTCGCCTTTCTGGTAGATGGTTATGTCGGTGGTCCTGGTATGGTCACCACAGCTCGACGCTATTTTCCCAATCAGTTTCTGCACTACCATCGTGCCGGTCATGGTGCGGTAACTTCCCCGTCGGCTAAGCGCGGTTACAGTGCCTATGTGCTGGCGAAAATGTCCCGTTTACAAGGGGCCTCGGGTATCCATGTTGGTACCATGGGCTATGGCAAGATGGAAGGCGAAAAGGATGATCGTGCTATCGCCTATATCATCGAACGTGACAGCTTTCAGGGCCCGGTCTATTTCCAGGACTGGAATGGAATGAAGGCTACCACACCGATTATTTCCGGTGGTATGAATGCGCTGCGCTTACCCGGATTTTTTGAAAATCTCGGGCATGGCAATGTTATTAATACCGCAGGCGGTGGTGCTTACGGCCATATTGACAGCCCGGCGGCTGGAGCGCTGTCCTTGCGTCAAGCCTATGAATGTTGGAAAGCCGGTGCGGACCCCATCGAATGGGCCAAAGAACATCCTGAGTTTGCGCGGGCCTTTGAGTCCTTCCCGAACGATGCCGATGCGATATTCCCTGGCTGGCGCGACAAAATCAGCTCTCACCGTTAAACCAGTTCAGGCTGGTAAAATCCCCTTACCTGCCTGACTACTCAGCGAGGTATTTATGAGTCATCCACTGCAGGCCTTTATGCTCTCGTCCGAGCCCTTCTACCAATCCAAGGGTGATGAAGTTGAGCAATACCGTGCCGCCTATCAGCAAAAGCTGCCAGTATTGCTCAAAGGCCCCACCGGCTGTGGCAAAACACGCTTTGTGGAGCATATGGCCTATACACTGGGTAAACCCCTGATTTCCGTTGCCTGTAATGAAGATATGGCCGCCAGCGATCTGATGGGGCGATTTTTACTCAATGAACAAGGAACCCAATGGATAGATGGCCCACTGACACTGGCGGCTCGTCATGGTGGCATCTGTTATCTGGATGAAGTGGTTGAAGCGCGACAAGATACCACCGTGGTGATTCATGCGCTGACTGATTATCGTCGCCGTATCCTGCTGGAAAAAATTAACGAAGTGGTTGAAGCCCACCCAGATTTTCAACTGGTTGTATCCTATAACCCTGGTTATCAAAGCCTGGTAAAAGATCTGAAGCCCTCCACACGTCAGCGGTTCATCTCGTTTGAGTTTGATTTCCCGGACGCAGAAACAGAAGCCACTATCCTGATACGGGAAACCCAGCTCAACCTGGACAGCTGCCGCTTGTTGGTTGAGATAGCCCAGGTAGGACGGCGCCTGAAAGGCCATGGCTTAACCGAAGGCATTTCAACACGCCTGCTGGTCAATGCCGCCCATCTAATCAATCAAGGCATAGGTTTTAGCGACGCTTGTCAGTTGGCACTCATATCACCGGTCACAGATGATGCTGAGATTGCCGATACCCTTCGTCATGCAGTTCAGGCAATGAGTTGATTATGGCCAAGGATCCGATTCAGCCATCCAGCTTCACTGATCCGCTGATGCAACAGGCCTGGCAAAGCCTGGATTGTGCCTTGCCGGACGTAGCTGAGTGTTTTGAGTTTTGTTGGCCTGCTGTTGAAGCTCAGCTGGATGACAAAGCACGTGCTGAGTATCTTGAGCTGGCGGGTTTTATTGGCAAGATGGGCTATGGCAGCGAACCGGTGGTAGCGTTTTTATCACAATGGCCAGATGCCTACCCTTGCCTCGGTAACACGGGGCTTGAACAGCTTAATGGATTTTTGCAGCATTTCTGGTGCTCTGCAAACGCTAAAGCGATAACGCTGTTATTGCGAAAACTCAGCCTGACAGCCAAAGCCACGGGGTCTGCCGAGGCATTTAATCGCTGGCTGAAGTGCTGCTATACACTGGCAGAACAAACCACACCGCGGATCCATGGGCAGGAATCACTGGGACCGAGCCAGGCACTGCTGACACTGCTGGAGCATAGTGGCGAATTGCTGCAGTTGGCCGATTTGTCAGCACTGAATACCTGGGTGGATTTTGGTATTCGTTTAAATGACGGCAATCCTGAGCAGGAAAAAGCCTATTTTTCGCTGACAAGCCCCGAGAGCCAAGCGGTGTTGTTAACTGGCTGTGACGGCGATCAGTTCAGACTGCATGAAAAGGGTTTGCAAGCCTACCTGACAGGCCTATGGCAAACGGATCAAGTATTAATCCCCTACTCCACACTGACAAGCAGCGCCCTGGATTGGCTGCCTTATTATGATGAAGAGGGTATCCGCTTACCGGATATCATCGCACCCCGTTCAGGTGTTCGAGGGTTGGACCAATACCGTTTGATGATTGGGCATCTACTCATGCATCAGCAATACAGTCGCCCACGCTATGCGGACAATCTTAGTCCGTTGCAGCGACTCACGATTGAATGGTTTGAAGACATCCGCATGGATCGCTTATTTTTACAACGCTTCCCCGGATTGCTGGCGATGCTGCGGCAATTACACCCTAAACCGGATGCCCAGACCAGCTTACCGAATCAGTCGGCGGTGATTGTCAGACTGTGTCGTTTTTCACGCGTGCTGATTGATGCGGATTATGTTGATGAGGAGCCGATCATCCGGCAGTTTGCCGCCAGATTTGAACAGCAACTCCAGGCCGCGCCGCTGAATGATGATGCGTTTGTGGAACTGGCTCTGGAGTTTGTAACACGGACCCGCCAGGGAAAAGATCAGTTTGCCAAGGTAACCTTTACCGAGACACAGGTCCCCTGGCGCGATGATAACCGGCATCTGTGGGCCTATATTGAAGCCGGGGATGAAGAGGAGCTATTTGATCTGCCCAAAGCCGACGAACCAACAGAGCCTGAACATTTACCCGCCCGGGTCTATGCCGAATGGGACTATCAGCTGCAAAACTATCGCCCGGATTGGTGTCAGGTGTATGAGGCCTTAGCACCCACTGGTTCGGCCCAGTCCATAGAGCTGATGCTGAATCGCAATCAGGCATTGATTAAACAGATTCGGCAACTGGCCGAGCACCTTAAGCCGCAAAATCCGCAGCGGTTACGCTATCAGGAAAAAGGCAACGAGCTGGATACCGACGAGCTGATTCGTGCCTGGCTGGATATGAAAACAGCCAACACCCCAACCGATAAAATCTACTTCAGGCATTTTCATCAAGGCCGCAGTATCGCCTTGCTGTTACTGCTTGATCTGTCCCACTCCCTGAATGACCCACTCATTGATGGCAGCAGTAGCTTACTGGAGTTGAGCCAGGAGGCGGTAGCCGTACTGGCAACCGCCGTCGATACATTGGGTGATGATATGGCCGTAGCCGGGTTTAACTCCAATACCCGTGAAGCGGTACATTACCAGCACATCAAAGGCTTCAGTGAACCCTGGGATGACACAGTTAAAGGACGCCTTGCAGCCGTAGAGGCACGTTACTCTACCCGCATGGGGGCGGCCTTACGTCATGCCGGCCAGTATCTGACGAAACAAAAGGCCGATAAGAAACTGCTGTGGGTTCTGAGTGATGGAGAACCCTCAGATATTGATGTAAAGGATAAAGCCTATTTGATTCAGGATGCCGCCAAGGCTGTACAGGAGCTTCAAGCTGATGGCATTCACAGCTACTGCATCAACCTCGATCCCAGGGCTGATGAGTATGTTGCCACCATTTTCGGCCAGAGATACTGCGTCATAGATAAGGTAAAACGTCTGCCGCAAACCCTGCCTACATTATTTCTTTCGCTGACACATTGATAACAATAAGGAGTCACCCATGGCATTAGTTTCACTTAGACAATTACTCGATCATGCCGCTGAACAGGGGTACGGTTTACCGGCTTTTAATGTCAACAACATGGAGCAGGTGCATGCGATTATGCAGGCGGCAGATGCCACCAACAGCCCGGTTATTTTGCAGGGTTCAGCCGGGGCGCGCAGTTATGCCGGTGAAGTGTTTTTGCGTAAACTGATTGAAGCAGCGGTAGAGACCTACCCTCACCTGCCGGTGTGTATGCACCAGGATCACGGCGCCTCACCCGCTGTTTGCTTCCGTTCCATTCAATCAGGTTTTAGCTCTGTGATGATGGATGGCTCATTACTGGAAGATGGTAAAACCCCTTCAAGCTATGACTACAACATGAAAGTTACCCGGCAAGTTGTAGAGCTTGCGCATGCCTGCGGTGTATCCGTTGAAGGTGAACTGGGATGTCTTGGCAGCCTGGAGACCGGCGAAGCGGGAGAAGAAGATGGTCACGGTGCCGTTGGCACGCTGAGCCAGGATCAACTCCTGACTGATCCGGATGAAGCAGCGGACTTTGTGGCCAAAACAGGTGTTGATGCACTGGCTATTGCCATAGGTACCAGCCATGGTGCCTATAAATTCACCCAGCAACCCACGGGTAACGTGCTCAGAATTGACCGTATAGCCGAAATTCACCAGCGCATTCCCAATGTCCATCTGGTTATGCATGGTTCATCCAGCGTACCCCAGGAGTGGTTGGCCATTATTAACCAGCATGGCGGTGATATGGGGCAAACTTACGGCGTTCCCGTAGAGGAAATTGTCCAGGGTATTAAGCATGGTGTGCGTAAAGTTAACATAGATACAGATTTGCGCATGGCATCCACCGGAGCCATCAGACGTTTCCTAAGTGAAGAAAGGCAAAACTTTGACCCCAGAAAATTTCTTAAACAAGCTACTCAGGCGATGAGTGACATTTGTATGGCTCGCTATCAGGCCTTTGGCTGTGAAGGCATGGCAAGTCGCATGGGCAAGGTCTATCGGCTGGAGGAGATGCAGCAACGCTACATCAACACTGACTGAAATCTGGAATCACTCAAGCTCAACTGGCGGTAAAGCCGGAGCGCACTGCCAGCTTGACCAGATCGGCGTTATTTTTGAGCTTGAGTTTGCGCAGAATGTTGGCACGATGCGCATGCACCGTTTTCGGACTGAGAGACATAGCATCTGCGATCTTACCGGCTGAGTAGCTTTCAGCCAACATGCTAAACACTTCAAGTTCGCGTTTGCTCAAGCAAGATGCAGGTGATTGGGCATCCGCTCCATCCATCTCATTTTGTATGGCAGCAGAAAAATAAGGTATACCGTTCGCTACAGATTCAACTGCCCGAATCAGCTCATCTGGTGCACAGTGCTTGGTCAGATACCCCATCGCCCCAGCCGTAACAGCCTGGCTTGGATAGGGCTCACCACTCATGGCGGTCAGCACCAGAAGCTTGGCTTTTTTGTCCATGGCAATGATTTTGCGAATGGTTTCAAGCCCGCATGCTGAAGACACTTCCTCTGATTCTTTTTTGAAAGGAATGGATAAGTCCAAAACCACGACATCAGGCTTGTGATCTTTACAAGCCTTGATTGCGCAGTAGCCGGTTTCTGCCTCGGCTACAACCTCTATGTCAGGGTTTTTCTGTAATATCTGCTGGTAACCGGCACGGATGATGGAGTGATCATCGACCAGTAGTAAACGGATTGTCATATTCAAACGCCCTTTTTCAAACTATCTGCACCTCGGTATACGTCATGTATATCCAGGTCAAGCGCATAAGGCGATATTCCCTCCGCTGGGTCCAGATGAGCCGGTTGTGCCACCAGCTCATCACTAAATCCTATCAGTTGTACGCCCTCCTTGCGACAATGTTGTAAAACTTTTTCCAGTGCGCGAATAACCGCCAGCTGTCTGTCATTGAGTTGATCGCTTTTTTTCTGGTCTGCACGACGCTTGGATGATACCTGTCTGACAACATAATCACCCTCATCAATCAGTTGTACCGTAATGCCGGCAACCTTTTCGGCAACCAGCGCCACCTTGGCCGTCTCGAACAACTCCAAATTCCGGCAACAAAAAATCTCACCGGTAGTGGCGTTACGAATCATGTCGCGAATGCTTTGAACAGAACTACCTTCAGGTATAAATTTTTCCATAAATTCAGCTGATTAAACTCATGATTTTAAAAGATATCATACAGAATATCGCGCTTTAATCAGCTCCATCTGATGCCGCTGTTCCAATGTTTGTTTTTCTGCCTCATTTAACTGGCGACGTAACCCGGCATTATCCGACTGCAAATCGGTATTTTGCTTTTTCAGCCGAGCTATTTCCTCTTCCTGAATGCGGATTTTAACACGATATTCAATGACTTCATCATTTTGTGGTTTTCCCGGTGAAATTTGGCTGGTCTGCTGAAGTTCGCGCTCAGCGGCATCCAATTTAGCAGAGGCACGAAACAGCTTCTCTTCTAGTTCACGATAGTCCTGGCCATGTTGCCGGAACTCTTCAAGCAAGGATGCGTGACGTTGCAATAACGTCTGGTGTTCCTGCTGAAGGGCTGCAAGCGCTTGCCCCCCTCCCTGCTCAGCCTGCTTAAGGGCTTGTTCCAGGGCGTTGATCTTATCGGAATATTGTGCGGCTTGTTCATGAAAGCGCTTCTCGGCATAAGCTAGTGCCCGATCCCAGGTCTGACTGGCTAACTTTAGCACGGGCTCTGGTAGTTCCGGGTGCGCCTGACGTCGGTTCAGTCGTTCACTAAGCGACCCCCACCAATCGCCAAGCGCCCTATTGATGGTAGTAATGCTGCCGGTGCCGATAAGTTCACGCACATTTTGCTGCGTCGGGCGAATGCCCTGTTCTAACAGCGTATCAGCTGCCTTGAACACGGATTGATGGGTATTGCTGGATCTAGCCATATTATTAGTACACGATACGTATTGAATGGTATGTATTATTAGTCGATATTACCATGCCATACGCTGCACGCAAGCGAGTTTTCTCGCTAGTGACATCAGTTTTAGTTAAAATCGCGCTTTGATTTTTTCATTGAGGTTTTTGGATTACATGAATGCACCCAAGATAGGTTTCGTCAGTCTGGGCTGCCCCAAGGCACTGGTCGATTCTGAACGCATCCTTACACAGCTACGTACTGAAGGTTATGAGATCTCCCCTTCCTATGATAATGCCGACATAGTGGTGGTAAACACCTGCGGCTTTATCGACAGCGCTAAAGCTGAGTCTTTGGATGCCATTGGCGAAGCGATCAAAGAAAATGGTCGCGTTATCGTCACCGGCTGCCTGGGTGTTAATGAACAAGAGATCCGCAACCTGCATCCACAGGTTCTTACGGTAACGGGGCCGCAAGCTTATGAGTCGGTTGTTAGTGCAGTACATGAGCACGCACCACATCAAGCCGAGCATGATCCATTCATTAGTCTGGTACCACCTCAGGGTATCAAGCTGACGCCAAGGCATTATGCTTATGTCAAAATCAGTGAAGGCTGTAATCATCGTTGCACCTTCTGCATCATCCCCTCATTGCGTGGTGATCTGGTTTCTCGCAAAGCGGATGAAGTAATGCGTGAGGCCGAAGGGCTGGTCAAAGCTGGCGTAAAAGAGCTGTTGATAGTTTCACAGGATACAAGCGCTTACGGCGTAGATTTAAAGTATCCGTTAAGTATTTGGAATGGCCGACCCGTCAAGACCCGCCTGCTCGAACTCTGCCAGGCACTGGGTGATCTGGGGGTTTGGGTACGTTTGCACTATGTTTACCCTTACCCATCCGTGGACAAAGTGATCCCGTTGATGGCCGAAGGCAAGATCCTCCCCTATCTTGATATTCCGTTTCAGCATGCCAGCCCACGCGTGTTAAGCATGATGAAGCGCCCTGCGCATGCAGAGAATACCCTGGAGCGTATTCGCACCTGGCGTGCCATCTGCCCTGAACTGGTTATTCGCAGTACCTTTATAGTCGGATTTCCTGGTGAAACCGAAGAAGACTTTCAGCTGTTGTTGGAGTTTCTTGAAGAAGCACAGCTGGATCGTGTTGGCTGCTTCCAATACTCCCCTGTCGAAGGTGCTACAGCAAATGATCTGGCGGAAGCCGTTCCTGATGAGATCAAGCAGGATCGCTGGGAACGCTTTATGGCGGTTCAGGCACGCATCAGCTCCGCCAGACTGCAGCAGCGCATCGGCACGGAAATCGATGTCATCATTGATGAAGTGGTAGAAGAAGGTGCGGTAGGACGCAGTAAAGCCGATGCCCCTGAAATTGATGGTCAGGTATTCCTCGATAACGCCACCCACCTCAAACCCGGAACTATAGTCCGGGCACGGGTAGTGGATGCTGATGAGTACGATCTCTGGGCTGAGCCTGTCTGATTAGCGGATTATCAGGCGCCGCCCTGGCGGCGCTTGAGGCACAAGATCACAATAGAGCGATCCACGCAGGAAGCGTTCCTGTTCCAAGTGATGGCTGACACCACGCTGCAGTTGCTGGCGCGTCGCGGCCATCTCGACACACTCATTTGTCGCTGATCCGTGTAGTGCACGAGGCGAACGACACAAGCGCACCACCTGACCATCAAACCCTGCGTATACGTCTTGTTGATAGCGACTACGTGTATCGGACAGGGTAAGTTCAACCGGATATCCACTGACAAGATCCATCGCCAATGGGTGCACAGGTTGCCAGCGGCCTCGGATATAGCCTTCGGCTGATTCCAGTATGCATTGCACCCGCTCACCGTAACCCGCATCACGGCGACGCTGCTCCAGCTCAGCGGCCTGTTTGATTGCCTCAGCTTCGCGTGCTCGCGCTTCTGCCTCGCGGCGAGCCTGAGAGGCTTGATCCAGCGTCGCTTGCTGACTGCGCGCATCCAACTGTTGCTGCGGTGTGAGTAATACCCATTGCTCTTCGGGTATACCCAGTGGGTAGCGAGCCGCACAGCCACTTAAACCACCAAGCAACAGAACCAGGCAAACCAGTTTGAACGTAATAGAATTGATATTTAACATAGTGCTACTTTATTCAGTGTAAAATGACTAACAGCTTAACCATCCGGTATTTAAGGAAATATATTCATGCCACAGCTTCAATTTCACGGTATCGATACCCAGGCCATTCAACACTGTTCGCAGCAACTAGTCGATGAGCTTTGTCAGGCTATGGACACTACACCAGACAACTTTCTATTGGAGGTCATGCACTCCACCCAGATCCTATCGGGTGAAATTGTGACCCCCTTCCCGTTTGTGGATGTGCGCTGGTTCGAACGCGGCCAGGCGGCCAGAGATCGAAGTGCAGCTGTGATTGCACAACATCTCAATGCTCAGGGTTATAATCCGGTGGAAATTATTTTCACCGCATTAGAGGCGAATGCTTATTATGAGAACGCTAACCACTTCGGTGACTAAGGTGGCCTCTGCCCCACCACTGACAGCAGATGCTGATGAAAAATTGCTGCATTTTATCCAGCAGCATCCTCGATTAGTGGTGCTTACAGGTGCGGGGGTTAGCACCGACTCGGGCATTCCGGATTACCGTGACGCACGTGGCGAGTGGAAGCAAAAGCAACCGGTCCAGCACCAGGCCTTTATGACCCAGCCAGCTGTTCGGCAACGTTACTGGGCCCGCAGCCTTCCTGGTTGGCCAGTGATTCGTGATGCACAACCCAACGGCGCACATTTCAGTCTTGCAGAAATGGAGCGTAACGGTCATTTGCAACTGCTAGTGACACAGAATGTCGATCGATTGCATCAGAAAGCCGGCTCTGATCGAGTGACTGATCTGCATGGGCGCTCTGATCAGGTTGTTTGCATGGCCTGCCATTATCGTACTGAGCGGGATGCAGTGCACCAACGTGCGACTGAGATCAATCCTGAGTTTACTGCGATCAAGGCCATAGCGGCCCCTGATGGCGATGCACATGTGGAAATGGACTTCTCTCAATTTAGAGTGCCTGATTGTTCGAAGTGCGGCGGTATTTTGAAACCGGATGTGGTATTTTTCGGCGATAATGTGCCCAAACAACGGGTTGAAAGCAGCCTGAAGGCACTCAGAGCCAGTGATGGACTGCTAGTGATTGGCTCATCATTGATGGTTTTCTCGGGGTTCCGTTTCTGTCGCCGCGCGGCTGAATGGGGTATACCGATAGCTACTCTCAGTCTGGGATGCACACGGGCTGATGAACTGTCACAACTGCAGATCAATGCGCCGATTCGGGAAACCTTGGAGCAGGTCTGTAGTGTGCTGGGTACCAATTGACCTTGTTTATTTCAAATGACGTCCACCATCAACGGCCAGACTGCGACCGGTGACATAGCGACTCTGTAGCAGGTAATCCACGGCCTGTAATATTTCATCTGCACCAGCTTCTTTGTTCATCAATGACTTGGCGCGGACTTTTTGCTTGTATTCTTCACTGTCACCGTCATTGAACAGGATTAGCGCCGGAGCAATACTGTTGACCTTTACCTTAGGCGCCAGCAGTTGGGCAAAAGACAGGGTCATATTGGCCAGGGCGGCTTTGCTGGCCGCATAGGCAATATGTTTTCGACTGCCCTTTTCTGCCACATAGTCGGTCAGATGAATAATATCAGCCATCTCGGAGGCCATGAGTTGATCCTGCAGCGCCAGATTTAGCTGATAAGGCACGGCAACATGTACCTGCATCATGGCGTGCAGCGTGGCCACGGCTGACTCGGCACTGCTATCCGGTAACCAGTCGGAGGCATTATGGATAATGCCACGTAATGCTGGGGCCTGGCGCTGGACTTCTGCTATCAATTCAGCGACTTGAACAGGCTGATTGAAATCACACTTAATCAGTTGAACGCCCTGCTCGCTTAACCCTGTCAATGAGGGCCTGTCGGTTCGATAGGTCCCTATAACTTGATAGCCTTGTGCTTGCAAGTGCTCAGCAAGGTGCTGACCAATACGCTGACCAACACCGGTAATCAGTAGCGCTCCACTCAACACCCTTCTCCTTATGTAAACAGCATCTATCGCTAGTGACTTACTTTAGAAATTCTGCACGGGTATGAATGTTCGCTTTAAAAACCCCACCCAGCGCCGTGGTTGAAGTGCGCGAGTTAACGTCCATAACCCCTCTCGATTTGACACAATAATGTGTCGCCTCTATCGAAACAGCAACATTTTCAGTTTCAAGTAAGGTTTGTAGTGCTATCAAAATCTGCTGTGTCAGGCGTTCCTGAACCTGAGGTCTTTGTGCAAAAAACCTGACCAACCTATTGATTTTAGATAGACCAATGATCTTATCACCGGGTATATAGGCTACTTTGGCTGAACCATCGATGGTAATGAAATGGTGCTCGCAAGTGCTGGTAAGATCTATGTCAGATACCTTTACCATTTCATCTACTTGCATCTTGTTTTCGATCAACGACATGGTTGGAAAGTTGCTATAGTCGAGACCGGAGAAAATCTCATATACATACATCTTGGCAATGCGATGAGGGGTTTCGGCCAGGCTATCATCACCCATATCCAATCCTAGCGTTTGTACCACATCCGTCATAGATTGCTTAATCTTTTGGTACTTTTCGTCAGCTGTTAAACGCTGCTCTGTAAGCGGTGTTTCCAGTCCTCGATCAATAAGAACCTGACGAACGCGTGCGGCTTCCGTTGATATCATCCTAAGTGCTCCTGTGTGCTGTCGTTGTGCTTTAGCACTTATCGTAATGAAGGGTTAAGGAGACTGAGTCGGCAAATCTCAACGCATGAGGCTTGTCGATTCGTACCTGAGCATGGGTCACCACATCCGGTTCCGCACAGATATTGAGCACATCGGATACCAGTTTTTCCAGCAGAAGAAACTGGCCGTCTTCGACATGTGCTATGATCTGTTTGGTAATACCCTTATAGTCCAATGCCGCATCCACCTGGTCAGTCAAGCAACCGCGATTGACGGGATAATGTATCTCCGCATTAATCACGACATCTTGTTTTTTCTCACGCTCTTCCGGATTGAAACCGATAAAAGTTCGAAGTCGCAGGTTGGTAATTTTGATGATGGCATTACTAAAGGGCATTAAATTAGTCTCCGGCCTGTGTTGTCTCAATTTACGCACTAGGGTATGAAAATGGAGCACAACAGACCATAAAAAACCTAGTATTTTACTACAGTATCTATCTGTGTCACATCAAAGTAACACTATTCTGCATCGTCGAACCATTTCAGTCGGTAGAGATCATGACGACGATCGCGCAAATTGTTGACTGAACCTTCAAAATGTAATTGCTGTAGTTTATCGATATCCAGATCCGCAAACAGCAATTGCTCGGAATTAGCTACAGCTTCACTTTGTATGGCATCGTGCGGAAAGAACAGGTCTGACGGTGTGAACACAGCACTTTGAGCATATTGAATATCAACATTGTCGACACGGGGCAAATTGCCACAAGAGCCGCCGATCACCACATAGCACTCGTTTTCGATGGCCCGCGCCTGGGCACAATGTCGAACCCGTAAGTAGCCATTCTTGGTATCTGTCCAGAAAGGCACAAACAAGATATCGATTTTCTGTTCAGCAAGAATGCGGCCCAGTTCCGGAAACTCAACATCGTAACAGATCAGTATTCCTACCCTGCCAGCATCCGTTTCAAAGGTTTGGATACGGTCGCCACCGCTGATAATCCAGTCACGCCGCTCTGAGGGCGTAATATGAATTTTACGCTGCTCTTCCACACTGCCATCTCGACGACAAAGATAGGCTACGTTGTAGACCTGGTCGTTGTCGATCAGGGGTAAAGAGCCAGCGATGATATTGATGTTATAACTGACCGCCATCTGTGAGATGCGATAACAGATCTCTTTAGTAAAGCCAGCCAGAAAGCGCATGGCCTCTACAGCCGACAAATCTGGCGCCAGACCCATCAACGGCGCGCTGAAAAACTCAGGAAAGAGTGCAAAATCTGAGCGGTAATCAGACATGGCATCGACAAAAAACTCAACCTGATTCAACAGGTCATCCACTGAATGGGTATGTTGCATCTGCCATTGCACCACCCCGACCCGTACCTGAGATTTGATACTTTCATAAGCAATGCTGTTATCGTCACGCTCGTAAAAAATATTGTCCCATTCGAGCAGAGTGGCAAAACCGGCTGAATTGGTGTCTTCTGGCAGGTAGCCACGCATCAATCGCTTAACAGTGAAGTCATTTGATAGCTGAAAAGACAGTATGGGATCATGGATACTTTTACGCCCAACCGCCTCGATATAGTCTGTGACCTCCATTTGATCAGCTACCTTATGGTAACCAGGCAAACGTCCACCGGCCAAAATCGCGCGCAAGTTCAAATCACGACAGAGTTCTTTACGCGCTTCATACAAACGCCGCCCCAGCCTTGCACCTCGGTAGTTAGGATCGACAAATACATCTAACCCATAGAGCGCATCTCCCTTGGCGTTGTGGCCAGGGATGCGCTTTTCATTGATCACCTCATCATAGCGATGAGGTATGGAATACTTGTCATACTTAACACACAATGTTAACGCCACGGCAACAACATGATCATGGTCAACTATGGCGATCTGACCCGCAGGAAACAGTCTGATAAGCTTGGCCAGCGTTGCTTCCGACCAGGCACCACCAAGATCTGGATAGACTTTCGCCATAATATCAGCCAACTGAGGGTAGTCAGCCAGTGTAATGGGACGTATATTAAGGCGAGTACCTTGAGGTTCAGTCATCGACAGTTTCCTTGCGCTACATCATTATTAAGCGCGTTATTCTAACATAGAAAGCCGCTCACCCCTTCAATCTATCCACTCAGTGCTTTTTCCATGGTGGAATGTGGGGTGGTGCCATGCTGGGGTGGTGGTATCGCTTTGGTGTGACACGCTTTTCGTCATCCTGACCGCTCCACTGCCGCCATCCCTGGCGGCAGACGGTCACTCCAAAGCGACTCCACCACCCCGCCGAAATCCTGTGCCGATCCCATTAGCTCAGCGCCACGTTGAACGAATAGCAAGCCAGACGTCTGAGATGAACAGTTTGACAGTGCGCCGTCCATGGCATTCAGGGCGCACAGGGTCAGTCAGATCCGATCCCATCAGCCCTTCCCAAACTTGGGTGCCGCATCAGCATTTGCAAAAATTCTTGCCATGCTATCGAATCCTCAACTTAATTCGCAGATTGATGCCATGACCACACTATTTATCCTGAAAGCTGGCAGAGGACTTTGGGCGGGATGGTGGTATCACTTTGGTGAGACCGTCTGCCGCCCGGACGGCGGCAGTCGAGCGGTCAGGGATGACGAAAAGCGTGTCACACCAAAGTGATACCACCATCCAGCATGGCACTACCCAAAATTAAGCATGGCACTACCCAAAATTAAGCATGGCACTCTGGAAAAATTCTGCTAGGATGCGTTTTAATGGCTGCAGATGGCAGTCAGCGTCGCTCGGACGGTTCCGGGCGCTTACGTAATCGAGAAAACTATGACTGAGAAAGCACCGCTTCGTTTCGAGCGTATCGAACGCCTGCCCCCCTACGTATTCAACATCACCGCTGAACTAAAAATGGCTGCACGCCGTCGTGGCGAAGATATTATTGATCTGAGCATGGGCAACCCGGATGGAGCCACCCCGGCACATATCGTCGAAAAACTCTGCAGTGTAGCCCAACGGCCTGATACCCACGGCTATTCTACCTCACGCGGCATTCCTCGCCTGCGCCGGGCCATCAGCCATTGGTACCAATCGCGCTTTGATGTTGAGATTGATCCGGAAACCGAAGCCATCGTCACCATCGGCTCAAAAGAAGGCCTGGCCCACCTGATGCTGGCCACACTGGATCGTGGTGATGGCGTGCTGGTTCCAAATCCCAGCTATCCGATTCATATCTACGGCGCGGTTATAGCCGGGGCACAGGTGCGCTCTGTGCCGCTGATTCCTGGGGTCGATTTTTTTGCTGAGCTGGAACGTGCCATCAAAGAAAGCATTCCTAAGCCTAAAATGATGATTCTGGGTTTCCCCTCAAACCCCACAGCGCAATGTGTGGAAATGGATTTTTTTGAGCGGGTCATAGCGCTGGCCAAAGAACACAATATCTTGGTGGTGCATGATCTGGCCTACGCCGATATTGTCTTTGATGACTGGAAAGCCCCTTCAATTATGCAGGTTCCGGGGGCTAAAGAGGTCGCCGTGGAGTTCTTCACTCTTTCCAAAAGCTACAACATGGCGGGTTGGCGTATCGGCTTTATGGTGGGTAATCCTGAACTGGTTAACGCACTTTCGCGGATTAAGAGCTATCATGATTATGGGACCTTTACCCCCTTGCAAGTAGCCGCCATCGCCGCTCTGGAAGGTGACCAGCAGTGCGTGAAGGATATTGCAGCCACTTATCAGAAGCGACGCGATGTATTGGTTAAAGGCCTGCATGAGGTCGGCTGGATGGTTGAGAAGCCTAAAGCTTCGATGTACGTCTGGGCTAAAATCCCTGAGGCTTATGCCGACATGGGGTCGCTGGAATTTGCTAAAAAGATGCTGGCAGATGCCAAGGTTTCTGTCTCGCCCGGTATCGGCTTTGGCGATTATGGTGATGATCATGTACGTTTTGCTCTGATTGAGAATCAGGACCGTATACGTCAAGCGTTGCGGGGGATTAAATCAATGTTCCGTGCAGACGGGTTACTGCCAGGTAAATCGGCACAGTAACAATCACACGCCAGGCGCCCTCTGATAGGGGTGCCTGGCTGATAAACTCAGGAAAACAGGATTTTTTATGCATTTATCAGGCTTATTCCGGACACTGCTTCTAACCAGCGCTGTGGCGCTATCCACCTCAGCCCTGGCACAGCAGGCTGTCGTGGTTTCCTCCAAGATTGATACCGAAGGCTCTGTACTGGGTCATTTGATCTATCAGGTACTGGATGATGCCGGTATTCCAGTGACCAGCCGGATTCAACTGGGTGGCACCAGTATTGTGCGTAACGCATTGATCAGCGGTGAAATAGATATCTACCCGGAGTATACCGGCAATGGTGCCTTCTTCTTTGATCGTGCTGACAGCCCGGTCTGGAAAGATGCCCAAGCCGGCTATGAACTGGTTAAAGAACTGGATTATGAGCAAAACCAACTGGTGTGGTTAAAGCCGGCTGACGCCAACAATACCTGGGCGATGAGTGTCCGTGGCGATCTGTCACGTAACGAAAGTCTAACTACACTGGATGATCTGGCTGACTACCTGAATAACGGCGGTGCATTCAAATTTGCCGCCAGCGCTGAATTTGTTGACTCCCCTAGCGCACTCCCGGCATTTCAAGATGCTTATGGTTTTAGTCTGGATTCAGAGCAATTGCTGATCCTGTCTGGTGGCAACACCGCTGCAACCTTGAGGGCTGCAGCTTTGCAAACCAGTGGTGTGAACGCTGCCATGACCTATGGTACCGATGGTGGCTTGCAGGCACTGGATTTGATTGTATTGGAAGACACCCGTGGTGTTCAGCCAGTCTATCAACCGGCACCAATTATCCGTGAAAGTGTTCTGGAAGCCTATCCACAAATCGCTGAGTTGTTGGAGCCGGTATTTGCCGCTCTGGATCTGCAGACCCTGCAGAAACTCAACGGTGATGTGGCTGTGAATGGTGAAGATCCGGCACAGGTTGCACGAGCTTTTCTGGATTCACTTGCGCCCTGAGGATTACCCAAGCGCTTATGATGATTATGCAAACCGACAGAGTGATGCCAGTGTTGAGCTGCGCTTCACTCTTGGCGTTTTGGTTACTCGATTTTCTGACATTACAACCTAACCGGATTGTCCCTGGTACTGGCTACAGTCCTGATGCAGCCCTCGGTTGGCCTTGGGCGCTTGGGGTTTCAGCCTTGCTGCTGTTAAGTCTTGTCACTTCGTTTCCAAGACTGCGCGCCAAACACGCCTTACAACTCCTGTGTGTCATTCTATTATTGATACAGCTACCACTTAGTCTGGCTGACTTTAACACAGCGCATATCCCGGATACCCTGCCCCACGCACGCACGGGTATCGCTTCGGGCTTTTGGTTACTACTGTTTTTTGCAGCACTCATGCTGATTGAGCTACAGCAAAAAATGCACCTCAGTCGCTTAAGTATCACAGCTTTACTCATGCTGCCACTGAGTTGTCTAATCTGGGTCACCTACACAGGTCAGATTGAATCTCTCGCTTTGGTGCGCGAATACGCGTCGCGCTCGTCACAATTTCAAGATGCGCTGCAGGTCCATTTGCTATTGGTTTGTGGCGCTGTGGGTTTCAGTCTGTTATTAGGCTTTTTGCTGGTGTTGTTAATGCGTCATTGGCCCGTTGTGCAGAAATTCACCTTCGGGTTGTTAAATTTTATTCAGACCATTCCCAGCCTGGCGTTGTTTGGTTTACTGATTGCCCCGCTCGGCTACCTGGCTTCTCATAGCGATTTTCTGCAGTCCATCAATGTCAGTGGTATAGGCTGGGCGCCGGCATTAATTGCCTTGATTGCCTATAGCCTCCTACCCATAGTTCGTAATATTTTCATAGCATTGGAAGAGGTTTCTGATGCTGTACTTGAATCAGCAAAAGGCATGGGCATGAGCCGGATACAGGTATTTTTACAGGTACGACTTCCCTTGGCTATGCCGGTGATATTGGAAGGTATACGCATCACTAGCATTCAGGCAATAGGCTTGACCGCCGTCGCCGCATTGATTGGCGCAGGTGGTCTTGGCAGCTTTATTTTTCAGGGGCTGGGGCAAGCGGCCATGGATATGATTTTACTCGGTGCTTTACCGATTCTGGTGATGGCACTGCTGGCTGATCTACTCTTCTCAGGTCTGGCCGGGTTATTCCGTAATGGAGCCAAACAATGATTGAATTGCATCAGGTCACCAAACGCTTTGGTGATACGCTAGCAGTGGATGCGATAGACCTGTGCATTAACCAGGGTGAGCTGTGTGTCCTGGTCGGTACATCCGGTTGTGGCAAGTCCACCACATTACGCATGATCAACCGCTTAATCCCTCACACATCCGGTCGACTGACGATCGAAGGTGAAGAGATCAGTCAACTGGATGAGCAGCAATTGCGCCGCCGCATTGGTTATGCCATTCAGAGCACGGGTCTTTTTCCTCACTGGCCGGTTGCCCGCAACATTTCCCTGGTGCCGCAGTTACTGGGCTGGCCGGAAGCAAGAGTGGCTGAGCGGGTTAAGGAGTTGCTCGAACTACTGAACTTACCCTTTGCTGAGTTTGCGCATAAATACCCGTCTGAATTATCCGGTGGGCAGGCGCAGCGCGTAGGCGTAGCCCGGGCGCTGGCAGGTGATCCGGACATTCTGCTGATGGATGAGCCTTTCGGTGCGCTTGATCCGATCACCCGTGAGTCGTTACAAAATGAGCTCTTACGTATTCAACGTCAGATCCATAAAACCCTGGTATTTGTTACCCATGATATGGATGAAGCGCTGAAACTGGCTAGCCAGATCGTAGTGATGGATCAGGGTAAAATCATCCAGCAGGCCAGCCCTACAGAGCTGCTGCTCAATCCCGCCAATGATTTTGTTGCCCAGTTACTGGGGGGCGAAGATCGTGGCCTGAAACAAGCCGGACTTCTGCGTGTTGCTGAACGCATGTTACCCATTTCCAGTAATAACCCCTCGTTAGATCAAGCCCCTGTGATTCAGTTGCAGGACAGCCTGCGCCAGGCGTTATCCATGATGCTTTGGCACCAGTGCCTGCAATTGCGAGTGTATGAAGGCGAATCGCTGGTCGGTTACCTGCCATTGGATCGCATCATCCAGGCTAACCGCCATGCCTAGCCGGAAACGTCTATTCTTCTGGGGGTTACCGCTGTTTTGGGCGGCCTGTCTGTTATTAGCCATTCTGGGTCTACCCTGGCTTGAGGAGCTGTTTAAGCAGGTTGCACCCGGACACAGACAAGTGATCTATACTCGCGACAGCTTTGCCTTGTTGTTGGGAAATCATCTGCTGCTGGTGGGTCTGGCAGCGTTGATTTCTATCAGCCTGGGTCTGGCAGGTGCTATATTTGTTACCCGTCCTTATGGGCGTGATTTTCTGCCACTGGTCAGCCAGGTGGCGTCGATGGGGCAGACTTTCCCACCCGTAGCGGTGCTGGCCTTATCGGTCCCCTTACTGGGTTTTGGCGCCCTGCCAACGATTATGGCGCTGGCCCTCTATGGCTTGCTACCGGTTGTGCGCAACACCCTGGTCGGCCTGAACAGTGTTGACCCGGCTATACTCGAATCCGCACGCGGCATGGGCATGTCACCCTTTCAGGTGTTATGGCAGGTGGAACTCCCCCTCGCAGCCAATGTTATTCTGGGCGGCATCAGAACCTCCGTCACCATCAATATCGCCACCGCCGCCATCGGCTCGACCATAGGTGCCACCACGCTAGGTGACCCGGTTATATCAGGGCTGGTCAATGGCAATACCGCCTATGTGCTTCAGGGGGCCATATTGATCGGTTTTCTGGCGGTAACAGCCGACAGCTGTCTGGATCGGCTGCAGCAGTCAGTGAGTCCACGTATTGATAGCCGAGCCCTATAACGAAAGATATTTCTCGAATGCGCCACGCGGCTCAGTTAAAATCAGTCAACATTTATCTTTGAGAATTTTATATGCCAAAAGCTTCAGAAATTAAACGCGGCCATGTTGTTGAAATTAATGGCGCCTTGTATATCGCTAACCAGGTCGATGTCAAAAGCCCATCGGCTCGTGGGGCGGCCACCCTGTATAAAATTCGCTTTAATCAGGTGCCTGGCGGGCGCAAGCACGAAGAAACCTACGTGGGTGACGACTTCGTCCAAGATGTACAACTGGAGCGCCGCAAGGTGTCTTTTCTGTACAAGGAAGATGACCAGTACACCTTTATGGACCTGGAAGACTATAGCCAATACAGCATAAATGCAGACGCGATTGAAGCACAACTGCCCTACCTGATGGATGGCATGGAAGGCATCACAGCACTACTGGTCGACGGTTTGCTGATCACCGTAGAGCTACCAGGTACCGTAGTGATGGAGATTATCGAAACCGTACCCGGTATGAAAGCCGCCAGTGCCACCGGGCGTAACAAGCCGGCACGCTTTGCCACCGGTCTGGAAATCCCTGTGCCTGAGTACCTCGAAGCAGGCCAAAAAGTCAAAATTAATACCGAAACCGGTAAGTTTTTATCACGCGCCTGATTTTAATCTCGCGATAGCCAACTCTAAACTCCTGGCGTTTTGAGTTGGCTGTGATTATCTGGGCGCCTCTGGTTTTAATTCAGCTTCCGGCTTATCTTCGGCCTCTTCTGCTCGCTCATGCAGCACCTTCCAGGCATCATAGGTGCTCATGTAAACCACGCCACTCATCTCATCCAGAAAGTCAGTTTTACGTAGCCGGTCCATGACCGGTCCTTTGACTTCAGCCAGATGCATCTGCACGCCGGAATCCTTCAGGCGACTATTAATGGTGCGCAGACTATCAAGGGCAGAGGCATCGATTAGATTCACCGCCTGACAGGTCAGGACCAAATGATTCAACTTAGGCTGACTAATCACCAACCCCATGACAATGTCTTCAAGATAGCGTGAATTGGCAAAGTATAAGCTTTCATCAATGCGCAATAAGGCAATTTTATCGTCGGTTTCGACCTCATGACGCTCAGCATTACGAAAGTGCTCGCTATTGGGTAACCGCCCTATTACCGCATAATGCGGTCTACTGGTACGATACAGGTAAAGCAGTAGCGACAGTCCAACCCCAGCCATAATGCCAATTTCAATACCCTGGATCAGCGTTGCCAGGATCGTGGCCAGCATAGCTGCAAAATCGCTTTTGGAATATACGAAGGTGTGTTTTATAGCGGGTAAGTCAATCAACGACAGCACTGCCACGATAATAGTAGCCCCCAGCGTGGCAACCGGCAGAAAGGCAATTAATGGCGTTAAAAATAGTGCAGCCACCAGTATACCTATGGCCGTAAAAGTACCGGCGGCAGGCGTTGCCGCACCAACATCATAATTGACAATCGAACGTGCAAATCCACCACTAACCGGCATCCCCCCACTGAAGGCTGAACTGAGATTAGCGGTTCCCAGAGCAATCAACTCCTGATCAGGGTCGATGCGCTGGCGCTGCTTGGCAGCCAGAGTCTGGCCTAGAGAAACAGATTCTACAAATCCGACAATGCTGATCAGCAAGGCAGCCAGAAACAAATCACGCCACAACCCCGGAATAAACGCCGGTAAAGTAAAAGGTGGCAAACCTGCGGGGATATCCCCTACCACTTTGACACCCGCCTGATCTAGCTGCCAATGCCAAGTAACCAGTGTCGTAACAGCAACGGCAAGCACTGGTGCGGCCTTGCTGAATATATCAGCCGTATATGGGTTTAACCCGATGAGGCTTAAAAGTGAACGCCCCCAGCGTCGGTTGGCATAGAGGAAAACCAAAGTGCCAGAACCTATGCATAACGTTAGCAAATGCGCCTCAGGGATACGAGCTATCAGGCCATACAACACCATGATAACGTTTAGCCCTTCTGCTTCCAGTCCCAAAAGATGACGAGCCTGACTGGCGGCAATAATCAAACCCGATGCAGTAATAAATCCGGAAATAACCGGGTGACTGAGAAAATTAGCCAAAAACCCAAGCCGTACCAGGCCCATCAACGTCAGCATCAGACCGGACATCAACGTCAATATGAGTACCACTGTGATGTACTCGGGTGAGCCCTCCAACGCATGATTACCCGCTGCTGCCGCTGTCATCAGTGAAATAACTGCAACGGGGCCAATGGCCAAACTACGGCTGGTTCCAAAAATAGTGTACAGAAATAGAGGGGCAATACTGGCATAGAGCCCAACTTCTGGTGGCATGCCCGCCAACATAGCATAGGCCAGAGACTGAGGGATCAGCATAATGGTAACAATCAAGGCGGCCAGCAAGTCACTGATCAATGTTTCTTTGCCATAGAGAGGCAGCCATTGCAGTATGGGAAAATAGCGCTTGAGTTTTAAGGACACAACCTATTCCTTTGTAGCATCAACACGACGTAGATTTGTATAAAGGTTATAAGTATATACCAATACAGGATGACTTAGATTTGTCTCTTAGCGTATTTTTCTGTTGCAGTCATCAATAACGAGCCGCAAAAATATTTGACACAGATATCATTACTGTATATAAATACAGATACTGTATAAATAAACAGTTATAGAGGTGCTGTCATGTATCAAGCGCATACCGCTGTTGAGTCGATTGTTCGTGATCCTGAGCAAATTCTGCCATTACTGGCCGAGGCCAGCGGGCAATCACGCTGGATCACCCTGATTAATCCTCCAGCCCTACCAAACCGACAGGTATTGCTACAAGCTGGCATAGAGATGCACAAAATTCGCATCATTCATACACAAAATCGCCATCAATGGTTAAAGACCCTGAGCACCTGTGTCTGCAATGGACTGAATAGTCTGGTGGTCGCCTGGCCAGAGCCATCCGTCAGTGCAGCCACCGTCAAGGCTTTAGCCGATGCCTGTCGTCATGGTAAAAGCTTTTGCCTGCTGTTGGGTAATCGCCAGGTCAATCTGCCAATGCAGCAGGCCATCATGGCGGGTCCACGCCAGGAAGAACAGCTGCAATTGGCGCTTTAAACTAGCATACAGTCACTAACCACCCATCGGGTGGTTAGATAGAGAAGCGCTTGACCAGATCACCGAGAGTGCTGGCTGTACGGTTTAGGTTCTCACTAGCCCTGACATTATCCAGCACGGCTGCGCTGGCTTGTTCCGACTGACGACGTACGCTGTCAACACCCGCATCAATACTATCCAGTTGCTGCAATTGCTGACGGGTATGCTCCCCAATTTCCAGATTCAGACGACTGATGGTAGCCACTTGCTGAATGACTGACTCCAGCGACAGCGCAACAGACTCAGTCGCCTGGGTATTTCTGGCAACCTGCGCCAGCCCCTCTGCCATGGACTCGGCCCCCAGGTCTGAGCCAGCCTGAATTTGCTCAATTAAATCACGTATTTCAATGGTGGCATCACTGGTCCGCTGAGCTAACTGTCTGACTTCATCTGCGACAACGGCAAAGCCACGGCCATGTTCACCGGCCCGAGCGGCTTCTATGGCCGCATTCAAAGCCAACAAATTAGTCTGACCAGATACATTTTGAATGACATTGATTACCTGACCGATATTGTCACTCTGCTGCTTGAGTGACTGAATTACTTCATTTGAGCGGTTAACTGTTCCAGCCAGACTTGCCATCTCTCGCTTGGCATTTTCTATGTCCTGCTGACTCTGTTTGATCACTTCATCGGCAGCACGCGCTTGCTCTCCGGCTGCGGCACCACTGTTCGCCACCTGTCGCACCATATCAGCTAAAGCGCCGGTTGAATCAACAATCGCCTGTTCGCCTTGCTTCTGCTGCTCCAGTGCATCACGGGTTGTGGTTGATGTATTCGCCATCAACCGGGCGCTTTCACTGATATTTTGGCCAGATTGTTTCATATCCAGCACATTTTGACGTAGCCCATCTATCATCGCATTTACCGAGCCGATTACTGCTTTCAGCTCACCAATAGCGCCTTCATCAGTAACCTGCGTACGCAAATCATTGTCGGTTACACGGCGTACACCGCTGACAAAGTTAGCCAAGGGTTTCACAATCAGTCGCTGTAGATACACGGCAACCACCGCACTGATAGCGAAAGCGATGAGGATAAACACTAATAAGACAATCGGTATAGTTTGTGCGTTTTTCTGCGCTTGGAGCGCACGGTTGCCGGCTTCATCTATGCGCTCAACCTGATCAGAGGCAACAGCCCGCTGCACCGCATTGAGTGACGTTTCTATCTGGCGCTCAACTTCAGGGATACTTTGCAGAGACAGAGTTAGCTGCTCTACAGAGGATGTCAGATCACTGACGACAGAATGAGTGCTTTCATTGGACTGGTTAATGAGTCTCAGCGCGTTATCCAACACCTCAGCCGAGGTTTGGCTGGCGGCTATCTGCTCGGCCGTAGCTGCCTGGGTCTGCTGAGCAAGCGCATTGGCTTCTGCGGCAGTACGGTTAGCCAGTTCCAGACTGCCGCTTTGAATTTGAATTGAAAGTTCAATCATCTCCTCGATAGCCGTTACGATTTCCTGTCGAAGGGCTGTACGTTCCGGCGAGTATTCCATAGCGGCAAACTGACGTATTTGCCCACGGAAAGGGCGCAGATCGCGACGCAGATCTACTAGTAATGAACGGGTATTATCGCTCTGGTCCACATTAAACATGGCACTGGTCATTGCCGAGGTGCCTCGATAAACCTGTTGTAGATTCGCTTCCACCGACTCCAGTGCTCCGGGTTCACCCTGGCTAAGTTTGTAAAAGTCGATGAGTGCATGTAATGAATGCTGGTTGATTTGTTGAGCTGCCGTGATCATGGAGTGCAACGGGCCAGAAACCATCTCCAGATTGGTGGCAATTTGACGGGTCACCTCACTGATTTTATTCATGTTTTCATTCTGTTGCGCTGATACATCTCGCAACTGAGTCAACCCGGCATCGATTTCACCACTGGCCGCTTCAGTTTCATCCAGACGCAACTGCAATGCTTGGAGGGTAGACAGCGAATCCTGCGCTTTCGAGAGCTGCTTAACTTGCCCTTCCATCTGCGTCAGCGCATCCACTGATTGCACCAGACTGTCTGCAACACTGGCTGTTTCTGATTGCAAAAAGGTCAAATCATCACTAAGTTGATTAGCACTGAAAATGGCAAAACCGCCAATCAATAGTAAAATAGCCAACATCAAGCCAAACATGGCATTTATGATGAAACGTACTGTCAAAATCCCCGTCATATTCAAGCACCTTTAGACCAAAGTTTACGCAAATATAACAGATTGACTGCAAAAGGCTTACCCTTATGAACATTTTCGAGAAGAATAAACGACATGACATCATAACTTTCTGTTATCTATGATCTAATGAAATGAATACACCCAATAACGTCAGGTTAGCTAAATGAATTCTGAGTGTACTATTAACAGCACATTACCTACTCTCTGGCTACTGGGCAAAACTGGCGCTGGAAAGTCATCTCTGATTCGTTTTTTAACAGGGAACCCTGATGTGACTCTAGGGTCAGGCTTTCGCCCCTGCACACAATCGTCTGATGCATATGATTTTCCCACCGAAGCGCCTTTGTTGCGATTTCTGGATACGCGAGGGCTTGGAGAATTCAGCTATGACCCAACCGAAGATATTCATGCCTGCATGTCTCAGAGCCATGCCTTACTGGTATGCATGCGCGTGGATGATCCAGAGCAGAGTGAGCTGATCAAAGCACTCAAAACCATAAAAAAATCCAATCATATCAAATCAGTAATTCTGATACATAGCGCAATAGATCAGATAACTGATCGGCGTGATCGTCAAGCGGCTCAGGCATTTAATCAGCAACAGGCCGAAAAAGCCTGGGGTGATTCCTTGCCGACAGTGGTGATGGAGTTGGCTGACCCGCACAACCCAACAGGGGGGGAAGCCCTATTACACTGTCTACTTGAACATTTACCCGAAGTAGCCCGCTGCAGCCAACGCGCCTCGATGGCGGCAGCCGAGCATCAAGTGTTCAAACAACACAAACAAAAGCTGCGTCATTATGCCTCTGCAGCAGCGGCCACAGATACACTGCCGATCATCGGCCTGGTGTCTGTGCCTGCACTGCAGGCCGCCCTGTTACGCACTCTCGCACAAAAGTACGGTATAGACTGGGACCGACGCGCCATTTCCTCGTTCATCGCCACTCTGGGCACTGGTTTTGGTATTCAATACGCCTCGCATTTGGGGCTGCGTCAACTGGTTAAACTTATCCCGGTGTACGGACAGACAGTGGGCAGTCTAGGTGCCGCCGCCATCAGTTTTGCAACAACCTATGCGATTGGACGCATTGCCTGTAAATACCTGTATTATCAGAGTCAGGGTGAATCCCTGTCTGAAGCGGAGGTCCAACAACTTTATCGCCAAGCCTTTGAGTCTATCCGGGAGGTTGCCGGACGTGAAACGACTACTAAATAGTTATCGCATCAGCCACAAACTGTTTACCAACTTGATTCCACTGCTGTTGATATTGATCGCCTTCCCGCTGCTGCTGTTAGCCGGATTTGGTCTAATCGCCTTATACCAGTTTGGCTATCTACTGCATTTTGTCGTCCTCCTGTCACTGCTTAGCCTGGTCTTTGCACTGGTTGTCCGGGTGGGTCGAAAGTCTATAACTAAACAGAGCACTAACAATCTACCTCCCGATGAAGCACTGGTTGTCGCCAATACAGATTGGAGCGACTTTGACCTGCAGGTTTGGCAACAGCTGAATACGCAAATGGACAGCCTGATGGATAAAAATGATCAATGGGAGGTATTACGGGAACACGCTCTGGCATTGATCAGCGCCACGGCCAGCGCCTATCGAGCTGGCAAGACAGGAGGTGAGCTTGCCTTTACTTTACCAGAGCTTCTGAGCATGACCGAAGAGATCAGTCGGCGATACTATTTGATCGTGATGGAACACCTGCCCTTTGCCGAGCAACTGAAACTTTCAACCGTCAAGCGCCTTTACAGTCACAGAGACAAAGCTGACAAGGTACAAAAAATCTGGGCGGTATACCGTGCTTACCGATTATTTACGCCTACTGGATTGATTTCAGAAGCCCGCTCACAGCTAGCCGGGTATATGCTGGATGATGTACAAGCCGAGGTCAGCTACAAACTCAAAAAAGCATTTTTGCAGGAAGTGGTCAGCGTGGCCATTGACCTGTATTCAGGCCGTTTCCGGATCAAGGGAGCATTAAATTCAAGTGCAGCTCAGGCTAGCGATAGGCAGAACAGGGTCAGCCAACCGGATCCTTTAAGGATCTGTCTGATTGGTCAATTGAAATCAGGGAAGTCGAGTGTAATTAATGCATTAACACAAGAATCTAATGCTGAAGTTGATCATCTGCCTGCCACTGACAGCGTACAGGTTCATCAATTAAAAGCCGAAGGTGTGCCGCTGATTCACCTGGTTGATTTACCCGGACTGGATGGCAACCCCAAAACGGAAAAGCGGCTACTTGAGCAAGCCAGTCAGGCTGATCTACTGCTGTGGGTATTGAAGGCTAATCAACCGGCTCGCGCACTGGATGTTAACTTCAAAGCTAAATTGGACACTTTCTATCAACAACCGGACAAGCTATCGCGCAAGCGCCCGGCGATAATTGCCCTGGTGAATCAGGTTGATCGGCTGGCACCCCTGTCTGAATGGTCGCCCCCATATGATCTGGATGATAGCACCACAGCTAAGGCCGATAGTATTCGTGATGCCCTGGCTTATAATCAGTCACTGTTACAGCCAGATCATTTGCTACCCCTTAGTCTGGCTCCGGATAAACCCCACTATAACCTCACAAGCCTGTTGCAACTGCTTGATCAACACTATGATCAAGCTCTGCAAACACAGCTCAACCGGCGGCGGCTGGAAATGGGGATGGAGTTTTCCACCACAGAACAATTTCGTCGGGTATATCACTTAGGTAAGTCACTATTCAGGGCTGTTAAAGGTTCAGAAAAAACTGACCATAGACCCAGGAATAATCAGTAAAATCATTACTGCGTTCCTTTACCACAATCGGGATCGCGAATACTTTCTTTAAGCAGCCACTGTGGATCAAACGTGGAGCGCTCGCCTAAATCTTTCCAGTGCTCCTTCAGCCAAAGCTCCGTGCGTTGGCGTCCCATATCCCGTAAGAAACAAAGGTATTCCCACTCCGTATTCAGTTTACTGGAGGCTTTCAGACTCTGAAGATCCTCCTCTCCATGAATACGGTGCAGACGCATATCCCGATAACGCTCATGTTCCAAACCTTCAGATTCGATAAGCTCACGCAAGAGTGTCACACTACGCAACTCTTTGATTAGAATAGAGTTGAATGTAATTTCATTAATTCGATCAATGATTTCACGCGCTGTTTTGGGCACATCGGGTCGTTCAAACGGGTTGATTTGAACCAGCACCATATCTCTGGCATCGCACTCATCCACCAGCGGAAAAAGCGCCGGATTACCGCTGTAGCCTCCGTCCCAATAAAACTCGCCATCAACCTCAACGGCTTGAAACATGAAGGGTAAGGCCGCCGATGCCATCAGTGCGTCTGCAGAGAGGTTCGGCTGAGTGAAAATTTTGGGACGACCATTTCGAACCTGCGTGGCTGTGACAAAAATTTTGACCGCTTTGCATCGATTTACCGCCTTAAAGTCAATCAGCTCAACCACCAGATCACGTAAAGGATTCAGGTTGAGTGGATTGAATTCATAGGGAGAAAATACACGAGTCAAATGGTCAAACAGCAGGTAGTTGGGTGAGCTTTCCATACTCCAGTCACCCGTAATTTTTGCCCATAAATTACGCTGAATCGGACTGAATCTGCCCGCATCACTAACAGACTTCCAGAAGGTTTCCAGAGCGTCACGAGCCCCTTGTCGAGACCCCGACTCCAAGCCGTCAGCAAGCACTACCGCATTCATGGCACCGGCACTGGTGCCACTCACCCCTTCAATACACAGATTGCTTTCTTCCAGTAAACGGTCCAACACTCCCCAAGTCAGGGCGCCATGCGATCCCCCACCCTGAAGTGCCAGTTCAATGGTTTTAACAGTCATTAGTTAAACTCCCTATTAAATCACCGCACTGCAGCATTACAATAGACCAAACTAGAGCAGTATTCATCGGATTACAAGGCAGTACTTTATGCAACACAGTGCATTAAAATCAGATTTTCTGTTGGTCCTGGTCACATTATTGGCAGCAACCAGTTGGGTATTCTCACGTGAAGCCTTGACAGGTATGGCTCCACTGCAATTTATTGGCGGACGCTTTTTGTGTGCCGGATTGATTCTGGGTGCTTTTGGTTATAGTGCTCTGAAGCAACTAGCGGGTGAGTCTTGGCTTCGTGCACTGATGACCGGCGTGGTAATGGGGATGGCGATGTGCTTCTGGATCATGGGGCTCTACCATTCTGATAATATGGGCATTGGAGCGTTTATCACCAGCCTGAGCGTGGTATTTGTCCCTATTGTCGGGCGATTTTTATTCGCTACACGGACTCCGGTAAGTACCTGGATTGCAATGCTCATAGCTCTGATTGGGCTGGCTTGTCTTCGCCTTGAAGGTGGCTTTGCCCTGTCAGTATCTGATCTGTTTTTTCTAGCTGCTGCACTGATGTTGTCGCTGCATTTTAACTTAAACAGTCGTTATGCTGTACGGATAGCTCCGCTGCCATTGACAGCCATACAGTTAAGTATGACTGGCTTGGTGGCCCTGACCATGTCAGCGCTTTTAGAAGCGGAAGCGCTGAATCTCAACAGCTCGCTACTCGGCTGGCTGATTGCCAGTATTGTGATTGGCACCTGTATGCGTTTTTTCCTGCAGGTCAAAGCTCAGGGCATGGTCAGCGCCAGCCATGCGGCGGTTATCATGACGCTTGAGCCGGTATGGGCCAGCCTGATTGGTGTTCTGCTTTATGCAGAGCATATGACCCGGTTACAGTTGATTGGCTGTTGCCTTATATTCAGTGCGTTGTTGGTGAGTCGCTGGCGTTTTCTGTTACGACGCCCTGCACGTAGCTAGTGCTTGCCGCATGCTATTTTTTCCGCAGGGCTTGTTTCTAATAGCCATTAACGTGCTATAATTGCATATTAATTTAGTTTCTTATTACTTAAAAGCATACAGCCCACAAGGTTAACTCTCTGTGATCCAATTTGAAGGTGTGCACAAGACTTACAAGGTCAGTGGACGCGAGGTTACGGCGCTGGAGACTTGCAACCTGCATATCCCGCAGGGGCAGATCTTCGGCCTTATCGGTCATTCTGGTGCCGGTAAAAGTACTCTGTTGCGTCTGATAAACCGCCTGGAAGAGCCCAGCGGCGGTCGTATTCTCGTGGCTGACGAAGATGTGACCGCACTGAATGCAAAAGACCTCAGGCGCTTTCGCCAGGGGCTGGGGATGATCTTCCAGCACTTCAACCTGCTGGCATCAAAAACAGTGGCTGATAATGTCGCCATGCCATTAAAACTGGCTGGCGAACATTCTACGGCACAGATTCGTGAACGTGTTGCAATGCTGCTGGACCGAGTGGGTCTGAGTGATCATGCGCTGAAATACCCGGCGCAGTTATCCGGTGGACAAAAGCAACGCGTTGGCATCGCCAGAGCCCTGGCCACGGAACCCAAAATTCTGCTGTGTGATGAGGCTACCAGTGCGCTGGACCCTCAGACTACCGCTCAGGTTTTGCAACTGCTGAATGAACTTAATCGTGAGCTCAATCTGACCATTGTCCTGATCACCCATGAAATGGATGTCATCCGTCGTGTGTGTGATCAGGTTGCGGTTATGGATGCGGGTCTCATTGTGGAACAAGGCCAGGTAGCTGACGTATTCCTGCACCCTAAACACCCAACTACACGGCGCTTTGTCTATGAGGCCGAACAGCTGGATGAGCAGGAAATGGCTAATGATTTTTCCCGAGTTGAAGGGCGAATTGTGCGCCTGACCTTTCAGGGTGAAGCCACCTATGCCCCCCTGCTCGGGCAAATTGCGCGTCAGACTGGCGTTGATTACAGCATACTGTCAGGGCGTATTGACCATATACGCGACACACCTTACGGACAATTAACCCTGTCGCTGGTCGGCGGCGATGCCAGTGCGGCCATCAAACAACTGCAAGCCGCCCAGGTTACGGTTGAGGTACTGCGGACATGAATCAGTTTTTCAGCAATGTCGATTGGTATGATATCTGGATGGCAACCCTGGATACCCTGCTGATGCTGGGTGGTTCCATGCTGTTCACACTGCTGCTGGGCTTGCCGCTGGGTATTCTGCTGTTTATGACTGGCCCAAAACAGATGTTTGAACAGAAAGGGCTTTATGCGCTGTTATCTTTTTTCGTTAACATTTTACGCTCCCTGCCCTTCATCATTCTATTGATTGTGATGATTCCGTTAACACTGATGATTACCGGTACCTCACTGGGTGTTGCAGGTGCTATTCCACCCTTGGTGGTAGGCGCAACGCCCTTCTTCGCCCGACTGGTTGAAACGGCGCTGCGTGAAGTGGATCGCGGCATCATTGAAGCTACTCAAGCGATGGGTGCCAATACCCGTCAGATTATTATCAATGCACTTTTGCCCGAGGCTCGCCCCGGCATTATTGCGGCGACGACCGTAACCGCTATTACACTGGTTTCCTACACTGCCATGGCGGGCGTTGTCGGTGCAGGGGGTCTGGGTGATCTGGCGATACGCTATGGCTACCAGCGCTTTCAGACCGATGTCATGGTAGTCACGGTGGTACTGTTATTGATACTGGTACAGATCTTACAAATGCTTGGAGATCGACTGGTTGTTCATTATTCACGCAAGTGAATGCATTTTATTGCCCAATGGAGAGAAACAATGAAAAAACTAATAGTAGCCTTTGCTGCTCTGGCGGCTTTCTCAGTACAAGCCGAAACCTTGAGTGTTGCAGCTACCGCTGTGCCTCATGCTGAAATCCTGGAATTCGTTAAGCCGGGTCTCGCCGAACAGGGCGTAGATCTGCAGATTAGCGTTTTCACTGATTATGTGCAGCCCAACGTACAGGTCGCTGAAAAGCGCATTGATGCCAACTTTTTCCAGCATCAGCCCTATCTGGATGAGTTTAATGCCAGTCGCGGCACAGAGCTGGTCACTGTGGCCGGTATCCATGTTGAACCGTTTGGCGCCTACTCAGCCAAACACACCCAGCTTGATGAACTGCCACGTCGCGCAGAAGTTGCTATTCCTAATGATGCAACCAATGGTGGTCGCGCCCTATTGCTATTGCAGAGTGCGGGTCTGATCACGCTAAAACCAGAAGCCGGTATCACTGCAACACCACGTGATATTGCCGACAACCCGCTGCAGCTGCGTATTCGTGAAATTGAAGCGGCCACACTGCCACGCGTAATGAACCAAGTGGACCTGGCGTTGATCAATACCAACTATGCCCTGGAAGCAGGCCTATCACCACAAGATGATGCTCTGGTGATTGAAGGCAGTGAATCGCCCTACGTCAACATTCTGGTGACGCATGCAGACAGCACTGATAACGCTGCACTCCAGGCGCTGATTGAAGCCCTGAAAACAGATAGCGTGCGTGAGTTTATCCTTGAGAAGTATGAAGGTGCCGTCGTACCGGCTTTCTGAGTAGCCGCTAAAGACACGGAGGGCACCAAGTTAAGGTGCCCTTTCGTACATGCCGCGGGGGCGTATGGATGCGCAGGAGCGACACATAAGCTGTACTTTAAAACTACTAAGGTAATAAAATCGTTGACCCAGTGGTCTTCCGGCTTTGCAGGGCATCCTGAGCCTTGCCTGCATCAGCCAACGCATAGCGATTCGCGATATCTATGTGGATTTTGCCACTGCCAATCATGCCGAAAAACTCTTCACACATCATCTCCAGTCGCTCACGGGTATCAGCATAGCCGTTGAGGCTTGGCCGGGTGACAAACAACGCACCCTTCTGGTTCAGTATAGCCAGATTAACCCCATCCACCGGACCGGATGAGTTGCCAAAACTGACCATCAAGGAGCGGGGTTTGAGGCAATCCAGTGAAGTGATCCAGGTATCCTTGCCCACAGAGTCATAAACCACATCACACATAGCCCCCTGAGTCAGCTCACGAACCCGCTCAACCACTGACTCTTCAGAATAATTGATCGTGGCCCAGGCTCCGTTTTGGACCGCCAGTGCCGCCTTTTCCGCTGAACTGACCGTACCGATCAGTTTAACTCCCAGCGCACGGGCCCATTGACAGGCAATCGATCCAACCCCACCCGCTGCAGCATGAAACAGGATCGTTTCGCCACCTTGCAGGGCGCGTGTCTGACGTAATAAATACTGCACTGTCAGTCCCTTGAGCATACTGGCTGCCGCTGTTTCGAAGTCGATAAAGTCTGGCAAGCGGATCACCTTGTCAGCCGGTAAGGTGTGTTGCTGGGCATAAGCACCCAGAGGAGCTTGCGCATAGGCAACCCTGTCGCCCTCTTTCAGATAGCTCACGCCCTCACCTACGGCCTCTACATAGCCTGCTCCTTCAGTACCCAGTCCGGAAGGCATGGAAGGTGCAGGATATAGGCCAGTCCGAAAATAGATATCGATAAAGTTAAGACCAATCGCCTGGTTACGAACCCGGACTTCACCGGGTCCCGGATCTTGTGCGTCAATATCCACCAACTCCAGTACGCTGGAATCACCGGTTTTGGAAAACTGGATACGCTGACTCATGATTATTCTCCGTTAACAGGCTATAAATTCTTATTCTACTTCACTGATCAATGCACCATAGCCCTGTGCTTCCATCTCTTCCAGCGGAATGAACCTCATCGCCGCCGAGTTCATGCAATAGCGCAAGCCTGTGGGGGCCGGACCATCGTTGAACACATGCCCCAGATGCGAGTCAGCATAGCGACTACGAATTTCAGTACGAACAGTAAAGAAGCTTCTATCCTCTTTCTCTACCACCGAATCTGATTTGATAGGTTGAGTGAAGCTGGGCCAGCCCGTACCGGAGTCATACTTGTCACGCGATGAGAACAATGGCTCGCCCGATACAATATCTACATAGATACCGGGTCGCTTCTCATCATTGTATTCGTTATTGAAGGCGCGTTCAGTGCCGTCTTCCTGAGTGACATAATACTGCTTCTCAGTCAATTGGGTCTTGAGTAGACTGTCGCTCGGTTTCTCGAAAGTAACAGGATTGAATCCATCGTCATTTTGTGGACGATACTGGGAATAATCTACAGCCTGATCTTCTCCCCAGACGGACTCAATGAACTGATAACGCCCTGAGTTGAAGGTATAATATTTATAGCGCAGCGGGTTCTTGTCATAGTAATCCTGGTGATAATCCTCAGCATCGTAGAATGCTTTGAAGGGCACGATCTCGATCACTACAGGGTTATCATAGCGACCAGATTCTTCCAGTGCCATGACCGAGGCTTCAGCCGCTTGCTTCTCTGCGTCGTTGTGGTAAAACACCGCCGGACGATATTGTTCACCTCGATCGACATACTGACCTTCAGCATCTGTCGGGTTGGCAGTCCGCCATAGCGCCTGCAACAGCCCTTCATAGGTAATCACTTCTGAGTCATAATAAACCTGTACGGCCTCGGTGTGACCTGTAAGGCCAGCGGAAACCTGCTGATAGTTAGGATTGACCTCATCACCTCCGCTGTAACCGGATACGGCCTCTACCACACCGGGGACTTTTTCGAAGGATTCTTCTACACACCAGAAACACCCGCCAGCAAAGGTGGCAATGGCCAGATCCGGGTCATCTGGGGCGTATTTCGAATCCATATCACTGGAAGCATTCAGTTGAAATCCCGCCAATCCAATGATAGCTGCAGCAGTCATCGGCAACAGATAGCGTTTCATAATTTTAACCTCTTTGGCCTGTGAATATTGTAATCAGTTTGCATGAGATTCATCACAGGCAGTTCTCCTGTTTATTACTTTTTTATAACGATGGTTCATTTGGAGTGTACACAGGTAAACGTATGCAGAAAGAAGCCCCCCCAGTGGCACGGTTTTCAACCCGGATATCACCACCCTGAAGCGCCATAATACGGCGGGCGATCGCCAGTCCGAGCCCGGCATGGCCAGTTCCAGAAGAATCCCCTCGATAGAAAGGATCAAAAATATGTGGCAGATCCTTCTCAGGAATACCCGGACCAGTATCTCGCACGCATACCTCTGGTACGCCACTTTCCTGACCAAGGATCACTTCTATGTGTCCTCCTGCAGGGCTGTAAGCTATGGCATTACCGATCAAGTTATCCAGCACACGTTCAGTCATGGCTAGATCCGCGTAGGCGGTTGGCAGCTCCGGATCTCCGCTGAGGGTAAGCTCCAGTTGATTGTCTTGAGCGATCTGGCCGTGTTTCTGCACCACGTCATGTACCAGTTCTGCAAGCGGAAAAGGCTCCGGAACAGGCTGTTTCTCCCGGGCTTCAAGTGCAGCCAGCTCAAACAATTCATCAACCAGGCGGCTTAAGCGCTGACCTTCCTTAAGGGCTATATCGAGAAAGCGGTCCTGCTCTTCCTGACTAAGACGATCACGCCTTAATTTCAGGCTTTCGATATAGCCCTGCATGGAAGCCAGTGGGGTACGTAGGTCATGAGACACCTGGGCAACCAACTGACGGCGCTGAGCATCCTTTTCGGTTAGCTGCTCAATCTGGGAAGCAATCCGGCAAGCCATATCGTCAAAAGTAACACCCAGATAGTCGATCTCATCACATACCACGGGCCGCTTGTCGCGCCAGGTAATGAGTGGTTTATGACTCATGTTGCTATTTTCAAATGCCTCTACTAGCCTCGTCAAGGCTGTCAGACGGCGGGTCAGCAATCGAAAAATAGCCAGCCCCGCCACCATCACTACCGCCAGACTGATCAGCAAAGCCCAGACGCTCAATTCCAGCACCTGACCACCACGAGCCATGGTTTCGGCGGCATCGTATTCTTCACCCCGTAGCACCACGTAAAGATAGCCATCCGGATTCTCTACTGATGGCACAGGGGTTACGGAAAATATTTTCTGTCGATCATGGCTACGGGGGTCGTCGCCCAGCACGGGATAACGGCTCTTGTCTTCCATTAGCTGCCGAAGCGGTTCCAGAGAGACCTGTTTACGTTTGATTTTTGCTGGATCAGCCGAGTAGGAAAGAATGCTTCCATCCCGGTCCAACAGATAAATTTCGATGCTGGGGTTGATGGTCATGTAGAGTGCAAACAGCTCCTCCAGGGCACTTCTATCAAGCTGTCCTTCACTGACCAGATTCCTGTCTGATACCAGATTCTTTGCCAGGTCCCGGTGCAACTCCTGGTTTACTGACGCACTGTATTCACGCAACGAATAGAGGCTGATAAAGGTATACAACAGGCCAACGGCGAGTAACAACAAAAACAGCCCCAAGGCCAGCCGTGTGTAGAGTGTTTTCAGCATGTGTTATTCCCGAAAGCGATAGCCCACCCCCCAGACCGTCTGGATAAACTCCGGCTGAGCCGGATTGGTTTCGATCTTGCCACGCAAGCGATTGATGTGAGTATTCACGGTATGCTCGTAACCTTCGTGGTTGTAACCCCAGACTGTATCCAGCAATTGGACACGACTAAATACTCGGCCCGGATGGCTGGCAAAGTGCCACAGCAGATCAAACTCTCGTGCCGTGAGTTCCACCTCCTGGTCTGTTACAAACACGCGGCGGCTCACTGGATCAATACGTAGCCCATCGACTATTAACTCGTCACGGCTGGTTTCTACCGCTGGCGCAGAAGCCATGGCATCCACCCGCCGAAACAGGGCTTTCACCCTGGCAGCAAGTTCGGCTACGCTGAAGGGCTTGGTGAGGTAATCATCAGCCCCCATTTCCAAACCCAGAACCCGGTCTAACTCGGTGCTTTTAGCGGTAAGCATCAGTACTGGCACATAGCCTGAGCCAGAACGTATCTCACGACACACCGATAATCCATCCATTCCGGGCAACATCAGGTCAAGAATCACAAGATCAATATCACCTTCACGAAACCGTTCAAGACCCGTATCCCCTCGATCACAAAGCACGGGGGTCATACCTAGTTCGGCTACATGCATACGCACGAGCTCACCTATACCCGGGTTATCTTCAACTATCAGTACGTTTCGAGTCATAGTTTCCTGGCTCAGGGGTCCTTTAAGGCTTCTGGTTAATTCATGCTGTCGTCGTTCATTTCCATGTCATCCATCATCTCCATATCGTCTTCCATCTCCATGTTATCCATTGGCATTTCCACTGCATCCATGTTTTGTTCCATGGAATCCGACATATCATCCTTCGTCATGTCATTATGATCCATTGACTCCAGCACCTCATCTTTCATCATCCCGTCTTCGGGCATCATTTCATCCGCATGGCTGACACTAACCATCAAGGCGAACAGACACATTGCAGCGATTGTAGTGAGCTTATTCATAGTTATCTCTCCCTAAGAGTTCCAACCTGCCGATCTGGCAGGCTGCAAACACATCATCCTTCTAGAGCATCACAGGAGAGTCACGGAGTGTTAAACAGTGTATCGCGGAAAGATAACAAATGTATCACAGGCGATCAGAATTTCAGCATGCTCGTCATCACCAGACTTATGTTAATGGGCTGAATATGGCTGTGGCGGGGAGCATGTGAAGACAACAGAAAACAATAAAGGTGTCATCCCTTGTTGTCTTTCTCATGCCGAAGTAGCGCCCGTTTGCGCTCCACACCCCATCGATAGCCGCTTAAATTACCATCACTGCGAACCACGCGATGACAAGGTATGACGACCGCAAGTTTATTGGCCGCACAGGCTTGTGCTACGGCACGTACAGCTTTAGGGGAGCCAATCTGACAAGCTATATCAGTATAGCTTACGGTACTACCCGCTGGGACTGAGCGCAGCGCATTCCAGACACGTTCCTGGAATGCAGTGCCCTGAATGTCCAGGGGCAGTTCAATTGCACTGTCCGGCGCTTCTATAAAAGAGATAACTGATTCAATTACAGCCGTGAGCTCTGACCCGCCCTCTTGCAGAAACGCTTTGCTGAAACGCGCTTGTACCAGCGCAGGCAAACTTTTCGGGTCGTCGCCAAACTCGATGGCACAAATGCCGCGCTCAGTCACGGCCACAATGATCCAGCCCAGAAAGCACGCTGCCGTAGCGTAACGAATCGTCAAACCCTCGGCTGCTTTTCGATAGTCGGATGGGGTCATGGCAAGACGATCTCGTGATTTATCGTAAGCACGGCTGCTTGAACTAAAGCCAGCATTGTAGATTGCCTCAGTGACTGTCTGTTCACTGTTCAGGCTGTCCCGAAAGCGCTGCGTCTGTTGCCTGGTGGCATATTGTTTTGGAGTCACTCCAACGATCTCCTTGAACAGGCGGTGGAAGTACCAGGGACTCAAGTTAGCCTCTGCGGCAAGCTGCTCCAGCGTCGGAGCTGTCTCCGCCTGTTCTATATGACGACAGGCTTGAACAATAAGTGCCACCGACGCCTTAGTATTATTTGTCATCCCTAAAGCCTCCGATTTTATTCGCTACGAGCCAGTTTGCGTCGCAAGCAAGCCAAGGGTCGTCCATCAATCGCTGCCAGTCCAAGTCCGATAAGCCCCATCCCGATAAGGTGTTTCGGCTCGAACTGCTCACCGAGAATTGCAGTACCGAGCAGAATGGCGCTAATTGGGATAAGGAAGGTTACGAGTAATAAATTGGTCGCACCAGCTGTCGCCAAAATGCGGAAATAAAGGATATAGGCGAGTGCTGTGGAAAACAAGGCGAGTCCGATAACCGCCCCCCAAACTTCTACGCCGGGCAAAGGCTGCCCCCAAGGCTGCTCAACCACAAGTGCTAAAGGAAACAGCACGAGCGCTGAAGCTGTCACCTGGCCCGTGGCCGTCACCAAAGGAGAGCAACCCAGTGTGCGAAAGCGCCGACCGAAGATACCAGCGCAAGCGTAGGAGATCGCCGCACCGAGCACAGCAAGCTGAGCGAGAGTGTGAGTGTTGATGCCCGCAAGCGCATCGGCACCCACCATTGCTGCAACACCTGCGATACCGAGCATGACGCCTAAAAGACGCCCCCCAGTCAGCTTTTCATCACAGGTTAAATAGTGCGCGGCGATCACGGTAAAGAAAGGGGTTGAGGCGTTAAGAATTGATGCGTGGCCGCTGGTGATATGTACTTGACCCCAAACAATCAGGCTAAAGGGTACCATGTTATTGAGAAACCCCATGCCCAGAAAGGCTGTCCACACTTGCCGATTTATCGGCATCCTTAACCCCATTGCCACAACAATCAAGTTGAGCGCTACCGCCGCTAACCCGACCCGTAGCGCAACGATAGTCAGTGGTCCAAGGGCCTCAACGGCCACCTCGACGAAAAAGAATGATCCTCCCCAGAGCACTGACAAGGCGATCAGCAGAAACCACTCTAGCGGCCCCATGGAACGATTTACGGCTTTCATGTGCATTCTTCCTTCCGTTGCTTGAATGCACTTAATTTAGGCGGATTTGCAAGCGGCAACACTCCGATTCTTGCGGTGTGATTTAACCCGCCTGGAAGTTAATCGACTAGCTCTATTCCCAATAACTCCAACAAACTTGATGCCTCATAACGTGAAAACCTGGCACCTTTAACTTTGTTCTCTAACACATTGATTGCAAAGTCAGTTGATTCACTGAAATCAACGTTTTCCAAGTTCGTATTCATAAACAAGCTATGGGTAAAGTCGCAACCACTCAGGGTTGATTTTCTGAAATCCCCTTCCCGAAAATCCACCTCATGTAGTTTGCACGCATCTGCAATCAGTTCGTTTAACGTCAGTCCGAAAAATGATGAGTCATTCAAAATGCAACGTTGGAATTTCAACTCAAAATCAAGGTGGTACACAGGCCAGGTGGCTTTGGTCCAGTCAACACCTATCAGCTTGCTCTCTTGAAATGTAGCTCCGAAAAGCTTGCTGCCAGTTAAATCTATCAAGCTCAGATTACAACGGATAAAGTCGCAATTAATGAATTTGCACTGCTTAAATTTTGCCCGAGAAAAGTCACAGTCTTCAAACAAACACTCTTCAAACTCTATATCTGTGTAATGTGTATCTGGCAATTCAAGTTTTTTGAATTGAGCATCTAAATACTGCATACCATCGGTAAAACTTTTCATCATTTAATCAGTTCTCATTTGAAATAATATCAACCCTGTTCCACCAGAGTGAGCCGACTTTCTGAAAGTCTAAATCATTGGCTGTGTGCCAGCTAGCCTGAGGGTTTTGCGGGGCCGGTATTCTGATTTTTCCACTTGAATACTCTGAATTTTCAATATCATATGCAACTTTAAAAATCCCAACCTACATCTAAGTTTTACTTTTTTCAATAATGATAATCATCATCTATACAAGCATGCTCGAATGACAATACAGCTCAGAGCCACAGATCAAACGTATGGCTCTGAGCATTTTCTTAGCTACTGAGCCAGCTTACGCAGTACAAAGTGCAGTATGCCGCCATGCAAGTAGTACTGGAACTCATTGGGCGTATCTATGCGCACTTTGGCCTCGAAGCTCACCTCTTCACCGTTCTCTTTTCTGGCTGTTACCGTCACCCGCTTGCTGTCCTGGTCCACTGCAGGCACAGTGAAATACTCACTGCCATCAAGATCCAGAGAGTCGGCACTTTGTCCATCGACAAACTCCAGCGGCAGAATACCCATCCCCACCAGATTGGAGCGGTGTATACGCTCGTAGCTTTGGGCAATCACCAGTTTCACTCCTAGTAAAGCCGGCCCCTTGGCTGCCCAATCCCTTGAGGAGCCGGTACCGTATTCCTTACCTGCCAGTATCACCAGCGGCGTACCCTGCTCCTTATACTTCATTGCTGCCGCGTAGATCGACATTGGCTTGTCATCAGGAAAATAATGGGTGGCACTGCCTTCAGTGCCCGGTGCCAGCTGGTTCTTCAGTCTGACATTGGCGAAGGTACCACGCATCATCACTTCATGATTACCGCGTCTGGAACCATAGGAGTTAAAGTCTTTGGGCGCTATCCCCTGCTGTTGCAGATACTCACCTGCCGGGCTATCAGACTTGATCGCACCTGCCGGAGAAATATGGTCGGTGGTAATACTGTCAGCTACTTTGACAAGGCAACGGGCATCATGTATCACCGGCACCTCATCAGGCTCGGCCTTAATCCCGTCAAAGAAAGGCGGTTTACGTATATAGCTGGAATCTGGCCACTGATAGCGATCCGAGTCGTTGACCTCCAGATTGCGCCAGTTGGCATCGCCTTTAAAGACATCGGCATAACTCTCGGTAAAGTCCTTGGCATGAATATTGGCATGGATACATTGCTGAATTTCTTTGCTGTTGGGCCAGATGTCTTTAAGGTACACATCCTTGCCTTGGGTATCTTGCCCCAGGGGATCATTATAAAAATCGATATTCATGCTGCCAGCCAGGGCATAAGCCACCACCAACGGAGGCGAAGCCAGGTAGTTGGCATGTACATCCTGATGAATGCGCCCTTCGAAGTTACGGTTGCCGGAGAGTACTGCAGCAACCAACAGATTTTTCTGTTTAATGGCTTTACTGACAGGTTCGGGCAAAGGACCGGCATTACCGATACAGGTGGTACAGCCGTAACCCACCAGATAAAAGCCCAGCGCTTCGAGATCATCCATCAGGCCAGCTTGTTCCAGATAGCCGGTTACAACCTGTGAGCCAGGCGCCAGACTCGTCTTTACCCAAGGCTTGGTTTTCAGCCCCAGTTCCCTGGCCTTTCTTGCCAGCAGGCCGGCGGCCATCAGCACAGCCGGATTAGAGGTGTTGGTGCAACTGGTTATAGCCGCAATCACTACATCACCATGGCTCAGGGTGAAGGCTTCTCCCCCATGTTTGATGGTGTTGTTATCCGTCTCACTGGCATCTTCATTCCCTACCGCGGTGCTGCCACCTTCATTTTCAAACCGGCCAATCAGTTGCTTTTGCGCTTCCTGATGATTGCTGGCCAATGTGGCAAATTCGGTTTTGGTATCGGTCAAACTGATTCTGTCTTGTGGCCGTTTTGGCCCGGCGATGGATGGTACCAGTGCAGATAAATCCAGCACTAATAAATCTGAATATTCTGCTTCAGGCGAGCTGTCATCGTGCCACATACCCATGTGCTGCATATAGCGGCGCACCAGCTCTATGTGTTCATCATTACGGCCAGTCAGGCGCATATAATTCAATGTTTCTTCATCAACCGGGAAGATACCGCAGGTAGCGCCGTATTCCGGGGCCATATTGGCGATGGTGGCACGATCAGCCAGGCTGAGCTGCTTTAGGCCCGGGCCGAAGAACTCCACAAACTTACCCACCACGCCCAATTTGCGCAGCTGTTCAGTCACAGTCAGCACCAGATCGGTCGCGGTAACCCCTTCGGGCATAGAGCCACTGAGTTTCACACCGACCACCTGGGGGATCAGCATACTGATGGGCTGGCCTAACATGGCCGCTTCGGCTTCGATGCCGCCTACTCCCCAGCCGAGAATTCCGAGGCCATTGATCATCGTGGTATGGGAATCAGTGCCCACTAACGAATCAGGATAAAGCACACCGTCGCGCTCGAAGGTCACTCTGGCCAGATATTCCAGATTGACCTGATGAACGATGCCGGTACCTGGCGGCACTACCTTGAAATTATCAAAGGCCTGCTGGCCCCAACGCAGGAACTGATAGCGTTCCTTGTTACGCTGCATCTCTATGTCAGTATTTTTTCTGAAAGAATCAGCGGCACCGTATTCGTCCACCATCACCGAGTGATCGATCACCAGTTCGACGGGGGTAAGCGGGTTAATTCTATCCGCTGGCTTGCCAAGCTGCTGCATGGCATCGCGCATGACAGCAAGATCCACAATGGCGGGTACACCGGTAAAGTCCTGTAGCAACACGCGCGCAGGCACAAAGGCAATTTCCTTGTCCGGCTCGGCCTTTGGCTGCCAGTTAACCAGCGCTTCGATATCTTCATCGGTGACAAAGTCCTGATTAGCATGACGAAGCATGTTCTCCAGCAGGATTTTCAAACTGTAAGGTAGGCGCTGTGGGTTGAACTTGTCAGTCAGGGCATTAAAAGGATAGTACTGATATGAACGCCCTTGATGCTCTAGCGTTGCTGATTTTGCATAAGCTGATGACATGATGTTGCCTCCTTGGTCCCAAGTAAACTGATGAGATCAGTATAGCTGACCAGACGGATTGTACCTGTTTGATGGCACTCTGAAGGTAACATGTTTCTATAACCGAGGTCCGTGTTGATGAATGAATTAAGTTTTTGCCGCCCTGAACTGGCTGGATTCTATAATTTCAGCAAACACTCGCATAAGGTCCGGGTCATACTTTTCTCCGGTTTCTTGATGCAATATATCCATGATTTTCGAGTGCGTTCGTACGTGATGATAGGACCTTTTCACGGCTATGGCGTCATAGCTGTCGGCAATGCTGATAATGCGCGAACAAATCGGAATTTTTTCTCCAGATAGGTTATCTGGATAGCCCATACCGTTGTAATGCTCGTGGTGATGACGAATCAACAGCGCCGCCTGTTGCGAGCCCTCGAGTTCAGTGGCGCGCATTATCTCCTCTCCGATTTCGGAGTGCTGTTTCATCGTTTCCCACTCAGTTTTATCAAGTTTAGAAGGCTTGAGCAGGATGTGGTCGGGTATGCCTATTTTACCTATGTCGTGGAACGAAGCGGCAACAATAAGCGTATTAATCTCATTATGTGACAGACCACACGATTTCCCAAGACTCACAGAAAGACCTTGCACCCGCTCTGAATGGAGTTGGGTTGAAAGATCGCGGTAACCCAATGCAACAGACAAGGCTTTGGTGTACTTGAGCAGGGAGTTAAATGCCTGATCTTCCAGTTTCATGTGATCTCCTCGGGAACCTAAAGCGAGTCCATCTATTAAATACTGAACTCAGTATAGGTCAAACTCTCACGGTGAGATCGATGAAAGCAATTGCTACCCAGGCCGTTTGGAAATTACAGCCGAATGAGTGTGCTGCCGGAATGAAATAGCTTCCAGGAAAACCAATACTCATCAGAGATGGCTATCGGCATCAGATCTGCTGTTACCTCACCGGCCATATACTTACCCCGAATATCCCATACTGTTCCGCTGGAGATATCAGCAAGGGTGTTATCGGCATTCAGGGTAATATTTACAGGTGCTCCGGCTACTGAGCGTTTAAAGCCAAGTACGGTGTTGCTTACGGCAACAAGAACAACATCCAGCTCATCGTTTGTGATCACGCCTTGCGTTAGCAATTCTTCTTTAAGATACGCCACCTGAGGTTGAGCAATGTTATCGATAATGCCCACTACACGCGTTCTGGCGGGAAAGGTAGTATCTCGCTGTGTTGCAGACAGTCCCGGTGTAAATTCACTGGCTAAGATGTTTTTCCAGACTCCAGGAACAGGCAGCTGAAATTCCTTAAAGTCCTGTTTCGTTACCTTGACCAGTTGAGGGCAAGGACTCAGCTGTTTCACTTCAGCCCAGGGTAAAATCTGAAAAGGAATCATCGTCAATGTACGAGGATGTAGCCTGCCTATGATGGATTCGAAGGTAGCTTGCTGAAAAAATGTCTTAGTCTTTCTATCAGCCACAATCATATTGGCATTTTTGAACGATCCAACAAACAGTGGCCCTATGTCGCTCACATCAAAAGGGATAATACTGTGACACATGGCACAATAGGTTAATGCAACAAGACGATCGCCAAAGCGATCATTAATGATGTGGTGATGTATCACATAGTCCAACGGATATGCCTTTGTAACCCCGTTGTATTCAATCACCCCCAACTGCATATCGTCCTGAAGCGGCAGGTTTAATGGGTCATTGGCCATCACTGGGAAATCTACGGCTTTAAAGGCGCTTTCCTGATGCATTCGGTAGGCTAAAACCACGGCCAACCCCATCAGCATGAGAGGCAACAGTGTCCACAGAGGAAACTCACCGGTTTTCCAGGTTATCAGAACCGTAGCGACTCCACCGCCAACAAGAATGCTCCAGGTAATAGGTTTTCTGATGAAATAGTGATAATACAGCCACTGCACCGGAAATGACTGAATGAGGGTCATGTAAATGGCTGCAGTGCCCACCACCAATGACAGAATTGCAAACCCATAGAATATAAATATCATTTTTCAGTCCATGACTCTTACATGAGTTTTAATAAATGCCAGGGCCCACAGCTACAGTTGATCACAAGGTACATCAAAGTCGATGTGATAATGCTCATCATGGCGCACCCAGGATCGCCTGGTGGAAAACTCAATATTACTACGCAGGTACTCTGCATACTGAGTGCTGAACAGGTTGGGCTGCAACTCAGGATCAAATATCACCCGCCACAGATCATACCCTCGTGATTTAGATTGCTGATGCAACGCCACGATATGGGCAGCCATCGCCTCATAATCGATCTGCAATCCGTCGTAATGACTATTTTCGTCAAACTCTATGTTGTAACCAAACTTGTTGAGAGAATGAGTGGGCAGATGAACAGAGCGACCATCCGAATTGATGACTGGAACCATAAAGTCTACAGAAAGACCATTCATGTGGGTCTTATGCGGACTGAACGGTCCTCCCTCTCTAAAACCCGTCTCCGCATATTTGTAGACTTTATCCGGCTGCTCACTCTCAAGATCCTTGTAGGCAGACACCACAATATCTCTTACTGCAGAATGAACATAGGTTCTTCCTGCCAAGCGAGCAATTGAACTGTAACCTTCATAGTTAGTCCCGCTAGACGGCAATTGCGCAGCATTCTCTAACCTGCCATTGGAAGTCGTGCCGTAACAGGTACTGTCTTGTGCCATTGCCAACACAGGAAAGAATATAAATAAAGCCAGGATTAATCGCATAGGTTACCGAGGGTTTAACCCCAATTCTTTTTGTTTACGCTTACTTAAACCGAGTGACACAATGCGATAAGATTCTGATAAATAATATATTAGCTCTTCATCCAACTCACTGGATGTGCCTATTTGCTGTATCCATTTCATACCACGGTTTGCAAAGTAAGGTGCAGGAATATAGCCATCCAGATCGCTTAGAAAATCAAAGTTCAAATCTGAAACTTTAAATGTGAATGCCGGTTGTTTGTTCTTTCCCCAACCACCAATAGCAAATACCTTACCACCCACTTTCCATACATGAGAATCTCCCCATTGCACAACGTGGGTTGTCGCTGGAAAAGAACCACAAAAGTGATTGAACTCATCATAGTTCATGTTTGGAATCCCTTAACTTTGCTCGTCAGGCCGCATTGTAGCCCGAAAAATAGCTGTAAACAGCTTATAGCTTAAAGTGAGCTATGAGGGAGCGCTGACGCTCGGCCATACCTTTTAGCTCATCAGCAATCTGTGTACTAGATCTAGCATCTGATGCATTGCTCTCCGCCGCCTCATTGATCGAGACAATACTTTCACTGATTTCACGTGCGGTATAGCTCTGTTCCTCGGTAGCACTGGCGATCTGCACGTTCATTTCTACAATATCGGATATAGCGGTATTCATCTCGACCAAACCACTTTCGGCAGACGCAGCCGCTTCGAGACTAACCTGGCTCTGCGACTGACTTTTCTCCATAACATTAACAACGGCACTGATCAGTTTCTGCATCAACTCGACCATAGATTGGATTTCGCTGGTGGATTGCTGGGTGCGTGCGGCCAGGGTTCTAACTTCATCAGCGACCACCGAAAAACCACGACCATTATCGCCAGCACGAGCCGCCTCTATCGCAGCGTTGAGCGCCAGAAGATTAGTCTGATCAGCGATGTTATGGATGGTATCGACGATGCTGTCGATCTTCGTACCATACTCATTCAGTTCAGCCGTTTTCTCCGAGGCATCATTTATCTGCACCGCCTGACTGCGAATACTCTCTGAGGAGGTATTAATCCTTAATTTGACATTATCCATCAGACACTTGGAGCGCTCAGCAACCTCCAGAGTATGCTGACTTCTATTGGCAATTTCCTGAACAGCACTTTCCATTTCCGTCATTGCCGAGGCCGTTGTTTCTAGTAAGGCCTGCTGTTTATCCACGCCACTGGTTGTGGAAGCACTGTAGTCAGCATTGTTCTGTGATTTTTCCTCCAGCAGCTCGGAAATCTGCGCTATTTCCTTTAGAGTCTTGTGCAGTGTTGCACTCAGTTCATTCAGATAGCCGCCAAGCTCACCAAACTCATCCTTGCGGGCAGCATCAAAGCTGACCGTCATATCACCATCAGTCATTTTTACCAATTGTGATCTGAAAGCATGAAGACTGCTTTTAATCGAGCGGGCTATCAGAACCGCTATTACCAAGGTCAATAAAACAGCAACCCCAGCTGCAACCCAAAGCCATAATAAGCTACGTTCAAGTGTTTCATCTGACACCGACTGAGACCGGAGCAACAGCCTGTCACTGGTTGCAGACAAAACAGACAAATCTTCTAACGCATGATCAACCTCGTTGACGGCATCATTCCAACGCGCATCAATCGCGCTGTTAATTTCAACCTGAGCCCGATAACTCTGCAGCAATCCCTGCTCTGATTCCAGGTCATGTAGCAACTGCGGAATCATCAAACTAAAAAGTTTACCCAGGTCCTCATTGAATCCAACTAGTGCATCATAGTTTTCTCGAATGATCAGTTCCTGTCCTTCGACGGCAAGATTCAGGGCCTCCAGATCATGGTCTGCAAGATAGTTGGTCATTCCATTCAAAACACTGCGCGTTGAACGGCTCAGGGTTTCGAGTACCAGTTTCAAATCTGGATTGCGGCGACTAAGGGAGCTGTTGAGATATTTATCCAGGTATTTGCTCAGTTGACGGTCAAGTTTGCCGACACGATTAATACCGTTGAAGACCCTCTGATCGTTTTCCAGCTTATCAACTTGAAGACCCATCAGGGTGTTTGCAAATTCCGCATAAGCTGCCGCTGCCGCCTTAGCCTCCAATACTTTTTCAGCAATCTCGGGTTCTTTCGCCAGTACCGGCGCGGGAATGGAATCCAGCGCGGCAAGCACATTAGAAAAATTACCCTTGAACTGTTCAGACTGCTGGTTAACTTTTTCAGTATTTTGAGATCTCAGTGCGAGATTCAGGGTCTGGTCCGCACGCAACAAAGAGCTCTCTGTTTCTCCGGCTGCGCGGGAAAGAGGAACGGCTTCGCCATTCAGATTCCCTATCTCTGCATTGATTGCGAGCATGGAAAACAAACTCGAACCGGCAATAACAACGAGCAATAGCAGGAGCACAAAAAAACCCAGCGAAATTTTCCGAACCAGAGAAAAAGAGTTCATATTAAAACCTTCTCTAAAGCGATGATATTTATATTATTCCACGAACTGCTGTATATTCTCCGGCGTCACCAGACGAAATGGCACCCATATCTTCTCCGGTACCTCACGGCCATTTATCATTGCCAGTGCCGCATCGATTGCCCCTTTGCCCTGACTGGCTGCATCCTGAAGAACCGTTACATCAAGAAGGTCTTTCTGCATGGAAGCCAGCGCATCCCGGGTTGCATCGATACCGCCAACAAGATAGTGGTTTGGATCGATACCAGCCTGCTCAAACGCCATGATCGCCCCAAGTGCCATTTCATCGTTATTAGCTGCAATAATGGAAAATTGCTCTGGAGACTCATCAAGCCAGCGCTTAACGATTGTCAGCGCCTGATTCCTAGCCCAATTACCACGCTCTTGAAGCGTAACACTCATTCCAGGGTATTTGTCGACCACTTCACGCACATAATCGGTACGAACGGTGGATGCCGGATTACCTTCAGCGCCCTGAAGGATGGCAACTTGACCCTCGTAGGCAGCCAGGCGTGCCAGCTCTTCCATTTGCATGCTTCCTGATTCAGTTTCATCAGAACCCAGATACACTACCTTCTCAGGGTAAGTGTCAATTTCGGGAAGCCTTTGCAGGAACACCATCGGTATATCGCTGTTCCCTCGTGCCTCCAGCATTTGATTGATTGCGTCTGGAGTTGTGAGTACGGGCAACACAATAATTGCATCCGCTTCAGCCTCAACAAAGTGCCTGATCTGTTCCAATTGCTGCTCCAGCTGATCCTCTGCATTGCCCACATATACAATGAGATTAAGCTGATCCGCTCGTGCCTCGATATTCTCACGAAGGACTGTCTGGAAGTTATCATCGAATTTAGGCATCGACACAGCCACGAAATTGGCGCTGACCGTTTCTACAAAAAAAACCGACAACACCACAGATAATACCAGTAAGAATTTTTTCACCGGTGCACCATATTTTTAAATATTATTAAATTATCCCATTTATCTCAGATTAGCCTATATTAGAATAGCTTGCATATCCAGCTTCAGTATTTTCTTATACGATCAATAGGATCTGATTTTTCTGGGTGATGGGATTATCTGACTCTATGAGCCAGATAATCAAAGGGGAAGGAAAACAGAGACTTCTGCCGGGGATTTTTCCGACTAGTTTTTTTCGCTACCGATAAAGCGATAGATTACTGCACCCAGCATACCGCCAAGGATCGGAGCCACCCAGAAAAGCCAAAGCTGCGCAATCGCCCAATCGCCGACGAATAGAGCAACACCTGTACTACGTGCAGGATTCACCGATGTGTTGGTAACCGGAATGCTAATCAAGTGAATCAGCGTTAGGCATAAACCAATTGCAATCGGTGCGAAACCTTGTGGTGCACGCTTGTCAGTGGCGCCAAGAATCACCAGGAGAAACATCATGGTCATGACCATTTCGGTGATCAGTGCAGCAAACAAACTGTATTCACCCGGTGAATGCGCACCATACCCGTTTGAAGCAAACCCTGCTGAGACATCAAAGCCAGCTTTACCAGTGGCAATCAGGTACAGGACACCACCCGCAACTATGCCACCCAAAACTTGTGCAACAATGTAAGGTAAAAGCTCTTTTGCTGGAAAACGACCACCAGCCCAGAGCCCAATAGATACGGCCGGGTTGAGGTGGCAACCAGATATATGTCCGATAGCGTATGCCATTGTAAGGACAGTCAAACCAAATGCCAGAGATACGCCAAGCAGTCCGATACCAACGTCTGGAAAAGTTGCTGCTAAAACCGCACTGCCACAACCACCGAGCACCAGCCAGAACGTCCCAAAAAACTCTGCACCATACTTATTCATACAGCTTTCCTTTCCTATGATGATATCCATCGGGGGGTTAGAAAACCCCTATGTTTATAACTCAATATAATAACCAGCCGAAAGCGGCCTTAAAACTCGATGGTAAGTATAATATGGAAAGGATGAATGGTTGAATAACTAAAATGCTAAACGTAATGAATATTAATTTCAATTTATTACATTTAGTTTCAGTTATCAGTTTTGCGGAGGCATAATACTCTCGGCCTTTTGTTTTTGAAGTCTAATAATCAATGCGTAATAGCCAGCCACAGGAAAGCCAGTGCGACAGTTACTACATCCACTGGTGTAGAGCTAGTCATATTGCTACTGATATATTCTACCCTTGTGCTTTAACCAACCACCGATGTGGCGATTATTCGGATCATGATGTGTCCAGTGAATAACACCACCTTTGGCGTTCCACTCATACTCACCATAAAATTCAACGGTATCACCTGAGGCTAAGCCGCTTATCCTAGGTGCCAAATCGATATTGTGCGCTATCAACAGTGTCTGCCCAGTTTCCAGCTTTAATATGAATTTCTGGTGCTGTGAACCTTCACGGTCATCAGGTAAAACTGTTGTTACAATACCTTCACCCTGAACCTGAAGATCGCTTTGTCTGTTGTTGTAGGCTGTCTGAATACTACTGTCATTACCGCTACGCAATGATGAACTATTCGGTAAATCAACACCGTTTTCTTGGATGTATTCATATCCCAGAAACACGACAATAATTAAAATGATTATTTTTTTCATATCATTACTGGTCCGAACACTCTGTTAAACACAACCCCTACCAACGCTAGACTTCGAAAGTGCCACACCCTATCTGCTCATAAGTGTCCCTGGGCTCGCTCAATCCGCTTGAGGCCGGCGGCTTTGGCGGAATAAAGAGCCTTGAACTGCCGAGCGTCACACTAGGTCAGCCTTTAAATAACAACGCGTTAGCTGTCAAATTCTCTGGTGATAAGCGATAGATGCGCATCGTATCAACACAGTAAGCGCCTAATTTTTGGTAAAATTCGATAGCAGGGGTATTCCAATCCAAACAACCCCATTCAAGCATTTCACATCCACGATCAAGTGCATGTTTTGACAAAAACTGCATCATAATATTGCCCAATCTTTTTCCGCGCATAGACTCATCAATAAAGAATCCATCAATGTATAACCCTAAGCGCCCAGTAAAAGCCGAGCTTTTCTGATGGAAGTAGGCAAAGCCAACTGTTGTTCCATCGTAAACGCCAAATACAGCTTCGCCCTGCTTAGCTGCAAGCAGCCGCTCTATTCGCTCAGGTGTAGCGGTAATTTTATCGGACATTTTCTGAAACGCTCCCAGCTTTTTCATGAAGCTAACCACTAATGCCGCGTCTTCAGGGGTAGCCATTTGCAGAAAAAATTTCGGGTCTTGAGTCTGTATGTTTGGCATCAATAATTCTCTTGCTACGTCACTATCATCGACTCATCTAGTGAAACACAGAGTCAGTCGCTTTATATCACTTATGGGGTAATTCGTCATACTCAGGTAATACGCCTGGAGATATATACCATTCAGCCTTTGATGCACAGAATATGTTTTGGACTGGCTCTATACCAGGGTGTTCATCAAGAGTGCCTGCAGGTATAACGACCACTTTCCCGCTTTTAGCGCGCCAGGGCAATGATGAACCACACTGTTTACAAAATGCAGTGGCGAAGTGCTTGGTATTTTCGGGCGAATAATAACCCACCAGAGAATCGCCTTTAAGCCACGTAAACTGCTCAGGAGAGACCAACAGATTTGACGCATGAGTGCTGCCAGTGAACTTACGGCAACGTGAACAATGGCAGTATTGAAAAATCCCAATATTTCCGGTGATCTTGTAGGCAACCTCCCCACATAAGCAACTCCCCTTCGAACTGACATTCATACACGTTACTCCTAATATATAACCCTGCCATTACTGATGATTAGCTTAGAAAAAACATCTGGTAAATCAGCAAGTCGTCGCTATTTCCACAACCAGATCAGGTACAAAGCTAGGCGATTCAAACTCATATGGATAACCACCTGGATTAGCTATGATCCGTGTCCCCATGCACTCAAAATCAACAGCTTCATGAACATGACCATGCACCCATAGTTCCGCTTTCCCCATTAACCAGGCAAGATCCGATGCAAAGGCTGGCGAGAGGGCATCACCTCTATAATAAACAGGAATACAATTTGCTAACGGTGCATGGTGGCTGATGACAACTTTAGGGCCAGCATAAGGAGAAGCCAACTCTTTTTCCAACCACTTAATAGCTCGATTATGCAGCCGTTGGCTTTCTTCAGGTGTATAAATCATCCCATCAGGCTGTTCAATGATGCGAAAGTCTGGCATGACAGATACAGCTTTCTTATAGGTAAAAGCCGCATTGTTATCGGGACGGTTCGCATAGAGTTCAAAATCTGTCCAGAGTGTACTGCCTAAAAATTTTACACCACCAATATTTACACTGGCATTATCGAGTAAATGGATGCCGAACCTTTTGGCTTCAAAACTTAAGTCAGCACGCAGTGCAGACATGGAATGATTGTAATATTCATGATTTCCAGGCACATAGATAATCGGCACCCCAGAAAAACGACTGGCTGCCCAATGAAGTCCTTGCGTTCCTGTATGGATATCACCAGCCAATATAACCACATCGGCTGTTACATCTGGCAGGTAGAGCCCTTCATCGAAGTGCTCCAGATGCAGATCAGAAAAAATTCTCAGCCGCACGGTACAATCCCCTTATCGAGCTTATTTATCTCGGATCACATGTTCGTCCAGGCTAGGCGTTTCGCTCCACTACGTCAGGGAGCCATATGATGTCAGTAACACCTATATCCTGCCCACACTGACTTAGCAGTGTTGTGATTTGACCGCGATGATGGGTTTGATGATTGAAGAAATGGGCAACCACCAGCCACATCTCATATTTGCGGGTGGAGGGATTAACAAGGCTTGTATATTCCAGTTTGCTAGCCAACTCAGAATCCGTCAGCGCGGCGGCCCATGAAACGATGATTTCATCGGTTGCAACACGGTCCTCCCATAGCGCTTCAAAGTCACTATGCAACTCCTCACCAAGATCTGCTGCCTGAAATGGTTTGCCCAAGAAGCGCCCTAACCAGATTTTATCGCCAAGCAGAATATGATTGAGCGTGCCATGAATTGTTTTAAAAAAAGCCCCCATGTCTTTTTTACGTTCGCTATCAGAGAGCTCTGCACACACGGCATACATCCGCTGATTCATCCAGCGATTATAGGCCGCCATATCTCTAGCCTGAACTGCAAGCATGTAATAGTCTCCTTTTCTATGATGGCGTAGGGACGCCCGGACCAGCTCAGGTTGGGACAGAGGTTTACTGTCCTCACTTACCCGCTAAAACTCCCTAGGGTTAATATTAGGTTATGGAGTAGGCTTTAGACTATCCCAAGTGAGTAAACTGCTTAAGTTTCTCGACTTTAAGCAATTGTTGCACATGCTCCGTAACCTGTGGCATGCCTTCAAGTACGGCCTGGGCAACACCAAAATCGTGATGCATTGACATGGTCGTAGGTACGGCTAAACAACCAATACCGGCGGCATGCGATGCTTTCAAACCATGTTGTGTATCTTCAACAGCAAGGCATTCAGATGCTTGCAAGCCTAGCCGCCGTAGAGCCAGTAGATAGCAGTCCGGCGCTGGTTTACTTGCGCGAACATCATCCCCTGATACAACGGTAACAAAGCTATCACCGAGATTATTTGCCTTAAGGGTTGCATAGACGCTTTCTGAGCCCGCTCCTGTAACTATGGCGAGATCTAGACCACAAAGACGAAATTCCCTGATAGTTTCAAGTACACCATTCATGAGTGGAAAGGCGTTTCGACGTAGGTACTCGCTGGTAGCGGCATCTTTCGCTGCTACCAGCGTTTCGGGGAGCTCATCAAGCTCAAACCTATGCACTATATCAACGGCATTGGCCTTGGTGGGCACACCGGCATAGTCTTGTCTGTACAGTTGCTCGGACAACGAGACGCCATACTGAGCCAAGACAGTTTGCCATAACGCATAGTGAACTGGTTCGGAGTCAACTAAGGTTCCATCGTGGTCAAAAAGAATGGCTCTAAGTGGCATAACTTGGTATTTCCCTTGGATTTTAATATAAGGCCACTGAAGGCCAACGGCGTTGCATTTTTCTGGTTAACCCCAGCTATTTCCCGCCGGCCAGATCGATGAATGATCCAGTAACATAGGATGCTTCATCTGATAATAACCAAGCAATAGCATTTGCTACTTCATCAGGTGTACCACCACGTTGCAACGGGATCTGAGGCGCTAAGCGTTCAACTCGGTTAGGCTCACCGCCATCCGCATGCATATCCGTATAAATGAAACCGGGTCTTACCGAGTTCACACGAATACCCTTAGAAGCGACCTCCAGTGACAAGCCTTTTGTTAATGAATCCATCGCCCCTTTAGAGGCGGCATAATCGATATATTCAAACGGCGCGCCGCTTCGTGAAGCCGCTGATGACACATTCACGATAGCGCCTGTCGATTTACTTCGATTGATAAATTCACGTGAGCAAAGAAAACAGCTAGTTACATTAGATAACAGAACTTTGTTAAACCGCTCAACCTCTATGTCAGCAAGACACGACTGAGGATACAAAATGCCTGCGTTATTGACTAAATGTGTAACATGGCCATAGGTTTTTTCGGTTACATCGAATAAAGCTACAACGTCAGTATCTTTGGAAACATCAGCTTGGAACGAAAACGCTCTACCACCAAGCGCCGTAATTTCAGCAACGACAGCATCGGCACTTTTGGCATCTGAACGGTAATTGACACAGACAGCATACCCTCTTGATGCTAACAACTTCGACGTTGCCGCACCAATTCCTCGACCACCGCCAGTAACGATAACAACTTTATTCATCGTATTTCCCTGATAACACGTGATTCGATATCACCTACCACACCACATTGCAGTTATCTATCCGACATAGCGAGTTGCACACCAAGACCCGCAAAGGCTGCAGCGAAGCTTCTACGCAACCACTCCTGAACCTGAGGGGATTCTATAACAGCGGCTCGGAACCTATGAGCGAGCTGACCATAGAGAACGAAAACAGCGAAGGTCATAGCCATGAAGATAGCACTCAGACCGAGCAATTGACTCAAGGGTGACTGCGCATCAGTTGTAACGAATTGCGGTAAAAAGGCCAGGAAGAAGATGGTTAGCTTCGGGTTGAGAATATTTAGCAAGAAGGCCTTAATCACCAATGAACCAGCCCCTTCTTTGCGCGATAACTCTTGAATAGAGAAAGCAGTTCGATCACGCCATGTAACAACAGCAAGGTAAAGGAGATACGCAACACCCGCATACTTGAGTATCTGAAACGCTACCGCGCTTGTATGCATAATAGCAGCCAGGCCCAGAATAGTGGCCAATAGATGCGGAAGGATACCAAGCGTGCAACCCAGCGAAGCGTAAAGGCTTGCACGACGCCCGTGCATTAGCCCTGTGGAGATGGTAAATACAACACCTGTGCCAGGAATGAGCACAACAACCAACGAGGTAAGGAAGAACTCAGCAGTGAACATAAACAGAACTCCTCTGTCATTGTTTAGGTGTTACGATGACCGGCGAAAAACGCACTAAGTTCGGCATCCGGAACTTGATCATTCGAATAGTTAAACGTGCCATCTACAACCATTTCTTGTGCGGCCCTTCGCATGAGTCCGTATGTAGCACGAGCGAGACTCCCTCCGATACTAATACGCCGCACACCCAGATCTTCAAGCTGAGAAACCGTTAACGGCTGCCCCTTGAGGCCCATGACAACATTTAGTGGCGCGTCGATCTCTTTAACCAGCTCAGCAATCACTTTCGGATCCGACACACCAGGAACAAACAGGCAATCTGCACCCGCTTCCCTATAGCTATTTGCCCTGTGAACAGCTTCCGAAAAGGGGTTTTTCACGCCAGTAAGGTAGCAATCCGTGCGGGCAGTCAACGTGAACGGAATGTCGCTTTTATCGGCCACTTTGCGCGCCATATGAATTCGCTCTATGGCGAGTGGCAGGTCGAACAGGGGCGTGGTTAGATCGCCGGTGAAGTCTTCTATGTTTCCACCAATAGCTCCAGAGATAATTGCGAGTTCTATCGTCTCGGCTACCTGCTCAGGCTCAGCACCATAACCCGCTTCAAGATCGGCGCTCACTGGGACATTAACGGCTTCGGCTATTTCTCGTACTCTATTGAGCATGTCCGTTCGCGTAACGGCTCCCTCATAGTCCGGAAGTCCGAGCGAGTATGCAATACCTGCGCTCGTCGTCGCGATAGCGGAAAATCCAGCCGCTGCAAGCATTCGGGCGCTACCACCATCCCAAGCATTGGGCATCAGAAAGACCTTCGATTGTGCATGAAGATCACGGAATGTTTTGGCCTTGTTAAGATGCATGTGCATACAGGTTGCTACTCATACCGGATAAGTTTAGAAAGTTCATTTTCTGCCATCGATAACAGCTACGTTGTATAGGATGCCCAGACAAATTGCCATACAAGATAATAAGTAATCCCCTCCTCTATATTAATAGAGTATTCGTGTCAGCGCTTTTGTACCTGCAATAATCGGTCAAATGGAACCGGTCCAAAGACACCGATGAACTTGACCCCGTGAAGCTGATGCCGCGGCGCCAAGAGTGCGTCTCGGTGTGCCAGCCTGCGAAACCTGGCCCCGAGCTCTCGCAGTTCATCTCGCATAATAGCGATGCTTTCATCGGTCAAATGACGGGAGCTGGTTTCGAACAGATAACCAGGCTCATCCTTTCGCTGGAACACCCAGTCAAGAAAATCGAGGTTAAGCTGTTTAACCTGCTTGGCCAGTGCCGGATGACCAAGAAAGTCCACCGGTGGCGTTACTCGCAGTTGCACCTCCATGCCGGCTCCTAGCTTGAGCAACTCCAGTTCCTCAAGTTCACGCAGGTACAGATAAAGCTCTGAAGAACTTAGGTTGTAGATATCACTCAAGTGTTCGGGACTGTAGCCATTCAGCAATAAAATAAACACCGATAACAGTGAACGATCCACCGCCAGGGCTTCAGCTGCAGGAAGGGGCAGTAGCTTGGCCACCGCTATAGCTTCCGACTCTGCTTCCAGCAATCCATGTAAGTCCAGATCCAACGCGCGACAGATGGCCTTGAGGCGACTTAATTTGCAATCGCCTGAGGCAAAGGTGCGCTTGATACTGACTTCAGACAAATTCAGACGTAGAGCCAGATCAGCATAAGTCAGACCACGGCTTCTTAATATTTGCTTCAAACGGGAAAACACGGCTGCTGACATGTTACGACGCTCCTCTGGATCGTAAAGTATCTATAAATGATACCAAATAAATATCTAGTATCAATAAATATAGTGCTTTTGTAGTCTCAAGGCACACTCACTAAACAAGGAATCACCCCATGAAGGCATTATTCACGATCACACTACTGACCTGCTGCGTGGCCACTTATGTTGCCGCAAGTCAGCCTACACCCATCTGGGAGCAAACAGGATTTGAACAACCGGAATCGGCGCTGGTAGACCCTATGACCGGCCTGGTTTACATTAGCAACATAGCTGGCCAACCCATGGAAAAGAATGCTCAGGGCTATATCAGCCAATTAAATGCCGATGGTACTGTCCGAGAAAAGCACTGGGCAAGCGACATGAATGCCCCCAAAGGCATGGCAATTGTCGATAATCACTTGTTGGTTGCTGATATCGACCGGCTCCGGGTATTTAATCTCGATACAGGTATCCAAACGCAGGAGCTAATGGCTGATGCCGGTATGCTGAACGACATAGCCGCCGACTCGGCAGGCAATGCCTATATCTCCGATATGCTCGGCACCCAGCTGTTCCGCTACCACGATGGCGAACTCGAACTTTGGCTTAACTCCGAAGAGCTACAGCATCCCAACGGCGTTTTCGTCGATGGTGAAGATTTAATTGTTGCTACTTGGGGACACCCGATTGCGGATGACTTCACCACCCAAACTCCTGGAAGCCTGATGCGCATATCCCTGGCAGATAAAAACCTGCAACCCATCACTGGTGGGGAGCAACTGGGCAACCTGGACGGCGTAGTTAAGATTGGCGATGCCTTCTGGGTGAATGACTGGATAAACGGCGCCCTTTATAGAGTAACCGATGGACGCGCCGAAAAGATCGCTCAGTACCCTGCAGGATTGGCTGATATCAATATCGGCGGCGGCCTGTTGTTTCTGCCACTGATGTTGGACGGTGAGGTTAGTGCAGTAGATATCACATCGCTTCCGTAGTTACTTCATCAGCACCCAGCAAACCATCAAATGAGCCTTACCTCAAATAAGCCCCTCAAGTTGTCGCAGCAACGTTTGACCCTCAGGCCAATCACCCAAACCACTATCGCCATTGATATGACCCGCCTCGCCTATGTTGACCAGGTCGCTCCCCCAGTTTGACGCACATTCTTCAGAGTAGATGATTCCGCCATAGGGATCGTTGGTACTTGCGACAACAATAGATTTAAAAGGTAACCTATCCACTGGCAATGGCTCAAACCCAAAGGCTTGGGTAGGGAATGCAGGACTTTGGGGGTTTGGAACAGCGACGAGTAAAGCTGCATTTATTTTCAGATTCGTCTTGGCTGCCCAGTGAGCAACAAGTAAGCACCCTAAGCTATGCGCTACAAGCGTGGTCCTTGGACCGGAAGATTTAACAGCGTCTTCAAGTGAGGCAACCCAGTCTGAGCAGATAGGGCTTTCCCAACGCTCTTGGTTAACACGCATACAGTTTTTATTGAGTTGTTCCCAGCGACTTTGCCAGTGATCTGGCCCTGAATTTCCGAAACCGGGTAGAATGAGAATTTTCATGTTGGCGCAACTCCTACGGTAGTGTTCAGAATTCTGTGCCATTTCGATAAACTAAGCAAAAACGAGATGACACATGACCAAGCCAAACTTCGATATGGAAGCCGCCTTAGCCCAACTGCGTGAAGGCAAAGGCCGTCAAGAGCCCTGCTGGTCTGCTACAACGCCTGATTAGCAATTTTATATCACATATTGGGGAATTACTCATATCCAGGTAATTGGCTTGGTATCTATTTGCAGCCCTCATGGTTGATAATCACGCTGACACTCTTGCCTTGGTGCCCATGCTAGTGTCGGCAGGTTGGTATGTACTGCACTATGTAGAACGGATTATAGGCTATCGGTTTGACACCATAACGCGCATTCATTGCCCTGTTCTGCTGATGCATGTCGACAGCGATACAACCATCCCGACAGGGTTAATGTTGTTCTTATCAGTGTACGGACTGTATGGCGGCAACGTGGCAAATTCTGCCGTGGAGCACACGGACACACAGAATAATCAAAAATCGCTGTCAGCCTTTATACCCAAGCACGGCAAAATAATGGCAGGTAGTACCGCCAATAACGAACAAATGCCAGACAAAGTGGCCGTATTTCAATGCTGAGTCAGTGGCAAAGAAGATCACGCCGACTGTGTAGGACAGGCCTCCTGCCACTAACAAAAATAAGCCAGTCTGAGAGATATTGGCCATCAACGGCTCGATTGCAATCACGATTGTCCAACCCATCAGCAGGTAAAGACTGGTGAACAGAATGTGGTGATGTGACTTGAGAAGGATCTTTAAGGTGATCCCGATAAAGGCGAGCCCCCAAACAATTCCCAGCAACAACCAACCCCAAGGGCCGTACAAAACACCCAGTGTTAACGGCGTGTAAGTACCGGCAATCAACAGAAATATGCCCGAATGCTCAATCACCAGAAACACCGCCTTGTTACTACCAGGCGGCAAAGCATGGTAGAGGGAGGATGCCATATAGAGCATCACCATGGTGGCTGCGAAAACGCTGCAGCCCACGATAAATGCAGGGTCTCCAAGCATCACAGCATGTTTGATAAGAAAGAAAGCACCAATCAGCGCCGCAAACATCCCTATGCCATGACTGACCGAGTTAGCGACCTCCTCTCGCGGTGTCTGTTCACGTCCTGCTATTGAGTAATGCCTATTCATTCATATGAGCGGCGCGGCGCGTCGAAGTGCTGGGCCTCACCTAAGTAGTATCCGGTGTGGCCAATTGAAGAGCCCTTATACTGTAGTCAAGGCGGAGCCGCAACGAAAGGCCTAGTTATGAATTTACGGTGACACATCCTTCTTGTTTTAGGATGCGCTTAGTTGCAGCCGGATTTTTCGCTAACAGCGATTCCGGCCTTATAGGACGCTGAACCAGGTTCCCGCCGCAGTTTGGGCACTGATGCTTCAAGACATTTTCTGCGCAACTTGAACAGAAAGTGCATTCAAAAGTACAGATGACCGCTTCGCTTGAATTCGGCGGCAAGTCTTTGTCGCAGCACTCACAGTTTGGTCTAAGTTCTAGCATAAAGTCTCCTTTTCTGTACCTGCATAACGCCTTGCTTACAAGATTAGAACACTATTCTACGATTTCATTTGTCAGCAAGTTAAAGCCAACCACTCCAAAAAATACTGCAAACACAGCTTCAAATGCCACTTTGGATTTTAGATAATGTCGGCGAAGCCAAAATGAAGTAGCCACCAACGTGACTGGCATTGCCAAGCCACTTTCATAGGCCCAACACACTGACGTAAAATTCCTTCCCATTATCGGCCATTTCAACAGTATAGGTGATTGGAATTTCGTTCGCTTGCCCAGTATTACTAGTGATAATGCTCAATTCGGCGGCGCACTCGTAGGCCCCAGTTTGTTCATTTGTATTTGTTGTTCTTATTGCACCAATCGTATAGGAAAACATTTTTGTGGCTTCAGCGCCTAATTGGTTACCCATTTCACGGTCTGCAATTTGTTTGATCAGGTTTGTTGTTTCTGTATCGCTACATTTAGGAACTGGGACGGGACCCAACATTACTATGCCAAACAATAAAACCAATGCCAGCAGCGGAAAGCCTATTGCACCCACTGGCTTTGAAAGCATGCTGGGCCAGCCGCCCCACATGTTTTCACCATACATTACTTTTCGAAAGTAATCATAATTGGCTAGCTGAGCACAAAAAACAGATGATGGAATCCAATAGGCAACAGCAGGAAACTCAAACCCAATAATGAATTCCACAAGCGTTAACAAAGTAGCCAGCGCCCATGTTACACCTAGGATTGCGGCGCCTTTTGCCCACATTTTTTTGCTAAAGTAGTAAAGAGAACCAAACAGAAACGCTAAGATGTTGAAGGAAATCTTATTTCTCTCTCTGAAACTAAGCCCTTTGTATTCAGCAGAGCCCATGGCTTTGTACAAAAATTGCTCACCCGCCCCCATCTTTTGGAGGATATCGAACTTCACCTTCCAAGCTTCGCTCACACTTGGTGTGCTGCTTTCAGTAGATAGTGTTTCACTCATTTTGGCTCTCCATTCATTTCGTTGCTGCTCCCGTGGTATGTCTATAAGTGGCGCAGGTGAGATGCGCCTAATGCCGCTCAGCATGCGCGGCTTTTTATTTTCCGTGTTTGAAATATCCATTCCGGAACGAATACATCCGAGTAACTCTTTTCAATGAGATCGGATAATTCCTTCCAAAACTTATATGGCTTACTTCCAAGCCATAGCCTCGCAGACTCACCTCCCCTTTTTTGATCAGAACAATTACTTTCAGCTGAATTTCCCGAACCAGCATCTTGTGATGTGGCTAATCATCTGTAGTGGTCAAGTAAAACTGGCCACCGGTTTATAGTTAATCCAGTACTGTTCCTCTGCCTGATTCGGACTCATTCCATTGTTATGCCGGTGTGGTCGAAGCTGACTATAATACCCGATTAAATACTTCACTACGTGATGCTGCGCCTGAACGAGTGAGTGGTAGCCGTAGGTAGGCACCCATTCAACCTTCAAGCTTCTAAAAAAACGCTCCATTGGTGCATTATCCCAGCAGTTACCACGTCGGCTAAGGCTCTGCTTTATTTGACACTTCCAGAGCGTCTGACGGAATTTACGACTCGTATAATGGCTACCCTGGTCACTATGGAACATCACGCCTTTCGGTCGACCACGGCTCTCATACGCCATTTTTAGTGCATTGCTGGTAAGCTCACTGTCTGGCGATAGCGACATCGCCCAGCCCACTGGCTTACGTGCAAATAAATCAATGACAACCGCTAAATAAGCCCAGCGATTGCCAGTCCAGATGTACGTGACATCGCCACACCAGATGCAGTTTGGCGCATCAACGTTAAACTGGCGGTCTAAATGATTCGGTATCTGAACATGTTCATCACCTGTTTTCTTATATGTGTGACCAGGTACCTGGCAACTGATAAGTCCAAGCTTTTCCATCAAGCGTCCGGCTCGATAGCGGCTCAATGGCACGTTCTGATTGGTAGCCATTTCCGCAATGCTTCGTGCACCCGCAGAGCCCTCGCTCGCGCGAAAGAGCTCCCTAACGACTGCCTGTTCTACGGTCTTTTTCGCACATACAGGCTTTTTTGAACGTTGTTTCCAGTACCTGAAGCTGCTGCGGTGCACGCCAAACACCTCACACAGCTTCGTTACCGGGTAGCTCGTCTTGAGTTTCTCGATTATCGAGAATTGTTCAGAGAGTCCGACATCAAGAGAGCGGTAGCCTTTTTTAATATATCTTTTTCCATTTCAACTTCGCGGATACGTTTCTCAAGCTCGCGTATTCTAAGTTGATCTGGTGTCATTGGTGTTGCTTTTGGACTTTCACCACCACGCTCTTTTCGTAGCTGGCGAACCCATTTATCCATGGTCGAATGTCCGACATTCATGGCTTCAGCCGCATCTCGAATAGAGTAATTTTGGTCGACTACCAGCTGTGCTGCTTCGAGTCTGAATTCAGGGCTGAAATTTCGGTTTGGTCTTCTGGTCATATTGTCACCTAATTATCTCTTGGTGCATGATAGCACCTCTAATTAGATGGCCAAATTAACTATGCCACTACAAAGATGATATCCGAATGACGTGTAGAGCATGTATGGAATTACAGATGGGAGTAGCCAGATCCACTGCTGACTATACACAGCCCACGCCCAACACCCCCACGCCCATATAATTACAGCATATTTTATTAAACTAATCATTGAGTAACCCCAACTATGGAAGAATAATGTAGTGATCTGTTTCGTGGTAAGCAACTTCCCGAATGCCGTCTTCCTCAAACTGATACAGAGTGGCACCCGGATAGGCTAGTAGAATCGATGCTGAAATAACGCCAGGAACGACTCACCATGAGACTGATGATGAAGTGATTTGCCGCCATAAGCCAAGAAGTTGGAAACACTGTCGAGGTAAGAAGCAAAATTGTAGAAACTTTCCGCACGCATAAAAAAACCTTCCGTCATTTTAGGCATCCACGAGAGGCGCAGTGCCTGCGCTAACTCTGAACGATCTTCTCTCGCTTCCCGATAATGGTCTCGGTTCCCACCATCTGGATTAAAACCACAGATTTCGGCAAGCACTTCGAGAAGGGTAGATTTTCCGCTGCCACTCTATCCAACCAAGAATGTCGCTGGAGTTGTTAGATCAAGATCAATTCCATGACGAAATGCTGGGATGTTAAAGGGGAAATCGTCACCGATACATCTTTAATGTACACGCTCATCCCCTTCAGGCTGGTGTCAGAAATCCGGTATAGAGTGACGACATTACCAAGAAGGAGAACGAGCATGAACACTAAACCTATTGTACTGGGCCTATCGATTCTGCTGTTAAGCGGGGCATCGCTTGCCGATGATGACTGTGACGACCCTATTTCCCATTGGCAGCCTCAGGAAACCTTGCGACAACAGCTGGAAGCCGATGGGTGGACCGTTTTCCGAATCAAAGTTGACGATGGCTGTTACGAAGTCAAAGCAAACGACGCTAACGGTAACCGGGTAGAAGCCAGCTTTGCGCCAGCCTCGTTTGATCTGATGGAACTGGAACGTGAGGACGATGATGACGACGACGACCATGACGATGACGAATATCGCAGTAACAATCAAACACCTGCAGCTAATCCAGTGATGCCGAGCAATGGCATTGTGAAGGGTCGTCCTAGTGTCACCGTTGAGTAAACCCTATGACTGCAGTGGCCTGAATTATCGGAGATAACATCATGAAAAAGAAACTATTTATTGCAGGACTGACAGCTGCACTGGCATTCCCGGCCGTCGCACTGGCCAAGGAAGTGACCCTGACTACCGAGTTGACCAACTACCGGGGTGATGGTGCATATATAGCGATCTACCTGACAGATTCAGATGGAGCCTATCAGGGCACACTCTGGGTCGCTGGAGGTAAAAGCAAATATTACAAACACCTGCGAGACTGGGCCAGAGGCAGCGGCCTGAATAGTGCCGAATACGATGGTTTAACCGGCGCCAGCGTTTCCAGTGGCCGAACCCTGAATATCACCCTGGACCTGGACGAAGCGCTGATCGACAACGGCTATCAGATTCGCGTGGATACCGCCGTGGAAGATATGCGAGACAACCGTGCCGATATTATCGCACCGCTGACCACCGATGGCGTTGGTCAACCCGTTAGCGGACGAGGCTATGTGCAGTCGTTCACCTACAATTTTTGAATCATTAACGGGAGGTAACACTATGTGGCGCAAGCTTCACTCACTTCCAGGTCTTTTGACAGCTGTGTTTTTGATCGTGCTGGCCGTCACCGGAACAATTTTGTCGATTTCACCGGCACTAGAACGTTCGGGTGCCATTGTTCCGGCAGTGGGCGAAGTAACCGTAGCTCAGCTTGCTGAACGCGTGACGGCACATTACCCGGGCACGGAACAAATTAAACGTTTGCCTTCAGGTGGCGTTGTCGTCTACTACATGAATGACGGTAATCCAGGAGCCGATCGGGTGAATCCGATCACGGGTCAGGGCATCGCCCCATACCAACCGTCTGCTTTTTTTCGCTGGATTAAAGACTTGCACCGCGCCTTTCTTATGGATAATGGAGGGCGTTTAATAGCCGGTGTATCAGCGTTCCTGATGGTACTGATGTGTATTTCAGGTGCTTTCATGTTGTCTCGGCGTGCAGGTGGCTGGGGAGCATTGTTAAGGCCATTCAAAGGGGCCGGCGATCATCGCATTCACTCCGAGTTGGCGCGGTTTGCCGTCATTGGACTTTTGCTCTCAGCCCTGACCGGAAGTTACATGTCAGCGGTGCGCTTTGGTTTACTGCCACAAGTTGTTGGTAGCGAACCCGATTTCCCGGCAGAGGTTTCAGGGGGCACACCGGCCGTCATCGGTTCACTCAAAGCGCTCAAAAACACAGACCTTAGCAACCTGCATGACCTGGTGTTCCCCTACCCGAATGATCCGCAGGATGTGTTCTCGCTGAGCACCCGTCAGGGGGCTGGATTCATCGATCAATCCACTGGCGAAATGTTGCAATACGAAGCGACACCCGTTAATAGCCAGCTCTATGACTGGATGATGCGCCTGCATACGGGTGAAGGTTTATGGTGGCTGGGACTGATACTGGGAGCGACCGCATTGACGGTGCCAGTGCTCTCGATCAGCGGCACCCGAATCTGGTGGAAACGCCGTCGTGCAACAGGCCGTGTTCTGGATAATGCAGATATCGCAACAGCCGATACAATCATTCTGGTAGGTACGGAAAATAACACCACCTGGGGCTTTGCCAGGGATCTCCATGAACAAATGGCCGCTGCAGGACGCAGGGTACTCTCTGTTGACATGAACCAGCTTGCTGATACCTACCCACAGGCCACGACGCTGCTAGTACTGACCTCTACTTACGGTGATGGCGGAGCACCCACATCAGCTAACAAATTTATGGAAAAACTGCACCATTTCCACGCGCCAAACGGCCTACAGTTCGCGGTTCTGGGGTTTGGAGATAAACAGTTCGCAAGCTTCTGCAAATTTGCCATCCAGGTGGACAAGGGTCTGGCTTTCATAGGGCTCGAAAGGCTTGCAGCAGTTGGCTTCGTTGATCGAAAATCGACCGAGCAGTTTACTGAATGGGGCAATAGGATAGCCGTCGTAACCGGAGTACCGCTGGCACTTAGCCATAATCCAGTCCCCACCACCCGGTTTGAACTGGCACTGGTGGACAGAGCCGACTTTGGCGTGGCGGTTCAAGCACCCACCAGCATCCTGCGCTTCGGACCGGCTTCCGGCAAAAAAATATTGTGGGGACTATTCCGGAAAAAAGCCAACCAATTGCCTGGTTTCGATGCCGGTGATTTAATCGGCATTCTCCCGCCAGGTGGCAAAGCCCCCCGTTACTACTCGTTGGCTTCGTCGAACGAAGATGGATTGCTGGAAATCTGTGTACGTAAACAACCTGATGGCCTGTGCTCCGGGTTTCTCCACAACCTAACACCGGGTGATCGCATCCAAGGATTTATTCAACACAACCCGAATTTTCGACCCGCTGCAGGCCATCATCCCACTATTCTAATTGGGGCGGGAGCTGGTATCGGCCCACTGACCGGTTTTATCCGAAAAAACAACGCGAAGCACCCCATGTACCTTTACTGGGGTGGCCGGAATCCGCAATCGGACTTTCTTTATGAACCCGAGCTGAGCCGCTACCTTGAAGACAGTCGGCTGAGCGGTTTGAATACCGCTTTTTCCCGCGCTCCAGAAAGCGCCTATGTACAAGATAAAATTAGCGAAGATGCATCGAATGTGTGCCACATGATAGAAACCGGTGCGCAAATCCTTGTTTGTGGTGGGCGCGACATGGCCTCGAGCGTGAAACAGGTAATCAATGAGATCCTGTTGCCCCTGAACCTGGATGTCGACACACTCGAGCGTGACGGGCGATACCTTGAGGACGTCTATTAACACTGAAAGACGTAACGGAATGAACATTGGGCAAGCCAACCCTATTCCGGGTTGGTTATACCCTGTCGCTTATTCTTTGAGCAGGCACGTTAATATCTTTAATTTCTACCGCTATCTCTTTATGCGCCAACTGCAACTTTACCTATAACGCCGAGTAAAAAGCCTGCTACCGCTCCAAGTGGGGGAGCCCAGTGCTTTTTCAGCTTGGCCTGCGGCGCAATATCCTGAAAGATCAGGTACAGGATGCCACCAGCGGCAAATAGAGAGATAGCCGAAACCACTGCCGGAAATCCAGACAAGACAAAATATCCGGTTAGCCCCGCTATTGGACCTAGCAAGGCCATCAGAGTGAATGCGCCAACCACTTGTGAAATACGATAATGAGTTGATTTTGTAACTTCCCTGCAGGCATTAAAACCCTCTGGAAGATTCTGTAGCGCGATAATTCCTGCAAGCAACAATCCCGAAGCCTTTGAGACAGCGAAAGTTGCACCAAGTGCCAGTGCTTCGGGGACAAAATCAGATAACATCGCTACTAATTGGCTTGCTGGGGTAGCCTTGGCAGCCAGGAGAACATCAAGCAACATTAATGCCACGGCTCCACTCATAAAACAGATCACTATCAGCAGAAGATCCAGGTTTTTTATCCCTTCCGGAACAAGAACCAGCGCGACCGCTGCCAAAAGCGCCCCTCCACCAAAGGCGATTACGCTATGGCGAACTTCAGTTTCAAGCCAGCGTGGTCGGATATGCTCAAACCCGGCAAAGACTGCTCCGATCGGCATCGCGATTCCTGGTAACAGCGTCAATACAATAATGAGAATCCAGTCGTTCAATGTACTAATAGCTCCTTTTCTGAAGCATTTATGCAGAATCTACCACTTCCCGACCCATAGTTAAAAGCGTGAACGATTCCTGCGGCTACCCACCAACTTGCTAACGTTGAATAGACCTGAAAAATCATCTCAACTTGAACCTGAACTATCAGATGTAAAATTACTGTGTTTTATGAAACAAAGTGCTTTCTCGTACACTTCGGCAACCATAATAAGCTGAATATGGCTGTAGTGCAGAACTATGTGGTCAGTCTCACCCTGTATGTGAGTTTCGCTGACGGATACGGTGCCATCAGAGGGTTCTGCATTTCCTTTGATCAGCGGCAGGAAACCAATACCTCCGTCTCCGGCAATACTCCCAAGAGGAATGTCCAGATCCCAGTCTGATCTGTTTTTTATCAATCCTTTCTCCATGCTATGACCCAGGAGGCTCCCAAGTTTTTTTGACTTCATCCACCGGGCAATAGCCGCACCTTGATGCGGCGTACCAATAGTAACCACCTTGCGAATAGTATGATCTTCACCCACAGACGCCACATAGGCGCGCGCCAGTAATCCACCCAGTGAATGGCAGACAAGGAAAACCTCATTGGCATTGATACTACTAAGGTGCGTGGACAGGTTCTCTACATTGAGCTCCAGTGATTCGGAAGTCGTCTTATAGCCAAAAGAGCTAGTCGAATAGCCTTGCGCTTCAAACCAACGCGCCATGGGTCGCATCACCAAGGGGCGCATGTAAAGGCCATGTATCAAAACAATATGTGCTTGATCAGACACAGGTAAACCTCCAGAAATACTCTATGGTTATTCACATCTACCTTCGCAGATCAGGTCAGCAATAGCCGACTTGCCACCTGCTTCAGCCCTTTGTAATCCACCTTGCCACTACCGAGTTTGGGCAGCTCGTCCACGGCAACAACCTGTGCCGGAATCATTAGCGGATTCACCCCCGCCTTGACCATTTTCTGGCGGATATCCTCAGCGCCCTCGGTGATCAGCAGCACTACTTTTTCACCTTTTTTATCGTCCTTGATATTGGTAGCGCCAAATTCGGTGGTTTCACTGTCTACCACCCCGGCGACGGCCGCCTCCACCGCACCCAGACTGATCATCTCACCGCCAATCTTGGCAAAGCGGGAGTAACGGTCGACGATACTCAGGAAACCGTCGCTATCGATATGCCCTTTATCACCCGTGCAGTACCAGCGCCGACCGTCCAGTTCAACAATGGCATCGTCGGTTTTCTCAGGGTCATTCAAATAACCCTGCATGACCTGCCCACCGGAAACCAGAATCAAACCATCGTCGCCACCGGGCAGTGATTCCAGCGATTCTGGATCCACAATACGGAAGCAGCTGCCGGGCAGCGGCATACCTACCGTACCCGGCTTGTTACCCGTCTGAACCTTCCAACTGCTCGGGTCCATGGAATCAGGCACGTTAACACTGGCCACCGGCGCGGTCTCGGTGGCACCATAGCCTTCGAAAATCGTTTTTTTGAACTTCAGCTCGAAACTGTTACGCACCTCTGGCGATAGCTTTTCGGCACCGGCGACAATCACACGCAAAGAATCCAGCATGCTCGGCACGACATTGCGGTTGCGGCTATAAAGCCGCAGGAAGGTGGCTGTACCACACAGAATACTCACCTTGTGGCGATAAATCGCCTTGCCTATATTGAGCGCATCGGTAGGGTCCGGGTGGCATACCGCAGGAATCCCTTCCACCATCGGCAGCAAGCTGTTTACCGTCAGGCCGAATGAATGAAACAACGGCAGGCAAGCCATCATGGCATCGTCTTCATCGGTGTTGAGCACATCGCTGATCTGCTTGATATTGCCCATTAGGTTGCGGTGGGTCAGCACCACCCCCTTGGGTGTACCCTCACTGCCGCTAGAGAAAAGAATCTGCGCCGGGCTCTCCAATGTGGTGCTGCGCCCATACAGGTGACACAACCAAGAGGCAGGCAACAGATAGGCACTGATCAAATGCGTCAGTAAACGGATTTTGGTCATGCGTTTACGCACGTCCTCCAGATATACCACCCGGGTACCGGCCAACATCGCATCCAGATCAAGCCCACGACTCAAGAGCTTTTTGGCAAACCGCTCAGAGGTATACACGGTATCGATTCCGGCGCTACGAATCGCCGCTTTCACTGAATCCACGCCTGCGGTGAAATTTAGATTCACGGCGGTCTGACCGTTCAGCATCACGGCCAAATTCGCCATCACACCCGCGGCACTGGCAGGCAGCATAAGGCCCACGTTCTGCTCGCGGCAGATTTTCTTCATGCTGCGCGCCATCGCGGTTGTACCGGCGATTACCCGGGCATTGCTGTAACGCACATCACCGAGCGTATCGATCAGACTGACAGAATTCGGGCGACGCTTGGCCTGCTTCATCCAGGCCTGCGGCAGAGGCTCCAGCGTCGCTGTATAGTCTTCCCAACCATCTACCGACAGTTCGAACACCTTCTGTTTAAGCGCCTCGGCTTTGGTACTCAACGGCAAAGGTTTACCCAGCGCTACAATCACATTGCGCTTGAAGCCATCAGTGGTGTTCTCACGCAGCTTTTCGCTATGCGAGCGGGACAGACGGCTACCCCACAGGCCACGCAGGTAGAACGGCACGATCACCCCCTGCTCGATATCTTCCACCGCTTTCTCATAACCACGGCGGAACATGCCCAAATGCCCTGTGCGACTGATCGCCCCTTCCGGGAACAGGCACACGACTTCACCCTTTTTAAGACACTGGTTGACACTCTCCAACGCGTCCTTGCTGTTACCGGCACTAATTGGAATCGCACCAAAGAGCTTCAGAAAAGGCTTTAGATACCAGCTTTCGTAGATGCTGCGCAGCATGACGAAACGCACCGGGCGCGGGCAGGCGATCTGTACCATGGCCCAGTCGATCCAGCTGATATGATTACCCAGCAACAGTACTCCACCCTCTTTCGGCAGATGCTCCAGCCCCGATACACTCACCCGGTAACGACGTTTGAGAAGCACACCGGCGAAGATGCGTACCAGCGAATGAGGCAGACAGTACAGTGTGTAAGCGGCACCCGCGACGGCCACAACTGCCAACAGGTAGAACAGCCCGGCACTGCTGAAACCAAGCAGCGAAAACAGTACCGTCAGCCCGAGAAAGCCGATCATCGCCAGGTTCTGAATCCAGTTGTTGCCAGCCAGCACCGTGCCCAGCTTCTCTTCGCGGGCAGTGTACTGAATAAGAGCGTTCAGCGGCACGATAAACAGCCCACCGCAGACACCGATCAACAGCAGCAACGCCGCCAGAGAATACAATCCGTTGAACAACGGCATGACCCCCAGACAGAAGGCAATACCTATAGCACCCAGCGGCACCAGGCCAAGTTCAATATGTGCACGAGAGGCACGGCCAGCAACAATTGAACCGATCAGAATACCGATACCACTAACGCCCAGAAGCCCCTGAATCACCAGCGTATTGGTCTCGGCCAGCACCTCTTTGGCATAGGCTGGAAATGCCGCCAGTAGTACCTGGGAGATCGCCCAGAACATCGCCAAACCGACAATCGATAACCAGATAGCTCGGCTACCCCGAATCGCACGGATATTGCCGCGTAGATAACCGCCCTTCACATAGGTGCTAACACTGAACGTCTTGGTAGGTTCGCCCGCTTCACTACTGGGCAATTGTCCGGCAAGAGTCCACTCGACAACAGACAACACCACCAGCACCAGTCCCAGCGGCGCGATCGCGTACATCACCTCAGAGGTATCACTGAAGTCCGGCTGGTAGAAATGCTCGAACAGCCCGGAAAATACAAACGTACCCGCCAAAATCGACACAATAGTGGTCGCCTGCACCAGCGCGTTACCCTGGGCGAGACGCTCATCGCCGAGCAATTCGCGGATAAAGCCATACTTGGCCGGTGAGTAGATCGCACTCTGAATCGACAGCAGTAACGTCAACCCGAAGGATACCCAGAACCAGCCAGCCAGATAACTGAGGGCAATCAGCCCTGTGCCGGCAACAGCGGCCAGCGCACCGTAGCGAATCACGGTCGGCTTGGGGAAACGGTCGGAGATAAACCCGGCAGGAGAAAATAGCAGGATGAACGGCAGCAGAATCAGACCGTTGATCAGTGCTGTGAGAATCACCTGCAGGTCGCCATCCCAGGTCTTGAAGATGGTGTTCTGAATAACAATCTTGTGGCCAAGATCCACAAAGGCGTTAAGAAACACCACGAGAATATAGGCGAGAAATCCTTTAACTTTGAAAAGTTGGTTCATAATCGGCGTCCTATTGCGATGCATTTATTCCTCACCATCCTGATCAGAATTAAGGCGAGGTACAACTTCCCTGTTAATAGTTGCGTAAAAGCCACCATAAAGTATCATCTAGTGATACTTTATTCCCGATTGGCTCAAACGAAATAGCAGGAACCCCATGGCGAGACAGACTAAAGCACTGATCACCACGCTGAAACGAGCGCTGAAAGCCCACGGCAGGACCTATGCCGATGTAGCCACAGCGCTGGACTTATCCGAAGCTAGTGTAAAACGGCTGCTATCCACAAACCAGTTATCATTGGAGCGGCTGGAAGCCATTGGCCAGTTGATCGGCCTGGAGATCACCGATCTGGTCAAACAGATGGAAGAGGAAACAGGCCGTATCGAGCGCCTTACCGTCGAGCAGGAGCGCGAAATCGCAGGCGATCTGACTCTGCTGCTGATCACCGTGTGCGTACTCAACCGCTGGACTCTGGACGATATCCTGCAGGTCCATCAGCTCGACCCGCACACCTGCACCCGGAAACTGGCACGCCTGGACAAACTTCAGCTTATCGATCTGCTGCCCCGAAACCGGGTCAAGCTGAAGGTAGCTGCCAACTTCAACTGGATTGAAAATGGCCCTATCCAGCAGTTCTTCCAGCAGCGTATCGCCAGCGAATACTTCAACTCCCGTTTTCAGGCCGAGGATGAGAACCTGATCGTGCTGAACGGTATGCTGTCGAAATCATCCAATCAGGCGTTCCAGCGGCGCATGCAACGCCTGGCGCGGGAGTTTGAAGAGTTTAACCGGGAGGATGTATCGCTGGATTTTGATACGCGCCACGGAACGACCGTGATCATTGCCATCCGCGGCTGGCGCTATGGGCTGTTCAAAACCGATGTGGATAAGGCATAGCTTGTATATCCTGCCCACTATCATGTGCCCACTTCCGTGATTTACCCGAAAGAACAGACTTGCTTGGGCTTGAGCAGCACAGCATCAAGCTGCTCGATATAGGCACTGGAGCCAATGGAATCTACCCGCTATGTTGTTAGGCACTTTTCAAATCTTTGAGTTCCTCTGCAGTAAGTATCAATGGGGTCACGATTAGATCGCCAGTCTCATTAAATAGTTGAGATCCTCTATACTTACCACCAATACGCATTGATAAAACAATCCAGAAGAATCGTAAAATAGTGCCTAGAAGGCCTCTCTGTTTTGGCCTTGACTCTTCAGTAGCAGAACCAACATTAACTATTGCAATGTTTGTTCCGAAGTTTTCCTCCATCATAGAATGGTCAAGCGATGAGTGAATTAGACCTATAAAAGAAACTTTGGGATTAGCTAAAGTATTTCCAATCGGGGTTTTGCAACAAGCAGCATACCACCGAACCAGCCCGTTCTCGCTAAGCCGCACCGCAGCAAGGTGATCCTTACCATGCGAAAAGACTACGCGTGGTTGAGCCAACTGTACGATCTCGGTTCCACCCTGTGCGTCCAACACGTCATTGGAACAACCCAAGAATTTTGTAAAGGCCTTGCAATCGGAGCAGTAACACACAATTCGGCTGCAAGTTCCAACACCTCGAATATGACCGCGTAAAGATCCGCATTTACATTGAATTTTATGCATTATTTTTCCCTTACTAAAAAGTACCGCCAGTGCTCATATGCCTTATAACGCCAACAGCATCCGAGGCTTTATAGTGGAGACTAAGCGGCAACGAGAACCCCGCTGCTATGCCTGCGATTGTTAAGTAAGCTCTGAAGTTCTGAGTGTAAGCACCTCATAACCAGTCGATGTGACCGCAATAGTATGCTCCCACTGCGCGGATAATTTCTTGTCACTAGTGACAACGGTCCACCCGTCTTTCTTCAACTTAACCTTGGCCTTACCCTGATTAATCATCGGTTCTATTGTAAACACCATCCCTTCTTGCAGGACCAGACCTCTCCCTCGCTCACCATAATGCAGAACCTGCGGTTCTTCGTGCATTTCCCGGCCAATCCCATGACCACAATACTCGCGAACAACGGAATAGCCATGCTTTTCGGCATGCCTCTGAATAGCGTAACCAATATCACCAAGTGTCGCGCCAGGCCTTACGCTGCGTATCCCTTCCCACATCGCCTCATACGTTTTATCGACCAACTGTCTAGCAATTGGAGTTACCTCACCGACCATATACATCTTGCTGGAATCTGCGATAAATCCCCCCTGCTCCAACGTAATATCAATATTGACTATATCACCAGATTTCAATTTCTGGGTGGGTGAAGGAATTCCGTGGCATACAACATGATTTACAGAGCTGTTCAGAACGTATTGATAACCATATTGCCCCTTACTGGCAGGGCGGGCATTCAATTGGTCGGTGATGTATCTCTCTGCCAAATTGTTTATATCCATCGTGGATACACCGGCCTTGACGAAATCGTCAAGATAGTCGAAAACGGTTGCAAGTAGACGTCCAGATTCCCGCATCACATTTAATTCTTCGACACTTTTGTATTTTACGTTAGCCACCGACAGCCTTCCTTATGTCAACATTGGCTCGCTTCATTTGTTCGACCATAATTTCAGAAAACGACATGTTTGGATTAGCCTCAGCAAGCATGCCAATTTTTATCCAATACTCAGCCTGTGCATTTATAGAACGAACCATAACTGCGCTTGCTTTGCGAATCTCGCAATGCAGTTCCTCATCTATTTTTACAATCCCCATAACCCCGCCTTTAGCATACGATTCATATACAGTTAATATATGAATCATATATTCCAGATAGCAGCCATGCAAGGATAAGTGCAACACAAACAGAAAAACCGGCTGTTAGCTGACCGCTCGATGGAGGGGTTAGGCGGCAAGTTCAAATGTTTGCACATGACAGAACTTGCCGTCCTTTAAGAAACCTGTCGTGATGGAAGCAAGCTGGCCATGGACGTGAACTCCTCGGCTGTTCAACTCATCACACAGTCGCTTGGCCCGCTTGAAATCCTTCATGCCAGCGATACTGATGTGAGGGATGTACGGAAATTCAAGTCTGTGGAACGGCTCAAGTACACCCCGATACAGCCTGTCGTGGAGCAAGGAGAGATCGGAGTATCCTTCATCGGGCACCAGGAATACATACGCTGTGTCGTCAATGTTGTCGGCCCCGAGCATCGCGTACTTGCAGTGAAACGAAATTGGCCTCGTTTCACTCGCAATGGTTGCGATGTGGTCAAGATAGACGCCTTGCTCAACTCCGCGAACGGCGAATGCCAGGGTAAAATGCGGATCCACTACCGTGTAGTGCGGATCATGCTTACGCCGCAATTCCTGCATCCAGTTCATCTGCATCTCAGAAACTTCGAGGTACGCAACGGTGTAGAGGGAATGCAATGACATCGTTGTTGACTCCTAATGAGCTGTAGAAAAACCAATATATAGCGTATAAATATGCCGCCAGCCAAGGGCTACGAAAATGCTGCCTGTAGTGAAAAAGCCTTCAACGCCTTGTTAATTTTAACCACTACCAAGGGTGCCTATTACTGAAATTACTAAAAACACAAACAGAATCGCCATTACGTACATTGCGATAAACTGGAATGCTATTGCGCTAAGCCCTAGTGCAGCGGCACCGCCTGTAATTCGAGAAGGCTCTTTCTGTGTAAAAGAAACAACAGCAAGTATTACTGCCAAACCACCCAGCAATGGAATGATCACATCGATAACCTTGTCGATCGTCCACTGAGTTTTATACGTTTCTGAAACTACTTCCTTACCAGACAATGCATCCAATGCGGCTGATCTAATAGAGGCAGCTTTTTCAGCAACGAGAGTTTCAAGAGTAGGTTGCGGGGAGATCGGCCCAGCCCAAAAACTTACAAGTGCAAGCAGTAATGCAATTGAACCTAATGCAATCCCTATGTATCCAAACTTCAAGTTCTTACTCCCTATAGAAAATTAATCCCTAATTTTGGGGCCGAAGCTACGGCAGCAGAGGCCCCGGCCCGCTTGTGGGTACGGAATATCATAAACCCTTACATATCGCAATGATTTACGATAGATACTCTCAGTTCGTCGTGGCCTTCTTTCGTTTACGCTGTATACCTGCCTTAAACATTTTTTCACTCTTCAAGAAGTTCATCGTGATATGCCTGATGGCGGCCAGGTTCACCGCCACATCGTCTCGACGTATCCGACAAACATCCACTACGCACCAAACGCACTGCCAGTGGAAACCCTTTGGTGTGACCATCTACAGCTCCGTCGAGAAAATCAATGAAATAAATTAGTGATGGTATTTCCTCAACGTTGCTGTCACTCCAATAAGGCGCACCTTCTCCAAAATTTGTCACTGTTGGGAACACCCTGGAGTTAATCGTTGGATTGAAGCATTTCTGTTCGACAATACTATAAAGCTCTTCAATCGTTGGAATACGCCAACCGTCACCGAGATTCTGTGCGAATTGTTTTGCTTTATCTAGTCCCAATAGCTTTACTTCCCCAACGCAACCGGCGTCACTCGTCCAAGTGGTACCTACACTGCAACGGTTCCACGTCAAGTTCGTTTGTTGGTCATATGCCTCACTGTCGTTAAGAACAAAGCGTGACAAAGGTGTACTTTCGGCAATGTTCTCATCACAAACAGCCAAAACGACATTTGAGGTCAACCATGAAGCAAGTATCAAAAATGTGATAATTCTTTTCATAATATGGCACCTAACACCATCCGCACAGACTGAGCAAAGCGAGATCCAGTGCAGTGCAGTGCATAAAACGATAGGTTCTTGGCTTCGAATCTATTTTTTCTGACCTTAATATATAGGTCCGCTGTAAACATTTTTTTAGTCATATCTCGATTTTTTAGGCCGCATAACACTCCGCTAATCAGCCGTGCGGTTTTTTGTGTCCGCTGAATTAGCTTTTTTAGGCGATTGCCGCATTGCTGATTTTGTAGCAAATATTACTATTCCAACACCCAGAACAATCATAACAGCCAACACTAGGATCATAGCACTTGATGTAACTCCAGAGGTATTGACACTACCTTTTGACATAAATACATTGGCAAGGGATAGGAATGTTAGTGGTATCGATAGGATAAGCCCAACAACCTCAATCCAGAACAATGCACGTGGCATCCTATCTGGAGACACAGGGAATATCTTTCCTAAATCTAGGGCATACACTAGGAAATACGATATTCCACAAAGCGCTGCTGCGAGAAATGCAGGCTTGGCTCCTACAATTGAAAAATAGACTAACGTAAAACTACCAATTCCCAAAACAGTTAGGAATACATTGAACATCCCCAGTTTTAAGGGGGATATATGTGAAAAATTCCTATTTTCAATCGGTCCGCCTGGAATCAAGGCTCCAAGTAATGCCGCTGATAGTGCAAGTAAGCCCGCCACAGCATATCCGATGTAATATTCCATAAAATCCCCTCTCACCTAGCGCCCGCTTAGGGGCAATACACGTGGGCTAAAATCAGGAGCGAAGCGGATCTGCCCATGCGTTATTATATCAGTGAACTTGCACCCGACTAAAGCAGATCATTATATTTTTACTGCTTAGCCCAAACAGAATTAACAATGCTAAACCCAATAGCACCTAAAATAAAGCCAGTAATCTTGTCTATATAAAAAGCCATTTTAGTGAATTTCTTGCGTACGCTATTTTTAGACAAAAAATAGATAATGGTTACATCCCATAAAAACACGATGGCAGTCATCCAAGTGCCGAGTATCATTTTAAACTGTAGACTTATATCTGGTGTAAGTGCGACGGTAAAAAGACTGAGATAAAACAACAGGTTTTTAGGATTTAAAATACCAGATAAAAAACCAGTGACGAATTCTTTTGAAAAAGAGAGTAATGAAAACTCAGTCGAATTAGCTGATATTGCGGTCATATTCTGGTAAGAATTTTTGGGGGGTTTTTAATGCGTTAAACGCAATGTACATAAGAAACAACCCACCAATAAATTTAAGTGCAATCATCAACGACACTGAGGTTGAAAGAATTGCCCCTACACCAATAAGACATAAACCAATGTAGACTGCATTTGCAGTGGCAATACCAAGCGCGACCCCAACAGCATTTTTACGGTTTCCTTTAAATGCGCTTTTTACTACCAATACAAAGTCAGGACCTGGACTAAGAAGTGCTAGAAAATGAGCAACTGCTACGGTAATAAAGATGCTTATTAAATTAAGCTCCATGATTCCCCCTCTTTGTATATAAAATAAGTTATTTCGACAAAAATTTAAAGTCGAGCTAAAGGACTGGCGACGCATTAATACTAAATATAAACAAAATAGCTGTAACTATATCGGGGCCTTGGGACTGGAAATACCACGATTTGACTGTCACACTTAAGTAGCTCTTAAGCTTAAATTTCAACACCTTAGATTAGCCAAACCAGAGGTTAATCTGATTTAGAACGTGACATCAACAGTTACCTATAGCCAAAATTGTGTTCTAATTATAAGTGTTACAACTTAGGATTTATTGTCAAAAATTGACGTTACCTGCTGGTATTGCCGTGGTGTTGAAGCTGTATAGTTAACAAATGTACGATGAAATTGACTTTGATCAGAGAAACCCAATTCAGCCGCCACATCAACGATACTCATTCCGTGCTTCAAAAGAATCTTAGCCTTCTCAATGCGGCTATTATTTAAAAATGACTTTGGCGTAATACCATAGTGTTTTTTAAAAACACGAATTAAGGTCTCTTTTGGTCTTCCGAACTCTTTTGAAACAGTTTCAAGAGATGGTGCATAAGCTAAGTCTTGTAAAAATCGATTCTTTAATTTACAAACCAATTCACTTTCCTCTTCATGCTCACTTTGAGGAGAGCAGTAGCGGCTTACTAAATTTAATAAATAACGCTCTACCTCTATGACATCATTATGAAATCCATGATGTAGAAGTGAAAAAATTAAATCTGATAATTTTATATCATTTTCCGATACAGGAAGTAAATTTAAGTCACAACTGTATTTTTTGACCTCATATCCATAGAGCTTAGATAGCACATTACAACACCATTCATTGTCGATATATAGCATGTGATAACTGCGAGGCATACCTTCTACTGGATTACAGGCATGTACAATATTAGGTTCAATGAGAATAATGTCTTCTTTTTTGAGGATAACCGTTCCATCTGACATCGATAACTGTGTTATTCCCGACTCAATAAGTCCGACTGATAATTCAGGATGACAGTGAGCTTTATAGCTTTGTGTACTATTTTGGGTCGTACGGATCGTCAGATATGGAATAAACTTACTACTCCAAAAATGCTGATCAACGTCACGAACAGTATCTGTCATAGAACTAAACTCCAAGCTAATTACTAATCATCGTATTGCACAAAATAGTTTCACACAATAATTGAGACGCAGCTGATCGTTAGACATCATTTGCCTGGTGGTGAGGCGGTGCTACCCGCCAGGATTCCACCATCAACATTGAGCTCAATTCCCGTGACATATTTGGATTCGTCAGAAGCCAGGTATAGCGCGGCATATGCAACGTCCTTAGGTTCTCCCATAACCCCAAGAGGAATCTCAGAAGAAATTGCTTTTACCATGCTATCTCTTTGCTCTCCATCTCCAAGCATCACATCCCATAAGGGCGTATATATGGCACCGGGGTGAATAGAGTTACATCTAATGCGGTATTTCTTTTCAGCACAGTAAAGAGCTACAGATTTCGTATGGTTGCGAACAGCTGCTTTACTGGATGCATATGCAGCAGCAAAAGGAATACCAATAATACCTGATCTCGAAGAGATATTTACGATACTTCCTGATGTAGAGTTCTTCATGAGCCGAATACCATATTTGCATCCAAGCGCAACACCATCAAGATTCGTTTCATGAACTTTGTGCCAGCTTTTAATGTTCAGATTTTCTGGGTCATGGGGTCCTTGAGTTTCAAGAATGCCAGCTATTCCTGCATTATTAACCATAATGTCCAAGCCACCATATTTATTCTTTACAAACTCACTCGCTGCAATCCAATCATCTTCCTTCCCCACATCAAGGTGAAGATAACAGGAAGATTCGCCAATTCCAGCGGCTACATTATTACCCGATTCATCATCTATATCAGTAACAATAACATTCGCACCTTCCTCAGAAAATAGTTCAGCAATCGCTTTACCTATACCTCTGGAAGCTCCAGTTATCAATACATTTTTATTTTCAAGCCTTAGCATATAACCTCCAGCTAATTCAAAAAATCTACAACAGCTTCATTAAACGTATCCGTCTGATCCATTAGCGGAAGATGTCCCGCATCTTTTATTTTTAAAAACTTGGCGTTAGCTATCTCCGAAGTCGAACTAACGCCATATTCAACTGGAAATAACCGATCACTCTCCCCCCAAATTACTAATGTTTTATTTTGTATCTTGCGGAGCGAGGCTTTCGGAATTTCCGAAACTGCCGAACCTCGACCTTGCTTAAAGGCATTTTTACCACCTTTACGCTTTAAAACATCAATAGAATACCATCCGTGATTTGGATCCCTGTTTTCAGGGTCAAACAGTAGATAGCGAGAAAAAAATCGATTGGCCAGAGAAGACGGGAAACTGTTCAGCCAAATCATACCCAAAAAAGCAGCAAGCGTAGGCTGAGCACCAAGCCCTCCAGAATCAACCAAGACGAGTTTATCGACCATTTCTGGGTTGTCCAGAACGAACTGGAGAGCAACTGCTCCTCCCTGAGACAAGCCCACGATATGCACTTTGGGGATATTTAATGCCGACAGGAAGTCCTTTAGCCACTTCGAAAAGTAAGCCCTATCATAGGAAGCTTCAGGCTTATCGGATTCCCCATAGCCAACTATGTCGGGGGCAATTACGTGAAAGTGCTTTGATATAGCGCCAATGGACGGATACCAAGTTACCGCCCCTGCCCCGGCTCCATGTAGCAAAATCAGCGGTTGACCAGCGCCTGACGACAAGTAGGCTGTTTCAATCGAACCCGCCTTAATATGGCTTTGAGTAACAGACGTTTCAATTTTATCTATCAGAGCTTGGCGGTAATTTGTGGTAGTCATTTCGTTACAACCTTTAGCATATCTGAAAGCAAACTCAATCGTTTTTTGTCGAGTGACTCAAACAACGTACTTGAAGCGTACGCAAACGAAACTTTTGCCTCTTCAGTAATTTTCTTTCCAGCCTCTGAAAGAATAACCAAACTGACTCTCGCATCACGAGGGTTACCTTCCTTTTCAATAAGCCCTATTTTCTCCATTGGATTGAGAAGACGGGTGACGCCGGACGGGCTCAATCCCACTTTTTCTGCAAGGTCGCTGCGCCGCATTTTCTGATTTGTAGCGATATATAACTGATTTAGAACAAGATACTCTGATAGGCCAATACCATGCGCAGTAAGGGCTGCGCCAACACTTTTCTGAATTTTGCTTTGCATATTGATGATGCTTATCACCAATTCAGCTTCTAAATTTTTCGACACAAGCACCTCTTTGCGCAATAGTTGATCTCGCAACTATATACCCAAATAATTGCGAGATCAACTATTACGCAAGCACCTTGAGCTGAGCCGCGCTGCCTAATGCCACGCTCACAGGAAAAATTGCCAGTGCTAGCAAGTAATTTTGTCCTTGTGTTGTAGATTGCCTAGTCACCTCTCAGAACATTGCTCTAAGAATATTTGAGACACATGCTCGTAGATACACTCACCATTTAATACCTGCTTGATACGACGTACCCTTTCTCTCGACGCCACTGTATTTGGCTTGAACATATTCGGCCCCGGCAGCATAGCAAGTAATGATAAGTATTCGTCATCATCTAATTCCGATAGCGATTTATTAAACCAGGAACGCGCCCCTTGTTCAAAACCAAACAGTTGTATTCCATCTTTCTCGCCTAAATATACAGTAGACATAAAGGCTGTAAGTTGGATTTCTTTTGATATGTTTGGATTTACAACAAACCGGGCAATTAATGTTTGCTCTATTTTCTTAAAGCCTTTCGTAAATTTTTTGAAGAAAAGCTTCTTTACCAGACTCTGGGTGATTGTTGTGGTGGTTATCGGGCTCGGCCATTCAATTCCAGAATGCTCAAAAAAAGTAGGATCTTGAATTGTAACCAATATGTCCTGACGCTTTTTACTTAAACCAATATCCTTTGGTGATACTGAAGCATAGGGTGCGAATTGATGGGGAAGCTTTTGATATGCAATTACTACTGCATATACTTCATATATAGCCAATGCCCCGCATAAAAGTGCCACTAAATATATAAGTTTTCGTTTCATGATATTTTTATGCTGAACGAGCCTGTCGGATTAGACATTTTGAAATCCCCCCCAGCATCGACAGCCCACCACCTCATTCTGTTAATTGTTATCTGCTCAATGCCTTTGTTGTCCCTGTGTCGCAATTTTCTCAAGGTGCAGCACATCAACCACTTGGCATTGATCTTGGACTTGCCCTGCAGTGTAAACCAATTTAATCCTTTGTTGCTTTCCAGGTTGCCGAACAGCGATTCTACCCTGCCCAACTTGCCATCTATCTTGTTGATTAGCCCGGCGCAGCGTTGACATCATTGCGATAGTGGGATTCAAACACGCTGAGATCATTATCCACTACATGGTTCAGACTATATTCAAAGATGCCAAGTTGTATCTGATCCACTGTGCCACCAGCCAAGGGCTGAGCGGACTTATCCGACCGCTGCGTTGCACCGGATGAGCCGTTGCAACGCTTTGTTTCCGCATTATGTAAATCGATATTCAGTACTATGTGTATAGATGAGAAAAGATGTTTTGCCATTTGATACAACGTTGCGCATCACGCTCTTCATATTTTCGAATAGCAGTTGGAAGGTCCAGCTTGAACTCATTTTCCCGATCCTCCCCTAAAGCTGTTAACAGCATGGTGTACCAAGCAGTTATCCCACCCAGAGGTGCAGATTCAAATCTCGGAAATTCAGGATCTCCCCCTCCCTTGCTTAACCAGGCATTCGCAAGTTGGGGGTTAAGAGTCATGGCACGTGCCAAACCCACCATATCGGCAGCACCACTAGCTACCGCATCAATTGCTTGATCACGTCTCTTGATCCCCCCTGTTAACATCAAGGGCACATTGGTTACTTTTCTTGCAAGCCGGGAAAAGTCAATAAAGTATGGCCCTCGACTTGAACCTTCGGAACTCCCCTTTGCTCCGGGGAAATACGTTCCACCACTAATATCAATCAGATCGATTGAGGTTTGATCAAGAAGGCGTACTACCTCCAATGCATCGACCTCAGTCAATCCACCTTCTAATTGGTCCGTCGCATTGATCCTAATTCCGACAGGAAACGATGGACCAACAGCACGCCTTACTTCACTTATTACTTCCAGTACTATGCGATATCGTGCTTCGATTGAACCACCGTAACCATCGTTGCGATGGTTAAACAACGGGGACAGGAACTGGCTGAGTAAAAATCCGTGTCCTGCGTGAATATGAACACCACTAAAGCCCGCAGTCTTAGCATGTAATGCGGTTTTTGCATACATGTCGGGTAGTTCGTGAATATCATTAATAGACATTTCTGCACATTGAAGTCCCTCAACGTCAATAGCTGATGGTCCCTTTGGCTGACTGATCGGTAAGTGTGAAAGGGCTCCGGCATGACCAACTTGTGCCCATAAATGAGCGCCATCAATCACTGCCCGGCTGGTTAATGACTCTAGCAAGTTTTTTTTGGAGTTTGCTCCGAGCACCAAATTTCCTGGCTTCTCGGGAAAGCGCGGATCCCCTTGTACTTCTCCGACGAAAGAGACAGCGGCTCCACCTTCCGCCCACCTTTCATAAAGTCGATTCTGTGCCTTTGTGGGATTACCTTCACCGTCTGCAAGTGAATCGGACATTGGCGACTTTGCAAGTCTATTCTTAAAAATCGCACCGCAAGGAAGCTCCAGTGTGCGTTGAAGGATACACATAGAATCTGAATCTTTCATCATATATAGCCCTAATTAGCTAACGAGCCTGTAGAAAAACCATTTTATAGCGCATCAATCTTTCCTCGGTGCTCGATCTGTTCCATTAATATTACCACTTCCTTCTCTGCCCGTTTCGGCGTTCTCCGGACCGGCATTTGTCTTCTTTGCGATGGTCAGCTGACGTCGGATTTTTCATGCAACTCATTTTTTTGAGCAATGACGACACTGGAGCAACCGACCTTCAAAGTAGGCTGTAAGTTAGTCGTGTTCATTAGTTCTGATACCTCGATGACTTATCTGCTCACCCGCTGGCTACCGGGTGTGGTTGCTCCTGTTCTTCACCGAAGGCTTGAGCATCAATGACAATCTGATGCTTTTTATCGACGGCTGCCACACCGTTGTAACCTTGAATGGTGCCTTTTCCTGATGCTCACTGAGGTGATGCTGAATCAGACGTCTGAGCTTCTGACGTTTTTGTTCCAGTTCCTTAAACGTACCAGACCATTCCTTAGACGCATTAGAGCGCATCTTACAGCCATCGATGGCAAAGAGTTCATGACCCACAGCAACCCTTGTTGATCACAGATCAGCAGCACCTGTTCAAATAAGGCTTCAATCGCCAGGCCACGGCTACTGACAAAGTGAGCAATCGTGGTGAAGTGCGGCACGGTATCGCAGGATTTTCTACAGCCTGAACGCCTATTAGGGGCAGGAGCTGCGTAGCAGCGGAGGTTCCAGCCCGATTACAATTACTTGTTATGTTGCACTCTTAGAACCCTGAGTTTGGCTGTTTAAGGAACGCCTTTTCTTCCTCTGTCGAGTTACGCCCCAGAATTTTATTTCTATGGGGGTAACGGCCAAATCTATCGATGATTGCTTTGTGCTTGTACTCAAAATCCAAGCTATTTTGAATGCCTAACGCTTCATACAATTTTACTGCTTCCACGTGGATTAATTTTGACTCACTGTGCATAAATGGCATATACAAAAAAGAACACTGAATATCAGATAGCTGTTTTTCTAAATTTTTTGAGATTGCAAATTGCGCTAAAGCAAGAGCCATAGGATCACAAGCAAATGAATCTGGTGTATCACGGTAGATATTGCGTGAGAACTGATCAAGAACGATAACCTCGGCAAGGCTGCCAAGCGCTGTTTTACGCCATGTAAAAAGCTCTCCGGCCTTAGCTTGACTATGAAGATATCCAAAACGCTTTTGGATCATGGAATCAAGCCTGTCATCCTTTTGCCACCACTGCTTTGGCTCAAGTTCATTAAACCAAAAGTCTATGACTTCCTGAAACATTCTGACTCTCCTTTTCTAACCCAAACTCTAGAGCACATAATACACGGCTGCACAGTAAGCAAAAGCGAAGCTTTTGGCTTACTGTGAGCCTGGCATTAGGCTATTAGTTGATTCTCGTCCAGAACGTCATGTTCACAGACTCTTTTTCAAGAAGCTCGAGATACTCCAGTGCAACGGTATTATCTAACCATTGCTGGCAATATTCTTCAGCTTTTTCCTGCGAACTGGCAATAGCCACATCAGCATAGGTACCATCTGCGCCACGAACTAGAAAATGGAGAATTAGCTCCCCTTGCTCTCTAAGAAACTCTGTCTCTACGTTATTAGATAACTCTATTAATCTGGCTTCTGTCACGCCTTCTTTAAGTCTGAAGATCGCGAACTCCATGCCGCCAATGCTATCAATCTTGCCATTCTTTATCATGTTAGTGCCTCAGTTATTGGTTGAATGCCAACTGTAAGGCTTTGCTACTGACACCGTTGTGTCAGTAGACTTTCGTGTTCTTGAGTTCAATGTATGCTGGCAGAGAAACGTGCACAGGCAAAGAGCCAGCATGCTCACTAAGCTCCAATTTGGTTATGCAGTCTACTCTAAGGTCTCTGTAGTCGCCGCGAAGCTCGCACCAACAGCCTAGTGTCCATTTTCCTCCCCAATAGAATAGCCCCAAAGGAAATACGGTTCTGATCGTCACAACCTCTGAAAGCGAGTTATAATCTATATTCAGCCAACGCCTAGCCTCTATAGCTGAATGAATCCTTCCCCACAGCAGATACACCTTGGATTCACGGTGACTTGCCGGCACCCTAACCACTCGTCAAACGATATCCAACGCCAGGCTCTCCATAAACAGGGATTCCAGATATAGACAAATCATCAACATAACGATAGATGGTTCTTTCAGACACCATCAACTTTTCAGCCAACTGCTTTGCAGTAAGCGGTTGGTGTCTACGCAGAATATTGGTTAACTGAAAAAGCCGGTCTGATTTTTGCACGCTCTACCCTTGACAATTCTTCGGCCTAACGCCTTGCTCACCGGAAAATCGGGAGCGAAGCATGTGGTTTTCTACGTGTAGCAATTTGTTATGATTTTTGTGTTTCACCTAATTATCTTCTCTGTTCACAAAATTCATTTATCGCAAAATCTATAAAGCTTCTTACCTTTGGCGTCATATTTCTATGCCGATAATACAGCATAGATATCTGGCGCTCACCTAAATGCCATTCAGGTAAAATCCGAGCGAGTTTTCCAGCTTTAAGGTCATTTACCAGTAGTATTTCTGGCTGAACAATAATACCTAAACCGGATTTAGCCGCATTGAGCAAAGCATGGCCACTGTTAACAGTGATCATACTTTGAGGTTTGACTTCTATAGTCTGGTCATCGTTATAAAATTTTAATGGTATATCGAAAGTTCTCGTAAAAATGACAAGTTCGTGTGCTGCAAGCTCTGTTGGGTGAGCAGGCGTGCCATGCCTGGCTAAATACTCCGGCGAAGCGCAAACGATCATTTTATAGGGCATTAAAACTCGCTGGATCATGCGGCTATCAGGAATGTACCCAATGCGAAATGCGATATCAACACCTTCTTCAACTATGTCTAAGCTCTTATCTGTTAACATCAAATCCAGCCTAACTAAGGGTGATAGTTGTCGATACTGCTTTAATGCGGGTACCAGTAATGTTGCGCCGAATGTAACCGGCGCAGTAATTCGCAACACACCTTGCGCTTCACTCGACTGAGCTTCAGCTTCCATTTCAGCAATGGCGACTCGCTCAAGAATATCCTTGCATTGCTCCAGATAAGCCTTACCGAAGTCAGTTAAACTCTGGCGACGTGTTGTTCTATTCAATAACCGGGTTCCAAGCCTGAGCTCTAACGCAGCAATGTGCTGGCCGACCATTGCTGGTGTTAACTTCAGCTCTGCCGCGGCAGAGCTCATAGACCCTGCATTCACCGTTGCTACGAACGCTTTCATAGATTGAAAAAGATCCATTAGATAGTAACTCTTTAAAGTGATCATAGAAAATCGATAATTATAAGTATTTATGGATCAATTATCATGGAGACTCTATAACTTTCCTTATCGAGGTCATTATGATTAATTCACGGTTCAACAATAAAAACATCCTTATCACTGGCGCTGGTACAGGTATGGGCAAGGCGGCCGCCCTAAGGTTGGCAACAGAAGGTGCCCAACTAGCGCTAATAGGCCGCAGCGAAGAGCCGCTGCAACAAGTCGTATCAGAAGTGGAATCACTGGGCACACATGCCATTTCCCTGCCTTGTGACATTACTGATACGGCAGCGCTTTCCAATGCGATACAACTCATTCTTAAATCATTTGGTAGACTTGATGGCGTATTTGCGAACGCAGGTACTCTAGGGGAGTTTTGCCCAGTTTCAGATACGGCACTCAGCCAGCTTGATAGCCTAATTGATACTAACTTGAAAGGTACGTTAGCAACCATACAACAATCGTTACCACTAATGGACACTGGAGCAATTGTCATAAACGCTTCATGGACAGCCTCTGCAGTAATGCCGGGAGCCGGCGCTTATGCTGCAACTAAGGGCGCTCTATTAAGTTTGATGAAGACACTTGCTGTAGAAAAAGGGCAACAAAATATACGAGTCAATGCAGTTAGCCCCGGTATCATTTTAACGCCAATGGCTAGTGAAGTACTTGCCCCTGAGTTATCGCGAAAATTGGCTGATCACACAGCACTGAAGCGTAATGGCACACCAAGTGATGTTTCTGGAACAATTGCATGGTTATTGTCTGATGATGCTGCTTTTGTCACCGGTCAAGAAATAATAATTGATGGTGGTTATACGATTGGAGGTGTAAGACTATAGCTATTTTATCAATACCCTGCCTAAGGTGGATGCTACCAGCTGCTTTAGGCAGGGTATGCTCTCTATAAATCATAACGCGGAAGGCGGCGGAGCGCGTTATGACTCGTATGCCTCAAGTAACTCTTGCTCTTCTGGATCTAATTCGAATGAAACTCCGCGCTCGCTCATCAACTGCTGGTTCTTTTCAGCATTCCAGTTAACTTGTTTCATGAGTGAAGTCTAGCAGAGCGTGTGCCTATTGGCATCTGGCTAACGCAGACAACACGCGCGGCTTTTAGCCGCAACGAAAAGACCCTCGCCGTGACTGGCATGGTTATGAATACTTACATGCTGTACCAATGGCAGCACTCAACAGTTCTGGCCAGCTTACGAATTTCACCAGTAACTTCCAATAGAAGATTGAATTACCTCGCCTTTTCATCACTTCAATACTAAAAAATATTCTGTTTAAGAAAATTCATAAAATGCTACTATTAATATAAATATAAATATTACGTGGTTACGGGGAATATTAGATGAATATGAAGAATCAGCTTGGTTTTCGAGTCAAAGTCGCGCTGCCATTCGTTATTGCAGCGTTGGCAATGATTGTTATTGTTTTTTTCGCCGTCAATACCGTTCGGAATCTTGTGTCTGACACTGACCGGGTAGCTGAAGTTTATCTGCCGTCGATCAGTGAGGTTCTTAACGGTGATCGTGACCTTTACCAGGCGCTGGTGGCCCAGAACAACTTCGTCGAAGTTCTTGGCCAAGGTGATGAGGCCGACGAGTATTTAGCTAGCTATGAAGAAAACGCTCAGCAGGCCTACAACCGGTTCAATCAGGCCGTGGATCGCCTTCAGGATACCAATGTGGCTGAAATTGTCGAAGGCTTTAAGCCAGCCTTCGATAGCTGGAAGGCTTCTGCGGATCGGGTGCTCAACCTGGCTCGCAACGGCAATATTTCAGAAGCGCAGGAAATCGCAAAGTCACAAACCAGAGAGCTCTTCGAGCGTCTACGAAACTATTTCGATGACGTGGGCGCTTACGCTGACGAGCAAGCCCAAATCCGAGCTACGGAAGCTTCCGCAGAAGGTCAATCAAGCTCAATCACGATTATTGTGGTAACAGTGATTGCACTATTGATGAGCTCCGCATTGTTTATGTTTTTCCTCAAGCTGATCACCCATTCAATATCCGACATTCGCGGCCAACTGGATAACATTGCTCAAGGCGAAGGAGATCTCACACAACGCATTGTAGTTGAGCAAGACGATGATATCGGTAAGCTGGCGCACAGCTTTAACCTGGTACTTGATAATCTGCAGTCTATGATCGCATCCATACAGCAGCTGACGACCGAGCTTGGAGGTGAGGCAACCGGTCTATCACGTACGGCCGCCGAGAATATGGATGGAGTAACCCGCCAGACCGATTCCATTTCAATGGTGGCAACTGCCATTAACGAAATGCAAAGTGCCATCGAGGAAGTCGCTGGCAATGCCTCACGGGCATCCGAAATTACCCGCGAAGCCGAGGAAAAAGGACAAAACGGCGGGCGGATCATTCGCCAGACCTCCACGCAGGTGCAGCAGCTGTCGGCGCAAATCGCGAAAGCGGTAGAGGTAATCCGCCAGCTGTCCGAGGACTCCAACAATATCACGTCCGTTCTCGACGTCATTCGAGGCATTGCTGATCAGACTAACCTTCTTGCACTGAACGCGGCGATCGAAGCGGCCCGCGCCGGCGAGCAGGGTCGGGGCTTTGCCGTCGTTGCCGATGAGGTACGGACTCTTGCCCAGCGCACGCAGACATCAACTGAGGACATCCAGAAGATGATTTGCGCACTACAAACCGGTGTCTCGAACATTGTGTCTGTGATGGAAACTGGAAGCGATCAGGCCTCGCAAACCGAGGAGTTGGCATTAAGCGCTGAAACCGAGATCCAGGGCATTCTCGAAGCAATGGCGAATATTGCCGACATGAACGTCAGTGTGGCATCTGCAACAGAGGAACAAACCCAAGTGGTTGAGGAGATCAACCAGAACATAACCCGAATTAATGATCTAGCCGGAGAGAGTGCGGAGCACTCCAGAGCCATTGATGGTATCAGCAACTCATTGGAAGGATATGCCCGAAAACTTGAGGATCAAACCGGTAAGTTCAAGGTCTGACAATTACAGGCGTTTTTACCCAGCCAGTACGTTGGGTTGCGCCTGAGGTCCAAGGTGTAACAAGGTATAAGCTACCTACCCTCTGCCTTTCCGGTGGAGGGCCTTCAGACCCTGAACAGACGGAAGAAACACACAAGTAGATATCATTGAATAGTGACATTATATTTTTTTAGTAATAACGTCTCCTTTTCACCTCTCATTGCTACGCGACCTTCATTCCAGATTCGAATCAGTTCCAGTCGTTTTGCCTCCGGTATTGTTGTAGAGAATATCGGCATTTCAACCAGTTTCTTGTCTAAACCGGGACGAATAATTTGAAGGTCATTCTGTAGATTAAGTCTATTTAAGGTATGTTGAAGCACCAGATCATTATCGGCGTACAAGTCGACTCTGTTGGCTTTAATCATTTGAAAGATTCGTTCAACAACATCATCCGTACCGGCAATGACTTCAACCAAGCCTGAGTGCTCTTGTGCATCGATGTAGTGTTGGTAATCGACGCTGACCGAACTGTAATCCCAGCCTGCTCCTGTTGCGATACGCTTGCCTTCAATAGAATGAATCCCATTATATCGCCAGGGGTCATCACGCCTGATAACAAAAGCCGTTGAATAGGAAAAAGTTGGCTCAGAAGCATAAACAAAATCATTTTCAGAACTGGGAGAAAGTAAGTATTCCGGTAACATATCGCACAGGCCCTCTGCGACCATATCAAGGCCTCTCGCTAAAGGAACTTCATAGTATTCAATGTCATATCCTTTTTCAGTAAAAATATTTTCCAGCATATCGATGACAACACCTCGATTAGGCGAGGCTTCAGTTGGGAAAATGGTCATTGGCGCCCATTGGTCATAACATACTTTTAATGTCTCAGCCTGACTCATATTTGCTTTTATCAAGGGCAGTATCAGCAATACAAGTAGGGCAATATTTTTATATTTCAACACAATCGCGGCCCTTATCTTTTGCTTGATATAGTTTAACATCAGCACGTTTGTATAATTGAACAATGCTGTGATCCTCAGGCCCAATGGCCTCAATACCTTGGCTGACCGTGTAAGTCACTTTCTTGCCATCAATTTCCACCGTGGATGCTTTAATGGCCTGTCTTATTTTGTTGGCAATCTCATAGGCTTCATCTATACCGGCATTCGGTAGAAATAGTGCAAATTCTTCCCCACCGACACGTCCGATCAGGTCAGATTTTCGCAATAAACCTTGAATAGTCTGCATGAAGTGAATCAAAACGTGATCGCCAATGAAATGACCATACGTATCATTGATGCGTTTAAAGTGATCTAAATCCATCAAAATGAATGAAGCAGGAGACTGCTGTCGTTGGGAAAGCAAAAAAAGGTGCTGTGCAGTTTCAAAAAAATTACCGCGATTTAGAACCCCAGTCAACGAATCTTTTGCTGCAATATCTTTGAGTTTTTCATTCAACATTTGTAATTCAGCCGTACGTTCTGTTACCGCTTTCTCTAACCATTCGCGTTTGGTTTTTTCATCATTTAATAGACGTTGCCTATCTTTTTCCATGCGGGTGAGCATGGTATTCATGTGCTCTTGAAGTTGATTAAGTTCATTATTCTCAAAATTAGATAGTGTGATTCGTTTATTTAGCGTGTGACTGAGTTGCACTTCATCTACTTGCGACATAAGCTCCTTAAGTGGCAGAGCGAGATAGCGATTAAAAGCCCAGATAAATAGCCCAAATAAAACCGATAACTTTATAATTGCGGTGATCGCGATCAATACAAAGCCAAACCATACGCGATCTAAAACAACTTTTGATGATGAATATAGGGTCATTGTCCCAAGCGCAATATTTTTACCATTAAGTGTCCAGCTTAAGTCTGCTGTGGTATCAAACATCGAGAAGGGTTCAGAATCTAGTCTATAAAGACGTTTATAAACGATGGTGTTGCCTTGGGTATCCTTAATGTCGACACCTTCAATAATGGGCATAGTGACTAAGCCATCAATTAGCACATCCAATTGCTTGTCGTCGTACTGCCATAAACTTGTTGAAACAGGGCCTCTAACAGTCTCTTCCAGTTGTTTTAGTTCAGTTAATATCGAATCCTGAGTTTTTAAATATTCTGTCAGAAACTGTATACCTGTAATTAAGCACGCTACACAAAAGTAGATGACAAAAATAACACGTATCATTTTTTGGGAGAGATTTTTCGGTCGAAAAAAATTTGAAAACACTGAAAATCAACCTTTAAGAGAGCGAGTAACTAGGTTACTGATAATATTGTATTAACGCACTCAATGGAACAAAATGAAGCATCTAACCAAGACGCCTCCGAGCTTGCTCATCAATTACCGCCTGAATCAGATGCGCTATAAGCATCGCCTGGAAATATCACTATTTCATCGCCTTCCTGCCAAGGTTGAAACTTGAGCATAACCTGCTGGAACACAGGGTGTTCCAGCCAATCCCTGAGCCATTGCTGAAGGTTCGGATAGGGCAAGCTGTAAAATACCTCCCGATCTACGTGGGCGAACTGACGTACAAAAGGCATGATACCGATATCCGCCATGCTGATGTTGTTCCCCAGTAGATACCGATTCTTGCCGAGTAAATTCTCCAACTCCTGCAAAAACACCTCGCCCTGTTGCCGATACTCCAGCTGGCTTAGTTCAGGATGGCGATCGGCGTACTTATAGCGATCTAGCCAGTGTTTAAATTCGTTATCATTTCGATCGAGCAGGGCCTGAGCGCTTACCCGGTCGACGTTGAGCAAACCTTGAGGATCTTTTTGTTGCAGCGCCCAGTTCAGTATTTCCCTGCTTTCCTCGATAACACGCCTCTTAGCGCTATCACCCTCGGCCAGCTCCAGAACGGGAACCGTGCCTTTAGGACTGATAGCCAGCATCTGCGCTGGCTTGTTTTTTAGCACTATCTCACGCAGCTGCACTTGCTGCTCGGCAAACAAAATACCGAGCCGAGCACGCATAGCGTATGGACAACGCCGGAAGGAGTACAAACGAGGCAGATGCATTGCTCTTCCCTACTCTACTGGTGCGTCAGCGCGTAGTCGATCCCTGCACACAGCGCTACAGCCTGCGCGATATTGCATTGCTCGGGGATGACACGGGGAACGCCGGGGCGTACTGATTGGATAAGGTGCGGGAGCCGTGTTCATATCGCTTTTCTCCAGTGATAGCCAATGCTGGTGGGTATTCTAGCATCCGCGCCTAAAGCCGCAATGAAGAAGCCGCCACTGATCCTGCAATCACTGTGCATTTGGCTCTGACCAGACGCCTGAAAGGCCTGCGAATAGACACATGCCCCCGTTTGTTATCAGAATATTTCGATTCCGCCCAACGCATCTGATAACGTAAACTATCTTTTAATAACCGCTTATCGGAACTCACGCATGGCCTCCTCCAAGCAACACCCGTGGTATCCGTTACTCATTTTCCTGGGCGCGGCACTTACCTTCAGTGTCACGATGATCGGCACCACCATGCCGACCCCTCTCTACCCCATCTATCAGGACCGATTCGGGTTTTCTGATCTGATGATCACCATCATCTTTGCAGCCTATGCCGGTGGCGTGATTACCGCACTGGTGCTTACGGGACGCTGGTCTGACCAAGTGGGTCGCCGGCCATTACTGTTCGCGGGGCTGGCTTGCTCCATCATCAGTGACCTGGTGTTTTTGCAGGCCAACGGCCTGGCGATGATCCTGACCGGCCGGGTGTTGTCAGGGCTGTCCGCCGGGATCTTTACCGGCACGGCCACTGTGGCCGTCCTTGAACTGGCCCCGCCCCACTGGCGGGATAAAGCCACATTCTTTGCCACGGCGGCGAATATGGGCGGGCTGGGCCTTGGGCCCATGCTTGCCGGCGCCCTCTCCCAGTATCTGCCCTGGCCATTACATCTGACCTTTCTGGTGCACATCTCCCTGGCCGTGCTGGCAGTGTGTTGCATCTGGGTAGCTCCGGAGACTGTCTCAAAGCCTGCTCACCCGAAACTGTCTATCCAGCGTTTGAGTGTGCCACCGGAAGTCCGTGGCGTATTCATTCCCGCGGCCATTGCCGGGTTTGCCGGCTTCGCCATGTGCGGCTTCTTCACATCCATCGCCCCGGCGATGATGGGCAGGGTCCTGGGCTATGACAATCGGTTGCTGGTCGGCGTCGTGGCTGGCAGCATCTTTATCGCCTCAACCCTGGGCCAGCTTCTGCAGGGCACCCTGCCAATCAGACTGCGCCTTCCTCTGGGCTGCATGTCTCTGATGCTCGGGGTGATTCCGATAGCGCTGGGCATCTATACCCAGTCTCTAGCCCTATTCGTAGTCGGTGCCGTTATTGCCGGTATGGGCCAGGGTATTGTCTTCCGGGCTGGCATGGGCGCGATCACCTCAGCCAGCCCGACTGCAGAGAAGGCCGCCGTGACGTCCTCCTTTTTTGTGGTAGCCTATGTCGCTATCTCGGTGCCAGTGATCGGCCTGGGTTTGATGGCAAGCGTGACCAGCCTGACGACAACCGGAATCAGTTTCGCCGCTGTTATGGGCTCTCTGGCGGCGCTGGCATTGATACTGCTGATTCGGCGGGATCGGGCAGAGGCGTGATGAGGGTACCGGCCTTCCTTCCTCTGCCCGGTTACGGCAACGTGCTGCGGTTATTATCTGAATTCAGGGACTTCAATTCCGCGCTGCTGATTAATCTCTTGTATTCCTTCCAGTTACCACTTGTGCGTCTTCCTTATCATCAGAGCAACAGGTTCTCATGTTCCATACTAAAGCCTGTTCAGAATTCATGCCGCCTCTATGCCGGTTGCCACACAGCCCGTTTCCAGCTCACGTCCGTACTCGTCCTGGGAAGACGCTCATTTCCCAGTTTCGACAACATTTTTACATGTCGACACTTCATCGACGGTTCACTTTCGTTCATCTCTTCCGAACTTACCTGACAGTTAATCATACTGCCTTCCCTATTGCTCACGACATGCACTCTTAATGCATACCGCATAGGGCGGTTTGATTCCTGCATCTGGCTACCGGAATCGAGGGGCCTACCCTCATCTTTAATACAGCAAGAAAGGTGTTAACCTTTCGCCATTACACACGAGCGAAACGAGTAAAATTCCGTGTGCAGTGGATTGTTATGCATTGCTCTGTGCCCACCAAACAGATTTAAATAAGCTCTCTTTCACCCCAAATGAGCAAATGCCTGCTTCTTGCAGAAATACCGAACTGACAGGCATGCTCATCCCAGCATAGAAAAAGCGACTGACAGTATCTTCTTCACAATTTCCGGATCCTCACCACGAGTGAGCTGTGACGAAGCATAGCTTATCTGTGCGTCGATATAGGTGGCTGCAAACTCTGGTGACATGTCTGCAGAAAACTCACCTTTGGCCTTTGAACGCTCCACCCATTTCCTGAAAGCAGCTAATCCTTGCTCCTCAAGGAAATCAACTTGCGCTCGTGTTGCTTCACCCAAGTGCGCACGTGATTCACGCATTTTAATAAAAAGACATCCCATTGGAGTCTCATGATGACAACTAGCTGAGGTGGCAAATGATACGAGGCTATCAAGCGTCTCTCGAAACGAAGTTTTACTGTTCAACATCTGCTGTACAGGATTTAGTACTTGTTCCTGATACCTAATAAGTACTGCTTTCATCAAGCCATCTTCATTCGAAAATTCACGATAAAGCCCTGGCTTCGATACACCAGATCTCCTGCAGATTTCATTCAGGGATAAATTGCCGATGTCCTCTTTCCAATAGGCTTCCATTGCCACATCCAAAACACGGTCTCGATTTAGGGTCTTGGGTCGCCCCCTTGAAGGTTTTGTTGGATTTGAACTCATTTTTATACCACCCGGTACTTTAATTTGACATGCGATGCATCGGACATTATTGTACCAGTCGGTATTTAATTGACAACCTGGCAGGAAAGAAAAATGAGTGACGCAAAAACAAACATAGTTATCACCGGAAGCAGCAGTGGATTTGGCCAAAAATCAGTAAAGGACTTTGCAGATAAAGGCTATCAAGTGTTCGCCACCATGCGTGGCCCGGAAGGTAAGAATGCCGCAGTGAAGGCCGAGCTGGAAGCGTATAGCGATTCCATCCATGTTGTTGATATGGATGTCACCAATGACGAATCTGTCAAAACTGCCATTGCAAGTGTACTGGCTAAAGCGGGCAAAATTGATATTTTGCTTAACAATGCAGGCGTGATGTATCTTGGCATTACGGAGGCTTTTAGCATTGCCCAAGCCAGAGAGCAGATGGAAACCAATTACTATGGTGCTATTCGCACTATACAGGCTGTTTTACCCGCTATGCGTGAGGCCAAGTCCGGTCTGATCCTTAACACCTCATCCATGGTTGGACAGATTTCAGCACCGTACTTTTCTACCTACGCCGCTACCAAACATGCTTTGGAAGGCTACCTTCAAGGCTTACGCTACGAAGTGGCACCCTTCGGTATTGATATTGCCATAGTGCAGCCAGGCCCGTTCCCGACAGGTCTTAGTGCAGCAGGGCAACAACCTAAACGCACAGACATACTGGACAGCTATGGTGAATTGGCAAATATTCCTGCCGCCATATTCGAGGAATTCGGTAAATTTATGCAGAGTGATCAAGCACCTGATCCACAGATGGTCGTGGATACTTATTTGGCGCTTGCAGATATGCCTGCTGGTAAACGCCCTACACGCACGGCGGTCGGTTTGGTTTGGGGGGTTGATGAAATTAACGCTGCCAAACAACCCATCCAAGACCGTGTTTTGAAAGAAATGCAACTAGACAATGTACTAGGCGGCGCTGACGCGTAATTTTAGGTAACAGGGGCAAACTATTTTTTGTCCCTGTTACAGTCATATTACAATCGCATCCTTCGCTGAGAGGTGTCCAGTAGTAATTCGTTGCTTCAACTACTTATCGCCAGTTTTTCAACATTATGCACCAAGCAGTACAACTGCCACTGGCCCTGAACCTTGCTTTTGCCGCGCAAGCTAAAGCGGTTTAGCCTTTTGTTGGTCCCAATGTTGCCGAATACCGGTTCCACCACCGACATTCGGTGAATATAAATCTGCTTACCCTTCGGACTATCCACACGGTATTTCATCCAGTCGGTGTAGGTGGGTGCTCTTGCCCATCCTTGGCTGGCTGCGCTTTAAAAAATCACCGATCTTGTTGGCCGCCGCATCCAGTGTCTGGATGGTCTTGGCCTTGCGAATATCACGCTCCAGCGCTTCTTCGCTTTCATGGGTATCCTTTTCCTGATGCTCACTGAGGTGATTGTTCAAATAAGGTTTCAATCGCCAGGCCTTGGCTACTGACAAAGTGAGCTATCGTGGTGAAGTGCGGCACGGTATCGCAGGATAACACTTTGAAGATGATATTGGTTTCGCAGCACCACTGAATTTCACGGCTGGAGGTAATGCCCTTTGAGTAAGCAAATAAAATAATCTTGAGCAGTATAGCCGGATCATAGGTTGGGCGGACTTCAGCATCATTTGAAAATCTCATCAGACCATAGATGAAAAGGTTTTTCTACAGCCTGAACGTAAAAGTAAGGGGCTGCACACTTTTGCGCAGTCCCGACCCCAGTTCCCCTGCAGTAGGCGTGACTCCCATGCGGTAGTAGTACCTATTGTCGAGCTTTTAGAAGCGCCGGCAGATGCCGACCACCTATTGCCCGCCTGCCGCTGGCCGAATGAGTTTTGCAGGTCAAATGGCTCCGAGACCAACCGGGACTGTCCATTACGTCTGCCGACCAATGACAACACCGAGGGGTTGGCAACCTGACTATGTTATGACCGAGTGGCGGCGGTTCCCAGTTTGGAACGCTGCTGTCCGTTTGAATCGAAATTCTCCGGATCTAGCCAGGCCAGGTAGGCAGGCTTTACCAATTTCCAATCCTCTTCCGTCATTGCAAACCAGGCTGTGTCACGATTTTTGCCCTTCACCACCAGGTGATTGCGGAAAATCCCCTCGAAGACGAAGCCGAACCGCTCTGCAGCGCGTTTCGACGGTAGGTTTTGGTTGTCACATTTCCATTCGAAGCGGCGGTAACCGAGTTCGTCGAAGATATACTGCGCCATCAGAAAAATCGCCTCGGTCGGCACCCTTGAACGTGCGATTCCAGGACACCAGAGAATATGACCAACCTCGGCAACCCCGTTGTCCGCATCAATGCGCATCAGTGCCTGGCGCCCTTCGGCCCGGCCGGTCCGCATGTCGATAACCGCAAAAAACATCGGGTCGATCGATGCTTCCGATTTTTGCAGCCAGTCGGCGAAGGTCGGATAGTCTGGAGGGGTCGTGTTAGGCAGATAACGAAACCGGTCATCCGCGCCGGGCTCGACCGCAGCAGAAAACAGGTCCGCCCCGTGCGTTGCTTCGCTGAGCGGTTCCAGCCGTACATATTTTCCTTGTAGGGTCACCCGCTCAGGTCGGGGGGCACCACGCCAATTCGATAAATCCATAGGAGTCTCCTCTGCAATAGTTCTGGCTGAGATTAACGGATGGGGGTCACCGTAGTCTTCTGCCTAAAGACACTCTAATTGACGGGACGGATAGAAACCTGACAATTTCTATCGCCAATCGGACAATACCTGTTTATTTGTCGTGAGCACCGAAATAGTGGCCCCGCGCCTGACCCGGTGTGATTCCGAACAGCCCACGGAACGCAGCACCAAAAGCAGGGACAGAATCAAAGCCCGCGATAGCAGCGGCCCGAGTTGGAGTAGCGCCGGTGGACAGGGCACTGAGTGCCGCCGCCAGACGCGCCTGCTGACGCCATTGTCGAAAGCTCATTCCCGTTTCCGTCCGGAACAATCGGGCAAGCGTACGGCTCGACGTATTGGCAACATCCGCCCACTCTTCAAGATTGCGTCTGTCGTACGGACACTTTGACAGTTCCTCCAATACTTGTCGGAGGCGTGAGTCAGTTGACCGCCGCAGACCGAGAGGAAGCGGCTCCGCCTTGCCGATCTCATCCAACACCAACGCTGCCAGATGATCTCCCCTGCCTTCGCGCGCCCACTCCACCCCCTCGGCACAGACCGCAAGGATGAGTTCACGCAGCAGACCCGATATCGCAATGACCTTGGTCACCTTTGCCACGCGCTGAGCAACCTCCTCCAACATGAACAGCGCACGCATCGCAACCGGACCGTCCATTTTGACGGTGTGCTCCACAGAGGCGGGGAGAAACAGTGCGGTTGTCGGTGGCACAAGAAAGCTGGAGTCCTGTGTATCCACTCGCATGACGCCTGAGGTCGCGTAGAGCAACTGCGCTCTTGGGTGACTGTGCATGCCTGAAGACAGGCCCGTCGGGTAGTCACGGGCGAATCCGACGATCGGACGCGAAGCGGTCTCGAAAGGAAGAATTTCAGTTTGTCTGTTTGGCGACAAAAAATGTCCAGTTATCTTCATAAAACCATAATACTCTGAAATTCGAGGCTATCAAAGCAGCGAGCAACCCTACTAATGAGAGGAATAGACATGAGCAGAGGAATATTTGAACAGATCGGCGTCATCAAGGCGGAGCAGCTTACTCAAGGTCCGCAGACTCCAGGGCAGAATCGCAAGAAGGCTCTGGAGGCAGGCCCGCTTTGGGTTGGCGAGTGCCACGTCACGGCACTCGATGCGCCAAGCCAGTGGCATCATCATAAGGAGTTCGACAGCGTGATGTATATGCTCTCGGGCCGAATTCGTGTCGACTATGGTGAAAACGGCGAGCACTCCTTCGAGATCGGCAAAGGCGACTATGCCTATTTCCCGCGGCGGGTGATCCATCGGGCCCAGATAGTCGAAGGGGGCGATGATGTTCACTACGTCTTTGTGCGTCTCGGCGAAGGAGAAACCCTTGTCAATGTCGATGGTCCCGGAGGGGTGGCCCCGCTAGAGGAATGAAGTGCAACCCCGACTTTTCTATGGTTCATCGCGCTTTAGCGGGAAATGCTACTTTGATCTTCAGGGAGGAGTCGGCTAGATGATTATCAGGTCTTGAATTTTGCATAAGAGCTAAGCCCTGTTTCCTTACCTTGCAAAACGCAAGAAGTGACCCCAAAAACTCATGCCTCAGCAATTCTCGCATTGCAAATGCAAAGTTGTTGAACCTCAGTGGGTTCAGATATGAGCAAAAGTTCCTTAGTGCACCAACAAACAACTTATCTTCAAATTCTGTCACCAAGTGTGATCTGGATTCGATGACAAAATCATGTTGAAGTAATTTTTTAGCTTCATGCTTGTGCCATGTTGATAAATTTAACGCCTTGGCTTTGCGACGTGCCGGAGCGCCAGCGAAGGTGCATCCGCCAACAGCCGCTGGTTATGAGATCTTAGCTTACTCTGGCATGCCTTCGAACTCTGGCACGTCACCAATCGCCCTGTCCCAAACCGCTTTGCTTGATGTGAAGATGTGCGCAGTTGGCAACGCCGAGACTTCAGTATCCAAACACCCTGCGGGAACGACGAGCAGATCTGTAAATTGGGTGCTTGGTAATGCTGAACCACACGATCTACAAAAGCTTTTGTTGTGGCGAGTACTTGGAAGCGTAAAGGAAGTCACAGCATCTTCACCCGCCAGCCAGGTCAGTTTAGCTGACTGCGAAAATAAATTTGCCGCATGAGCAGATCCCGTATCTTTTTGGCAATACTCACAATGGCACAGGTAAAAGCTGTCGAAGCCCCCATGGACCTCAAATCTCACTGTGCCACACAGGCAAGAACCAACATGCTTAGTCATAGGATTCCCCTCTATAGCCTGCAGATGACGCACACATAACGAGCCTGTAGAAAAATCAATTTATAGCGCATCAACCTTTCCTCGGTGCTCGTTTTGTTCATTTATATTGCCACTCCCTTCAATGCCTGTTTCGACATTATCGGGAATGGCATTTGTTTTACTGCCACATCAGTCGACAGTGGCCTGATTGATAAGGCTTTCAGCTGGGCTTCCACCTTTGTTGCTTCAACTATGTAACTGGATGGTCTTGGCCTTGCGAATATCACGCTCCAGCGCTTCTTCGCTTTCATAGGTATCCTTTTCCTGATGCTCACTGAGGTGATTGTTCAAATAAGGCTTCACTCGCCAGGCCACGGCTACTGACAAAGTGAGCTATCGTGGTGAAGTGCGACACGGTATCGCAGGATAACGCTTTGAAGATGATATTGGTTTCGCAGCACCACTGGATTTCACGGCTGGAGGTAATGCCCTTTGAGTAAGCAAATAAAATAATCTTGAGCAGTATAGCCGGATCATAGGCTGGGCGGCCTTCAGCATCATTTTTATAGGGCTGATGAAAAGCAGACAGGTCGAGTTTTTCAGAGATCAGGTAGTGCAACGCAAATTCAAAGGTACCCGGTTGGATCTGTTCCAAGTAGTTGATGACCACCATCGACATCTGGTTGTAGTCGTAATGTTTGAATCGAACCATCCCAGAGCCTCCGTCTCCTGAATATCTAATCAGACCATAGATAAAGAGGTTTTTCTACAGCCTGAACGCTGATGGTAACCGGCGCCGGAGCGCCAGAGGAGGAAACCAAAAGCCCCCGCTTTTGGCGTCCGGTTGAGCGCTTGGTTAAAAGGTCGGCACCCATGTTCACGAGTCCTTGGAGAAAAGCTTCTGGAACAGCCGCTCTGACTCTTTGAGGCCTTCCTCAGTGAACAGGATAGACTTGGCTTTACCAACTGGATTCTCAATAAGCTCCTTTTCGTGAAGCCTATTCATGGCATCCCAATCAAAGGATTTCCACGCCCGACCACTATCATGCAAAGTCAGATACAGCAAAGCCAGTACAGCCTCGTCAATTTTCTCTTCATCAATCTCCATAGATCATCCTCTAGTGATGCGCCCTTTAAACGCCGTTGTTCAGTAGCGCAGTGAAAAGGGCATCCGGTGGAGGGCCTTCAGGCCCGGAACGAACTGGAACTATTTGTTAAATGGTTATTCGACATGGTTCCGCTCCAAGTTGGAGATTACACGGGCCACAAGTTCTGAATCGATAGAGTAGTTTATTTCAGGATTTGCTAACCAAAAAATCATCTCATCCAGAACTTCTTGGTGACCAAAAAGCATGCCGATATCTTCCCTCTGTTCGATAGCGTTCGCCCACTCTCTTAGGTGGCTCGCGTTCAGGCGGCCGGACTGAAATGCATGAAGAACATAGAGAATATGCCTTGGTCTCAAAGTAATCAACTCATCTTCAGAGTCCCAGCCATAGGTGCGGAGCTCGCCCAACAGAGAGCCAACGCTCTCTCTATGCTCAATTAGCGCTTCGACAAGCTCTGCTCTTCTACGCAACTGGTTCACCATTAACGCCCGGCTTTGGGGCGGAGTGTAGTGGCATAGTTAATTTGGCCATCTAATTAGAGGTGCTATCATGCACCAAGAGATAATTAGGTGACAATATGACCAGAAGACCAAACCGAAATTTCAGCCCTGAATTCAGACTCGAAGCAGCACAGCTGGTAGTCGACCAAAATTACTCTATTCGAGATGCGGCTGAAGCCATGAATGTCGGACATTCGACCATGGATAAATGGGTTCGCCAGCTACGAAAAGAGCGTGGTGGTGAAAGTCCAAAAGCAACACCAATGACACCAGATCAACTTAGAATACGCGAGCTTGAGAAACGTATCCGCGAAGTTGAAATGGAAAAAGATATATTAAAAAAGGCTACCGCTCTCTTGATGTCGGACTCTCTGAACAATTCTCGATAATCGAGAAACTCAAGACGAGCTACCCGGTAACGAAGCTGTGTGAGGTGTTTGGCGTGCACCGCAGCAGCTTCAGGTACTGGAAACAACGTTCAAAAAAGCCTGTATGTGCGAAAAAGACCGTAGAACAGGCAGTCGTTAGGGAGCTCTTTCGCGCGAGCGAGGGCTCTGCGGGTGCACGAAGCATTGCGGAAATGGCTACCAATCAGAACGTGCCATTGAGCCGCTATCGAGCCGGACGCTTGATGGAAAAGCTTGGACTTATCAGTTGCCAGGTACCTGGTCACACATATAAGAAAACAGGTGATGAACATGTTCAGATACCGAATCATTTAGACCGCCAGTTTAACGTTGATGCGCCAAACTGCATCTGGTGTGGCGATGTCACGTACATCTGGACTGGCAATCGCTGGGCTTATTTAGCGGTTGTCATTGATTTATTTGCACGTAAGCCAGTGGGCTGGGCGATGTCGCTATCGCCAGACAGTGAGCTTACCAGCAATGCACTAAAAATGGCGTATGAGAGCCGTGGTCGACCGAAAGGCGTGATGTTCCATAGTGACCAGGGTAGCCATTATACGAGTCGTAAATTCCGTCAGACGCTCTGGAAGTGTCAAATAAAGCAGAGCCTTAGCCGACGTGGTAACTGCTGGGATAATGCACCAATGGAGCGTTTTTTTAGAAGCTTGAAGGTTGAATGGGTGCCTACCTACGGCTACCACTCACTCGTTCAGGCGCAGCATCACGTAGTGAAGTATTTAATCGGGTATTATAGTCAGCTTCGACCACACCGGCATAACAATGGAATGAGTCCGAATCAGGCAGAGGAACAGTACTGGATTAACTATAAACCGGTGGCCAGTTTTACTTGACCACTACAGACAACACAAAGTTGAATAGATCTCTGAGAGAATTTTCTGCGCTTTTCAGAGATTCGGAAATATCCACCAATACTCTCCAGGTGCTAACGCAAAGCACACGGGCGATGAGCCGCGCAGCGGGTTGGCGTCCCAGCGACCGCAGGGAGCGAGTGATGCGCCTTGTTAGCGCCGATTAAACAGGGCATGACTGCCTCAAATCATTCAGCCGAGAGCGTAAATCCCGCATGGTAAACAATAGATCCTGAAGCTGGGGGATTGAATAGCGAGTCTCAGCTTGCTCTGGTGAAGTTGGCAACCCAACAACATTTGCTACCTGTTGCTGTTGCGGGATAAAGCCCCAACGACCATGAAAGAGTTCATTGCGAAGCGAACGGACTGCATGAGCATCGGATAACCAAGCTTGGTAAATATCTGCTGCTGGGGTGTCCATATATTTTTCATTTACCAGCTTTCCCAGTAGATGCAATCTCTTATTGAAATTTGAGTCGTTAAGCTTTTTAGTCAGCCTATCTAGGTTTTGACCATCATTGGACAAACCAAAAACAAACCAAGTTCCATGTCTAAGCGAGAGTACTCAAATAGCATGTAGCCAAGAGTGGTCGCAGCTTCTTTTTCAATTTCATCTTTCAGAACCATAGGCTCAAATTTCCCTCAGACTTGCATCCGCGCTAACGCCGCTCAGCACGCGCGGTTACGGAATGGAGGCGAAGCCGCAATGTAGTAGCCGTCGCTGTGACTGGCTTGGTTATGTGATCTAGCACTTGACCGCCCTAAGCTTTCGTGTTGCTTCCGTAAGCTCCGCCTTGGTTAAACCAATGATTGTTTGGAAGTCATTGTCATCCAGGCCGAAGCCCAGTTTGTGAGCATTGAGCGCACTGATAATGCCACTAAGCTCAGCAGCCGATAGCAAATTCGGAGAGACTGCTTGCACCGCATCAAACAGTTTATTCACTACCGCGTTTTCAATAGGGTTCACGACGACAAGGTCACCTGATTCCTCAAGCTCCTTTATCGTTCTCGCGATAGCCTCTTTGACAATGAATTCAGCCATGCATCATCTTCACATAACATTTATATCGTGGCCTCAAATATATCGTGGCTTCAAAGGCCACTTTGCCAAGACTACTATCCCAGCCGATTAGTTGAACCCAAGCTAATTCAAAACCCAGGACTGGTCAATCATCTCTGGCATTCATGGTATTCATCCCAGAAAGTCAAACCGATCATGCAGACTACTATCACGATTTCACTATATGACAGCAACAGTATGACTTTATTAAAATTAATACAAATAAAATACTATCATCCAGGATATGAGCCTCTAGAATCACTTTGCCAGTCACTCTGACTTGACAATATCATTACTACTGTATATAAAAACAGTACCATAAATTAATTCATGACAAGGAGCTGTTGATGGATGATATACCACCACCCTTGCCTGCTAATCCCACCCGCTTCATGGATCAGCTTCGTGCCTCTATGCGCTCACGCCATCTCGCCTATCGTACAGAGAAAACCTATTGCGGCTGGATCAAGGATTTCATTTATTTTCATCAGAAACGCCATCCACTAGACATGGGTGCCATCGAGGTGGATGCTTGGTTAAGCTATCTTGCTAACCAACGTCATGTTGCTATCAATACGCAAAAAACAGCGCTGAATGCGGTTGTGTTTCTTTATAAACACTTTCTGAACAAGGATCTTGGCCAGCTGGCATTTACTCGAACCAATAAAGGCAGGCGGCTACCGACTGTTTTCACCCATGAAGAAGCTATGCGTGTACTTGGCTTTATGGAGGGTGATCATAAACTGGTCGCCAGTTTGATGTATGGCTCTGGGCTTCGCGTAATGGAAGCGGTTCGATTGCGTGTACAGGATGTTTTTTCTAACCCTCAGGCAGGCTACCGCAGGGCCGGTGCTCCATCACAGCTGTAGAATTTGTCTAGATTGTCTATAGGAATTAAAACAAGCAAAGTGGAATATTGCAAGAGTTGCAGAGAGGTGTGGGATGTTTGAATTTTCACGGGTTGTGATGATGGTGCCCCGAACCGGACTCGAACCGGTACAGCCTTTCAGCCGAGGGATTTTAAGTCCCTTGTGTCTACCAATTTCACCATCGGGGCTGGATCATCGCTGGAACTGTGCCGGCGATTTTGTGTGACATGGCGCTTTAAAGAGAGATGGAGGCTGGAGTCGGAATCGAACCGGCGTACACGGAGTTGCAGTCCGCTGCATGACCACTCTGCCATCCAGCCTTTAAAACTCTCTTTGCTTTATTACTTTAAATCAGACAAGTGTCTGATTTGGAGCGGGAAACGAGACTCGAACTCGCGACCCCGACCTTGGCAAGGTCGTGCTCTACCAACTGAGCTATTCCCGCAACGCAATCAAGTGGGGCGTATTATAGAGATGTGAGCCTGGGTGTCAACTGATTTTAATAAATGATACTGCTTAAAGATTAACCACTTATATATCATCACTCAACAATGGCCAGGCGGCTCGCAAATACACATACATCGACCAGAGTGTTAACAACGCGGCGCCATAGAGGGTCAAAATGCCCACCCAGGCCAGAATTGAAAACGGTGGTACCGCGATCAATACCAGGATGGCAATCATCTGCAGGGTGGTTTTTACCTTGCCGATCATCGACACCGCAACGCGGGTGCGCTCACCGATTTCGGCCATCCACTCTCGCAGAGCTGAAATAACAATTTCGCGACCAATAATCACTACCGCCGGAATGGTGACCAGCGGTGTGGAGTAGGTTTCAACCAGCATGACCAGTGCCACGGCGACCATGAGTTTGTCTGCAACCGGGTCCAGGAACGCCCCAAAGGGTGAATGCTGGTCCAGTCGGCGGGCCAGATAGCCATCTAGCCAATCAGTCAGTGCCGCTAAGCCGAAGATAGCCGCGGCTATCCAGGGTGACCAGAAGCCTGGAATGTAATAAATCACTACAAACACCGGTATCAGACAAATTCTGAGCAGTGTCAGCAGATTAGGGATTTTCATGGAAAACAGCATAGATGCTGGTCCTGTTCAGCTGTCGGGATGCAGGCACAACCAGATTTCCTGTGCCAACTTAGCACTTATGGTAGAGACTTTTGCAATTTCTTCAATACTTGCATTCTCTATCTCCTTGATACTGCCGAAATATTTTAGCAATTCGCGGCGACGTTTCTGTCCAATACCGGGAATATCCTCTAAAAGGGAGCGTTTTCGGACTTTGGCGCGTCGCGCGCGATGGCCAGTGATGGCAAATCGGTGGGCTTCATCGCGGATATGCTGAAGCAAATGCAACGCGCCAGAATCCGATGGTATCACCGACTCTTCGCCGGTTTGGCCATTAACCAGAAATTCAAACCCCGCTTTGCGGGTAGTGCCCTTGGCGATGCCGATCACGGTCACTTCGGTGATCTGTAAGGATTCGAGTACTGTCATCGCCTGAGAGACCTGACCTTTGCCACCATCGATAATCAGAAGGTCCGGTAGTTTGCCCTCGCCTTTTTTCAGTCGGGTGTAGCGACGCTCCAGTGCCTGCTGCATGGCCGCATAGTCATCACCCGCGGTAATGCCTTCGATATTGAAATGGCGGTAATCGGACTTCAGTGGGCCGTTCTCATCAAACACCACGCAGGAAGCCACAGTAGCCTCGCCTGAGCTGTGGCTGATATCAAAACACTCCATACGGCGGATGGCTGTATCAAAATCAAGCAAGTCCTGCAGGGCCAGAAAACGGTTACTGATATTCTGTTTGCTTGCCAGGTGACTGACCAGTTGCTGGTTGGCATTGGTCTGGGCCAGACGCTGCCAGCCGGCACGATCACCACGCACATTATGGGTAATTTGAACCCGCTTGGTGGTTTTTTCGGTGATTGCCTGACCGATAACCTCAGCATCATCCAGGGCGAAAGGCAGAATGATGCTGGTGGGTACTTCCCGTGCACCGCTCAGATAGAACTGGGCAATAAAAGATGACAGCAGTTCACTTTCCGACCCTTCCAGTGACAGTTTGGGATGATAAGCTTTACTGCCAATAATGCGGCCCCCACGAACAAACAGGGCATGGATGGAGATGCTGCCGGAATTAATTGCACAACCGAATACATCCGCCTCGCCGCCGCTGCCGGATACATACTGCTGCTCCTGTACCTGTCGCAGTGCCGAGATCTGATCACGCAGTTCAGCGGCCAATTCAAAATTGAGATGACTGGATGCAGCATCCATACGTTCGGCCAACTCAGCAGTTACCGCCTGGTTCTTACCTTCCAGAAACATGCTGGCATGGCGCAGGTCTTCGGCATAACGCTCCTTATCAATCAGCCCCACGCAGGGTGCGGTGCAGCGTTTAATCTGATGTTGCAGACAGGGGCGCGAGCGGTTGCGGAAAAAGCTGTCTTCACACTGGCGGATTTTGAACAGTTTTTGCAACAGGTTCAGACTTTCACGTACCGCACCACCACTGGGGAACGGGCCAAAGTATTGGCCTTTAGCTTTTTTGGCGCCACGGTGAAACCGTACAGCGGGAAAGTCATCCGTGGCGGAAATGAAAATATAAGGGTAGGACTTATCATCGCGCAGCAGAATATTGTAGGGGGGACGCTGTGCCTTGATCAGGTTTTGCTCTAACAGCAGGGCTTCAGTTTCACTGTGGGTCAGGGTGACTTCGATGCGACGGATATGTGAAACCAGCGCGCGGGTTTTGGTGCCCTGCCAGGAACCGCGAAAATAACTGCTAACGCGATTTTTAAGGTTGCGTGCTTTGCCAACATAGAGGATTTTATCGTGTTTATCATACATCTGATAAACACCGGGTCGGCTGCTCAGGTTTGCCAGAAAGGCTTTACTATCAAAACTGTTCTGTTCCTGTTCCTGATCGGTAGCGCTCATCTGTTCAGGATTTTAACGCCAGACGCTTGTTGGCATTCATGTGCACGTGCGTGGCTTCCTTGTGGATTTCCTGCAACTGTTCACGGGTTTCATCGGTAATACCGGCTCCTCTGGACAACGACACTTCCAGATAAACCCCGATTTCGGCGTAATAGTAAATACGCGCATTAAATGAACGCGCCCGCTTCAATTTACTCAGTGACATCTGCGCCCCATTCACCAAAATGGTGTTGATATCATTATCCGACAGTAACGGATGACGTTGTGCATCAATGGGTGGGGTTTCGGTATGACTGAGGTTTTTAGATCGATGCATGGACGGAATCCTGGGGTTGTGTTTGTCACAGACAGCTAGCATAACACTGCCTGTGACCTTTTTAGCAGTTACTTTTCACCCGCTGCTGCCGCATCTTTGGCAATCGCCTTTTTCAGAAACAGGCTACCAAAAACAGTAATGGCCACCACGCCGACAATAACGGCGATGCTGGGTGCAAGCGAAATCATGCTGTATTTATCAATGAACGACATAGAACGTACCTTTGCTTTTTTAATGAAATGAGTCGGGTCTTGTTGCCCGTTGGCTCGCGATTATAGAGTATTATTGACCTGTCTCAAATCTTTTCAGCAAACTGGAGGTATCCCAGCGTCCGCCACCGCGCTGCTGTACATCGGCATAAAACTGATCTACCAATGCAGTTACTGGCAACTGCGCGCCATTGCGCCGCGCTTCATTCAGGGTAATGCTCAAATCTTTACGCATCCAATCGACGGCAAAACCAAAATCAAATTCACCTTGCAGCATGGTTTTATGACGATTGCTCATCTGCCAGGAGCCTGCGGCGCCGTGTTGAATAACATCGAATACTTTTTCGCCATCCAGTCCAGACTTTTCAATAAAATGTACAGCCTCAGCCAGACCCTGTACCAGACCGGCAATACAGATCTGATTGACCATTTTAGCCAACTGCCCAGCTCCCGGGCCACCAATCAGCTTTTGTGATTTGGCATAGCTGGCAATAACTGCTTCGGCCTGCTGATACACCGCTTCATCGCCACCGATCATCACGCTCAGCACGCCATTTTCTGCACCAGCCTGACCACCGGATACAGGCGCATCCAGAAAACCTATGCCTTGTTCAGTTGCCACCTGGTAGAGCTCTCGCGCCACTTCGGCCGAGGCAGTGGTATGATCTACCAATACAGCGCCGGATTTCATTCCTGCAAACACGCCAGTTTCAGTCAGCGTGACTGAGCGCAGATCATCATCATTACCGACACAGACAAACACCAACTCAGCACCTTCAGCTGCTGCTGCCGGGGTTGCTGCAAAGCGACCGCCGTGTTGCTTAACCCAGCTTTCCGCTTTGGCGCTACTGCGGTTATAGACACACACATCGTGCCCCTTGGCAGCCAGATGCCCTGCCATTGGAAAGCCCATGGTGCCCAGACCAATAAATGCTACGTTTGCCATGTTTCACCCCTATTCAATGTGTGGCGTCTAAGCTGACGGTGTTGTTGTATGGCCGGCAACGATACCGCGGATAATAGCGCTGACCATATTGGCCGAATTGGTAGCGGCCGTTTCCAGAAACTCCTTAAAGGAGATATTGGATTCTTTACCGGCGATATCAGACAGTGCCCTGATGACGATAAACGGGATATCAAAGCGATGACAAGTCTGAGCTATCGCTGCAGCTTCCATTTCTACTGCTTTGATTTCCGGGAAAGTTTTACGCGTAGCCTTGACACGTTCCGGTTCATCCATAAAGCTGTCGCCAGTGGCAATCAGACCATGCACGGTGGTCACACCGACAAATTCATTAATGCACTTTTCCGCAATAGCTGACAGGTCAGCATCCGGAATAAATGCTGGCGGCATACCAGGTAACTGACCGGGTTTGTAACCAAAGATTGTTAGGTCGGCATCATGATGCAGCACCCGATCAGAGATCACCACATCACCGACTTTTAGCAACGGATCAAAGCCGCCGGCAGATCCGGTATTAATGACGCAGTCAGGGTTGAATTCATGCAGCAAAATAGTCGTGCCGATAGCGGCGTTGACTTTACCTATGCCGGATTTTAATAGAATGACTTCCGCTCCATGGAGTTTTCCTTTGTGAAAATCATAACCGGCCTGATTAAAAGACTGCAGGTCCTGCATGGCACTTTTCAGCAATTCTATTTCCTGATCCATAGCACCTATAAGGGCGATGCGGAGGGGTTTGCCAGACTTGAGCCGGTTGGTCAACGTACGGGTGGTGCTTGGCTGATTTGTCATGTTGTATGCAAGATAAATTGTAGTTAATTATGCTCTCATGCTACCACGCACGGCAGAATTCGCAATGAATTCAGTACAGCAGCTGTGGGTTTTCGGCTAATTCAGATAAACGCCCCCACCCCAGCTTTTCAAACAGGCTCAAAACCTCCTCATCCAAGGGGGCTGAAATATGAACCTTACGCAACGCCTTAGGGTGGACGACCGTGAGTTCAGTGGCCATCAGCAACAGTCGGTGTATGGAAAAATGATCGCGAAATAGCCGGTTATGCCGTCCTTCACCATGATTGGTGTCACCCACCAGTGGATGCATAATGTGCTTCATGTGCCGACGTATCTGATGCTTACGTCCAGTTTCAGGCTTGACCTCCAGCAGTGAATAGCGTGCCACCGGGTAGCGTCCGACTGCAATTGGCAACTCTACCTGCGCCAGGGTTCGGTAGTGCGTCACGGCCTCGCGCGGGGCTTTGTCTTCATTGGCAAAAGGTTCCGAATAACGATCTTTTTCGTAGCGTAGCGCGTAATCAATGGTGCCCTCGACTTCAGTCCAGCCACGCACGACACAAAGGTAGGTTTTGCTGACCTGTCGATCGAGAAACTGCTGATGCATCACCTTGGCCGCTTCTTTATCATTGCGTACGAATAAAATCACGCCAGACGTGCCCCGATCGAGCCGATGAATCGTATGAAAGGTATCACCTGGAAACTGCTGTTTTAACAAACTGATCAAGTTAGGGGTGCTGGCCGGCGATATCCAGCTCGGGTGGACCAGCAGGCCAGCAGGCTTATGTAGTGCAATTAAGCTATCATCTTCATAGAGGATATCGGGAAAGCGAGTGAAGGTATCAATACACACATTAAAACTTCTTGGACAGGGTTTGCGACAAAATGGAATTATTGCACATCAATCAGGTCAAAAGCTTGAACTCGGGGTAATTTACCCTGATTATTAACCTTGTTCCAGATTCAACACTAATGAGGATTACTATGGATAAAGTACAAGAACTGGGTTACAGCTCACAAGAGTCGGTAATCCGGACCAATAAGATGATCCGCAACACCTATATGTTGCTGGGTATGACGCTCGGCTTCAGTGCCGTGACAGCCGTCATCTCCATGATGATCAATCCACCTTTCATTGTCTACATCGGAAGTGTGCTGGTCAGCTTCGGTTTGATCTTTGTCCTGAACCGTAAACAGAATTCTGCCGCTGCCCTGCCGCTGATCTTTGCCTTTACCGGCTTGATGGGCTTCGGTCTTGGACCGTTGCTGAACCACTACCTGGCCATGGCTGGCGGTGGTCAGATTGTCATGACCGCACTGGGCATGACCGCCCTGACCTTTGTTGGCTTGTCAGCTTATGTCATGACCAGCAAAAAAGACTTCAGCTTTATGGGCGGCTTCCTGGCTACAGGCGCTATCGTGATGCTGATTGCCATGGTTGCGCTGCTGGTACTACCGTTGTTTGGCGTATACATCCCGGCGCTGCACCTGGCCTTCTCGGCTCTGGTGGTACTGCTGATGGCCGGTTTCATCCTGTATGACACCAGCAACATCGTTAATGGGCACTACCAGAACTACATTATGGCAACGGTTGGTCTCTACCTGAGCATCTACAACCTGTTTGTACATTTGTTGCATCTGGTGGGTGTACTTAGCAGCGACTAGTTAGCAACAACTAGGCGCCATGCACTTCTGAAAACCCCGCCCTCTTTGCTAAGATGGCGGGGTTTTTATTTTAAGGCGAGGTCAACATGATATTTACGCTGATCGTTCATGCATCACCGGTGCAGCATCAGGCACCTGAAACAGCGTTACGTTTCGCCAAAGCCTTACTGGATGCCGGACATACGCTGCACCGGGTGTTTTTTTACCGAGATGGCGTTATGAATGCTAATGGCCTGTCCAGCAGCCCACCAGATGAACCCTGTATCCCCACAGCCTGGCAGGCACTGGCAGAACAGCACCAACTGGATCTGGTGGCGTGTATTGCGGCGGCCATTCGTCGTGGTCTGCTCGATGACAACGAAGCCAAACGCTATGACAAACCCCACGGCAATCTTGCCGAAGGTTTTGAACTCTCTGGTCTGGGCCAACTCACTGAAGCCGCTATACTGTCTGACAGAGTGATTACCTTTGGAGGTCGTGGATGAGCGATAAGCCCTGCAAACGCTTTCTGCTAATTAGCCGAGCAGCCCCTTATGGCTCGTCAGCGGCTCGAGACTTGCTGGATGTGGCACTGACCTGCTCTGTATTCGAACAGCCCGTCAGCCTGCTGCTGCTGGGTGATGCCCTGCTGCAACTGCTACCAGCACAAAACCCCACAGCTATCGGCCAGAAAAACCTCAATGCGCTGCAAGCCTCACTGGAGCTTTATGATATAGATGCCATCTACACTGATGCAGCCTCTCTGGCATTTCATGGACTGGACGCGCAGCAACTGATGCTGGTACCTGAGGTTCTGCAGCCAGCACAACTGGCTGAGCTGATACAAAATCATGATGTCGTGCTGAGCATCTAAGGAGCACCATGAGTAAAACACTACATACGCTGAATACCAGCCCTTCAGACAGCTCAACGCTGGCTCAGTGCCTTGCCACCCTGTCGGATGATGACGTATTGCTGCTGATCGAAGACGGTGTCTATCTGACACTGCCAGCACACCGGGATAAACTGCCCGACACAGTTAAACTACATGCACTGGCTGTGGACCTGGAAGCCCGGGGTATTCAAGAGACAGGCAAGATTATCGCCATCACCGATCCTGAATTTGTTAACCTGACACTGTCTTGTGATCGCGTGGTGAGCTGGTTTTGATGACAACAGAAATCCGTGCCTTGCTGGATGATGAAGGCTACCTGCTGCAACTAGAAGACTGGTCTGAAGCGCTGGCCTGTGCCCTGGCTGAAGATAAAGGTGTTCAGCTAACCGATGAGCACTGGGAGATCATTTGGGTTCTGCGTGATTTTTACCACCGATATCAGCACTCACCGGCCATGCGTCCATTATGTAAAGCCATCAGTCGTGAACTGGGACCGGACAAGGGCCGTAGTATTCACTTGATGAAGCTGTTTCCAGGTAGTCCAGCCAAACTCGCCGCATGCCTGGCTGGTTTACCAAAGCCGGACAACTGCCTATAAATCAAGGATGCCCTATGATTAGCATGGCTACATACTGCTATTGAAGCTATAATCCTTAATAATCAAATTCTGAATTGACAGCCAATTAACCGGTAGCTGAAAGGATCCTTAATCATGAGTTTAGATGGCGCCGCCGAGCAACTGAAAATGATCCAAGAAAGTTCTAATAACAAAAAGCAGCGGGATGAAAACGCACGTCGCGCCAAAGAGGAAGAAGTTGTCTATCATCAGTGGGCCACTTTTCGTGTTAATCAGGAACTCTATGGCATCGACGTGATGCAGGTTAAAGAAGTTCTGCGCTATGTTGAAATCACGCCAGTACCTGGAGCTGACTATTCGGTACTGGGCATCATTAACGTGCGTGGTAACGTGGTCACCGTGATAGACACCCGCCGTCTGTTCCACATGGCCGATGTGCCCTATGATGACGATACGCGTATCATCGTAGTAGAACTGAATGACAAGGAAGTAATCGGCCTGGTAGTTGATAGTGTTGACGAAGTGATCAACCTGCCTACCAATCGCGTGGATCGCGCACCGAACTTAAGCGGTGACGAATCGGCGAAACGCTTTGTACAGGGTGTGTGCTACCACAATAACATTTTGATCATTCTGTTGGATCTGACCAAAATGCTACTGAGTATTACCCCGATGACCGACGAAGACATGGGCTATTGAGGTTCCTTGCCCAAGGACCGGGCAAGCCCTCCCCCTTCCAGAGGCTTAACCCTGAGCCCGTGAAAATAACCGGTAAAAGTTATTGCGTGTCACTTCTGCCACCTCCTCTACAGACACACCTTTCAAATCTGCTACACACTGCGCTACTTCGACCACGTAGGCTGGCTGATTCTGCTTGCCGCGATAGGGTACTGGCGCAAGGTAAGGTGAATCGGTTTCGATCAGAAGCTTGTCCAGCGGTACCGCACGAACAACATCTCTGAGTTCTTCAGCATTTTTGAAAGTGATAATGCCGGAGAAGGAAATCATATAATTCATTTCCAGTGCTGCCTGAGCCATCTGCAGCGATTCGGTAAAGCAATGCAACACACCGGCAGACTCAGTGTTGCCATATTGATCAATCAGCTTCAGCGTGTCTTCGCGGGCATCGCGAGTATGCACAATAACCGGCAGTCCCAGCTCACCCGCCAGGCGCAGATGACCAGCAAAACTCTCATGCTGCGCATCGATGTGCTCTTTGGAATAATAATAATCCAGCCCGGTTTCGCCTATAGCCACCACTCTGTTACGACTGGCCGCCAAGCGTAAGCGCTGCTCATCATAGGGTTGCTCATCCACATGCAAGGGATGTACACCGGCTGAAAGATAAACCTGTGGAAATGGCGCTACCGAGGTTGCCATCTGCTCAAACTGCTCCAGATCGATAGAAACACAGAGTATTTTGTGCACACCCCGCTCCACCGCCGCATCAACCAGCCCAGTCAGTGAGGTATTGAGTTTTTCGATATTGATACGATCCAGATGGCAGTGCGAGTCCACATACATAACGGCGGTTTATAATCCTGTCAGGTTTAAATGGTGTAAGTTCGCCGTGAGCTGTTCAGCGCCCCGGCAAGATAGTTTTCAATTTTACGCACCAACGGCGCATCATCAGCTGTCAATTGTATGCCGATACCAGGCACCCGGCCTCCCTGGGCTGCCTTGGGTGTTACCCAGATGACCTTTCCGGTAACCGGAATTTTTTCCTGTTCTTCCATCACGGTCAGCAACATAAATACCTCTTCACCCAATTGATAGGAACGTGAAGTGGGAATAAACAAGCCACTGTGCGTTACGAACGGCATAAACGATTTATACAGATCTTCTTTGTTCTCTATGGCCAGAGAAAGAATACCGTGACTAATTCTGGGTACGATTGACATTTTCAGGTTCCTTTACATTATCGAACCAGCCCAACCCATCCAAGCAGCAGCGTTTCAAGCAACAACTGACGATTCGGGTTGTGACGTTCCATTAAACTGATCCGTTCAGCTTGTAACTGATCAATCAATGAATAAAGTTTAACGGCTGTGGTCTTTTTAGCAACGGCATTCAGCATTTTAAACATATCGGCGTTGCTGATTTTCAGTGTTTCACTATCGGCCTGTAACCGGGCGATGTCCACCAATAGACTGTACATCCACTCCAGAAGTTGCAATAAATCTTCCTTGTATAGCTTTTCTGCTAGTGTTACTGCCGTTGTACGCGCCTTGAGCAGATCCGCCAGACCGGTGACGAAACCCGCTCTAAAGCTGACCCGATCAGTCTGGTAAAGCAGGCGTGCCTTGAGTGGTGCCCCTCGAGTAATACGTAACAACTGCCCGGCCCGCTCAGCCTCTATACCCAGTTGCTGAGTCAACCAGGGTGCAGCCTGATCAGCACTCGGCATGGGAAAGCCAACCTGTTGGCAACGACTACGGATAGTCGGCATTAGCTGACCCGGTTGATGCGATACCAGCAACAACAAGGTGTTATTGCCTGGCTCTTCGAGTGACTTAAGCAAGGCGTTGGCTGCATTGATATTCATATTTTCAGCCGGCTCCATGACCACCACACGGTAGCCACCCTGTTGTGCAGTATTATGCAGAAACTGCAGCAACTCACGCACCTGATCAACCTTGATCGCCTTACCCGCTTCAGTCGGATGCAGATAGACCAGATCGGGATGGTTACCACTGCTCAGCAGTTCACAACTTCGGCAGTGGCCACAAGGTTGATGATTGTGTGGCTGATGACAAAGCAACAGATGCGCAAAGGCTTGAGCAAATTCAATCTTACCGATACCGGTATGGCCTGTAAGCAAAATAGCGTGCGGCAAGCGGGATTCGGCATGCTGCCTGGCCAGCTTATTCCATAGCGTTTCAGCCCAGGGGACGACAAGCGGCTTGTCGATCATACCGGGGTAACGCCTAAACGCTGCTGCAGTTGAACACGTATCTGTTGCTGCACTTGTTCAAGATCCAGTGATGCGTCTATAACGGCAAAGCGCTCAGGCTCTGCCATAGCCCGGTCCAAATAGACTTCTCTGACGGCTTCAAAAAAACGCTGTTTCTCGGCTTCAAACCTGTCCGGTGTACTGCGATTGCGGGCACGCTCCAACCCTTGCTCAACCGGTAGATCCAACAGCAAGGTCAGGTCTGGACGAAGTGATGCCTGCACCATGGACTCCAATGTACTGATCAGTGACAGCGGAACACCGCGGCCGCCGCCCTGGTAAGCATAAGTGGCATCGGTAAAGCGGTCACACAACACCCAATGCCCCTGCTCCAGCGACGGAGTGATCAATGCGTGCAAGTGCTGAGCACGTGCGGCAAACATCAACAACAACTCAGCCATTTCGGCTACGGATTCTGTGCGCTGTCGTAGCAGCAATTCACGAATCTCTTCAGCCATGGCAGTACCGCCCGGTTCCCGTGTGACCACAACAGTTATACCAGCGGCCTGCAGGCGCTGATGGATATACTCAAGATTAGTGGTTTTACCCACCCCCTCAACACCTTCCAGGGTAATAAAACAACCTCTCATTGTTCGCTCCCTGTAGCGGGTGATGAACGATAATCACTGCGACGATTACGTTGATAGCGGTTAACGGCATTATTATGTTCACGCAACGTCGCTGAAAAATGATGGGTACCATCACCCCGCGCAACAAAGTACAGCTCATTACCCTCCAGCGGATTCAATGCCGCGACAATGGCTTCACGTCCTACCATAGCAATGGGCGTAGGTGGTAATCCATCGATGGTATAGGTATTCCAGGGTGTGGGCTGTTGCAGATCTGAGCGACGGATACGGCCAGTATAATTTTCACCCATACCATAAATGACGGTTGGGTCTGTCTGTAAACGCATCCCCTGGTTCAGTCGACGCACAAAGACCCCGGCAATACGGCTGCGTTCATCCGGTACACCGGTTTCCTTTTCAATAATAGACGCCATAATCAGTGCTTCGTAAGCATTGTTATAAGGTAGTGATTCATCACGCGCCTGCCACTGCTGCTCAAGAAACGCCTTTAGATCATTATGCGCCCGGCGCAGTAAATCAATATCTTTTGCGCCACGCTGGAACTGATAGGTTTCAGCCAGAAACAGCCCCTCTGCTGACTGATCGGCATCTGCGCCAAGCATGGCCATAATATCTGCTTCACTGCTGTCAGACAGAGTAGATTCGATACGCTCATCGGCTTCCAGCCCCGCGCGAATCTGTTTGAACGTATAGCCTTCGATCAGGGTGAAATAATAACGCACTACATCGCCACGATTTATTTGATCAATAACGTCCAGCAGGCTACTACCAGGCTCTATGGCATACTCGCCCGCACGAATGGCGGTAATTTCCGGATGCAACCGGGTATAGAGACGCATCAGATCGGCATTTCTAATCCAACCGTCCGTCTCAAAACGACGCATCAACTGCTGAAAACTACTGCCAGATGGCACAGTGATCACCTGCTCTGCATCCAGGGATAATGGTTGCTGCAGGCTCTTTTCGAAATCATTATAAACGTACCACGCAGCGCCCAGAACCAGGGCTACCGATATAAATATAAGCAACAAAAGTTTTTTTAACATTAACAATAATTCTCTTTCAGCAAACCCTGGAGCCTTCGGGTCACCGGTCCGGGTATAAAAGTCTGATCATCAAGTTGTGCCAAAGGCCAGATGCCGATTAGGCTGTTGCAGAAAAACACCTCATCAGCAGCCAGAAGTTCAGCGCGGGTATACTGGCCTGTTTCGGTTTTGATTCCCACACTGGCGGCCAACTCAATCAGATAATTACGCATAATACCGGCAATACCATACAGAGAAAGATCCGGCGTCATCAAGCGGCCATCATACACCAAAAACAGATTACTCATGGTCCCCTCAGCCAGGTAGCCGTCGGCACCACATACAATACCCTCTTGCACCGATGGATCATTCCACTCGGCACGTGCGAGTACCTGCTCGAGACGATTTAGATGCTTAATACCGGCAAGTGCTGGAGCACAGGCCAGTTGCAAGTTGCACCAGCGTGCCTGAATGCCTCGCAAGCCCGGATTGTCGCTATAGTCTGGGAATGGTAGTTGTTGAAGGATTCGAGTGGACTGGATGTCGGTAGGCAGGGTGTAACCTCGCCCGCCACAGCCAGCAGTGACAAGGATTTTCAGAACGGCCTGATCTACGACAGGCAATTGTTCAAGATCCTCCTGCAGGGCGGTTTGCAGCCCCTCAGCAGGTATGTGCAAACGCTGACAGCCACGTAACAGTCGTTGCAGGTGTGCTTCCCACAACAAAGGTTTACCACCGGCAATGCGTAGGGTCTCGAAAAGCCCCTGGCCGTAGCTGAGCCCTCGATCCTGAAACGATAGCGTTACCGCGGGCTTGCCATTAACCAAAGCGATGTTATTTTCTGCCATAGGTATCTGCGTTGCTTAAGACCATGCCCGCTCGCGCATCCATGCGCCTGCGGCATATAGCGCCAAGGATGGAGCTCGCGCCCCCCTCAGATCAACTTTCAGAGTCGACTGAAAATCAGTGTACCGTTGGTACCACCAAAGCCAAACGAGTTGGACATAGCCGTATCAATTTTACAGGGTTGTGCCTGATGCGCGACATAGTTCAGATCGCATCCCTCAGACGGATTATCCAGATTGATCGTCGGCGGAGCCACCTGGTCACGTATCGCCAGCACACAAAATGCGGCTTCAACTGCACCTGCGGCGCCAAGTAAATGACCGATCATCGACTTGGTGGAGCTCATACGCACCTGCTTGGCTGTATCACCTAACACCAGTTTGGCAGCATTGGATTCAGCAATATCACCCGCCGGAGTCGATGTTCCATGCGCATTAATATAATGCAACTCCTCCGGATTCATGCTGGCATCACGCATGGCATTCGTCATCGATAAAGCGGCGCCGGCACCATTTTCAGGTGGCGCGGTCATATGAAATGCATCATCGCTCATGCCAAATCCGGACAGCTCACAATAAATATGCGCACCGCGCGCCTTGGCACTTTCGTAGGATTCCAGTACCAGAATACCAGCACCATCACCCAGTACAAAACCATCACGGTCTTTATCCCAGGGGCGACTGGCCGCCTGCGGATCATCATTATGCGTTGATAACGCACGTGCGGCCGAGAAACCGGCAATCCCCAACGGGGTCGTTGCCATTTCAGCACCACCGGCAATCATGATATCGGCATCACCATACTGAATCATACGCATGGCATGGCCAATATTGTGCGTGCCTGAAGTACAGGCCGTGGTAATCGCTATATTCGGACCGCGAAAGCCGTATTTGATCGCCAGGTTACCAGCAATCATATTAATGATGCTGCCAGGCACAAAAAAAGGCGACACTTTGCGTGGTCCTGATGTATTCAGAATATTGTGCGTATTTTCAATCATTGGCAGACCGCCAATGCCTGAACCTATAGCACAGCCGATACGAGGCGCGTTCTCTTCAGTAACTACCAGTCCGGCATCTTGCACCGCCTGGATAGCTGCCACCATGCCATACTGAATGAACAGGTCCATTTTGCGTGCTTCCTTGACGCTCATGTAGGGTTCCAGATCAAGCGCTTTAACAGGTGCAGAGAATCGAGTAGCAAACGCAGACGCATCAAAATGCTCGATATTCTGAGCTCCACTTTTACCGGCTAGAATACTGTCCCACGCCTCTTTTACGGTGTTACCAACCGGTGTTAACAGACCCAAGCCGGTTACAACCACTTTTTTGCGAGACATCTGTTCCTCCAGAAATTCAGGCCATTAATAGAAAAGCCGCACTATATAAGGATTATATAGGTGCGGCTTTTCAACTAAACCTCAGAGACTGACTGATTACTGGTGTGCGTTGATGTAATCGATCGCCAGCTGAACGGTAGTGATTTTTTCAGCTTCCTCGTCGGGGATTTCAGTTTCGAATTCTTCTTCCAGTGCCATCACCAGCTCAACGGTGTCGAGCGAGTCAGCACCCAGGTCTTCAACGAAGGAGGCACTGTTGACCACCTCTTCTTCTTTAACACCCAGTTGCTCAGCGATGATTTTCTTAACGCGCTCTTCAATATTACTCATATCTCTTCCTATTTACTTGTAGACACCATCACATCCCAGGATGCGAGACGCAATTTTATTAGAACCAATGACACACTAGCAAGTATGTCGACCGATTTAGTTATTGCTGACGGACAATTATCAACATATCAGCACAAAAAACAATTCTTTGTTGCCAATTTACTGATTCAGGCCATATACATGCCACCATTGACATGAATAGTTTCACCTGTTACATAGCTTCCACCCTCACTGGCGAGGAAGCCGACAACAGCGGCAACTTCTTCAGGCTCGCCCAAACGCGCCATTGGAATCTGCCCCTGTAAAACAGTTTTGTGCTCTTCGGCCAGGCCAGAGGTCATATCCGTATCGATAAAACCCGGAGCAACACAATTCACAGTAATATTGCGCGTAGCTATTTCACGCGCCAGTGCCCGGGAAAAACCTTCCAGGCCAGCTTTTGCCGCCGCATAGTTAGCCTGACCTGCATTACCCATTGAGGCGACCACTGAGCTAATGCTAATGATACGTCCCCAGCGCGCTTTAGTCATCCCGCGCAGGCAGCTTTTTGCCAAACGGAAGTTAGCGCTGAGATTAGTATTGATAACAGCATCCCACTCATCGTCTTTCATCCGCATCATAAGATTGTCTCGAGTGATGCCAGCATTGTTGACCAGGATTTCCACAGCACCGAAGCGAGTGGTGACCTCTTTTAATACAGCATCAATGGATTCGGGACTAGCGACATCCAGCACCAGACCACACCCAGGATTTTCGGCTGCGAGCAGATAGCTGCTGATTGCTGCAGCCCCGTTTTCACTGGTTGCCGTACCCACCACCACCACACCCTGTGCGGCCAGGTTTTCAGCAATGGCCTTGCCGATTCCACGTGTTGCGCCAGTCACCAGCGCCACTTTACCTTCAATACTCATAAGACTCCCTGAATCCATTGTTTAGATTAGGCTCAATGCTTTCTCAAAACTCACTACATCGGCCAAAGAGACGACTTCAAGTGATTTATTGATCTTTTTATTCAGTCCGGACAATACCTTACCAGGACCGCACTCGATGGTGACCTGCACCCCTTTATCAGCCATCGCCAACACCGAATCCGTCCACAAAACCGGGCTGTACAGCTGCTCAACGAGATTCTGACGCAGGCTTTCAACTGAACCGACGACTTCGGCCGTCACATTCTGCACTACCGGTACAGCTGGCATAACCAGCGCCACCGATGACAACGCCGCAGCCATGTCTTCTGCTACAGGCTTCATCAGGCTGCAGTGGGATGGAACACTGACTGGCAAAGCGATAGCGCGCTTGGCTCCTGCAGCCTTACAGGCCGCCATGGCACGCTCTACGGCGGCTTTTTCACCCGCGATAACCACTTGTCCAGGACAATTGTAGTTAACCGGTGCGACCACATCACCCTCAGCGGCCAGCTCGCAGGCCGCTTTGACCGATGCATCATCCAGTCCCAGTATTGCCGCCATAGCACCTGTGCCGAATGGAACCGCCTGCTGCATCAATTCACCGCGCCGCCTAACCAACTGCACGCCAGCTTCAAGAGACATGGCGCCGGCACAAACCAGTGCCGAATATTCGCCCAGACTATGTCCAGCCATCATTGCCGGAGTAGCACCGCCCTGCTGCACCCAGAGACGCCAGAGCGCAACACTGGCTGTTAGCAGCGCAGGCTGGGTTATCTCTGTAGAATTAAGTTGCTCTTCCGGTCCAGACTGAACCAACTCCCACAAATCATAGCCCAACGCCGTTGAAGCCTCTGCAAAAGTCTCTTCTATAACAGGGTGAGCAGCCGCCAGTTCAGACAACATACCCACCTGTTGAGAGCCTTGCCCGGGAAACACAAAAGCCAGTGCTTGCGACATAGAATCCTCATAACAACAGATCAGAGATGAACAGCCGATTATAGCTCCGGCTTTAAAAACACATAGTGTACAACATTGTGAGCCGAGTTAAACGCTCAGGTAGGCTGTTGCTGCAACTGTTGCTCCAGTTGCTCAACAATTCGCGAGGGTATATTCAACCGCGCATCTGTAACTGCCTGCGACAGAGCTGCTTCAAAATGACGCCGCCCGGCACCACCATGACTCTTAACAACCACACCCTGAAGCCCCAGCAAACTTGCACCATTGCGGCGACCCGGATCTATCTGCTGCTGCAATTCTTTAAGCACAGGCTGGGCCAGCACTCCCAGCAAACGTCTATATAAATTACGGGTAAAACTCTTGCGCAGCTTGCCCGCAATAAGACGCGCCAGGCCCTCACTACTCTTGAGTGCTATATTGCCGGTAAACCCATCACAAACGATCACATCAGCACGATCACTGAACACCTGATCACCCTCGATAAAGCCAATATAGTTCAGACTACCATGTTCCTGAATCAGGCGTGAAGCCAGCTTGACCTGCTCGTTACCCTTAATCTCTTCGCTACCGATATTCAGCAAGGCAATACGCGGAGATGGCTTACCCTCAACGGCGGACACCATGGCTGAGCCCATCAGAGCGAACTGTAACAAATGCTCCGCATTGCAATTCACATTCGCCCCCAGATCCAGCAGGTAACAATGATCCTGCTGTGTAGGAATGGCACTGATAATAGCCGGACGATCTATACCCGGAAGGGTACGCAATAAACTGCAACCCAAAACCATCAAAGCACCGGTATTGCCAGCACTGACACAAGCCGATGCCTTACCATCACGCACCAGACCCAGCGCCAGGTACATAGACGAATCCTGAAGATTGCGTAAGGCATAGGAAGGCTTGTCATTCATAGTAATGACCGAAGTGGTATGAACCAAAGTAATACGACTAGACAGATAAGCAGGACAGCGTGACAATAATGGCTCTATCTGAGCTTTATCACCCACCAGCAGAATGGTGAGCTGGCGCTGTTGTTTTAGCAGGTTGATACAGGCAGGAACAGTAACACGGGGACCGAAGTCCCCGCCCATCGCATCTACGGCAATGCTAAGGTGTTCAGACAAGCTTACTCTTCGTCTTGCTTGTTGATAACCTGACGACCACGGTAGAAACCATCTTCAGTCACATGGTGACGACGGTGTGTTTCACCGGTAGTTGCATCAACTGCCAGAGTTGGACCGCTCAGCGCATCATGCGAACGACGCATATCACGTCTTGAACGGGATTTTTTGTTCTGCTGTACTGCCATGGTATATAGCTCCTGATTAACGCTTGCTGGTCTTGTCTTTTAGCGAGGCCAGCACACTGAAAGGGTTAGGTTTTTCTTGCTGAAGACGAACTGTTCCACTATCGCCCCAGGATGTTTTGACTGAACAGTCCTCGTGCATAGGCACGGAGGGCAAGCTCAGAATCAATTCATCCTCTACGATCGGCAACAACTCCACATCGTCGTCTTCAACGAGTAGCGGGTCGTAGTACCGCGGCAGGTTTCTGGCCTGCTCATCATTGAGAACCACGGCCAGATTTACATCGGCCCTGACATCAATGCTCACTGGCTCGAGGCAACGCTGACAGGTCATCAATACCTGACCTCTGGCTTTGCCTGATACAGTGCGCAGATGTTGTTCATCTACTGCAAAACTCAACGTTACGTTTACTGTGCCCTGCTCGCTACATAAAAAAGAAGCAAGGCGAGGCATCGCTGAAACTTCAGCGATACCAGTAATCTGCGCTTCCCGCTCAGCAAGTTTGCGCGGATCAGCTTTTTTCGGTAATGGACCGTTCGACATAAGCGCGCAATTCTAGGCATTGCGATGGCGTCTGTCAAAGGGATTCAGGGGTTTCATTCAAGAAAAATGTCGATATTATAGCCTGAACCCTGAATACCCTCTGTAAAAGGCCAAAAAATGGACAAAGCCCTCGTTTTAGCATCCAGCTCTCCTTATCGTCGCGAAATCCTGGATAAGCTCGGTTTTGCTTATCGCAGCAAAAAACCCGATGTCGATGAAACACCCCTACCCACTGAATCGCCCGAAGCACTGGTTGCTCGACTGGCTGAAAGCAAGGCTCGCTCTCTGGCAAATTACTTCCACAATGCATTGATTATAGGTTCTGATCAGGTTGCCGTGCTTGACGGCCAGATTATCGGCAAACCCGGCACTAAAGCCAAAGCCATGGAACAGTTACAAAATGCCTCGGGCCGCTGTGTAACCTTCCTGACCGGATTGAGCTTATACAATACTGAAACCCGGCAAGCTCAGACTGAAGTCGTTCCCTATAAAGTATATTTTCGTCAACTCAACAGCGGAATGATAGATCGCTATCTTGAGCGTGAACAGCCCTTCAATTGCGCAGGCAGCTTCAAGTCAGAGGCGTTGGGTATTGTGTTGTTTGACAAACTCGAGGGAGAAGACCCCAATACCCTGATTGGCCTGCCACTGATACGCCTGGTGCGTATGCTGGAACAGGAGGGTATTGAGGTTTTGTAACATCAGCAGGTCACTGCAAGCGCGGTGACCAGTACTCTACCATTTGTGTAGACATATGCTTGGCGAAAGACACACCTAAACGATCGACCAGCCTGTCAAAGGAGGATGGCTGATAGGTATAATCCACCAGACGATCGATTTTAACCAGCTCGCGAGCAACATAACTGGAGCTGCCCAGACCATCAATCAAGCCCAGTTCCAGCGCTTGCTCGCCACTCCAGATCAGACCGGTAAACAGTCGATCCGTATCCGTCAGACGCTCGCCTCGCCCCTCCTTAACTTCGCGAATAAACTGCTGGTGCGTCGTTTCCAACACAGACTCCCAAAACTCGGTCTCATCGTCTCGCTGAGGACTGAAGGGATCCAGAAAAGCTTTATTTTCCCCGGACGTCATGATCCGGCGCTCAACGCCCACTTTTTCCATCAGATCAACAAATCCGAAACCGGAAGCCGTTACCCCAATAGAGCCGACTAAACTGGCTTTATCAGCATAAATTTCATCCGCGGCGACCGCCACGTAATAACCGCCGGAAGCACCTATATCGGTAATGACTGCATAGACTTTTTTATCTGGGTGCAGCGCCCTTAGACGTGCGATTTCATCATTGATGTAACCCGACTGCACAGGGCTGCCACCTGGACTATTGATGCGCAGAATAATTGCCCGACTCTGACTTGCTGCAAAGGCTTTGCGTAGCGCTGTAATAATATTATCTGCACTGGCATCAGCGCCGTCGGCGATGATGCCACGTAACTCAATAAGCGCAACATGTGGCTGTGGATCAACCGCCTCTTTAGCGCCACTAAGATCACGCCCCATAATAAAGATTGCCAGTAGCGCAAACAGGTAAATAAATGTCAGCGACTTGAAAAAAATTCCCCAGCGCCTTGAACGACGCTGCTCCACATTCAGACTGGAGACAATTTTTTCAATCAGTCGCCACTCTTTACTCTTCTCAGTCTGCTCAGACGCTTTGTCCAGCGCCTGCTTAACTTTGGCGTCGGCGCTGGGTTCTTCAGACAGCCACTCGGGTGGCGTGTCTTTTTTTTCCGGATCATCCCAATGATTATTACTCACGTATCGCTCCTTAAACGGTTAATCAACTGGCTTTATGACGCAGCAACCAGCTTCCAAGTTCCGTAAACTGATGCACTTCCAGTACCGGATTCCAGCGTGACAGGCGATCAATATGATGCGCCCCATAACTGACAGCAACCGTATCGACTCCGGCACGCTGTCCCATTTCAAGATCATACTCGGTATCGCCAATCATCAATGCACGCCGAGGATCAATATCGGTGACCAACAGTATTTCTTCAAGCATATAGGGGTCCGGCTTGGATGCCGTCTCATCGGCGCACTTAGTAATCTCGAACAGCGGTGCCAGACCAGTATCGGACAGCACACGGTCCAAACCTCTGCGGCTCTTGCCAGTGGCAACAGCCAGACGAAACCCCTGCCCATGTAGATTTTCAAGCGTATCTCTAACACCCGGAAACAAATTTGACCGGGTAGGATCAGCTGACAAAAAATGATGTACATAACGATCACGCATGGCCAGCACAAAAGCATCATCCTGGTCTGGAAACAGCATACGAATAGCTTCGGGCAACCCCAGTCCGATAATGTTTCTTACTGCCGCATGATCGGGCACGCCGATACTCAGATCCAGCGCAGCCGACTGCATACTGCCGATAATACTGGCTTCAGAATCAATAATTGTACCGTCCCAGTCAAAGATCAGTAAATCGTACACACCGGTTTCCTCAATTGCCTTGCTGCGGATTTTCTACCTTGATGATTTTAACATGACGGTGCTTAGTATCCGGTAGTTCCCAGTCAATACGCTGGCCAACAGACAAGCCCAGCAGTGCGCTGCCTATAGGTGCAAAGATTGACAGAGTTTCAGGTTGCCCTTTTATTTCATGCGGATAACAAAGTGTCAGATGAAACTGACGACCACTCTCCTCCACTTCAAAGGTGACCGTCGAATTCATCCGTACCACATCATCGGACATCTCTTCCGCTTTAACCACAACAGCCCGAGCCAACTCTTCACGCAAACTGTCATAGCGGGCATCACCCCGGTAGGGCATTTTATCAAGCATCCCCTCCAGCCTGTCGATATCCAGCTCGGTTACTTTGATCGGGGGAAGTTCTGACATTTTCATCTCCGTTAAAAAAACAAGGCCACCCACTTTGGATGGCCATGCTGATAAATATTTACATAAAAGAAACAGGCTTGAGTTGAATAAGATGGTCTAGTCTTGGACCCCAAGCAAAATAATACAACTACAATTACTGATGATTATGATCCATCTCAACAGGTTCAGCAACTACCACATGCAATGCCTAACGCAAGCCTGCTAACTCGCTGCGCCGTACAAACCTATCACCGCCCTGGGTACCCGGATGAGCCACTAGACTAGCGTGATAATCATCTTAACCCGTTTTGGCATGTATGTTCCTGCGGTGTAGGGTGGTTGCAGTGCGTGAGCAACTCATTACCGTCCCGGCAAAAGTAGCGATACTGCCTGATTCAGTTGTTTGATGGTTTCATCGTCCCCCCCACGATCAGGATGATGACGCATCGCCAAACGCCGCCAGGCCTGCTTGATTTCCCTGTCTGATGCATTGGCATCTAACTCCAACAACTGCAAGGCTTGCTGCTGAGCGCTTTCGTCTGCAGGGGGTTTCAGGGCTGACCAGAATCCGGCCAGCATGGATTCCAGCATCGACTCACTGGCGTCGTTTTCGAGATTCTGTAAATCCAGATAATAACGACGTAACGGATCGTCTGTCACCAACCCTTGCTGACTCGCCGCATAGGGCAGCAAACGAATTGACAGGGCCTGGACGCTCAATGATCCGCACCCTTGAGCATGCAGTTCATCGCGCAGCAGGTACAGACGATGAAACAGCAAAAAGTGCATACGAAACAGTTTCACCAGATCACGAAAGCTATCCGCCTCCAGCTTGATATGCCCATCTTGGTGCAACTGCTTTATCAAGGCATGTTCGCTGATTCCCTCTGGCCTTTCTTTGAGCTGGCTCAGCAAATACTCTGAACTGAGCCAGTGTTCAGCTTGACTCATCACACATCCGACAGTTCAAGTTTCTCCGGTGATATTAACACGCCATTGTTATCGGCGTAGACATACTGCCCTGGGGTAAAGGTCACGCCACCAAAGGTCAGGGGGACGTTCAGGTCACCCAGGCCGCGCTTATCGGTTTTCATCGGATGAGACCCCAGTGCCTGAACCCCCAGATCGAGCTGACTGATCGCATTCACATCACGAATACAGCCATAAATGATGATGCCTTCCCAACCGTTTTTTTCCGCTTTTTCGGCCAGCATGTCACCCAGCATGGCACGACGCATAGACGCCCCACCATCAACGACAAGCACTTTACCCTGCCCTGGCTGTGCTACCTGCTCACGCACCAGCGAGTTATCTTCGTAGGCTTTAATGGTGACAATCTCACCACCAAAGGTTTCACGTCCACCAAAGTTGGCGAACATCGGCTCTACAACCTGGACTAACTCTGGAAACTGATCACATAACTCTGGCAATAAATCTTCCACGGTTTATCTCCCTTGCAGTTTTGAATAAATAGTTGCATATAGGCTTGTTCAAAGTCTCGCTGATTTAGCCTACAGATGCATTACAACTTTTGCACAACGCTTAACAACGCCTGCACTGGATGCAGTAATTCCTGATTATCCAGCCGTTTTACCTGGGAGCGGCAAGAATAGCCCGTCGCCAGCAACTGTCCTTTATGTGCCGGACTGTTAACGATCTCACTCCAACTCAGGGCATAGATCTCTTTGGATAGTTTGTAATTTTGTGCTTCATGGCCGAAAGTTCCGGACATGCCACAGCAACCGGTTGAAAGCACTTCCAGCTCCTGACCCAGATAACCGAACAGGGTTTGCCATTGACGAATGGACGGCGCCGCTGAAGTTTTCTCGGTACAGTGCGCCAGCAGTTTAAAGCTGTGCTGCGGCACGCTGCCCGTCAGAGGGCGCTGCTGAATCGCTTCCACCAACCACTCCTGAATCAACATAACATTGGGCAGGTCGTCACTGACATCCTTGTATTCCGAACGATAAGTCAGGGTCATTGATGGATCGATACCCACCAGTGGCAGCCCCGTTGCATCCAATGTGCGCAGCAGAGTGAGATTTCTCTCAGCCGCTTTATTGAATGCCTGCATAAATCCATGCACATGCAAGGGTTTGCCATTGGGCATAAACGGAGCGACCAGCACGTTGAACCCCAGCAGGCTGAGCAGGTCAACCAGATCCAGAACCAACTGGGTTTCAAAATAGCTGGTAAAGGCATCCTGAACGATCACCACGCTACGGTCACGCTGTGCAGGCGTCAGCGCCAGGATAGAGGCTTCAGTGGCCCAGTCGATAGAGCGTTCACGTAAGCCTTGACGCAAACCATGGCGGCAAATCACCGGGCTATCGACCATACCGACCAGGCTCTTCATAACCGCGCGCATAAATGTGTTACGCATCGCCCAGTTATAGGGCGCCGGAAAGCGAGACAGGGTTGGAATCATAAACTCCAGACTCCCCACCAGGTAATCCTTCATCGGCCGTAGGTAACGACCGTAATAGACCTCTAAAAAACGCGCTCTGAAATCCGGTACATTCACTTTGATCGGGCATTGTGAGACGCAAGACTTGCACGCCAGACACCCCATCATCGCTTCATGTACTTCATTGGAGAAATCATATTCGCCACGATTACGCCGAAAGGTGTTGTTAATCCGTGTAGCTAAACCGGAAAAAACCGAGGCACTACGAATCCTGTCAGCTTCCTGATTGAGATCACTGCCCTGCTGACTCAGCAAACGCAACCATTCCCTGACCAGGGACGAGCGCCCTTTGGGTGAATGGATACGCTCACGGGTGCCCTTCCAGGACGGGCACATGGCATCATTGGGATCGTAGTTATAGCAGGCGCCATTGCCATTGCAGTTCATGGCGGATTCATAAGTATCACGGACTTCAACCGGAATTTGCCGGTCTTGCTGTCCACGCGTAGGAACACCATCAATCTTCAGCAACTCAGCGCCCGGCTGGGTGGCGGGTGTGGCGATTTTACCTGGATTCATCTGATTACGCGGATCGAACAGGGCTTTAATCCGCTGTAGCTCAGGGTAAAGCGCGCCGAAAAATTCCGGCGCATATTCAGACCTGATGCCTTTACCATGCTCACCCCAGAGCAAACCCTTATACTGCTGAGTCAGGCGCACCACTTCATCAGTAATACGACGAATCATGACTTCCTGCTCAGGGTCTTTCATATCCAGGGCCGGGCGTACATGCAACACGCCAGCATCAACATGACCGAACATGCCATATTCCAGCTCGTGCTCATCCAGCACGCGGCGAAAATCCATAATGAAGTCAGCCAGATTTTCAGGTGGCACGGCCGTGTCTTCAACAAAAGGCACCGGACGCTTCGGCCCTTCGGCGTTGCCCAGTAAACCAACGGCCTTTTTACGCATCGCCCAAACCTTGTTGATTTCGGCAGCACCGTAAACCACAGAGTAACCAAAGCTTTTGCCTGCTTCGCCACTGACGGAAGCCAGGTGCTGACACAACGCATCAACCTTCTGTTTCAGTTCAGCTTCATCATCCCCAGTATACTCAATCAAGTTAATACCACGGATAGCGGGTTCATCATCACGTTGCGGAAAGTAAGCCCGCACGGTATCCCAGACGATGTCGCCCATGGCCAGATTCAGGACTTTTGAGTCAATGGTTTCAATCGAGGTCGGCTGCCAGTCCATCAGCGACTTGGCATCGCGCAGCGAGGATTCAAAGCTGGTGTATTTTACATTTACCAGTGCGGCATATTTGGGGATAGGTAATACACTGAGCTTGGCTTCAGCGATAAAGGCGAGCGAGCCTTCAGCGCCACAGAGGATGGAGTTGAGATTAAAACGCCCCGACTCATCACGGATATGCGCCAGATCATAACCAGTCAAGCAACGGTTAAGCTTGGGAAAACTGGACTCTATCAACGCCAGGTTTTGTTGATAAAGATCATCCAGTTCACGGTGTATCTCACCAATTCGATCAGGCTGCTGCTTGATTTCAGCCAGTCGCTCTTCGCTCAAAGCCCCAGAAAGCCAACGTTCACCACCCAGCCAGATACTGTCCAGTTCCAGTACGTGATCACGGGTTTTGCCATATAACACCGATCCCTGGCCACTGGCATCGGTATTGATCATGCCTCCGATCGTGGCGCGGTTGCTGGTAGACAATTCCGGAGCAAAGAAGAGCCCATAGGGTTTTAGCGCGGCATTGAGTTGATCCTTGACCACTCCAGCCTGAACCCGCACCCAACGTTCATGTGGATTAATTTCCAGAATGCGGTTCATGTATTTTGAACAATCTACAATCAAACCATCAGTCAGAGACTGTCCATTGGTTCCAGTGCCACCGCCACGTGCACTCAGCACTATCGAGTGGAAGCGTGGCTGATCAACCAACCGGGAAATTTTTTCCAGATCAGTGACTTTCTTCGGATAAAGCACACCCTGAGGCAGAATCTGATAAATACTGTTATCCGTTGCCAGAACCACTCGGTTGGCATAATCCGGATTAAGATCGCCCTCAAAGCCCTGATGACGCAGTGTGTCGATAAAATCCATATACAGTGTCTGGACTGGATTGAGTTCAGCTAAGCGTGGAATCATGTAGCAGTGCCCCGTTAAAAACTATAGCTCATCATACTGGTACGCTATGATCCTGCATTGGAGCTTAAGGTTCAAATCAATTAAGGGTGTGTTTGAATAGATTTTGTATATGTTAGAACTCAGTCCCATCACTCCACTGAACCCTTGTTCCGGATTTTGCTACACTAGCTATTCAACTTAACTTCTGAGACATCACCCGCTCATGGCAACTTCCAAGCACCTGGCTCTAACCCTATCGTTACTGTTAAGCGGCAGTGTATTGGCCAGCCCGACATTTACGCCAACGACTCAACTTCCCGACGGTGAATGGATCGATTTAAGTGAAGACCTGTGTGACGTAGCCCAGCAAACACATAGCTATCTTGCTCAAGGTAACGCCTATGATCCTGCTGCGATTCATGGTGGCACTACAGTCTGGCTGAACACACCAACTGAGCGTATCCAGGAAACGCTGGCCTATATTTGTGAGGTCGTTCACGAAGACCAACAAATGGGGCGCACCTCACGCTTAACCGATCCAGACTTTATTGCCGAGCATTTCGAGTTATTGCGCTGGTCTCCGGATCAGCAACGGGCCAGTCAGCTCAGTGATGACAAACCCTTGCTGCAACGCCTGCCATCTGATCGTCTTTTATTAACTAAATACTATGTTCGTCTGACAAACGGACAACCACAACAAACCCCTGAAACACCCCACGCTCTGTATGGCTTACCCTTTGATGAAGCCCACTTAAGCCTGGACGAAGCCGATGCCAAGCGGGATCATATCACTCGCTACCGCTATGGCAAACAAACGATAGTAGCCAATGAAAGCTCAAAAGACCAAGCCGCTCACATGAGAAACCTTGCTCCGCCGCTTATCTGGTTGAGTAGAGACGATCTAGAAGGTGCATTACTGCAAGGAACGGCCGTGGTCAATGAGCCGAGTGGGGATCGTCGCTACTTCAATGTTCATCGAAACAATGGCATTGCCTATGATCGTACCCAGCGCCCTGAACAGCAGCAGCGCTACTGGTACTTCAAAGAGGTTCAGGGGGTGCTGGGCTATGGTAAAGATGCCAACTACAAGATCCCTATTCTTCCTAAAGTCACTGTAGCTGGCGATATATTCCAACTGGGCTTAGGCCGCTTGATTCTACTCAGAACAGAGGAGCAGGGTCAGCCGGTATTTCGCTTAACGGTACTGGCTGATACTGGTGGCGCCTTTCATGACAACCTGTATCAGCTGGATTGGTTAAGTGGCTACTACCGGGACTGGGATGATTACTACCAGGCCAACCGGCATATTAGTGACTATGCCGACGCCTGGTTGCTACTAAAAAAACAATAGGTTATTTTAAAATATCGTCCAATTAAGACTTTATACTGACCGCTATATTGTCTTCCAGTTGGTTAAGCAAATCGACGATACTGGCTGAGATTTCGGATACCTGATCATAACAGCGTTCGGCGGCGGCGAAGTCGCGGGCATCTTTGTAGCTGATTGCTTCACGCACCTGGGCGTGTAACTGCTCATGGGGTTTTTCGATGGCTTTTAGTTCTGCAAGATGGCCATATTTTTCCAGTCCGGCTGAGTAGTACCACTTACCAAAGGCACAGTCATGATGTGAGACCGCTTCTTTCAAGGACAGAGTGGCTTTCCCATCGAGAAAAGCACGCAGACGGGTTTTCCAGGATAAGTGTGCAGATTTGGCCGCGCTGAGATCAACCCCTTTAACCAGGGTTTTAAAATGCCCCAACTCATCATTGAGCTGCTGTACATGCTTGCTGATCTGACCCGTGGCTGAGACTGTCTGGTCGGCAAAGCTGTTGGTACGACGGGCCTGATCCGCCACCAGATTGATATTGTGATCCATATCTTGAGCAACCTGACTCTGCTCTTCGGCGGCCGTGGCAATCTGTGTGTTCATATCCGAAATCACACTGACCGAATCAACAATTTCAGCCAGTGCTTTACCGGCATGATCGGCATTACTGACACAATTGGCGACTTCATCATGACTGCGCTGAATCACCTTAACGGCAGATTCAGATTGTGTTTGCAGCTGATCGATAATCACAGCGATGCTTTGAGTGGATTCCTGGGTACGCAGCGCCAGCGTACGAACTTCGTCTGCCACGACGGCAAAACCGCGCCCCTGATCACCCGCGCGCGCCGCTTCGATGGCCGCATTCAAGGCGAGCAGATTAGTCTGTTCGGCAATCTCCTTGATGACATCCAGAATCTGGCTGACTTTCTGGCTGCCTGCAGCCAATTCTGCAATGACTTCACCTGATTCAGTGACCCGATCAGCAACTATGCGAATACTGTCAACGGTCTGATTTAACAGGGTATGTCCACGGCCTGCGGATTTATCTGCCTGATCAGCTGACTGGGCAGCCAGTGATGCACTCTGGGCAACCTCCTGAACGGTGGCCGCCATCTCAGTAATGGCAGCTGCCAGTTGCTCGATCTCCTGCAACTGAACACTTGTACCACGACTGGTGTCATACAACGTGGTTGATACCTGATCAGCCCCCACACTGACACGGCTGGAAGTTTGCGTCACCTTCTGCAGCAGATCGCCAATCCCCAGAATGATTTCGTTATAGGCTGTATAATTCTGGCCTATTTCATTGCGCATATTATCTACTTCAATTGGTACGGAAAAGTTACCTTCAGCAAGAACCCGAAGATGGTCACGCAGATTTTTAACCTGACGCATCATCACCGTCAGGCCGAACATGCGACCAAAGATCACCATAACCAATACTAGGGCAGAGGAAATCATGGAGGCCTTCAACCAGTGAACCTGGGTCGGATCCTGCAGGGCCATGTAGACACACAGGAGGCTAAAACCAGTGAGCGAAAACATAATGATATAAGAAAACAGGAACTGGGAATCCAGCGTACGCATGCCCAAAGCAGAGAGCATATTTTCAATCAGTTTACCTGTACGGTAGCGAAAGGAGTGCTTTTGTTCATTGTACTTAAACATAGAATATCAGTTGACCAAATAATTTTAGATTCAATCTGCAAATTCTACCCTAAGCAATTGAATTAATACAGACTATAGAAACTAATAACCCGGCAAACGCCGGGTTATTAAAAGAAAAACACTTCTATTTCAAACGCTATTTAAAACACCAAAGGTCTATCACCCTGCTCGTCCCGAATGCGACTGGGCAGCCCCATTTCGTTCAGCAGCCCAAGGAAAGGCTGAGGCGGGAGCTGCTCCACGTTGACCATGGATCCGACATCCCAATCACCCCTGGCAATCAACAAAGCTGCGGCGACTGGCGGCACACCAGCGGTGTAAGAGATGCCCTGGCTGCCCACTTCATTGTAAGCGTCTTTATGATCCGCCACATTGTAGATAAACACTTCTTTGTCCTTACTGTCTTTTTTCCCTTTGACCACATCACCTATACAGGTTTTACCTGCATAGCCCGGCGCCAGTGAGGACGGATCAGGCAATACGGCTTTGACCACCTTAAGTGGGACCACTTCCTGACCTTCAGCTGTTTTCACCGGCTGCTCCGACAACAGTCCGAGATTATTCAGCACCGTGAATACATTAATGTAATGTTCGCCAAAGCCCATCCAAAAACGCACATTCGGCACATTCAGATTTTGCGACAATGAGTGCACTTCATCATGACCCGTCATGTAGGTGGTTTGCTCACCCACTACCGGCAGATCATCGGTGCGCTTGATCTCGAACATTTTGTTACTGGTCCATTGACCGCTTTGCCAGGACCAGACCTGTCCGGTGAATTCACGAAAGTTGATTTCCGGATCAAAGTTGGTGGCAAAATAACGACCATGGCTACCCGCATTCACATCAAGAATATCGATCGAGTCGATGGAGTCAAAATACTCAGATGCAGCCAAGGCAGCATAGGCATTGACAACACCCGGATCAAAACCCACACCCAGAATAGCAGTAACCCCTTTCTCCTTACACAATTCACGACGTTTCCACTCGTAGTTGTTATACCAGGGTGGCGTTTCACAGATTTTGTCTGGCTCCTCATGAATCGCCGTATCCAGATAGGCTGCACCGGTATCGATACAAGCACTGAGCACAGACATATTGATGAAGGCAGAGCCTACATTGATGACGATCTGAGAGTCGGTTTCTCTGATCAAGGCCTTGGTGGCTTCTACATCCAGTGCATCCAGTGTAAAAGCGCTCAGTTTACCTGGGACTTTCAGACTGTTTTTTTGTTTGACACTGGCAAGGATCTGTTCGCACTTAGCAACATTTCGGGATGCAATTGCAATATCACCGAGTATGTCATTATGTTGCGCACATTTATGAGCCACTACCCGGGCCACACCTCCAGCACCGATTATCAGAACGTTTTTCTTCATTTTTTTCCTCAACTCCACTTTTCACATGGGCCGAACACAAACCTCAAGAGAGGCTATGGACAAAATCGTCGAAGCTAAATTCCTTCACCAGTTCGACACGGCCATCCTCATGGCGCACTGCAATGGCTGGCATTTGCACACCATTAAACCAATTTTTCTTTACCATGGTATAACCGGCAACATCCTGAATTGACAGGTGATCACCTGCTTTCAGTTCATGATCAAAATTAAATTCACCAAAGATATCTCCAGCAAGACATGACTTTCCACAAATCATGTATCTGTGTAGACCCTCATTCGGCAGCATCCGCGCACTTTGCTGATAGATTAGCAGATCCAGCATGTGTGCTTCGATGGAGCTGTCCACCACGGCCAAGTGTTTGCCGTTAAACAGGGTATCCAGCACGGTCACCTCCAGCGTTGCTGTATCAGTGATTGCAGCCTCACCCGGCTCCAGATAGACCTGAACAGCAAACCTTTCCGAGAAGCGCTTCAAGCGGGCACAGAAGGCATCGACCGGATAATCTTCACCAGTAAAGTGAATGCCGCCTCCCAAACTGACCCAATCCACCTGATTCAGCAGATGGCCGAAGTCGGTTTCAATACGGGTGAGCATCTGATCAAACAGGTCAAAATCACTGTTTTCGCAGTTGTTATGAAACATAAAGCCGGAAATTTTATCGATCACAGCTTCAATACGGACGGGATCCCACTCACCCAGGCGACTGTAAGGGCGTGCCGGATCAGCAATAATAAAGTCGGAACTGCTGACACGGGGGTTAACTCGCAGGCCTCTTACAGCATCAGCTGATGCTGTAGAAAAACGCTCTAACTGACTAATTGAATTGAATATTATCTTGTCTGAATGAGCCAGGACTTCAGCTATTTCATGATCGGCATAAGCAACACTGTAGGCGTGGGTTTCACCGGAAAATTTGAGCTTACCCAGCTTCACTTCATTTAATGAAGAGGACGTGGTGCCATCCATGTAGCGGCTCATCAGATCAAACACCGACCAGGTTGCAAAGCATTTCAGTGCCAGCAAGGCTTTCGCACCTGATTGCTCGCGCACATAGGCAATTTTTTCCATGTTACGCAACAGTTTACTTCTATCAATCAGGTAGTAGGGTGTTTGGATCATGTGTAGCTATCCCCGCCTTCGCAAAGCCGTGGCTTTGCTCGGTATAAATTAAAAGGCGCGATTATAATTTAATCAAAGCGGGGGTTCGAGGAAAAAACGTTAATATTTTATGAATCCGCACTGTTTTCAAGTGTAGGAATTTGACTCGATTGGGCTAGCAGACGCTTTTCAATCATCTCTTTCACCTCGATTACCCGGCTGACAGAGTGCATGATCAGCTCATGACTTCCCCGGCCGGCAATTTTCAATGTCCCGTAGCCCAACAGACGCCCCAGTAAGGACTGCTGTAACGAAACACCATCAGCGGAGCGCAACAACAACTCATGCGTTGATACCCCCAGCACACCGGATTTACTCATGATACGCACATTAGTCAGCGTGTAGCGTGTACTTAACTGTAAAATATAACGCCTGACACCATGAAACAGGAAATAGAGTCCAATCAACAATAATAAATAGCCGGTCCACTGGGCAGGTACCGCAAATACCTGATCAAACAGCTCATTCATCATCGAACGGTAGAGTTCTACCAACTGCCAATCATCCCAAAAAGGAATCGTTGATATAGCACTGCGGTACAGGGTATACAGCCATAACGCGATTAACAGATCCACACTCCCCCTAAGGAGATAAAGTGGATTACGGCCGATTCTCAATACCAGCTTTTCATTCGTCAACATTGGTTCTCTTATTTCCTGTCACATGGTCTATAACACTAGCTTGTGTATTAAGCGACTCAGTTCACTGGTGTCAGCGTTAACTGATAACCGCCCTGTGCAGTTTCGTCATAACTTTTAGCAATAACGCGGTACTCACCTGCCTCCATGTAGGATTGAATACGTGCATTCAGGTCACCACCACCATCGTCATCACTCAAGTAAAACCCATTGCCTTCCAGTTCAAGATAGGTATCGATATCATCTGAGACCATATCAATCTGGTAATCTCCGGCTTCTACAAGAGTCACTTGATAGACATCTTCTTTATCACTGGCCAACCGAGCATTTACAGTCTGCCCAAGCTCCAGTGTCCCTGCCTGATTTTGGTGTTCCATATCAGCTGCATCACGAGAAACAACCGTCAGAGTATAAAAACCGGCCTCTTCGCTATATGAGCTCACAGTCAGCTGGTACTCGCCTGCCTCAAGATACTCACGGATACGTGCATTAAGGTTGTCACCACCATCATCATCTTCAGTGCTATAGCCGTTCGGTCCCTGCAACACCAGGAAAGAATCCATTTCATCAGATTGCATATCTATCTGATAAAAACCACTTTCTTCAATGGTCAGCACATAATGACCGGTATCATCTTGTTGTAACCAATTGCGAATATCAGCAGGCACTGCAAGCTGGTCAGTATCGCTCAACTCTACTTCGCGTGAGTTCAGATTAAACGGACCATAACTGTCTGCATCCTGACCACTGACAACCAGCACATAGTCTCCTGGCTGGTCTACGCGATAGCGCAGCACAGGTGCACTGGTGAGTAACTCATCACTGCTGTTGTACAAAGACAACATACCATCAAGGCTACCTTTCAATTCCACTTCAACCAGTTTATCGGTATCAAGCGGGAGCAAAAATTCACTGAAACGGCTTCCATCCTTACGGTTAAGGGCACTCTGCGAAGTCAACTCACCGCGCTGAGATTCACCTAACAGCAAAGTCGGGATAACGGGTGTATCGGGCACGGACTCCTCAACCACAGGAGCTGACGAGTTGACTTGCCAGCCAATCAAAACACCTACGGCCAGACTGCCCAGGCTGGTTAAAACGAGGGGTGTACTTAACTTGCTCATAATTTATCCTTAAAGATCAGCAAACGCCTTAATGGCAGAGAGCAACAACAGCATGAGCTGAGCTGACAGCAGACTCCAGTAACGGTACGCCTTCATGCGCCCATGAACCACAGAAAAACACACGGCGGTCCGGTTGCTGATGCAATTGTTGCAGTTTTTTCTGAGCCAATTCGGTACCGGCATGTACCACAGCACGCTGCAGCGGAATTTGTGCCAATACAGTCTTGGGATCTGGATTATATAACGGATTCCATGTTTGGAACACCGGGGAAGCATCGACTAATGTTGGTTCTATAGCATTTACCCAGACGGTAAACATCGGTTTACGTAATTGGTAATCCATCTGAAAATTCAGTGCTGTCCAGTCACTGCGCCGCTCTGGCATAAATCGCTGGTCCTGATGTACCCAGAGCACACCAGAATCAAAACGTATCGCCTGAAGTATTTCCAATTCTGCGGCAAAAACCTCTGGATCGAGAAAGTGTGTCTGATTAGCTTGAGTAGCAACGATAACGCGATCATACACTCCGCCTTCGCCTCGCTTATTGACTACCTGCACCTTGTCATCCAAATAATTCACGGCGGTAACCGGGCTACCGGCAATTAACTCCACACCATCTGACAGCGCATTAACCAACGTGGTTGAACCACCTTTCAGACGGTAGAGACACTTATCGCGCAATATATGATCCAGCAACTGCAATAGCTGCACCGCAGGCCATTCAAGCAGATGTTTTTCATCACAGGTGCAAATGGTAGTCAGTATCGGTAACATCAGTCCACGCCAGAACTTCGGAGAAAAGGTCTGTTGCTCGAGCACCTGTCCGAGGGTCGAGGTGGACTTCTGCCGCTCCAGTCGACGTGTCAGCTGTGCGAGTTGTCGTAATCCTAGCCCTATCTGTAACGCACTTATATTCAGGTAGCGCCATGAGCCGACAAATGCTTGGTTTAACACAGGGAACTTACCACTTCGAAACCAAGTACTCTGATCGAGCCAGCTACAGGAAGTGAAGGTTTCTACCGGAAAGCAATCAACACCAACTGCTTTTGCCAACGCAATGGCGCTGGGCCAGGCTTCAGGACTCACCACACGCAAGGGAACATCTATGACGCCCTGCTCAAACTCCAGGGTATGAGCAGCCATACCAAAGCCTTTTTCCGCTTCAAAAACAGTGACACTATGGCCACTCTTCCTGCAACCGTACGCGGCTGCCAGCCCCGCCATGCCACTGCCAATAACTGCAATACGATAGGTCATTACATATCCTTGCTAAGCACACTAGTCGCAGCTGCATCAACCCAGACGCTAACGCTACACCTGGCTGTTTTTTTCAATGCACATCATGTTTGATTAAGCGCCCAGACCACTGCCTGCTGTGCATGTATCAGTGTTGTATCATACAAAGGCGTGGCTGTATCAGCTTGACGCACCAGCAGACCTATTTCAGTACACCCCAGAATAACGGCTTCAGCCCCTTCCCCGGCAAGGCGATTGATAATATCCAGATAAGCCTCACGGGACGATGACTTGATCACTCCACGGCAAAGCTCTGTATAAATCACGTCATGGACACGCTGCCGATCGGTCATGCCTGGCACAACTACGCTGATACCTCGTGCTTCCAGGCGCTCTCTATAAAATGACTCCTCCATAGTGAATCTAGTTCCCAACAGACCCACACGAGTCACACCATCAGCTTTTAATGTAGCTGCCGTCGCATCCGCAAGATGCAAAATCGGAATACCTACATCCTGCGCTACCCTAGGTGCAACCTTATGCATAGTGTTGGTACAAATCACCAGAAAATCAGCACCGCCCGCTTCCAGACAACGTGCCGCTTCTGTCAATATTTCAGCCAGCCTATCCCAGTCACCCTGCTGCTGCAGCGCTTCTATTTCGGCAAAATCAACACTATATAAAAGCACTCTAGCGGAATGTAAACCACCCAAAGCCTGCTTCATGCCCTCATTAACAGCCCGGTAATAAGTCTGGGTTGATTCCCAACTCATACCACCGAGCATGCCAATCATTTTCATATTGATCGCCCTTTAGTATTCAGCGCCTGCATCCGCTGGATTTGTTCCTGCATGACTGGCAGCGCTTGTTGACGGTAGTTAGACAGATCATCCAATGCGCCCTGCATCTCTACAAACGCCTGCTCTAATACTTGCATATCCAGTTGAGCAGAAGCTGCACGCTGTTGAATGGTGACACCCTGCTGCCGTAACGCCTGTGCCGTACCCGCAATCATTTCATTGGTGGTGTCATTAAGCGCATCGATATGATCAAGCACCAATTTCTGATTTGACAGCGCCAGTGCCACGGTAACGGCAACCCGTAATGCAGACAGCGTAACATTTAACCCACGATCAACTCCACGAATCAGCTCGCGGTTATTGCGAATAACCACTTCTACAGCCAATATCCCCTGCTGACAAACGGCCTGTTGCTGCTGCAAATCCAGGATGCGTTGGCGGAGTGGAAACAACAACTCTTCTTCAATAAACACCTTATCATTATCATTTAACTCATTGTTTTGTAGCTTATTATTAAGCTCATCATCTACCAGTTGGCCGAGCAATGCAAAGCGTGTCAGTGATTCCAGAGCAGTACGCATATCCTGCTGATCATGACCCAGAGTAACATTATCCCGATGCAATCTATCCCGACCTGCCTCCAAACCCTGAATCAGCGAATTCAAGGTATCCTGTGCGGTCTCAAAGCGCTTGAAGTAGCGCTTTACCGGTGACTGCAGCACCGAGATTCGGCTGAGAAATCGACTCATCGCCGTCGTTTCAAGCGCTTTAGGGTCAGGCTTCAATTCCTGCATTAACCTACGCAATTGGTCAAGTGACGCAACGACAACCTCACTCCCTGCTCCCTGTGCACCGAGCTGTTCCAGTGGGGTATTTAGCAGATGAGTCAGTCGAGAGGCTTCTATCTGAACCTCCAGACCCAGATGATCAATCTGTTCACGCTGCCTATCAATAGCCTCATCAAGCAGAGCACTAACAAAACCCTGTGCTTCAGTTTTGAGGTCATCTGTATTGCGCTGCACAGACGACTGATCCAATTCCTGAGCTAACTGTTCCGGTGAAGCAAGTGACAAGGGCTTTTCAGTCATGATGGTTTCCGTGAGTTAGGCGTATATTCATATCGAGACACACGCTGATTGAACAGTTCAAGTGCTTGCATGACTTTATCAGCGTCACTGACACCTGGATCCTGGGTTTGCAACTGCATTAACGCCATACTGGTTGTATCCAGAGCTGTTAGGGTCTTCTCATTTTCTGCGTGCAACTGTGATTGCTGCTGATAGATGTTATCCACCAACACCCAGCGTGCTTGCAGAGCATCACGTTCCGACGGGGCTGTTGCCGGATTATCAAGCTTACGACGAATGAATTCAGGATCCAGCGACAAGCATTGCTGCTGCAAATCAGCTTGATGTTGCAGCCGACGAATGACACTTTGATAGACATCCTGAATCAGGGATTGAGCCCGCTGTATCGCTAGCTCGCCTGGTTCAAAACGCTGTTCAAGCAAGCTCTGCAGTTTGATGTATCGGGTGTAGAAACGATCGGGCTGTGATGCATCCAACTGCACCTGCTTGAGTTTCCGCTTCATAGCCTGAAGCTTAGCCACAAGAGGATCGGCCTGGGCTGCAGCCGCATCCAAATCCAGACTGGTTGTTGCACGCTCCTGCTGCCAGACTTTCTGCTCAGCTTTTACCCGCTTTGCATGTTGTCGTTGCTTAAATCTTTCAATATAACCTCTTATACCACGCTCTACCGGCACCCAGACAAACAAAATACCCAACCCTGATAACCAGCCAGGGAGACTTGGACCAAAGCCCCCCCACAGGGAAGTAAGCCCAAGCAGAAAACACAAAAATGGCAACACGAAGGCATAACGCTTGATCACTCGAATACGTTCAGCACGCCCACCAGGCAACACCAGCCCGGGATTCAGCAAACCTGTCAACAGCCAAGGTCCGCACATAAGCGCCAAGCCAATTGAAAAACCCTGTAAAAATGACAGCATCGCGCTTCCTTTTTTGTTTAAGAACAGGGGCGGAATAGGCGATATATCAACGCCATTCTCATCAACCCCGAGTAGCTGCTCAGTCTATCGGAAGTTGGTGATTTGCACCCCACTCACTCCAGGAACCATCATACAGACCAAGAGATTGATACCCGACAACCGCTGCAGCCAAGAGTACGATACAAGCCGTAATACCTGATCCACAAGAGAAAATTAGTCGATCCTCCGAACTAACCCCGCAGGCGGCGAACCTCTCCGCAAGCATTGATCGAGGTAAAAACCTAAAGCCTTGCATCAAGTCAAGAAAGGGTAGATTGACCGATCCTGGTATATGACCGCCACGCAAACCGGGACGCGGCTCAGGAGCTTGACCATAAAAGCGTGCCTCTGAACGGGCATCGATAATCTCGGTATGGGGTGCTCCCAGTGAATTCAGTAACTGGGCACAGGAACAGACCCGCTGCGGCTGAAAAACACCTTGAATATCACCTGGCCTGGAAGCCTGAGCAAACTCCGACCCTGTCGCATGCCCCTGACGCTGCCACTCCGGCAAGCCACCATCAACAACATAGACCTGCTCATGCCCCATGATACGAAACATCCACCAGGCTCGCGGTGCAGCATAAATCCCCTGGTTATCATAAATCACGATGATACTGTCAGCATTAATACCCAACCTCTGTGCCTGTTGGGTAAATACGGTTTCTGACGGCAAGGTATGTGGCAGTGGACTGTCTTTGTCAATGAATCGATTTTCCAGGTCGCATTGGCGTGCCCCAGGAATACAACAGCACTGCTCGTACACCAGCGGCGCCGTGCCTACAACCTGGTCCATACTGGCATCCAGCAACAGTAGTTTTGGGTTATCCAGATTTTGGACTAGCCATTCAACAGATACCAGAGGTGAATCAGAATGCATACTTGTCTCCTATGGCGGCACAGCCAAACAGTGGACATCCATTCCGATCAATTCCTTTATACTCTAAAATTATAAAATCTGTTATCTATAGAATGCAATCAATCGCCGAGTACCACACCCTCTCGGCGAGGGTCGGCCCCACCACTGAACCCTGTAGGTATCACCTTAATCACCTGTAAACCACTGGTTAATTCACGTTCACTGACATCATGACCACGTGACCGCAAGGCTTCCAACAAGACGGCAGAAAAGCGTCCCTGCTCAAGATAAACAGGGCCACCCAGGGTAATAGCATGAGGCAAACTGATGGCGGCCTGCGCATCTAACCGCCAATCCAGCATCGCAACCAGGGTTTTCGCGGTATAGTGAATAATCGCCGCGCCCCCTGGCGACCCCAGACTGGCGACCAATTCACCGGACTCAGCATCAAATACCAGGGTCGGGCTCATACTGGAGCGTGGGCGCTTGCCAGGCTCTACCCGATTAGCAATCGGGCGGCCCTGTGCATCCTGGGATTGAAACGAAAAGTCGGTCAATTCATTGTTAAGCAGGTAACCACCATCCAGTCCCGTCCCCCCATCAGCCAAAATACGTGCGCCAAATGCTGACTCTATCGTTGTTGTCATAGCCAGCGCTCGCCCGTCTGCATCGACGATGCTGATATGACTGGTGCCATACTCTGGTTGCTCAGGTTGAGGCGCATAGGCTGTGGTGATCACGAAAGGCTCACCCGCCCGGGCTCCACCACTTCCCATACTGGCTGATCCGATCAGGGCAGCACGTGACTTCAGATAGCTTGGCTGTAACAAGTGCTGCCAGCTCCCGCCGGGCGCTTCAACAAAATCCGGATCAGCAATATACATCGCCCGGTCAGCAAAGCTCAGCCGCGACGCTTCCAGAAACTGATGCAACCAGGCCTCTGATGGCAATCCCGTGTCATCCAGACCTGGCTGCTGAGGCAAATGCTCGAGAATCCCCAGAATCTGCATAAGCGTCAGATGCCCGGAAGACGGTGGCGGAAAACCGCAGATACGGTAGCGCTGCCAGAGGGTGCAGATAGGCTCTCGACGCAAGGGTAGATAGGCGGCCAGGTCTTCTTCACTCAGCCTACCAGGGTGCCTCGAATGCTGGCGCACGCGCGCAACCAGGTCCGCAGCAACATCCCCCTGGTAAAAAGCTTCACTGCCCTCGCTCGCTATACGTTTCAGGATGTTGGCAAGTGCCGGGTTCCTTAGCAAATAGCCAACTGGGTGGGGCTCACCCTGGTCATCATAGTAAAAAGCAGCCGCCAGCGGATCCTGTTGCAAATGCTGTTCACTGCTAAGCAACTGATGCAGTCTCGGGCTAACAGCAAACCCTTGCTCCGCTAAACGAATAGCTGGCTGAAATAACACTTCCCAATCAAGCTGACCCTGCTCACGGTGAGCCTGCTCCAGCATTTTCAACACACCCGGCACACCGACGGACAACCCACTGGCTACGGCATCCATAAACTCCAGCGGGTTGCCCTGATCATCCAGAAACAGAGTTTCGTCAACAGCAGCAGGTGCTGTTTCACGGCCATCATAGGCGATTATCTGCTGGCCATCTGAATACATAAGGAACGCCCCACCCCCTATGCCACTGGACTGAGGCTCCACCAGTGTCAGCACAGCTTGTATTGCTACAGCCGCATCTATCGCCGAGCCTCCAGCCTGTATTATCTGATAGCCCGCTTCTGTTGCCAGCGGATTGGCGGCAGCGACAGCAAAGCGCTGGGTTTCAACCGGAGATTTAACGGTAAATCCACTCGCCCTTTCCGGTGCGATAGCCGCCGTATCCTGTACCGGCACAGCGGAAGCCGCAGAAACACTGAAACTCAACATGATCAAAGCCGTACCCAACCACTGCAAGGGACGCTCTTTACAAGAAATAGACAACCACATGGACATGCCCTCGTTAAAAAGCTTGCATCCAGTGTAACTGACCTATGGGTTGATGGGTAATCTACAGATAAAACAAACCCGGCAACTTGGCCGGGTTTGTCAGAGAACTAGCGTCAGCATCAATTATCCGGTGACACCTTGGCATGCTCCTGATTTTCGTAAATCAGGATTGGCTCTGAAGTGCCTTCAATCACGCCTTCATCAATAACTACCTTAGACACGTTTTTCATTGCAGGCAGTTGATACATGATATCCAGCAAGGTGGCTTCCAGAATGGAGCGCAAACCACGCGCACCGGTACGACGCTCCAGTGCCTTCTTAGCGACCGAACGCAGCGCTTCTTTGCGGAAGTCAATTTCAGCACCTTCCATCTCAAACAGAGCAGCATATTGCTTGGTTAAGCTGTTTTTAGGCTCAGTCAGAATCGAAATAAGTGCTTCCTCATCCAACTCAGATAGAGTGGCAATCATCGGCAGACGACCGACAAACTCGGGGATCAGGCCAAACTTGACCAGATCTTCCGATTCAACGTTGTGCAGCACTTCGGTGAGGTTTTTCTCATCTTTGCTCTTAACGATAGCATTGAAACCAATAGAGCTGCGTTCACTACGATCACGAATGATTTTTTCCAGCCCGGCAAATGCACCACCAACAATAAAGAGAATATTGGAGGTATCCACCTGCAGAAACTCTTGCTGCGGATGTTTGCGTCCACCCTGTGGCGGCACAGACGCGACGGTACCTTCGATCAGCTTGAGCAATGCCTGCTGAACCCCTTCACCAGATACATCACGGGTGATGGACGGATTGTCTGACTTGCGAGAAATCTTGTCAATTTCGTCAATATAGACAATACCTATCTGTGCCCGCTCAACATCATAATCACACTTCTGCAGTAGCTTTTGGATAATGTTTTCAACATCTTCACCGACATAACCGGCTTCAGTCAGCGTGGTCGCATCAGCAATGGTAAAGGGTACATTGAGCAAACGTGCCAGAGTCTGAGCCAGCAGCGTTTTACCACTACCGGTTGGACCGATGAGCAGAATATTACTTTTGTTAAGCTCGATTTCCGGTTTCTTCTCTTTCAGCTTCAGACGCTTGTAGTGGTTGTATACCGCCACAGCCAATACTTTCTTAGCGCGCTCCTGCCCAATCACATATTCGTCCAGAGCGTGTTTAAGCTCAGCTGGCAACGGCAGCTTTTCAGACACCTCACCTTCGACTGTATCCTGTATTTCTTCACGAATGATGTCGTTACACAGATCTACGCACTCGTCACAGATAAAGACAGAAGGTCCAGCTATCAGCTTGCGTACTTCGTCCTGACTTTTACCGCAGAAGGAACAAAACAGCTTGCTGCTTTCACCTTTTCCGCTTGTCTCATCCGACATTGTGATACCTCAAAACTATTCGATTACAGCACTGGCTTTAAACCAGTGCGCTTTACAACTCAGGCCGCTACTTAAGGAGTAACCACGCGTTTTTCCAGCACCTGATCTATTAAACCATAAGCCTTGGCGGTCTCTGGGTCCATAAAATTATCACGTTCCGTATCACGTGAGATGGTTTCTATGTCCTGTCCGGTATGTTGCGCCAGATGACGGTTCAGTTTTTCACGGATTTTAAGAATTTCACGGGTATGAATTTCTATATCCGTAGCCTGGCCTTGGTAACCACCCAGTGGCTGATGAATCATGACGCGGGCGTTGGGCAGTGCAAACCGCTTACCCTGGGTTCCACCGGCGAGCAGAAAAGCTCCCATACTGGCAGCCTGCCCGATACACATGGTACTGACATTCGGCTGAATAAAATTCATGGTATCGTAAATAGCCATACCGGCTGAAACCGAACCACCCGGGGAATTGATATAAAGGTGGATATCTTTTTCAGGGTTTTCAGCTTCCAGAAACAACAACTGCGCCACGATCAGGTTGGCCATATGGTCTTCAACCTGCCCCACCAGAAAAATAACACGCTCTTTCAGAAGACGGGAATAAATATCGTAGGCCCGCTCGCCTCGTGCACTCTGCTCAACAACCATTGGCACCAAGCCGCCGGCATTACTGATTTCACTGCGTCCGGTGAAAATCTCTGACATGTAATATTCTCCTGATAACCAGTGCAAAAATATAGTCTATATAAAGTGAAAAAACGACAGCCGGCAACCCGCTGTCGTTTTTCAGAGCAACTTCACACCCACTGAAAGTGGTGTTTACTCAGCTGCTTCACCACGCTGCGCTGGTTTGATAGCTTCTTCGTAACTAACCTGCTTTTCGATCACTTTAGCAGTTTCAAGCAGATGTTCAACAACCTGCTCTTCCAGAACCAGCCCTTTAATCTGGTTCAGGATTTCTTGATTACCATAATAGTAATCAATAACTTCCTGAGGATCCTGGTAGGTTTCTGCCATTTCTTCAACAGTTGCACGTACCTTCTCATCAGAAGGCTCTATCTTATTGACTTTGATGAGTTCTTGCATCAGAAGACCCACAGAAACGCGGCGCTTAGCCTGGTCTGTAAACATGTCTTTAGGCAGCATGTTCGGATCGATCTTAGCATCTGGACCGCCAAACTGCTGTACAGCCTGACGACGCAATACATCAATTTCACGATCAATCAACGCAGCAGGAATATCAATCTGATTCAGTTCAGTCAGTTGAGAAAAAACCTGATCTTTCAGCTTGGTCTTAAGGGCATGCTTCAGTTCGCGTGCCATATTTTTCTTCACTTCACTGCGGAAACCGTCAACGCTCGTTTCTTCAATACCGAAACGGGCAAAGAACTCTTCATTCAGCTCAGGCAACTTCTGTGCAGAAACACTATTTACCTTCACTTTGAAGACAGTGGCTTTACCTTTCAGGTTCTCAGCGTGGTAATCTTCCGGGAACGTGACGTTCAGCTCAGTTTCATCACCGCTGGAAACACCCACCAGGCCGGTTTCAAAACCTGGAATCATGCTGCCAGAGCCCAGCACAAGATCCATGGCTTCAGCTTTACCACCGTCGAATGCTTCACCATCGATAAAGCCTTCAAAATCGATATTCAGGCGATCACCTTCAACTGCAGCGCGCTCAACGGCTTCCCAGTCGCCCTGCTGCTTACGCAGCGTGTTGATCATCTCATCCAGATCGGCGTCAGTGATATCAGCTGACAGCTTCTCAATTTCAGCGCCAGAGAAATCAGCCAGTGCGATTTCTGGATACACCTCAAAGGTTGCAACATATTCCAGATCTTCACCTTCTACGTCTTTGTTGAACTGAATATTAGGCGTGCCAGCAGGCATTAGCTTTTCTTGATCAACGGCCTGATAGAAAGTTTCCTGAACAACCTGGCTGAGGACGTCGGAACGAATAGATTTACCAAACATACGCTTGATAACAGAGGTCGGTACTTTGCCCGGACGAAAGCCATCCAGACGACGGCTACGCGCCTGCTGCTGAACCTGCTTATTAACATCCTGATCAATACGTGCAGCCGGAACAGTGATAGTAACCTGACGCTCAAGGCCGGAAGTCGTTTCAACAGAAACTTGCATGGAATTCCTCACAAAAATACATTGCCGCAAAAAAGATGGTCTGCCTGTAAAATCCAATCGCCAACATACATAATTGCTGGCAAGAAGGCCGTACGTCAAACCCGAATTCTAAAGCGCGAAATTTTCCGCGAACTCCGACAGATAGTCAAGTAAATACGGCAATTTGGCAAATAAGAGTCGGTATTATAACAAAACAGACGACAGGGAAATAGAAGGAGAATAGTAGCGAAAACTAACAAGATATGGGGTGGACGATGGGGCTTGAACCCACGACCGCCGGAATCACAATCCGGAGCTCTGCCAACTGAGCTACGCCCACCATAACATTGCTTGTTTGACTTTTAAAATGGTGCGGACGGAGAGACTCGAACTCTCACACCTTACGGCACCAGAACCTAAATCTGGCGTGTCTACCAATTCCACCACGTCCGCTAACTGCAAGAGAGATTGGGGTGGACGATGGGGCTTGAACCCACGACCGCCGGAATCACAATCCGGAGCTCTGCCAACTGAGCTACGCCCACCATAATATCTCTTTTTTTGCTCGGTCAGGTTACTGGCGCGCCCGGCAGGACTCGAACCTGCAACCTACGGCTTAGAAGGCCGTTGCTCTATCCGATTGAGCTACGGGCGCATTTTAAGCCTGACCACTTCTGCCCAAGGCGAGTAACCCGTTTCAGAAGAGGTGCGTATCCTAAGTTAGAGATTAGAATGCGTCAAGACTAAATTTAAATTTAGCGTAAAAAGCGTTATTAGTCAGTGTGTCGTTTACACATAAGTAGAGTTCGTATTTATGCCGTGCTGCTTTTATGAGAAACTATCCGCTATTTTATGATTCAACTCTGGGGCCCTTTTCCGACAATGAGCGCGCAAATTATCGATGGTAAACAAATTGCACAACAAGTACGTCACCAGGTCAAAGCGGATATAGACAAACGCAATGCCGAAGGCAAACGTCCGCCCTGCCTTGCTGTGGTACTGGTAGGAGCAGACCCCGCCTCACACATCTACGTCAAGCATAAAAAACAGGCCTGTAAAGATGTAGGCATTGAGTCAACGGCCTACGAATTATCCTCAGACATCACCCAACAAGCACTGATAGAGCTGATTGACACGCTAAACGCAGACCCTGGTACCGATGGTATTCTGGTACAACTCCCCCTACCTGAACAGCTCGACACTACCGCCATCATTGAACGTATTCGCCCGGATAAAGACGTTGATGGCTTTCATGCTTTCAACCTGGGCCGGTTGGCACAGCGCATCCCGGCACTACGCCCCTGCACACCCAAGGGTATTATGACGTTACTGAAGTCTACTGGTGTTGACCTGTACGGACAGGAAGCCGTTATTGTAGGCGCGTCTAACATTGTCGGACGCCCTATGACGCTTGAACTACTGCTGGCAGGTTGTACCACAACTACTACACACCGCTTTACCCGCGATTTGGAAGCCCACGTAAGACGTGCCGATATAGTCGTCGTCGGTGTTGGTAAACCAGGCATAGTCAAGGGTGACTGGATTAAGCCGGGTGCAATCGTTATTGATGTGGGTATCAACAGACTGGAAGATGGCAGTGTTGTCGGCGATATTGAGTATACGCCAGCTGCTGAACGCGCCGCATGGATCACCCCCGTTCCCGGTGGCGTTGGCCCCATGACTGTGGCAAGTCTGATGGAAAATACACTGGAAGCTGCCGCTCAACTTAACCCTTAATTTCCTTTCATATTCTCATGGCCGATAGCCTCCTTTAGATCTATCGGCCCTAACTCATCCCCGTTCACATTTCCTATTATGCATAAATACCCTTACTCTGGGTTTGAAAATTGTAATGGTAACGTTTATCATTCGTATGACACTAATGACCAAGATTGCGAGTGACTATGGAAACCACAGAATTACCACTGGAAACATCTGAGACTCTGGCAACCCCGGACATGGATCCTTTGACAACGCAAATCCTCGATCCCCTGACAACGCCGGATCTATTGAGTGCTCCAGAGTTGCTGGATAGCACTCTGCTCCCCTCTGTGGCTGAACCCGCACCCAGTCAGTTGGATACACTCGTCAATCTTCTAGATGTAGGCGGACCCGTTGTCTGGATACTCTGTGTTTTCTCTGTATTCGCACTGACACTGATATTATTGAAATTCTGGCAACTGTCAGTCACTGGCGCAGGTGGCAAGCGAAAAACACTCAATGCACTAACGAGCTGGAACCAGGGGAAACAATCCTTAGCTATTGAGCAGTTGAATTCCAGCCGCCAGGCACTTCCTCGCCTGATCGGTACAGCCATGCGCGGGGTACATCAAAAAGGTGATACACCACAGCTACGCGAAGAACTTAGTCGATTAGCTTCTATAGAGATGGAAAACCTGCGTTCATTTCTGCGCCCGCTCGAAGTCATTGCCAACCTAAGCCCACTGCTAGGTCTTCTGGGAACAGTATTGGGTATGATCGTAGCGTTTCAGCAAATGGAACTAGCAGGCAACCAGGTCGATCCCAGCGTACTATCTGGCGGTATCTGGCAAGCACTGCTGACCACGGCTGCTGGCCTTATCGTAGCCATTCCCGTGTTTCTGGCTCACAGCACATTAGAGCGCAAAACAGAACGTATTGCACATGATATGGAAATTCTGATTACCAGTGTGTTCACTCGCAACTGCTTAGATCCGTACATTCCCGGCGCGACTCAACAGTCACAGAAATCCGGCGAAGACTGGAAAACTGCAGATGGAGCCATTAATGCAGCTTAATCTTCAATCGGGGAAACGGCGCAAACCCTTAAGCCTGACCCCCTTGATCGATGTGGTTTTCATTCTGCTGCTGTTTTTTATGCTGACATCCAGTTTTATTAAATGGCACAACATGGAACTGGCTGTTTCAGCCCCGTCCCAGTCCAGCAGCCGCAGCAATGATACGCCGCCCCTACTGATCAAATTGAATGCGGAAGGAGAGCTGAGTGCACTGCAACAGACATTTACTGCAGATGAAGATGCATCACTCAAACTGCTTCTGGCTGATCACACCGATGCCGCTGTCATTCTGTTCACTGCCGATGAGGCCGACGTGCAACAGATAGTTTCAACCCTTGACCGTCTCAAGCGCCTGGGTGCCGAGGGCGTCTCACTGAATACGGACCGTTAGTGATGAAACTGTTCCCTGCAAAGCCGTCTAGTAGCGGTAATGAAGATAATGTCATTCCGCTGATTAACATTGTGTTTCTGATGCTGATTTTTTTTATGCTTGCCGGTCAGATTACGGCAACGGATGCTCTTCAGGTCATGCCTCCCAGTTCAGAAGTGCAGGCCCCCACCGTAACGCTCGAATATGAATTGCTGATGGATGCGGATGGCGCCCTTGCGCTCAATAATCAGTTGATTACCCCCGAAGCGCTCAGAGAGGAACTTAGCTCTCTTGCTGAGGAAAGCGCTCAGGTTCAGTTAGCCCTGAAAATTGATGCACAGGCTACCGCCTCGCGTCTTAAACCCTTACTGCAATTGCTGACTGAAACCGGCATGAAACAGATTACCCTCTATACCCGCCAGACAAGCACAGCCTCATGACTTTGACAAAACGCCACGGCATTATCGCGTTTATAATTGCGCTACTCCTGCATTTGAGCCTGGTATTGGCCTGGATACTCAACCGCGAGCCTCCTGCTGACAACGCCATACAGCCTGGGTTGGCTGGTGTGAGTGTCAGCCTTGCCGCTGCCGGTGACCTTATGGATGCCGCCGAATCCGAAGCTGCATCAGCGGCCACCACTGATGAGTTTGAAGAGCCGTTGGAAACCCCAGATCCCCAAGCTGACACACCGGTTGAACCCGAGCCCGATCCTATTCCGGAACCTGAACCCATTCCTGAACCCGAGCCAGAACCTATACCGGAGCCAGAACCCATTCCAGAACCTGAGCCGGAACCCATTCCTGAACCAGAACCTGAGACTATTCCCGAGCCTGAGCCAGAACCAGTTCCTGAGCCAGAACCAGTTCCTGAGCCAAAGCCAGAACCTGTGCCACAGCCCAGACCTCAACCGGCACCACAACCCAACCCGGTACAGGCCGATAGAGTTGCAGAGGTTGCATCGGACCAGTCAGGTGATAGTGACAACGAGGCTGACGAAAACACCAGCCAGGCGAGCACAGCCGGTGCGCATACACAAGGTAGTGATGAAGTCATCGATACCGGTGGCGATCCGGCCGCAGAAGCAAATTATTTTATCCAACTAAGTCATTACCTTGGACAGCATAAACGCTACCCCATGATGGCACGGCGTCAACGTCGGGAAGGTGTTGCAGAAGTTGAATTTACGCTGAATCGCAGCGGAGAGATACTGAATGCGCGTATAGTTAATAGCAGCGGCCATAACTTACTGGATCGTGAAGTTCTGGAGATGTTGGAACGGGCAGCCCCTTTACCAGCCTTTCCATCCAGCATCAGTGCTAATCAACTGGTAATCACCTTACCCGTTAGCTTCAGTTTAAGTGATCGCCGATAATCGGGGGGGGGGGGGGGGCAGATGCATTCATCTGGCCCTTTCACCTTTCAGATATATAGTTAAAAACCTCAGCCCTCAATACCCGTCAAGGCCTTCAAAGCCCCTTCCACTGTCTCACGCCCTATATCCCGGGTAATAAACACCAACCGGGAACGACGATCCTCAGTTGGCCAGGCTGGAAGCGGCACGGGTGGATGAAAAATATGTTGTACGCCATGAATAACCAGCGGCCTGTCCTGATCCTTAATATTCAGTATGCCTTTAACCCGCAGGATGTTTTCACCCATAAAGCTCATCAGCACTTCTAACCAGGTGGTTAACTGCTGTTCGGTTAACGGCGTCTCAATAGCAAAGCAGAAAGCGCGAATATGATCATCATGGCGATTCACATCATGATGATGGTCATGGTCATGGCCGTGATGGTGTTCGTGGCCACAGTGGGAAGGTGTTTTATCAACGTGAGGTGTATCAGCAAACGCCTCTTCACGCAGCCAACGCTCGACATCAGCTGTTTTTCCAGAGGATGAGAAAAGTCCCAGATCCAGTAATTTTTCAGCACTCGCCTCCCCCTGACTCACCGACCACTGAGGTGCAGCGGGATTGATTTTACGCAGACGTTGTTGCAGTAACTGATAGTCCTGATCCGTAACCAGGTCCTGCTTTGACAGCAGCAACACATCAGCCACAGCCGCTTGCTTAATGGCTTCGGGGTGCTGATCGAGTGTATGTTGCCCGGCGCAGGCGTCCACTAAGGTCACCACACCATCCAAGCGGTACCGCGACGCAATTTGCGGGTGGGTCATCAAGGTATGCAGAATAGGTGCTGGATCTGCCAATCCGGTAGTTTCAATTAACACACGACTGAAATGACGCTCTCCCCCACGCGAAAAACGCCAGGTAATATCTCGAAGTGTCTTCACCAGATCACCACGAATGGTACAGCAGAGACAGCCGTTACCCATTTCCATGATTACATTCTCAGTGGAATGTGCTACCAGCATATGATCGAGCGACATCTCACCAAACTCGTTAATGATGATCAACGCATCGGAAAACTCAGGCTGCTGTACTAGTTGGTTCAGTAAGGTGGTTTTTCCACTGCCGAGAAAACCGGTCAGCAGGGTTACAGGTATAAGTGTTTTTTTGGGGCTGGCAGTCATAAGATGTCTCGGTTAAAAAGCGTGTCGGTTCATCAGAACATCAGGGAATATGGCGAATGTTACACTATAACAAACAACCTTTCACCTAACATGATGTGCCTAGGGTCGAGGGCTAATGGGCTAATGGGCTAATGGGCTAATGGGATCGGATCTGGCTGACACGCCGTGAACCCATCCCTGGGGGCTCCAGTGCGCCGTCCCTGGCGCACAGGGTCAGCCAGCTCCGATCCCATCAGCCCTCACCAACTTGGGTGCCAGCATAAAGTCGGCTTAAAACTGGCACAGGGTTTCAGCGGGGGTGGTGGTATCGCTTTGGTGGGACCGCCTGCCGCCAGGGAAGGCGGCAGCCGAGCGGTCAGGATGACGAAAAGCGTGTCCCACCAAAGCGATACCACCACCCCAGCAAGGTACAAGCCCAGCCCAACGCATCACACCAAAGCAATACCACTACCCTGTGTGGCACCAACATTTCTCAGTCTTGCATCAATACAAATCTGTATGCAACCGCCCCGCCAGCTCCTCATCCGGAAAAATCTCCTCTAACACCCGCAAAACCGACTCGCCAAAACCTGACTGACTGCCACAAACAAACACATGTGCGCCTTTCTGCACCACCCATTCATGCAATGCCAGATGATGCAGACGCAACCTGTCCTGTACATACTCCCCTGCTTCGCGTGACCAGGCGCAATCAAGGCGTGTCAGTATTCGTGCTTCCTGGAAGCGGGTCAGTTCATCGGCAAAATAGGCATCCTGCTGGGAGAACTGCTCGCCAAAAAACAGCCAATTGCCCGTTTTGGATTGCCATTGCTGCTTTTGAGCCAGAAAACCGATAAACGGAGCAATCCCGGTGCCGGCACCAATCAAAATCAAAGGTACATCGCCGGGTAAACGAAACCCGGGATGTGCCCGAACACTGGCTTCTACCTGGTCCCCTGTTGCCAAGCTACAGAGATAGCCAGATGCATTGCCAACACTGGCGTCAGCCCTGATATGCTGGCGCACCAGCAGGTCTACTTGTCCCTGCTCACAGGAGGCTATGGAATAGAGGCGTTCATGGATCGGCTTGAGTTGATCGATCAACTGCTGCGGGTCTTCAGCCACCTGGTCGGTCCAGTCGAGTCGTTGTAAAAGATCCAGCAATAACACTGGTTCTCCCTGATAGATCACCTGTGTATCTGCGGCCCAGCCTTGTTTCGATAGGCGTGATAGCAATGTCGCTTGTTGTATGCGTGGTTTTACTGCCAATACATCACCTGGCTGATACGCCAGACCCTGTTTAGCCAAGCGCAGATGGTGTACGTGACGGTATGACTGCGCCGGATTCAAGCAGTGATTCTGCAGCACATCAAACTGTTCATAATCTATCTCTATGGACTGGGACTCCTGACCCAGATAGACAGATATGCTTTCCCACCAGCTATTTACTGCCGTCAGGTCCATTTGATCCACTGCAACCAAGGGGGCAATGCAGCGCATCCCTTTTTCCGTCAGAAGTTGCTCTAGCCGGTAGCCGAATGCGCAAAAATCAGCATAGTGCCGATCCCCCAAAGCCAGCACACTGAAATCGGCTAGCCGAGTGTGAGGTGACAGCGACTGCATTGAATGCATAAAGGAAATCGCTGAATCCGGCGCTTCACCCTTGCCACAGGTGCTGACCACAAAGCCTATCGCATCATATTGACTCAGACACTGAGGCGTCAGTTTTGACAAGCAGCGCAGGTCGGCCTGACTGCATATAGATTGATGCAATTGAGTTGCCAGTTGCTTGGCACTGCCGGTCTGGCTGGCATAGGCAATCAGGAATGGCTTGCTGGCCGAATCATGTAACTGCAGATAAGGCCGAGCCCAAAGACTGAGCAACAGCACGAGTGATAATTTAGTGACATCCATCACCGGTGTTGTGGTACCTGAGCCCAGCAGAAAAAACAGCTGGGTGGTCTGCATGACGATCAGAAACACCACCATCAGCAGTATATGGCGCCAATAGCGGCGATAATCAGCCATACACAGCAACAGTAAGACCAGCGACAAAAACACCACGCCCAGGCGGAACAGTTGCTGCAGGATGTTCAATACCCGCATTTCCGTGACGGTGAACAGATGGGTAATGTGCCCCTCAAGTCCGACGATAGACAGGGTGTGCAAGTGCCCCAACCAATGCCTACCCAGGACACCGAAGGTTTCTATCTGTAGTGTGGGGTTTACCTCAAGATTCAGCCGCCCTTCCAATCTGAGTTGCAATAGCACACCCAGCAGCAGTACTGCGACTCCTAATACCAGCCAAAGTAGGCGTGCCAGATGGCTGGCTAGCCAGAAGGCTGTTTTTTGCATCAGCGCGGCAGTCATCGTCATCGTTAATGCATTAAATAAATGATAGTCATGAATACACCACTACCCAGCGTCACCCAGGTCACAGAGGCAACACGCTGAAGTTTGTTTACAAACAACAGCCAGAGCCCCGTCAGGCAGAAAATCAGCATAAGAATCGCAGAAATATCCGAAAACAAACGCCAGCTTTCGCTGACACTTTTTACTCGATGCAGATTGTTGAGCATATGCATCACAGGCAAGGACAGTGTGAAAACATCCACCAGGCCTTCTTCCGGAAATACCTCAATCGTTTGGCTGGCGTTTGGACCTTCCAAAACGATCATCAACAGATCATCTGACTCTTCCCATTCGATCTCTATTTTGACGCCTCGAATAGCGTGCGACTCATCCAACCAGCCAAGAATGCTGAGGCTATAGAGTGTTTTGTTAGCCTGCCAGTCCTGCGCGGCGATGGCGGCAGGTATTTCAAGTTCGAGCTGCTTGGTACGCGTTTCACCCAGCGGCAAGTCTGGATGATTCAGAAAAAAACCGGTAATGGCAAAAAACAGCATCGACAATAATACCGGTGCCGCACTGTATATATGCAGCCAGCGTACCCAGCGATTGACCTTGGGTAAGGTCGTTGAAACAGAAGTTGAAGCAGACATCCTCATCTCTAGTCAGCCTGAAGCCCTGTTTCCAGCGTGATCAGCCAATCCTTGATAGAATCAGCACCCACACGATGCAGTGGATCAATCAGCCATTCAGGATGCTGATCTTCGCCTGCAGCCATACTCAAACGCAGGTTATTGCCAGTCTCACTGATAGGCATACCCAGAGACTGGGCCAAGGGCATCAATCGTTCATCAGCCAGGCTGAGAGTCTCAAACTCACGCGCTAGCAGGTAGCCGTCAATGCGTATCTGGGTGCGCTGAATAGCGCGCTGAAGGTCAAAACGGTTACGCTCAATAGTACCTGACTCTTCCGGCCAGACACGCGCCAGATCCTTGGCTGCCACATTAATCATTTGGGTCAGGTTATTTAAATCCAACCAGAAATATTCACTCTCCCCCGCATCCGGATGCATCAACACGCGCGCACCCCCTGGAGCCAGCTCGGTTGCCAGATCAATGGGTACGACCTGAATAGAGACAGAGCGCATTAAGGGGTAAAGCTGCAACGACGGCCATACCGACTCAATCGTCAGTACCACATCGGCTGATTCCAGTTCGCTAGCATCGACCTGGCGAAGCCAGCCAGGAATGCGGTTAATCGGTAAACGCGCGGGAGCCAGAAACTCTGTATCTATGCCGGTTTCCTGCAACAGTTCAGCAGCAATCAAGTGTGCAACCGGTGCAACACTGACCACCCGACCTTCGGCTGCTTGCACAGAAAAAGGTATCAGCAAGGTTATCAGCGTGATCAGTGACCAGAAAGATTTCATTGTATACTTCTCCATCGACGTATTCCCAAAGCAATAATAAAACAGGCAGAGGCAATCATCACGATTGCGGCACCGGAAGGAATCGGCAAGGTGCCTGCCATGGGTAACAAAATACCCAGCAGGCAACTGAAGGTTGAAAACACGACTGAATACCAGAAAAACTCTCGGCCATTACGGCTGATCAGGCGTGCAGCCGTTGCCGGTATGAGTAACAGCGCTCCTACCAATATCGCGCCGACAACTTTGACCGAGGCGACGGTAACTAAGGCAATCAGTAATACAAAGGCATAATCATAGAGGCGGACAGGCACACCACGGGTACGCGCCAGATCAGGTGACAAACTGGCGAGCAACGCCCGGTTACCTGAATACAACAGCAAACCGATAGAAAACGCCGCGATGACCAACAGTACCAGTATATCCATATCCCGTACCGTCAGGATGGAGCCGAACAACACATTTTCGAGAATATGTACGTTCACACGCTTGGCTACATAAAGCAGTAAAGCGGCACCGAGTGCGATGGCAAACGACAGAAACACCCCCACCAAGGCATCATAAGGGATTTGTGTTCGGCTTTTAATCCAATGCAGCAGCAAGGCAAACAGGGTGCAAAAACAAAACAGTGCCACCAGTGGTTGAGTAACTGGCTCGCCCAGCAAAATGCCGATAGCGACACCTGTCAGCGCACCATGCCCTACCGCTTCAGAAAAAAACGCCAGGCGTTTAACCACCACCAGCGGTCCTAGAGCTCCCAGCAACGGGCCCATGATACAGGCCGCCACCAAGGCATTGGTCAGAAAGCTATACTGGAACATTTCCGGCAGATAGCCGGATTCATACAGGGTAAAAGTCAATTGACGAAGTGCTTCCATTAGGCAAACACCTCTTCAATGTCAGCCGACTCAACGGCCTGAAGTCGGCTGGGCTGACACAGCAACTCATGATGCTTAAGACCGTCTTCAATGACCCATAGCTCATCAGCATGACGTTTGATCCAGTCCATATCATGATGCACCACGAAAAGCGTTGCGCCCTGATCACGCAACCTGATCATTTCAGCAGTCATCAGCGATTGACCTGACTGGTCCAGGCCGGTCATAGGTTCATCGATACACCATAGATGACTGTCTCGCTCCAAGGCCTGCGCAAACAAAAGCCGCTGACGCTCACCACCCGAGAGCTGCCCGAGACGTAAATGCTGCTTGTTTTCCAGACCGACCCGCTGCAATAACCGACTAATACGTTGCTGTTCAGCGACTTTACGCTTGAAAAACATCGGCCAGCGCGTCACTGATGTCAACATAAACTCTTCAATTGTTACCGGTAATGAGGGTTCAAAGGCCGTTTGCTGGGGCACATAGGCAATGTTTCCGGGACGACCTGGCCAATGTCGCCGAATCTGCCCTGAATGTGGCATCAACCCCAACAGACACTTGATCAGTGACGACTTGCCAGCTCCATTGGGTCCGGTTATTGCATGCATCCGACCGGGTTTGAAATGTGCACTGAGTGGCTCAAGCAGTATCACCCGATTGAGTTGCAGCGACAGGTTGATCAGTTCAACAGCGGGTCCTTTGATTTTCATGGCGCGGACACAGCTATTTTCAGAGCCTTAGCCAGCGTGGACAGGTTATGCTCCATCTCTCTGGATACCATGTCCACATCATAGTCGCCATAGGTCATGTGCGAGAAATGGTAAATACCGATACCGGTCACCTCTTCAATCACGGTTACATAACGGTTTTCCATATCCAGCTCGGTGAAGAGCACGCGGATATTGGCCGTACGAATCCGGTCAATGGTATCCTGTAACTGGGTGGCATTGGGCTCGACACCATGCGCTGGCTCAATCACGGTATCAATACCGATACCAAATTCCTGCAACAGGTATCCATACGCATTGTGGGTGCTGGCGATACGCACCCCGGTCAGATCCAGTTCCAGAATTTCACTTAGATAGCGGTTTTTCATTGCCCTTAATTCGCGCGCATAGCTCAGCGCATTCGCCTGAAAGTAATCAGCATTGTCCGGATCCAGATTCCCAAGTTCACGGGCAATGGTGTAAATCTGGCGTATGGCGGCATCAATGGAAACAAAGGTGTGAGGGTTGTAACTGTTACTTCCCCCACCGGAAGACAGCAAGGGCAAATCCTTGTTGGCTTGAATCACTGTCAGCCTGGGTAACTCCAAACCTTCCAAGGCATGCATAACAAACTCATCATGCCCTATACCGTTAACCACCAACGCATCCATACGTAATAGCCTAGTCAGGTCAGCGGGTTGCAATTCATAACTGTGCGGATTAAAACCACCGGCGATAAGCGGCATCACCTCAGCTCGGTCACCCGCCACTTTACTGACATAACTGTAATAAGGATGCAGAGTGACTCCCACCACTAATTTTTCAGCAGACGCCAGCGTAGAAATAAACAGCAAAACACACAACAAAAGGGATTTTTTCATAAGATCAATTTTCCATTAACGTCCAATGCTCATCCGGAGTACAACTTGATAGCAGCCCTGCCTCTCCAGGATGATAGAAAATCACACCGTCCGAAATACGTAACAAAAAGTCACCATCATGCTGTCGGGAGATCCATTGGTAACAGTCATCGCCAGGCTGATGCCAGTCCTGGCTAGCAGATGATGCAAACAGGTCGAGACCAAGTTGCTCCAGACTTTCCGGAGCAGGCCAGGGTTTTTCAGCCAGAAACAGTATTTCCTCTCTGGCGATAGATAAGGCCATTAGCTGTTGAGACTGTACCGGGTTTAGAGACACATGAGTCCGCTCTGGTACGACTTCCTGGCGCAACCAAATCCCCAGCGCCCCAAGTAGTAACATCGCCGATATCAACAGCCAGACCCACAGGGACTCACGCTTTCCATCGTCCGGCAACACCGTTTCTATAACTGAAGCAACGGACACATCAGACATTACTGCAGTTCCACATAATCAAATTCGGCTGGGTCTTCATGCCCAGCATCAAACTGAATAAAAAACTCCCCTTCCGGCAAGTCAAAATAGACACTGGAGTGCTCATCGGACGTGACCCTGTCGAGCTCTTGTTCATCATAGTCATAGATAACAACATCGCTTCCTGTGGCAAAACTTCCATCGCTGTAACCAATATCACAGCGTATCCCTTCACCTTCACGGACGCAGTCCATATAAGGATAGTGCGCCCATGCCGACTGTGAACTCAGCAGAAGCAGTCCCAAACTCAAGGCTAACTTGTTCATTCGATCTCCCTGTATCATTCCGGAATCGCTTCAAATGAAAACAGGAAGTTCACCCCCACTTCATCGGCAAGGACACCATCACCGTCAAAACGCACATTGGCAGATAACAGGTGTGGACCCGCCATTTCGGGAGCAAAGCTAACTCGCCCTTCGGCATCGGTGACAAGATCAATTTGCTGACGTGAAGAACGATAAGCGGTACCGTGAGGCACGACTTCAACCGGTGCGTCGACTAAAGGTTCACCATTAAAGGTAAAACGGAAAGTGGCTGATTCTCCCACAACAATATCACTTGGGTGGGTGATCGCATCCATTTCAAACCCCTGGCCAGTAACGGCAAGCACTTCCTGGGTTGGGGCTTTCTGAGACACGTAGAACACACTAACGTTTTGCATTGCCATGGTGACTACATCACGCGCATCATCAGGTAACTGAGCAGCCGCTTGCTGTTTATTGGCCATAATGCGGCGTTGCGTATCACGACCCCCTACGACGTAACGAGTCATGTAACGTTCAGGTGTACGCAGCTCAACCTTGTAGGTCCCTAGATCGTTTAACTGCAGATCAAAAACGCTACGACGCTGTCCCTTGTAATAAGAACCCATGCGCTGGCGCTCGCCACTCGGAAGATAGATGGTCACATTATTCAAACTGACCGGCTTATCAAAGCTGAAAACACCATGTGACGCGGTAGCATCAACAGTGATCCAATGCCCTTCATCAGTTGAGAGGTTAAATTCGCTCGGTAGCATCCATAGCGGATGCGCTACAGCACCGGCACTTGCCAAAGCCAATGTAATTGCGGCCGCTCCGGCCATCTTTTTTACCGCTTTCATTGCGTAACTCCTGTGGTGATCTGAATAGTTCCTAACTCTTCACTGGCTTCAATAGTGTAATTTTTTTGCCCCTGACCCAGCTCTATCTCTGTATGCACCCAACTGCGACTACCATGTTCACGAGCCGCTTCCAAATGAACGCTGTAACGTCCTGCGGGAACGGCATTCCCTTCGGCATTCTTGCCATCCCAGGTCAGCTCGTAGGTACCAGGGCGTCTGGTTGCACCGGAAACCGCATCGATGTCACTACCGCCATAGCGACCGCTTTTACGCCACCAGCGGCGCATATCCTTTAACCAATCCGGTTCTTTACTCCAAAGCGCCAGGTTTTTAATCGCTTCACCCTGGTCATTTTCAATCCAAACAGCCACGTAAGGACGGTAGTACATCGGCCCTTCAACTGCCGGTAGCGTAACTTCAATTGTTACGTTTTCTTCGGCTATTACCGGAAGGCTGCAACTTAATAAAAAGCCAAGGCCAAACAACCAGCGTTTATTCATATGCGAAGCATCTCCTGAGAACTCAATTCAGCTGAATACATATCGATTAATAATCAACAATTTAATGTTAATGATAATTATTGTCAACAATGTTATTAATCAATTGCTGTAAAGTTTTGTAAAAATGACTTATAGATCACTCGGATGCGAGTGCAACCACCGGATCAAGATGCGCGGCCTTGCGCGCAGGAAGATAACCAAAGACCAACCCAGTCATAAATGCACAGCCAAATGCCAACATCACCGGCATGGCGCTAAATGCAACATCGGTGCCCAGCTTTTCCAGCATCAGCGTCACTGATAGCCCGATCAAGACACCCAACACACCACCCAGCGCAGACACCAATACCGCCTCAGTCAAAAACTGCTGCATAATATTGCCGGTTCTGGCCCCCGTAGCCATGCGCACACCGATTTCCCGCGTACGCTCGGTGACGGATACCAACATGATATTCATGACCCCTATCCCGCCGACCAACAACGAAATCGCGGCAATCGAACCTAACAACAGGGTCATGGTATTCTGAGTTTCTGTGACAGACTCGATAATCGATTCCATATTACGTATCTGAAAATCTTCCACGCCGTGACGCCTTAACAACAGGTCTTGCACCGCCTGCTGCGCGGCATAAATGTCAGCATCACTGGCAACGGCAACCGTCATGGTACGTAAATAACGACGGCCCAATAGCCTCACGCCACCGCTTTCAAACGGTACGATGATCACGTCATCTTCATCACGCCCCATGGGAGAAGCGCCTCGGGAACTTATCACACCGATCACCAGAAACAACACATTGTCGACCATGACATACTGCCCAAGCGGATCCTGGTCTGGAAAAACTGCCTTAGCCGCCGTTTGTCCCAGCACCGCCACACTGGCGAAATCCAGTTCATCTTCACGAGTAAAAAAACTGCCATACTCCACTGGCCAACTTCGCACAGCAGAAAAAGCCGACGAAGTTGCCATCACTTCGGAGCTATGATCCCGCCCCCCTGCTCGCAGCGTCACCGTACCGCTTTGCTCCGGAATAGCAGCGACAATACCGGGCAGCTCGCTCACAGCATAAGCATCTTCAGGAATCAGGGTAGTGGTGCCCCAGCCGCGCTGATTGGGCGCCCCCGGACGCACCAATAACAAGTTACTCCCCATCGAGCTGATCCGGTCGACAATGGACTGGCGCGCGCCATCACCAATCGCCAGCATTGTGATAACGGAGGCGACACCTATTACGATACCTAGCAGGGTCAACACTGTACGAAACAAATTCCCGGTCAATGCACTTAATGACATACGTAGCGCTTCACCCAGATTGGTGAAAAAATTACCAGGACGGGTGTTCAAAGATGTCGCCGTAATCGGTGTTCGTTGCTCATACTGGGAAAGTGATGGCCCCTGATCCGCCATAATTACCCCATCACTGATTTCGATTACCCGATCGGCATGTGCGGCCACCTTGGCATCATGGGTAATCAAAATTAGTGTATGCCCCTGTGCGGCCAGTTCCGCAAACAGCGCCATAACCTCTTCACCGGTATGGCTATCTAATGCACCGGTCGGTTCATCAGCCAGAATGACCTGTCCGCCATTCATCAAGGCGCGGGCAATTGACACCCGTTGCTGCTGGCCACCGGACAACTGCCCTGGTTGATGTCCCAAACGGTCTGCCAGCCCCAGGCGTGTCAACAGCGCCTCGGCTCGCCGGTGACGCTCGAGCCTGGAGACTCCGGCATAGACCGCCGGCACTTCAACATTTTCGCGCGCCGTTCCACCTGGCAGAAGGTTATAGCTCTGAAACACGAACCCAAATGCATCGCGTCGTAACGCGGCCAATTCATCCTTGCTAAGTGCCGACACATCCTGACCATTGAAAAGGTACTGCCCCCTGGTTGGCCTATCCAGACACCCCAACAAATTCATTAGCGTCGATTTACCGGAACCGGATGCACCCACAATAGCCACGAACTCACCCGGCAGAATAGTGAGGCTCACGCCTTTAAGGACATCCACATCCTCATCACCATTACGGAAGGTCCGATAAATGTCGCGCAGTTCAATAACAGGAGTAACTGGCGCTGTCATCTGGGCATCCTCATCGGACCCTCAGCAGGCCGTGGACGATTGGTAGCGGCCATAACAGCGCCTGGCATTTCAACCCGGTCCCCCAGCTCCAGCCCTTCAACAATTTCAATCTGTACACGATTGGATAGCCCGGTAGTTACCTCGCGACGTTGGCTTTCGCCTGTAGCCGTCACCAGCATAACTTCAGCACGGCGATCACCCTGTCGAGAACCTGGCGAAGGCATAGAAGAACGGTTATTCAGTGCGCCAACTGGCAGTACCCTGACCTCTTCAGCCCGATCAATAATGAAAAAAACCTGTGCTGTCATTTGCGGGAATAAGGCACCTTGATCATTTTCAACATCAAACAAGGCGTTATAGAGCACCACATTATTTTCAACCTGGGGCGTCGGTTCAATACGGCGCAGTTGCCCGGACCAACGGCGGTTTTGATCCCCGAGCGTTGTAAAGTAAGCATCCATTCCCTTTTTGAGACGGTTTACATCCGCTTCTGATACCTGAGCCTGCACAGTCATCACCGAAAGATCAGCAATCTGTAAAATAGTGGGTGTCTGTTGAGTCGCGTTGAGCGTTTGTCCTTTGCGTGCAACCACCTCAACAACTGTGCCAGACATAGGTGCATAGATCTGTGAGTAGTTTAACCGCGCTTCTTCAGCCCGTAATGAGGAGGCCGTCTGCTCAATTTGCGCCGTAAGTGCCTGCACCTGGGCAGCAGCTGAACGTTGGGTAGCCTCAGCAATCTGTAAAGACTCTTCCGAGGTCATGCGTGTCTCGACCAACCGTTTCTGACGACGGAACTGTATATCCGCCAATTCCAGCTGCGCCCGCTTATCGATCATCTGCGCTTGTAAATTACGCAACTGAGCGCGCGTTCCTTCAACATTGGCCAGGTAAACTGTGGAGTCAATTTCGGCCAGCAACTGACCTTCCTCAACCTGATCGCCGACATTGACATGAATTTCAACCAGTTGCCCTGAGACCTGAGCCCCAACATCGACATATTCTCTAGGTTGTAACCGTCCTGTAGCCGTCACGATATTTTCTATCGTACCGCTGGATACGGTTGCATAAGCCACCGGCGTATCAGCCGAGGTGTGATACAACAGGTAATAACCTGTAGTACCGCCTGCAATTACCGCAGCCAACAACAGCCAACGCCAGACAGATAAAGATGATTTAGCTTGAGACATAGTTTACTTCCCTTGAGACACCAGGCGCATTATCCGGAAAAACTCATCAATGCAGCAATGCGTAATGATAATATTTACAATAATTTACAGTTTTAACCCCATGCGCCCGCGGCATATAGCGCCAAGGATGGCGTGTATGCAGAAAACGCAGGAGCAGTTTTCTGCCCGTACGTCCTGTACATGCGCCGCTCCTGCGCATCCATGCGCCCGCGGCATACCGTACGTCCTGTACATAAAAAAGCCACTCCGGTTGGAGTGGCTAAAAGACTAGTAGGTTTACGCCGTTGACGTGGCGGATCAAAAACTCAGGTTAGCTGACAACCAGAAGTTTCTTGATTTTGCCTTTATGTTGTAATCATCCCTGTAAGTTGGCGTATAGGTTCCATCGCCATTATCGGCAAAGCTGGTTTGGTAAGTAGTGAAATCTTCATTTAGCAAGTTGTTTACACGCGCCTGGATCGTCAGGTTTTTGCCGACACGGTAGGAACCACCCAAATGAAAAATTTCATAGTCTTCGTAATGAAGTGCTGAATCCGTATCCTCATCCCAGCCGCGGTAACGCTTGGAACGGGCCTCCATCGACAAGTAAAGATTCAAGTCGGGGTTCACCTTCCAGTCCAACGTCGCATTCAGCATGTGCCTGGCCGTGCCTGTTAACGGCTGCCCAGCCTGATCGCCACTCTTCTGCTCTGAGTCTGTCAGGGTGTAATTGCCCCGAATCGACCAGGAAGGGGTTATCCAATAGCGTCCGGCAAGCTCCAGACCGGTAATATCCGCTCGGTCAATATTTTGCTTCTGAGAGAACTCAGTAAAGCCCAGGTCAGCCCAACCACCCCCTATATCGACACAGCCGGGAACGGCTGATACTTCACAGTTTGGAACGCTGTCACCACTGGATATTTTATCTTTGAACTTATTACTGAACACGGTGGCATTAAAATTATGCCCTTGCGGATGGGTATAATAGACAGCCAGTTCGGTATTCACGCTGGTTTCAGGCTGCAGATCCGGCGTGCCGACAAACGGCATAGTGCCCTGACGACCAAAACCGGTAATGCCGGGAAACAAGTCACTGGTTTTCGGTGTTTTGTAACCAGTGCTTACACCGCCTTTGATGGTCCAATCACGACTTGCTTGCCAGACACTGTAGAGGCGTGGGCTGACATTGCTGCCAAATACCTCGTGATTGTCATAGCGAACACCACCGGTCAGAACCAGGTCTTGCAAAGGCTCCCAGTTATCCTCAAGGAACAGCGCCCACTGCTTGTGAGGCTGCACTGTACCTGATTGGAAGCCATCGCCATCCATACCAAATACACCATCTTCCATTTCCGCATCGATATACTGACCACCAAACACCAGCAAATGCTCGCCCAGCAACGCATCAAACTTAGCGTCATAGGTTGTTTGCCGTGTTTCCATCACCCGCTTGGGACGCGGAAGAAATGTCGCTTCGACTAAGTCTTCAATGCCGGCCCAGCTGGACCCGTTATCATCATACATCTGCTGCAACTGGTCACGTTCTTGTACTGTAAAAGGCAGGGTACGACCATTATTGTTGGTTTCGACATAATGTACGCTGAGATCGCTGTTACCAAAGCGCCATTGTCCTTCATGACGGAGAGAAAACTGCTCACGAGTAAACTCCTGATCGGCTGCATAGCCTACACGCGGCTGCACCGCTCCACCAGAGACTCGCATAATAGAGCCCACTTCATCTTTAGTACCCAGCGGGTAAGAACCATCTTCTCGTGGTGTATTGTCATACACTTGGGTAGAGGTTTCATAATCGAAGGTAATATCCTGGCGCTCATCAATACGAAAATTCAACTTCATGCCGAGGTTCTCATTTTCATTATCAACTGTACGCCCCCCGCCACCAAAACCCAGGCTGCGATTATGAACAGTACCTGCCGGATCCGTCACCGAAGCATACTGAGGATTGGACTCATCACGGTTATACAGACTACCTCGCAGACCAATCCCCAGGCGCCCTTCGATCAACGGACCGGATACGCTGAAGTCTGTCGTCCGGTCATTACCAAAATCATCATTTTCTTCAAATGTTTGGCTTTGAGTAATCGAACCAGACCACTCATCAGAGATTTTTTTAGTAATTATGTTAATTACACCGCCCAGTGCATCCGCGCCATAGAGCGTTGACATAGGACCACGAATCACTTCAATTTGCTCAATCGTGTCCAGTGGCGGAATATGATTAAACTGGTTACCACCAAAGTTATTCGGGTAGAGGTCTCCAACATTGTTTTGTCGCCGACCATCAATCAACACCAGCGTATAGTCAGCACCCATACCGCGTATACTGATACCTCCCTGCCCTGTTTTGTCAGTGGTTTCACCAACATCAACCCCTTCGACATCACGCACAGCATCCAGTAAGGTCATATAGGGTTTTGTTGCCAACTCCTCTTGTGTGATCACAGTAATACTAGCCGGTGCATCAACAATTTTCTGTTCAAAGCCTGAGGCGCTGATAACCATGTTATCAAGCCGAACGGCCTCTTCAGCAACAGCCATACCGGTCACAGAAGCGATTGAAGCCGCCAATAGCTTTAATCGTAGTCGTTTCATTCACCACTCCAAATTTATTAGTTACCAAAGACAAAGCTGTACCCGGAGCATCTATTGCCAACGTGTACAATGCATGTTGTGACTGGCTAACTGATTTACAGAGTCAGGTGGCTGGCTAAACATGATAAAGCCTTAATATATATACGTAAGACTAATGAGAACAATTATCACTCTAGTTAATATTTATTGCAACATTGAATTTTCAAAAACAAACTTAGAGCTGGTCAAGGAAATGCTTTAGTGCCTGGATCTCTGTGTCAGACAATCCTAGCGGCTGCAATAAATGCGAGGTTTCTGGAAACAGCGGATCTTGCTGTTGAGTCTCACTGGGTTGAGATCTGGGCATACCAGCATTGTACATTCGCAATATGCCTTCCAGTGACGAAAACAAACCGTTATGCATCCACGGACCGGTCTGACTGACCCCCCTGAGGCTCGGTGTTCGGAAAGCACCAACATCTTTCACCTGCCCAGTTACAGCATAGCGACCAAGATCTTCATAAAGACGACCATAATATGTGAGTCCCAGATTATGGTACTGCTGATCTGACATCAACGCGCCATAATGGCAATTCATACAACGAGCTTTGGTTCTAAATAAATGCAGTCCTTGGAGGGCCACATCATCCAGTGCCTGCGAGTCGCCCTGCATAAAGCGGTCAAATGCTGTTGATCGCCAACGCAGGCTACGGATATAGGCACTGAGCGCCTGAGAGACCACTTCCAGAGAAATAGTGGTTTCGCCCGACACCTGGGCGAACACAGCAGGATAAGTAGCATGAGTTTGCAAACGTTGTTGCAAGGCTGGCAAGGTAAAAGCCATTTCAACCGGATCTTGAACAGGCATCAGCACCTGTGCTTCAAGGCTAGCAGCCCTTCCATCCCAGAACTGCGCCTGAAAATGGCCACTAAGTAATATAGAAGGAGCATTGCGTCGACCCGCCTGACGCTCATGCCCAAAGGACACCTTACGTGCGTCAGCAAAAGCAAGTTCGGGTTCATGACAGGATGCACAGGCAATCTGTCCAGATTCAGACAGCAAGGGATCAAAAAAAAGCTGCTCACCCAAGGCTATTAAGTGTTCATCACCAGGCGCTAGTGCAGGTATTTCAGCCAATGCTTGCCACTCTATCCCAGCATCCACCCAAGGTGCAGGCCAACTGTCAACTGCTCCAGAGTATGCCTGACGCAGCGACAGCTCCGCATCCTGGCTTGAGGTTTGATAACGGCTTTTGATCAACATAATCAAAAACACCACTGCAATTAGCAGTGGTGTTTTCCAATTTAACGGCTTAATCATCAGAAGCGGTACCCCACCTCCAGCCAGACCTGCCGACCTGTCTCATAGGTCGGTACATCACTGTTACTCATAGCCACCAAATTCACCTCGTCAAGCAGGTTGTACACGTCCAGGTTAGCAAACACAGCCGACGCTCCTGATAAGTGCTTTTCCCAACCCAGACGTATATCCCAGTTAACTGACGCTTTATGTTGATACTCTTCCCAGACATCAACCAGCCCACCCAGATATTCGACCTGATCACCAGTTGTCCCCATGGCACGATACCCGGCACGATAACGCAGGAAGTTGGTCAGGGTCAGACCACTTGCTGGATGGCTGGACACTGTCGTTAACCTGGCTGTCCAGGGGCGGTTAAAATTATCAGCAGGCCGTTCCGAGTAGCGCATAAAGCGGCCGTCATAACGAATGAAGGGATCATCATACTCAGTAGAACTCATAGTCGTACTGTAATCCTGATGAGAGCGAGTCACATCCGTCCAATCCAAAGCCAGTTGAAAATGGTGTTCAGTATCACGAAAATGGAATGACTCCATCGGCGAAAGCGTAAAGGTTAGCGTATCACTGGTACTGCTGCCCTGATTGCTGTAGGTATAGTAGTTTGCTAGCAGGTCACCAGAGCCTGGCTCAAGGCCAAGCGTTCCACTGCGTACGCGCACTATCTGATCCTTGCCATCCCGGTGAACATACTTCAGCGCCAACTGATAACCCGCAACCTGCTGATCCAATCCCAGCATCAACTCATCATCATAGGGCAACTTCAATTCATTCAAGCGAGTATTATTCAGGGTGCGTACTGGATCACCCCATTCCTGGGAGCCATTGGAACGGTTCAGAACGTACTTTAATGCTGACCGGCCTTCATTAAGACGATAGGCATGCATATTACGACCATAATAACGGTTGGCACCCACGCTCAAACGAGTACGCTTATCTCCCCAGAGATCCAATTCAGCAGCAAAGCGCGGCGACCAAGTCGCATCATCCATAAAACTGTCGGAATCAAAGCGAACACCGGGGCGTAACTGTAAACGTCCAAATGTCAGCGCATCCTCCAGATAAGCAGACCATTGCGTGGTTTCATATTCAATTTCTCCGGCCTCATAGACATTCAGGCGTCGGAATGCCTGCCCGCTGCCACTGTAGCGGGGGGTTGGACTCATGGAGCACCAGACTGTTTCTATGCAGCTTGAAGTAGCCGCCAGCAAAGATCCATAGGTCATATCCTCAGAACGCTGATAATTAGCCTGCTGCCAACCCAGCTCTACACCGGTTTTGATGCGATGTTCAACATCCCCTGTATACAGGGTATTCCAGTCCATATTCGCTTTATAACTGAAACTGCGCTGACTCTGTTCTATATCGCCCCAACTGCCTTCTGAACTGGTATGTGTTGCATCCGTTGCCAGTGGATTACTCCAGTTTTTTTCCGGTGACCAGCGCCAACCTCGATAATAATCCGTAAGTGTTTCACGCGAGTTTTCCAGGTCACTAAAACCAAGGGTCTGAGAAAGTAGACCCGGCTGCAGTGTCCAGTCCACTTTAATACTCCCGCTATAGCCGCCGGATATTATGCGCGTGTCGGTATCTTTTCCGTTTGCGATAAAGTACAAACTATCCTGCGGCGCATGCGTAAGCGAGGCATCTATAAGCAGGTTTTCTGTTGGTGTCCAGTGAGTTTTAACAAAAAAATTATCGATCTGACGTTCTTGGTCTTTCCGCCCCCCACCCATAGGGGTTGCATAAGTATCAGGATCATAGAGGTTCAGAGGTATGGTTGATTGCTTGCGCGAAAAGCTGAATAGTAATCCCAGTTCATCATTTACCGGGCCCTCCAGAGTTGCACGTGTTATCCACTTACTAAACTCAGGCTGAAGTGAAGCGGAAGTCGAGGACTCCATATCAGCCTGCTGACTTGTGTCGATATGGTATTGTGTCCAGGCATCACTGGTGTGTTGTATGGAAATTTTTCCGGAAAAGCGCTTTGCTGGTATTCGAGACGTCACATTGACGACCCCGCCATTGAAACCACCAAATTCAGCACTGACGTTACTGTCAAGCACTTCAATACTGTCTACTATATCCGTGTCCAGAGCTACCCCCTGACTACGGCCTGGCACATCGGTCATACTCAATGGATTATCACTGACTGGATCCAGATCATTATTGATGGAAATTCCATCCAACAAAAATAGATTCTGCCAATAGACAGCTCCATTGATACTGATATTAGCGGGATCTATCTCCCCAGGCGTCTTACTGCTGAGTTGTGTGTCATCAAACTGTACACTGGGGTTCAGCTTAAGTACGCTGGTTATATCACCATTACCATTGGGTAACGCCTGTATCAAAGATCGTTCATAGGTTTGCGTTCCTTGATTCAGAGAATTAAAGCTTCCAGCTTCAACCTGTATAGAGGGTAATTTGTGCGAATCTGTTGCAAGGGATGAATCAACTACTCGCGCCTCATCCACTGTTTCTTCTGTAGCCCCTACTGTGGAGCTAACTAATACCGTGCCTGCCGTAACGACAAGCAACAGATTGCGGCGTGTATAACCAGCACACATGCTTCAACTTCCTGAAAACGCCCTAACGGGTTGATGTAAATGAATCTGGCTGGCTCAAGAAAGTGACTCTTTGGCTGGCTGGTTATGCAAACCTGACAGATCATATAGCTTATTTGAAAGTCAGGATGCTTTTAGCTTTCTATGCCCTTCTGTCAGATGTACAAAATCAATCAAATCATCACCTGACACTGTGAATGCTTTACCAAATCCTTTGACGTATAAGCCTTTATCAGGAATAAGCCTAAATAGATGGAAATCTCCGAGCTGAGATAAATTGTCAATAATATCTCCCTGACGAGTTCGCAAAGCGTCAATGCCCCGCTGCCAATCCAGACTGTCTCTGGGTACTTCATTCGCCTGGGCATCAAATGTGAGGCGCTGACGCGCATATATTTGCCGGGATTCACCCTCATCTTCTATCAACATGATGGATATGCGTTTGCACTGTTGCAAATTCTGACCATGCCGGGCTATTTCACTTACCAGCACATAATATCCATCCTCCTGTAACGCAAAAGGGGCATAGCTGACATTAGGGTTTGCATCCTGATCCAGCGTGGCCATCACCAGGGTTTTGCGGCTATCTCTAAAGGCCCTGACCTCTGGCAAAAGACGCTCTTGCAAACGGTTCTGATCTTCATTCATTGTGTCTCTCCAATAACAGTTAAGGGTTCTGTATCACGCAACCTCGGCGGATGGTGCGGTAATCACCAAAGGCCAACCGCCGGGGTGTTCCATTACATCGATAGGATAACGGTACACCTCACTGAGCAGGTCTGACCGCAAAACCTCTCGTACGCTGCCTTGACAGGCAACTTTACCAGCGTTCATCAACAGGATCTTATCGGCATACTGAGCGGCCAGATTTAAATCGTGTAACACCACCAATACACCCATGCCCTGTTGACGAGCCCTTTGTTGCAGCACTGAAAACACCTGATGCTGATGGCTCAGATCCAGGCTCGCGGTGCATTCATCCAACAGCAGGTAGCGGGGCTCAGCTGCTGGCATCGCCTCAAGTTGAGACAGTACTCGCGCCAACTGTACTCGCTGTTGTTCTCCACCTGACAGCGTCAGATAGTTTCGTGTGATCAAATGCGCGGCGTCAAACAAGGACAACATCTGCATAATATGCGCCTGACGCTCAAGCCGGGGCATAGGATGACGTATCCCGGTTTCAATCACTTCTTCTACGGTGAAAGCGAAGTTCAGCTGCACGCTTTGTGGCATAACGGCTCGGTATTGCGCCAGCGCACCGGTCGTCCAGTGGCTTAAACGTCGTCCATGCAGCGCCACCTGATCCGTTAAACTGGCAATATCGCCACTCATCACCTTGAGCAATGTGGATTTACCCGCCCCATTGGGTCCCAGAACGGCCAGCATCTCGCCTGCAGGTATATTCAGCGATATACTGTCCAGCAGCTTTTTGCCGTCTAGCGTCAACGTTAGTTCATGTCCGGATAACATTCAAAAACCCACCCTTGCGCGCTGCTGTAGTAACAGCCATAGAAAAAACGGGCCACCAATGGATGCCATCATAAGCCCTATAGGCAATTCGGCTGGCGCTATGAGCAGCCGGGCAAAAATATCTGATGCCACCACCAATAAAGCCCCCATCACCGCACTCAGTGGTAACACCCAGCGATGATCCGGTCCGGTCAGTAAGCGCACAAGATGCGGCGCTACCAGTCCTACAAACCCTATCACTCCACTGACGGCAACAGCCGCACCCACGGCCAGTGCTGTCAGTGCAATCACTATAAGTTTCATACGCTTCACATCGAAGCCCATATGGGTACTAACACTTTCACCCATCAGAAACGCATTAAGCGTCCGTGAGTATAAGGGCAAGAGTACACACGCCAGTAAAATGGGAATGCCTGCCATGCCAACATCAACCCAGGAAGCACTGGCCAAAGAACCCATTGACCAGAAGGTTAGCGTGCGCAGTTCCTCATCAGTTGCATAGTAGGTCATGATACCAGTGGCCGCACCAGCGATTGCATTGATGGCAACACCGGCCAACAGCATGATGGCAACATCGGTTCGCCCATCGCGGGTAGCCACCCGATAGATCAGTGCGGTTACCAATATCCCACCAATAAAGGCGGCTATCGGCAGGGCAAAGTAGCCCCACAAGACTACCCATTGCTTCAGATAGGTCCCACCCAGCACTATCACCATAACGGCGGCCAACGCCGCGCCACTGGAAACACCCACCAGCCCCGGATCGGCAAGTGGGTTTCGGAAAAGCCCTTGCATAGCCGCGCCAGCAATGGCAAGCCCCGCTCCGACAATGCAACCCAATACCACCCGTGGCAGACGAATATCCATCACCACCAGCGCTGCCTGCGCATCATCCAACAGCCCACCAAGTACGCCATAGACTTGCCAGACGCTGAGTGTCATCGCTCCCTGCGTCAAGGCAACACTCAACGTCATCAACAACGCCAGTATCAACAGACCAGCCGCCAGTCGCGGTGATGATACAACTCGCTGCATCAATGACCTCCTTCAGAACCTGCCAGATCGACCGTACTTTCCGGCAAATTCAGGCTATTCACCAAGGCGTTAAGGCTATGGGGCAAGTCCGGACCAAAATTAAGCCAACGCGGCTCTATGGCTATGACCTTGCCAGCCTGGCCTGCAGACGTACGACTGATCGCCGGGTCGGCTAACACTCTGTCTCTACCGCCCCCCATCGCCTCTGCATTTTCAAGAGTCAGAATCAAATCGGGATTGGCCTGTATGAGAGCTTCGGCCGATACGGTCTGATAGTTATCAACACTGTCACTAAAAGGATTAGTCAAACCGGCCAATGCCAGAAATGCATCAGCCCGGCTACCTTTTCCAGCTACCATCATGCTGCTGTTACGGACGCCCATCACAAAGATTGCGCGGATGGCATCTGCATTACGAGCAGTCAACTGCGAAATCACCTGATCGGATTCCTCAGCAAAGGCTTGAATCAATACATCACCTTCTGGAGCCACCCCGAGCGCATCAGCTACTTCAGCGATCTTATTTTCCACACCCGCTAAGGTATAGACATTGGGAATCACTCTGATATTCACACCTGTCTGCTGCAATTGATCCAGTACCGACTGCGGCTTTGCATCTGCTGTCACAAGAATAAGATCCGGTCTCAAAGACAACAAACCTTCAGCGGATAGCTGTCGCATATAACCGACATCGGGCAAATCATTGACCTCTTCAGGCCAGGTGCTGGTGGTGTCTCGCCCCACCAATCTATGCTCCTGCTCCAGGGCATAGATAATTTCGGTAATGGAACCATCTATTGAAACCACACGCTGCGGCTCTGCAAATGCAGGAAGGGTTACGCCAGTGAGCAGAAACACAACAACTAAATACAAGACTCCTGATAATTTAACGGGCATAACCAAGCCCCTTGAGTCGGTTAAATGCCTGTAACTGGTGTGCATAAATTACGCCTTGCGGGTCGCGCCCCAGATAGATTTTAAATACACAGGCACCGGCCCTGTTGTAGAACACTATGGCATGAGCTTCTTTGCCTCGCAGCGGTTTACTAAGCAATGCAATATGGGTGATAGCATCCAACTTCAGATGCCCATGCAACTGCCCAGCCTCACCCATCAGGTTATAGTAGCCAAAGCCTGGTTTCCCTTCGGGTAAACTCCCCTTGAACTCAAATATTGAGCCGTCTCGTTCAACGATTGTTGTCACCGCACCCCAGTGCGCAACATCCTGAAGAATCGCCTCAGCGAGATTCCCTTCGATCAAGTGCACCAGCTCGCCCGGCAATGCCGATACCACCGCCCACTCAGTAACCTTTAGCTCATCAGCCATTTCGACGGGACGCAACTGGGGTTTTTCGCGCAACAGGGTTTCAACCTGCTGAATAAGATTTTCCTGCATAATCATTTCCAGATTGTGATTCATCATATTCATAGAGCTAACCTCATACCTCAAATGGCACAGTCAAGCGGTGCCATCCGATTCAGAATTGATAGTTAAAACTGACCCTAACGTTACGTCCTGGCTGCGTATAGGCATCTATTACCTGTGAATCTGCACTCAGATCTCGAACATCGGCCCAATGGGTGTAACGCTCATCTGTCAGATTAAACACACCTGCCTGAAGCGAAGCATTCCGGCTAATCTGCCAACCAGCCATCAGATCAGCCGTGGTAAAACTGCCAGGTGAATAACCGTCTGCGTCAGGATTACGCTTTTTTGCTTGCTCATGAGTCAACATCAAATCAGCATAGTATTCCCCCTGGTCATAATGAAGGCCGGCCAATAATCTGGCTGGATCAATGCTGGCCAAGGGTGTTTTACCCTCATCATCACGCCGGTCACCCCGGTGCCAGGAAAACCCGGCGGAAATTGCCCAGACAGGATCAAGTTGCCACCTAGCGTCGCCTTCTATACCCGTCACAGTAACTTTGTCACGGTTGATACTCTGGTAGGTCATCGGATCGGCTGGTGTACCCGCACCACTGACGGCAACATTTTCTATAAAGTTTTTATAGTCAGCACGGAACACACTAACGCTATAGCGCAGTTGATTGTCACGACCACGCAACCCCACTTCATACATACGACTGGTTTCAGCCTTCAAATCAGGATTGGCAATGGTCTGATAGGAAAAAAACGGACTGCTCAGGTTAGTAAAGCCACTGTTTACATCCTGCGGCGTAGGGGCACGGAAACCCTCGGCATATTGGGCAAACCAATTCAATAAGGGTGCCTGTTGCCATACCACACCCAACTTGGCTGACACAGCACTGTCAGACAAGGACTCTGGCGGTAGCCCACGATAAAATTGGTCACCTGTAGCGGGATCAAGTTTGTAGCTATCGTAACGAAGCCCTGGAATGATACGCCATTGACCCAGAGCGATCTCATCCTGAACAAACAAGCCGAGTAGTTGATAGTCGGTATCAGGAAAAGGTTTATCCGGGAAGCTGGTGCCTGCCGGTGTCCCCTCCCGCAACGCCTGAACATCGGTCTGAGAGTAATCGACACCATAATGAAAGGTCTGCGTGACTGTCTCTCCCAACTGACTTTCAAATACAGCATTCACGCCCTGAACCAGCTCACTGTATTCATTATCACGAGTACGATCACCTATAGTGCGTCGCTCATCGCTAAATTGCCGTTCACGGCTATCTTGCTGATACAGACTAATACGCGCCATACGCAGAAGCCCATTACTGGACGTAGGCTGATACAGATAATCCATCTTGTATAGATCACGACGTACACGATCATCAGCATTCAATGCCGTTACCGTACTACTTAATCCACTTAACACCTCAGTATCGGTATTACGATCAATCGATTCGACGGTAAATTTCAGGCGATGTTCGTCATTCACATCCCACACCAGCTTTCCAAGCCAGTAATCACTGTCAATCTGCTGCGGGTTTGACTGCGTTCGTGTATCACCCACACCAGCTACCCCACCCTGATTACGCAACTGCTCAGCATCACGCTGGGTATAGAGCAGCATGGCAGATACCTGTTCATTTCTGGCTGCCACGGCTGGCGTGGTAAACCAGCTCTTATTCTCTGAGGCATAGCCAGTTCTGATATTAAATTGTACATCCTTGCCGAGCGTCAGCAGATCTTCAGGATCCTTGGTGACAAAACTCACGGCACCCGCCAGGCCTTCACTGCCATATAAAGTTGAACTTGGCCCCCGAAGAATTTCGGCACGGCGATAGCCTTCTGGTTCAAGATAGTTACCGCGACCCGTCACAATCGGACCGAAGCTATAAAGCGCAGGAAGACGAACGCCATCGGTTTGGATTGTTACCTGATTTCCTTCCAGGCCACGTATGTTGACCCCCTCATTACCCCCCCGGCCAACACTACTGAACGTCGCACCGGCTCGCATTGGCTGAGCACGTACCGACACGCCGGTTTCATAACGCAGCATATCCTGTATATCTGCAGCCTGCTGCTTCTGAACATCATCTTCCGTAATTACACTGACTGTATTGGCCACATTCAGAACATCCTGCTCGGTATGCGAAGCCGTAACAGTTAACTCCTTAAGTATTGCTTTCGAGACTACTGGCGTGGATATATCAGCCAAAGAATAGCCTGAAATACTAAGGCCAACTGCCAATGCCAGCAGATGGCGTGGAAAATAAACTATGTAATTCATAACTCTGTCACCCATAATATTAGTCAGCCCAACTGAAAGAGAGATAAGAAAACATCAGATAGGAATCTGCACAGGCAATAAAAACATTGAAGCGCACAAGGCACTTACGCCGATGCAAACAAATTCAAACCAGTAATTATTCATCTATGACTCCGTGGACAGCATCACTATGATGTCATCCGCGCGAGCTGGCTGCCTGAGGGCACTGGGTGGCTGGCGTTACGCGTTTTAGTTGATTGGGAAAGTTAGTGTCAAAGCACTTACTTGGTCAGTATCAGCTTTCCATTTTTCGTCCGTGACAAACGATAGACTTCATTGTCATGAACTATCTCAAGACGTCCATTTCCTGCAAGTAATTCCTCACTGGATACTCTTTGTGAACGTCCCTGACTGCCAATGAGTGGAGCAGCCTGTTTCTGTTCAGCATTCATCTGTGCTGATGGTTGATTTTTCATATAAGCTCCTTAACACTAACGATAATTATTATCGTTACGGTTTGTGCATTTGTCAACACAGATTTGTCATTAAGTGCTATTATTTACCCGATTAAACAATTGACCGGACAGATATTATGAAAGGTGAAAAATCCGTAATACAACAGCTCAACAAGGTACTTACGTACGAGCTGACCTCAATTAACCAGTTCTTTCTGCACGCACGTATGTTTGGCAACTGGGGCTTTGCTGCACTGAATGAAAAAGCCTATAAAAAATCCATCAAAGACATGAAGCAAGCCGACAAACTCATCGAGCGCGTACTGCTTCTGGAAGGCCTCCCCAACCTGCAACACCTTGATCGGCTGCGCATTGGTGAGACACCTGCAGAGATGCTGAAAGCAGATCAGGGCTTTGTATCAGATCAGTTAATCCTGCTTAAAACAGCCATAGCGGTTTGTGAAACCGAACAGGACTACGTTAGCCGCGAACTGCTTGAAGATATTCTGGAATATGAAGAAGATTATCTGGACTGGCTGGAAACCCAGCTACAACTGATCAACAGTATCAGCATAGAAAACTACCTGCAGTCCATGACCTGAACAGCAAACCGAATGGAGAAATACTATGATAGGCAACCCTGACGTAATTGTAGCCCTGAACAAATTAATGGGTGGCGAACTCGCTGCTATGGACCAGTACTTTGTGCACTCGAAGATGTACGAAGACTGGGGACTGTCGAAACTTCACGAACGCATTGCACACGAGTTTGATGATGAAAAAGGTCATGCCAGCCTGCTGATCGACCGCATTCTTCTCCTGGGAGGCAAGCCTGACCTGTCAACTCGCGGCCCTGCCAACATAGGCTCTACCGTACCTGAAATGCTGCAATTTGATCTGGACCTGGAATATGAAGTGACCCGTCAGCTCAAATCGGCTATCGCACTGTGCGAAACCACTCAGGATTACCAAAGCCGTGACATGCTACTGACACTGCTTAAGGATACTGAAGAAGATCATGCACACTGGCTAGAGCAGCAGTTGGGGCTAATAGAAAAACTGGGGCTACAAAACTATTTGCAGTCACAAATCTGAATCTGAATCTGAAAAAATTCTGTTTTTTTCTTCAAAACAATTGCAAACGATAATGCTTTGCATTAACATGAAGATTCATTGACAGGTTGAACTCGTGCTTAACCGCACTACAGTTCATGTGCTCTCAGCACGTTAGGCCGTAACACAGGTAAACTGTGTTACGGTTTTTTTTGCCCAGCGCTAAACCAAACGAGGTCTAGCTTTGGTTTCAACAACGCCTATTTAATCAATAAAGAAGGTTTGGCAGAAAGGAAATTAAGCAGGAAGAAAAATAAGCGCTCATCCATGAGCATTCATGAGTATTATGAGGCAAGAAGACTAACAGGCGGTCGCATCTACATAGCTGCAGTTGGCATTGGATTTTGACTGCGTACGCAGCAAGTCGCGGGCCAGACAGACACACTTCCCACAACAACTACCCACCTGAAGCGAACGATTCAAATCACGAATATTTGACGCTCCACCATCAATTGCCTGGCGTACATCGCGTTCAGTTACACCATTACAGATACAAATATACATCAGCCAGCCCCCCTAATCTATTTCAATACAAATGATAACGCTTATCATAGATATTACAAGACATTTTTATCTTCCTTATTGCTCTTATTCAGGATGAACTAAACGAGCGCTATAGGTGCTTTGATATGACGTATAAAAAAATCTATAGATACTATTGATAATAGTTATCATTATGATTAATGTATTGGATATTGAACTGAAATGTCCGGGAGGATGAGATGATCGATGAACAAGCCACTGACCTGTCTGAGTACCTGTCTCAGCATCATGAGGAGTTGAATGCCTATCTTTCCGGGTTATTCGGATCAGCCAGCTTTGCTAATGAGATCACTCAGGATCTGTTGTTTTACCTCTGGAACTCACCGGTGAAGCTGTGTGTAGGCAATCCGATGGCTCAACTGCTATCCATGGCAAACCGGTTGGGGCAATACAGAAGAAGACAGCGCCTTAGCCGAAGCGTGCATATGCCAAGGCATGAGTCTGCCACTACCCCTTTGTATATTTAAGCAATAAGGATAGAGCTAATGAAAACACAACAACGCTGGTCTCAGGGCACCACAGATGATGACCTACTGACTCCGGAAACACGTTTGACTGAGTTACTCCAGCAAAGACAACATACACTGATAATTTGGGCGGGTTTATCCGGTATTGTACTGCTAGGTTCCACTATTTTGTGGCTGATTTGATCAATCAGGCTTCAGCCGATCAGGTCAACATCAGCTTAGCTCAATGCAAGATAATGAGTGTCGCCAACCCCAGGAAGGATAGGAAGCCAGCAACATCAGTGACCGTTGTTAAAATCACAGCGCCAGATAGAGCCGGATCGATTTTCAGTTTTTTCAACATCAAAGGAATAGCAATACCGGCCAGATTGGCAAGCGTCATATTGACTAGTATCGCAATTGAAATCACCAGTGAGATCTTTGGATCACCAAACCAGAGGTGAGAGATCAGACCAACGACCAAGGCCCAGATAACCCCATTGGTCAACCCTACCCATAACTCTTTATTGAATAGCCAGACCCTGTTATTACCGGCTATTTGCCCCAGCGCCATACCGCGTATGACCACCGTCAACGTCTGACTTCCGGCAATTCCGCCCATACTGGCTACAACAGGCATCAACACGGCCAAGGCGACTACCTGTTCCAGTACAGCCTCAAACTGACCAATAACGGCCGCAGCAAGAAACGCTGTAGCCAGGTTAATACCCAGCCAGATACCACGACTTTTTGCACTCTGAAGAATGGGAGAAAATAGCTCTTCTTCATCACTGACACCGGACATGTGCTTTAAAGTCATGTCGGAATCATCCTGGGTAATTTCGATAATATCGGCAATATTCAACTGCCCGACCAAAACGCCCTCAACATTGGTCACCGGTGCGAAATAAAGCTCTCTGGCTCTGAGTACTGAGGCAGCCTCACTGACTTTCATATTGTCATTCAGGGTAAAGGCCTTGTACATGAACTCATCAACCAACGCATCCTGATTCTGTTTTACCAGATCAATCAGGGTAATCGTACCCAACAGATGCTTATCCTTGTCAGTCACCATAATTTCCTGTGACTCATCATCCAGCAGCTTATGAATCCGCACAAAACGCTGCACAGCTTCCAGGCTGACCCCCTGCTTTACATTAACGGTTTCCGGGTCCATGTAGCGACCAACGGTATCTTCGTCATAGGCCTGGAGCACCTCAACCTGTGAACGGATAATCTCGTCCAGTGACTCATACACTTCCGTCTTGAGATGGTCTTCAACCACATCAAGGACTTCGGCGACTTCCTGCGCATCCAGTCCTTTAACTATCTCGGTGACATCCGCTACCGACATATCGGTCATATACTCAGTACGGATATCCTCGGCCACTTCGGCTAATACTTCACCGAGTTGACTATCTGGTACGGCCAGCCAGATCTGATGGCGCTGGTTGGCAGGAAAGGATTCCAGCCAACGAGCAAGATCGGCAGATTCCTTATCGGCCAAGGCATGATAAAGTCCTGAATGATCTTCAGCCTCAATCAATGCCTGCAAATAAACCAGCTGCTCTTCAGCTGATGAAAACTGCGCTTCTTCGTGCATGAAAACCCTCTAATTACTCAAAACCGGTTGACCTAAACCCTATCACTACTGGGATTCAGCCAGAAGCTCAGATGCCCTGCCTACACCTCAAGAGGTCGTGTCACGATACCAGCTGGTACCTTCACGACTGTCTTTCAATACCACACCCTGATCCAGAAGCTGCTGCCTGATCCGGTCAGCGCCAGCATAATCTTTGTTGTCCCTGGCCTGTTTACGTGCATCTATTAAGGTTTCGATCTCAGTTGCACTGATTTCACCGGCTTTATCTTCACCCTTGAGGAACTGGTCCGGACTCTGCTGTAATAACCCCAGCACACCCGCAAGGCGCTTAAGCTCCCCTGCCAGGTGTGGCAGTAATGGCGAGTTGTCACGCTTGGCACTATTCAGCTCATTGACCAGCTCGAATAACACCGCCAGCGCTTTGGGGGTATTAAAATCATCATCCATTGCCTCACAGAAGCGCTGCTGATACGCCGGATTAACGCCTTGGGGTTCAACAGCAAACTCAACGCCTTGCAATGCCTGGTAGAAGCGCTCCAAGGCCGAGCGCGCCTCAGTCAGACTGGATTCCGAGTAATCGATATAGCTGCGGTAGTGGGCGCTGGTAAGAAAATAGCGCACGACTTCAGGGTTATAGGCTTTCAAGACATCACGAATAGTAAAAAAATTATTCAACGACTTGGACATCTTTTCCTGATTAACTCTGACCGCACCCGCATGCATCCAGTAATTGGCATAGGTACAGTCATTGGCCGCTTCAGACTGAGCTATCTCATTTTCATGGTGTGGAAACGGCAAATCCGGACCGCCTCCATGAATATCCAGAGTGGTACCTATGCAGCAACGCGACATGGCTGAACATTCAATATGCCAGCCAGGACGACCGTCACCCCAGGCGGAGGGCCAACTGATCTCGCCAGCTTTGGCCGCTTTCCACAGCACAAAATCCAACGGGCTCTCTTTCAGCGCATCAACTTCAACACGCGCTCCGGAGCGCAACTCTTCGATCTGCTGGCCACTGAGCTTGCCATAGCCGTCAAATTTCTCGACACGGTAATACACATCACCGTTGTCAGCCCGGTAGGCAAAGCCCCTGTCGATCAGATCAGTGATAAACGCAATGATATTGTCCATATATGCAGTGACACGCGGCTCATGGTCCGGGCGCAACACCGACAGAGCCTGCTCATCTTCATGCATCGCCGCAATCATACGCTGAGTCAGATGTTCAACTGTTTCGCCATTTTCAGCGGCCCGGCGCATGATTTTATCATCTACATCGGTGATATTACGGACATAGTTGACCTCCCAGCCAGACCAGCGCAAATAACGAGTAATCACGTCAAACGATACCATTACCCGTGCATGACCTATATGACAATAATCGTAAACCGTAACACCACACACATACATGCCGATTTTTCCGGCCTGTAATGGCTCAAAGGGTATTTTGGATCGCGTCAGGGTATTGTATATCTGTAACATGCTATGCACTCTTGATCTTGAAATGTCCTCTGACTGCGGCACAGTCAGAGCAGAATTATATAGGATAAAAGTTAACCCGATGTTAATGCAGTCGGATAATGCCGAGCTGTGCCCGACCTAATTGACTGGTTTCACGCGTGACAACAAGATTGCCCTCATGCCAAAGGACGGCCTCCCACTGTCCCAGCGGATGAATCTGATGGTAGCTGGCCTGAGTCCGGTCTGGCAGATCGTTAGCAACCGGTATCAACCAGATAAACGCGGATAAATTCAAAAAACCCAACCGATAACCGATTAATGCCAGTTGCTGTGTTTGCGGATTATAATCTGCACCGGTAATCATGCCTCTAACTGGAAACTCGGTGTCACTGATAACCTGCTGAGCCTTCGCCTGCTTATCCAGTCGATACAAGCGGGTGTGCTTGTCCTGCCAGTTTTTGGTAAACAACCAGAGCTCATCACCTACCACCGTCAGCGCTTCACAGTCATTATCATGTGCGCGAAGATTACGTTCTGGCTGAGTATCGGCTAAACGGATATTAAGTCGCTGCGAAGCCACCACACCACGATCCCGGGCAACATCCAGTTCGTCCCAGGCCACTTTATAGATCTGGATCCAAATCCGGTCGCCAAAGTTATTGCCGCAATCAGCGATATAGAGGTAATCGTCATCCTGAGCCAAAGCTTCCCAGTCATGATTGTCTGATTCAAGCGGATGTACTCGGCGCTTAACTTGCTCACCCGATACGTTCAACTCAAACAACATGGCATCCTGGCCACTATCATTATGAGTCCAGAAATGTCCGTTACGGTAGGCCAGCCCCGATGTTTCATTAACATCATCCGGCAACCCGGCCAACGCCTCGACTGCTATTCGATCCGGCAACTCTGGATAGGCTTGCTTGACCACGGCATCGAACGGATCAGGCTCAGCACTTGCCTCAATCTGATCAGCAACAAGCGCATCATCTAAATCACCGGAATCAACCGGATCAGGCTTAACCGCCAGTTCTGCACAAGCCATCAAACCCAGCAGTACACCGGCAAGCAGAATCAGTCGCCAGATCATCAGCCTTTCTGAATCTTAGCCCAGGAATCACGCAAGGTAACAGTGCGATTGAACATCAGGCGCTCGGACGTTGAGGCCTTATCGACACAGAAATAGCCCAAACGCTCAAACTGTAAATTGGTTTCGGCTACTGCCTCGGCAAGTCCAGGCTCAACACGACAGTCAGTCAACACCACCAGGGACTCAGGGTTGATGCAATCCAGGAATGAGGCGTTTTTATCAGCTTCCGGGTTGGCTTCTGTAAACAGTCGATCATACAGACGCACCTCACAAGCCACCGAGTTATCGGCATTCACCCAATGAATCACACCATTAGCTTTGTAACCCTCAGGATTAGCACCTCGGGTCGCTGGATCGTAGCTGCACTTAAGCTCAATCACCTCCCCGGCGGCATCCTTAATCACTTCTTCACAACGAATCACGTAAGCACCGCGCAAGCGCACCGCTTCGCCGGCGGCCAAGCGCTTCCATTTACGCGGTGCCACCTCTTCAAAGTCTTCCTGCTCAATGAGCAAATTACGCCCAAAGCTGACTTTGCGGCTACCCATCGTGTCGTTTTTCGGGTGTGCCGGTAACTCAAACCACTCCTCGTCTCCTTCCGGAAAGTTGGTGATGGTGACTTTTAACGGCTGGGTCACACACATGGCACGCGGGGCATTGGCATCCAGATCATCACGAATGGCCGATTCCAGCATCGCCATATCCACCACGCCATTGGAACGGGTAACACCAATCATATCGCAGAAATTACGTATAGCTACCGGTGTATAACCGCGACGACGTAAACCGGAAATTGTTGGCATACGCGGATCATCCCAGCCACTGACATGCTGCTCATCAACCAGTTGCTTCAGCTTGCGCTTACTGGTGATGGTGTAATTAAGATTCAACCGGGCAAATTCATACTGGCGAGGCACCACCGGCACCGGCAGGTTGGCAATCAACCAGTCATATAATGGACGATGATCTTCAAACTCCAACGTACAGATGGAATGGGTTACACCTTCTAACGCATCAGACTGTCCATGGGCAAAATCATAGGAAGGATAAATTTTCCAGCTATCACCGCTCTGGTGATGATGCGCATGACGAATACGGTAGATCACCGGATCACGCAGATTGATATTGGCTGCCGCCATATCAATTTTAGCCCGTAAAACACAACTGCCTTCAGGCAACTCGCCGGATTTCATCTGTGCAAATAGTGCCAGGTTTTCTTCGACACTACGATCCCGATAGGGGCTATTACGCCCGGGTTCAGTCAATGTACCACGGTATTCACGCATCTGTTCTGCATTCAAGTGATCCACATAGGCTTTGCCTGCGTTGATCAGGTGTACCGCCCAGTCATGCAACTGCTGAAAATAATCCGAGGTGTAACGTATCTTGCCAGCCCACTCAAAACCCAGCCAGCGCACATCCTCAATAATTGAGTCGATATACTCCTGACTTTCCTTCTCCGGGTTAGTGTCATCAAAGCGCAGATTACACTCCCCGCCAAACTTTAATGCTGTACCAAAGTTCAGGCAGATGGATTTGGCGTGACCTATATGCAGATAACCGTTCGGTTCTGGCGGAAAACGGGTGATGACTTTGCCATCATTAAGGTTGTTCTGCAGATCCTGTTCAATAATCTGATGAATAAAATTAGTGGGCTTTACGCTGTCATGCTTGGTCATAGGGGCAACTTATACTGGCTGATGAAACGGATAGCAGTTCGGCTATCACTGACATTAACCGCCTATTATAAACTGACTGCGGCAGGTAAAGCACGGCCCAGTACGGGTGATTACTATATTAAAACTGACGAAAATTGCTTTAGTTAAGATGCAGCAAAGGCAGACTTGCGTATAATAACGGCCTTATTCAGCACAGCAGGATTTACATAATGATTATTTTGCACACTAACCACGGCGACATCACCCTTGAACTGAATTATGAAAAAGCGCCTAAAACAGCCGCTAATTTTGAAGCCTATGTAAAAGATGGTTTTTATGATGGCGTCATTTTTCATCGTGTCATCGATGGTTTTATGATCCAGGGCGGTGGTTTTGAACCAGACATGCTGCAAAAAGACACCAAAGACAGCATCGAAAATGAAGCTGATAACGGCCTGACTAATGATACCGGTACGATCGCCATGGCCCGCACCATGGATCCTCACTCAGCATCTGCACAGTTCTTTATCAACCTGTCAGACAACAGCTTCCTTAACCACACTGCCAAAACCTCTCAGGGTTGGGGTTATGCGGTGTTTGGCAAAGTTACCGAGGGCATGGAAGTAGTCAATAAAATCAAACAGGTAAAGACCACTTCTCGCGCGGGGCATCAAGATGTGCCAGTTGAAGATGTTATCATCGTCTCCGCTGAGATCGTGGACGTCTCCGACGCTGAATAACCAATCAATTTATGTCGCTGATACTGATCTCTGATATTCACTTGCAGCCTGGCCGACCGGATTTGTCGGCCGGGTTAAGTCGCTTCCTCGACAACCTCGATCGCGATTGTCAGCAACTGTATCTGCTGGGTGATCTGTTTGAGTACTGGATAGGTGATGATGCCCCTCTGCCTGGAGCTGAGCAGCTGGCAGAGCAACTGCATGGTTTAAGTGATCGTGGTATACAGCTGTTTTTCCAGGCCGGTAACCGGGATTTTCTGGTGGGCCAGCAATGGCTCAAACAGGCGGGCACGCAACTGCTACCGGAAGCCTTCAAGCTACGCTTTCCTGACGGCGTGATGACGCTACTGATGCATGGCGACCAGCTCTGCACCGATGACACGGCCTATCAGGCGTTTCGTCAACAGGTTAGAGACCCGGACTGGCAACAGGCCTTTTTACACAAATCCGTTGATGAACGTATTGCCATTGCCGAGCAACTACGGACGGAAAGTAAAAAACAGGGCGCTGCAAAAACTGATGCGATCATGGATGTCAGTCCCGCTACGGTACAACAGGTCATGGAAAAAGCTGCTGTCAGCCGCCTGATCCACGGCCACACCCACCGCCCGGCAGTTCATCAACTGGAGCTCACCAGTGGAATGGCCGAGCGCATGGTTCTCGGTGACTGGGGTAAGAAAGGCTGGTATATCAAGGCCGATACCACCGGCACCCGACTGCTCTCCTTCGCTATCTGATCCAGTTTATTGGGTGTATCTATACAGGGGTGCCGCTATGAAAGCGGAACTCCTCATCCTCTGCTTCGATCAATTCTCGCTCAACTTCACAGAAGAAATCGATGCGCCCGTCAATCGGTTCACCTGCATACTCACGCGCCAGGTGCAGATAGTCCTGATAATGTCGTGATTCGGACTTCAACAATGAACGATAGAATTTTGCCAATTGTTCATCCAGAAACGGTGCCAGCTTGGCAAAACGCTCACAGGAGCGCGCTTCTATCAAAGCACCGATGATCAACACATCAATCAGCCGCCCCGGCTCCGAGGTTCTGACGTGCTTTCTTAGACCTGCCGCATAGCGTGATGAGGATAAATGATCATATACCATCCCCCGCTCCTGCATGATCGCCAGCACCTGCTCAAAATGAATCAACTCCTCGCGAGCCAGTCTGGACATTTTATTCAGCAGATCAGGGCGATCTACGTAGCGGAACATCAGGGTCATGGCAGTTGACGCTGCTTTCTTTTCGCAGTGGGCATGATCGGTCAGTAGCAAGCAAAGATTTTCAGGCTTAACTGCTTCATCTATCCAACGATCAGGGGTTACACAGGGAAGGAACTGGTGAATTTCATCAAGTGCGGTCATTGTAATCCCGTGGTTGGCATTTCCGAAAGGCGGCTATTATAACCTTGCGGAAATACGCAATCCAACCAGGAGACCAAATTAACCTTGTTTTTTGCAAGACATATAGTCATAGCTACCCACACGACTTTGAGTGCCCCCAATACTTAAGCTGTTGCATTAACCAGTGTATCGATTGCCTGAGCCATTTCCGCATCATAATCCGCCTGAACCCTCAACAACTCACCATCGGGTAAAGTCAGCCTGAGTTCTGCGGCATGCAACATCAACCGTTTCAGCCCCATTGAGCGCATTTGGGCATTGGCTGTATCCACACCGTATTTCGCATCGCCAATAATAGGAAAACCGCTAAACTGGCTATGCACCCGAATCTGATGAGTACGACCGGTTAAAGGACAGGCCTCAACCAGGGTAGCCAGGTCACCAAAACGGCGCAAAACCTGGAAATCGGTAATTGACTCTTTACCTTCTGGCTGCACCCGCACAATCCGCTCACCGGACTTCAATTCATCCCGCAACAAGGGTGCATTAATGCGCTGGCGTCGGTTAGGCCACTTACCACTAACCAGCGCGTGATAGACTTTATGAATACGTTTTTCACGCAACCCCTCATGCAGGTAACGCAACATGCTGCGTTTTTTTGCCACCATAATGCAGCCAGAGGTATCTCTGTCCAGCCGATGCACCAGCTCAAGAAAGCGCGCCTGGGGACGTATCTGCCGCAACGCTTCGATCAAACCATTATTGATACCACTGCCCCCATGCACAGCCAACCCGGAGGGCTTGTTCATAACAATCAGTGCATCAGTTTCATAAAGCACCGCCGACTCAAGATGTTCGGCCAGGCTGCGACCCACAGGCACAGGCTCATTCTGCTCCGGAATTCGGATAGGTGGAATACGCAACTCATCACCAGCCTTGAGCTTATAATCTGGCTTGACGCGTTTCTTGTTTACCCGGATTTCACCCTTACGCAAGATTCTGTATAACAGCGTCTTGGGCACGCCTTTGAGTTCCGTGCGTAAAAAATTATCGATGCGCTGTCCGTCTCTGTCATCTGCAACTGTAATGAAGCGTACACTTGGGCGCGGGGCTTGATCTTTGCTATCTGGCATATCCTGATTCGATCTCACTGATTGATGCAATGTTGCTTTACTGATATATTCTACCGATGCTGCTGGCCGTTGGCTTTAGCTATTTTCGAATCAGGGCAACCGGTGACGTTTATATCTGAACTTTTTCAATCCATCGTTGCCTGTGTGCAAGTAGCATTAACTGATTTCATTTGAAATTAAAACAGAATTTGAAGTAACGCTTTCACCACCTTTGCAAGAGCGAGGGTCCGGTTGGAGGTGAAGATGCACGTTAACCCGGAAACTGCTTAAACGCAGACACAAGGCATACAGAATAACCACATTGGTTAACGTTTCCTTCACCGCCGACATGTTTGGCAGACACTGTCTGCCCTGCGGCTGCATTCGCCGATAGCGACAGCCGGTCACAAAGACTGGACTTTACTTTCACCTGCTCGGCTCAACGCGAACGGGGTGCAATGCGTTACGTTTTTGAGAACGCATAACAACATGAAAAGAATGCTGATTAACGCAACTCAGTCGGAAGAGGTGCGTGTTGCGCTTGTTGATGGCCAACGCCTATATGATCTGGACATGGAATCTGATAGCCGTGAACAGAAGAAAGCCAACATCTATAAAGGTCGCATCACCCGGGTTGAACCCAGCCTTGAAGCCGCTTTCGTCGATTATGGCGCCGACCGCCATGGTTTCCTGCCATTAAAAGAGATCTCCCGCGAATACTTCAGTAAATCTCCGGAACGCGGACAACGTCCGAATATCCGTGAAGTCGTCAAGGAAGGTACTGAAGTTTTTGTGCAGGTCGACAAAGAAGAGCGTGGCAATAAAGGTGCGGCATTAACCACCTTTATCAGCCTGGCGGGTCGTTACCTGGTACTGATGCCGAACAACCCACGGGCGGGTGGTATTTCCCGCCGTATCGAAGGTGATGATCGCGCTCAGCTCAAAGAGGCCCTGTCCGGTGTTAAAGTTCCTGACAATATGGGTGTCATCATCCGCACCGCCGGTATCGGTCGCAGCAGTGAAGAGCTGCAGTGGGACCTGGATTACCTCACCACCCTTTGGGATGCCATCCTCGAAGTTAACCAACGCAGAGCACCCTTCCTGGTATACCAGGAAAGTGGCGTAGTAATCCGCGCGATTCGTGACTACCTTCGCGCTGACATTGGCGAAGTCCTGATCGATAGCCCGGAAGTCTATGAACAGGCATTGCAGTTTGTGCGCCAGGTTATCCCGACCTTCGAAAGCCGCATTAAGCTGTATAAAGAAGAAACGCCGCTGTTTAACCGTTTCCAGATCGAAAGTCAGATCGAAACGGCGTTTGAGCGCGAAGTACAATTACCTTCCGGTGGCTCTATCGTTATAGACCCGACTGAAGCCCTGGTATCTATCGATATCAACTCAGCCCGTGCAACACGCGGCAGTGATATTGAAGAAACCGCGCTGAACACTAATCTGGAAGCGGCAGATGAAATTGCCCGCCAGCTACGCCTGCGCGATATCGGCGGCCTGATCGTTATCGACTTTATCGATATGACCCCGATCAAGAACCAGCGCGAAGTGGAAAACCGCTTACGTGATGCGTTGAAAGTGGATCGTGCCCGTGTCCAGATGGGTCGTATTTCACGTTTCGGCCTGCTGGAAATGTCGCGTCAGCGTCTACGCCCCTCTCTCAGCGAAACGCGCGGCAGTGTTTGCCCACGCTGTAACGGCACTGGAGTTATTCGCGATACCGGCTCACTGGCTCTGTCCATCATGCGACTGATCGAGGAAGAATCCTCTAAAGATCGCACCGCACAGATCCGCGCGATTCTGCCAGTCAGTGTGGCTACATTCCTGCTGAATGAAAAGCGTGCCGAAGTCCATGCGATAGAACGCCGCCACGACGTTCAGGTTGTTATCGTACCCAATCCAAACATGGAAACGCCTCACTATGAAGTCGTGAGACTTCGCGATGATCATACGATTGCGACAACTGAAAACACCAGCTTCAGCAAGCCTGAACCGCAACAGGATGCAGATGACAACAGCCGCAAACCGATAAAACGTGAGGAAGCGGCAGTTAAAACCATCGTGCCACCTGAGCGCAAGCAGTCTGTTACCACAGAAGCTCCGGCACAGGCGATAAGCACACCTAGTAGCACTCCGGCTACAAAAGCCCCGGTCAGCAGCGGCAGCTCTTTTGCCAGCCGCGTGATGTCGACGCTGAAAACCCTGTTCTTACCCTCCCCTGCAAAGGATACGGCACCCAAACAGGCGACCCCTCAGAAATCCGCAGAAGAGCGCAGCAAACGCTCTGAACCCGATAGTCGCCGACAGAGTTCCCGCCAGACTCAACAGGGTGACAAGCGTCGTCGTCGTCCTAAAGATAACGACAAACGCCGTGATCGCAGTCGTGATGAACGCCAGGAAGAAGTCATCACCATTGAACCGGAGCAGAATCTACCACCGATTGGTGAAAAACCGACTCAGGATGAAACCACGCCACGTCCGCGTCGTCGCCGTCGTAACAACGACAAGCGCCGCCAGGATAAACCTGAATCATCCGAGCAAACAGTTGTTGAGACGGAACTGACCACCGAGCAGCCACAGGATGCTACTGCCGACAAGCAGGAGAGCAGCGCAGATAAAGACCGTTCAGACGCAGATAATAGCCGCAGTCGTCAACGTGGGCGTCGTCGTCGTACTGGCGAGCGGACCGCTAAACGCACACTGGCTGTTACAGATACTGAAACTGAGGCAGTCACATCGAATCCACAGACTCCAGAGCAGGATACGACACTCAGCACAGCAAACATCTCTGCCGATACAGCTGAACAGGTAGAAAGCACGGATTTGCAGGAATCTACGACAGAACAGCCCATTACTCAGCAAGCAAGCGAAGAGCAGACGGACTCAACTCAGGTGAGTGAAGCAGAAAGCGATGTAACAGCCACTACTGAAAACATCGAACCCGCTGTTTCTGTAGAAACTACAGAAACACAACAGACCACTGAGACTGACGAATCTGTTAAGGAATCTGCTGCCCCCCCTGTTGGGACTGATGCTACCGAGGAACAAAGCACTCAGGAAGCTGACACAACAGAAACAACTGCAATTACTAAAACTGAAGAAGTTGCAGTAGCAGATAAAGCCACCGAAGCTGATACTCCAACAGCGGAGGTCGAGCCAACAGCGGAGGTCGAGCCAACAGCGGAGGTCGAGCCAACAGCGGATGTGGAGCCAACACCTGACGTAGAAATTGCCAAAGAGGTTGCAGAGCCCCCCGCTACAGAAACACCAGTCAGCCTGGACACAGAAGCCGCACCTCAGAGTGACGAGGTAAATACTGAGTCAGACTCCAAAGCACCGGAAACACAGGAAACGGAGCCAGTAACTGAAGCCGAAAAGCCTCAGACACGTCGCCCCAGCCGCCGAGCTCCCAATGATCCTCGCTTGAAGCGTCAAACTCAGCCTTCAGAAGAAGGCAGCGATAGTAGCTCTTGATGAGCTTAAAGGGCGGGTTTTATACCCGTCCTTCTTATATACAGAGAGAGCGGACAGATAACTCCGTCCGGTATAACCTGGATTAAGGATAGTAACGCGGTTCAGGTTCCAGCCAAACACCGAAAATGCTATAAACTGCATCCTGTATCTGTAGCGCCAGGGCTTCAATCTGCGAACGATCTCCCCCGCCATAATTTACCAGAACCAGAGACTGCCTGGCATACACACCGACTTGCCCAAACTGCTTACCCTTCCAGCCACAGGACTCAATGAGCCAACCGGCTGCCAGCTTATAACCTGCTCCCTCTGGATAGGCGACCAGGCTAGAGAAAGTCTGCTTAAGCGCCTGAAACTTAACTTCATTTACGTGTGGATTTTTAAAAAAACTGCCTGCATTACCTAATGTTGCCGGATCAGGCAATTTACTCCGGCGCAGCTGACACACAGCGTCAAATAGATGCCTTGGCGTTATGGCCAGAGAGCCCGCTAAGGTTGTGCAGGTTTCCTGCAGTGCCTGATAATTTAACACTAAATGATCAGGCGTAAGAAACAGCTCAAATTCAACCGAGGTAATGATATAGCGCCCAGGCTCAACTGATTTGAACAGGCTGTCACGATAACTGAACTGACACTCGGATGGCGACAGTTGTGTAAATTGCCTTTGTAGCGTGTCATATACGTTAACGGCGGTGACACGATCTTTGAGCTCAACCCCGTAGGCACCAATATTTTGTACCGGGGAAGCACCCACGGTACCGGGTATCAACGCCAGATTTTCTAGCCCATAGAACCCCTGGTCCAGCAGCCAGGACACAGTTTCATGCCAAGGCTCTCCAGCTGCAACGCGCACACGAACAGTTTGCTGACTCCTAGAAATGACTTCGATACCCTGAAGCCTGATCCGCGCAACCACGCCGGGTACGTGTGCAGATAGTACCAGATTACTGCCACCACCCAGGAGCAAACAAGGCAAGGCATGCTCCTGACAGTAATCGATAAGCGCCGGTATTTGTGCCTTTTGCGTAATTTCAGTGTAGCGTTCAGCCACACTATCGAAACCAAAACTGTTTAACGCCCGAAGTGATATCTGCTTTTGTAAACCAAGCATTAGTGAGCTGCCTGCTGCACCAACCATTCGCGAACCCTTTCAAGATCTTCCGGCGTGTCCACTCCGGTGGGAGGTGCCTCATCGGCTGGTGCTACATGAATACGGACACCGTTCCAGAGTGCGCGTAACTGCTCAAGACACTCAACCTCTTCCAGAGCAGCCGGTGGCCAGGTCACAAAATCATTCAGCAGGCGTACTCTATAAGCATATAGACCGATATGGCGTTGCCAGGAGAAGCCTTCAGGCATCACTGAGTGATCACCAGACTGGAACGCATTGCGTGGCCAGGGTAACGTGGCACGGCTGAAATAAAGTGCCATACCCTGACGATCACTGATCACCTTGACGACATTGGGATTCATCAACGCACCAATCGATTCGATAGGTTCAGACAGCGTAGCAATACCGGCTTCCGGCATCGCCATTAAATTATGCGCCACCTGATTAATAATGCGTGGTGGAATCAACGGCTCATCACCCTGAACATTTACTACAATGTCATCGGCATAAAACCCCAGTGACTGCACCACCTCTTGCAAGCGATCAGTACCGGATGGATGGTCAGAGGAGGTCATGCAGACCTCAGCACCAAAGGCTTTCGCTGCATCAGCAATGCGCTGATCATCGGTGGCTATGATGACCCTTAGCGCCTCACTTTCACAGGCACGTTCATAGACATGCTGAAGCATTGGCTTACCCAGCAGATCGGCGAGCGGCTTACCAGGAAAACGACTGGAGGCAAAGCGCGCCGGTATCACCACAGAAAATCCCATCGTATTACTTCTCTTTCAGTCGTTCTTCTGTTGTCAGCGTACGTGCTTCTGTTTCCAGCAATACCGGAATATCATCACGAATCGGATAAGCCAGTCCACTGGCACGACAGATCAGCTCATTAGAATCTTTATTGTACTCAAGCGGTGCTTTGGACACTGGGCAAACCAGTATATCCAGCAATTTCTTATCCATGCTGTTTACCTTTTTCACGTTGGACGACTGCAAGCTGTTGCTGCAGTGACTGTTTAAAGCTATCCGGTAAAATAGCGCTGACTTGCAGCACCCAGCAACCGGGACAATCAAACTGACGACATTTTACCGCATCTTTTTCTGTCATGACGACTGCAGTGCTGACTAATTGCGACAAATCTTCGGCAACGAAGGGATGATGATCCGGAAAAGGATGCTCCTCAACCAGCAACCCTAACTCACGCAAGGTTGTAAAAAAGCGTCCAGGATTACCGATGCCCGCTACGGCAGCAACAGGCGTCGTTCCATGAGTGGCAACCCATGCATCCACCGGTATGGATTCCCGGGAATTCAAATTCAGCATAGCCGTTGCCGACAGATGAAACACCTGCGCATCCGTATACTGCGGTACTTCAGCATTACCATTTTGAAGAATAAAATCCACGTCAGACAAGCGCTCCGGCGGCTCGCGTAACGCTCCCTCTGGTAAACAGCGTCGATTGCCCAATCCTCGAGCCCCATCAATAACGGCAATTTCAATATCGCGTGCCAGAGCATAATGCTGTAATCCATCATCACTGATCACCACATCACAATCAAAATGGGAGAGCAAATGACGCACAGCCGCAGGGCGATCTGGATCAATAACTACAGGGACCTGCCCGCGTATAGCAATTAGCAGTGGCTCATCGCCCGCCTGCTTTGCGCTCTGTTCAGGCTCGACCAACCAGGGAAACCGAGGCGGATTGGCGCCATAGCCACGACTGACAACCCCCGGTTTATAACCTTGGCTTTGCAATAGCTCAATGAGCGCTAAGACAATGGGTGTTTTGCCAGTTCCACCAACGCTGATGTTACCTACTACCACCACTGGTACAGGGGCAATCCAACTTTTTTTGGAATCTCTAAACGCTTTCCGGCGGCGCCGAGCCAGGTAAGTAAAGCCTGCAGATAGTGGCCGCAACACACTTAACCAAGCGGCTTGTTGATACCAGGCCTGCTCCAGCAATGACTTCATTCGCTGTTTTCATCGGTAACTGGCAGTGATTGCTCAGCACTCTCTTGCGTAGTAATACGCAATTGAGAGAAGCCCAACTGACCAGCTACATCCATAGCCGATACGACAGCTTGATGGGGAGTCTGCGCATCGGCGGTGATGACAAACGGAATAGCACGCTGCTCACCTACCAATTCCGTGATGGCACGGCGAAGCGTCAGGGCCTGCGCATTAACCAGCGCCTGCCCATTGACGGAATATAATCCCTCAGCATTAATCACGACATCGATACGTTCTTGCTCCTGCGCAACGGCTTGCGCTGATTCGGCCTCTGGCAGACTCACCTCTAATTGGGTTTCACGCGTGAACGTGGTGGTCACCATAAAGAAAATCAATAACAGAAACACAACATCAATCAAGGGCGTCAGATTAATACTGAGGTCCTCTTGTCGCTGACGAGAAAATTTCACCGGGCGCTCCTGCTATGAAAGACTGTCATCGCGCTCGCCATGTAACACTTCAACCAGCTTAACGGCTTCCTGCTCCATGGTGATGACCAGGGTGTCAATGCGGCGTTGAAAATACCGATGCATCACCAGCGCGGGTATGGCAACCGATAAACCCGCAGCCGTGGTAATCAGCGCTTCCGAGATTCCACCAGCCAGCACATTAGCATTACCTGTACCCTGAATCATGATAGCGGTAAACACCTTGATCATACCGATAACAGTTCCCAATAGCCCCAGCAAAGGCGTGACCGCTGCAATGGTACCGAGTGGATTTAGATACCGCTCCAGTTCATGAATGACATGACTGGCAGACTCTTCAATACTGTCTTTCATGATCTCACGACCATAACGCGCATTGCGTACACCGGAAACAATAACACTACCCAGCGGACTGCCTTCAGAAATTACTCTCAGGCGTTCCGGTGTCATTTCACCGCTACGAATCAATTCCCAGACCTCAGCCAGCAATCCCTGGGGAATCACTCGGCCAGTTTTTAAAAACCACAAGCGTTCAAAACAGATCGCCATGGCTGCAACAGAACAAGCGATGATCGGCAACATCAGCCAACCACCCGATTTAATCAGTTCAAACACTCTGCAAGCCTCCCTATATCAGCCTAACTCTACCATGAAACACATAAAAACAGCAGATCAACCACTTGTCCAATAACGTCTTTTTTGTTGCCTTTGCACAGATTCCCGACACTGCCCCGCTTTTGCATCCAGGGTAATTGCGCCCATTTCAGCCGTATTATAAGCCTCGATACCACGACGTCTAAATCGTTCTGTAACCTCAGCAACCGGGTGGTTATAACGATTATTAAAGCCAGCGGCATAAATGACTGCTTTTGGTAGTAAGCTGTCGATAAAAGCTATGCTAGAAGAACTGCTACTGCCATGGTGTGCTGCAACCAGCCATGTAACAGGCTCAAGACGCTTACTGCGAATCAAATCATACTCGGTTGTAACCCGGATATCTCCCGGTAAGAACAAAGCACAGTCCGCATTGCGCACCTCAAGCACACAAGAATGATCATTCTCATTAGTCGTGACTGGCGGCATATCGGTCAAATAACGAAAGCTGACGCCATCATATTCCCAACTCTGGTGTTGATGACAAGACAAAAAGTTCTGCTGCTGTATCGGACTACCCGACTCCAGTCGCCTAATTTCTAAGCGGGTTTTCAAAGCACTCAAGCCACCAGCGTGATCAAGATCGTTATGACTCACCACCAAGTGATCCAAATAATCTATATTTCGGGCTTTAAACCAGGGCTCAACAGCATAAGACCAAGCACTACCACCGCCATAATAACCTGGCCCAGTATCATACATGAGCAGATGCTCCTGTGTTTCTATGAGCACGGCAAGTCCCTGTCCGGCATCGAACACTATTGCGCGAAAATCGCCAGTTGATGGCTTATCTGATGGCGGCCAGATCAAGGGGATAAACAGTAGTAGCGCCGTCCATTTCCAGCGCCAAGGCAAAGGGGCCAGCAAGCTAATTAGTAGAGGAACAAGCAATAACACCACCACTACCGAAGGCTTAACAAGGGCATGATATCCGCCAGGTATTTGTGACAGATGTTGCAAGAGCAGCCAAAAACCATCTATAAACAACACCAGAACCTCTATCACCCAAGTCCATTCTAAAAACACGCCCAATAGAAAAGCTGGCAATAGCATTATAAATAATGAAAATATGGGAACGGTAAAAATATTAATCACCGGGGCGGCCAAACCCAACTGCTGAAACACCACCGCCATAACCGGTAGCATGCCAATAAAAATAAACCACTGCGCTCTGAACAACTGGCCCAACCACTCTTTATGCCTGGATCGATGACAATCTGACAAGAACAGTAACAATGCCACAGCCGCAAAGGACATCCAGGCTCCAGGTTGTATTACAGCCAAGGGCTGCAACGTTACTATTGCTATCAATGCGATACGCCAGCGCATCCAACCGGAAAACTGCAGCAGCCGCCACTCCCCAGCCAGAAATACGCAAACCATCAACCAGGCACGCTGAACTGGCAAATTAAATCCGGCTAGAGCTGCATAACCCGTAGCCATTATCAATGCCAGCAATAATGGCAATGTGCGCAGGTAGCTATGCCGTATCCCAGCCAGCAGCATCAAACTCGTAAACACGCGCCCGGACAACAACCCGACCCCCGTCATCACGGCTATATGCAAACCGCTCACTACCAGCAGATGCGCTGTACCGGTACGTTGCAGTATCAGCCAGTGTTCATCTGTCATGGCTGAACGATCACCCAATAAGATCGCAGGCAACAACCAGTGAGCATCAGAAGCTGCAAACTCGCGTTTCAAATAGGTTCGAAAATGCTCTCGTACTGACTGGAATTTATTATGGCCTGGTTGGTGTTCAATTACCTCCAGTAGCGTAGCGCTGGCATCCCAACCCGAACGCAGAAAGTGCAATTCCAGATCAAAAGCATCTGGATTTTGCATAAAATGTGGAGTATGCAGCTTCAGCAACAGGGTCAACTTATCGCCAGCGGCTATCGGCTTGGCTTGTTCATCTTGCAGATGATACTGATTAACCCGAATCCTGCGCAGCCGCTGTAATGCCGGATCCACACTCTCGCCAGCCTCAACAGACAAGATAAAACGCGTACGCTGCTCATTATTTTCAGGTAAGTCGGCGACAATGCCGGTAAACACAGAGTCAGTACGATCCAAGGCAGCTGGTAAACGATGCTGTAATTGCCAAGCACCATAAATACTGGCCACCAGCACACCCGCAAAAAAATACAATATTAACCGGCGTAGCCTGTGGTACCAGCTCAGAGGCAGTAGCAACACAAACAGCCAGACAAGGGAAAGTCGGGGTAAAAAAGTGACGACGAACAGGCCGGAGAGATAAGCGATCATCCTTGATCCTTGCTATTGGTTTGACAGGTCTAAAACGGCATAATACTCGGATCACCCATCCTTGATTAGTTGATCATGCCGCGTAAAACCCTGAAAAAATACATGCCAGACCCACACTGGGTCAAGAATCACCCACACCTTAGTTGGTTAGGTGAACATATCAAAAATCCGGGGCTCTGGCACCTCTCTCATCGTTCTGTCTCCCTGGCATTTCTGGTGGGGATTTTTTGTGCTTTTATTCCCATGCCTTTTCAAATGGTTGTCGCCGCTATACTGGCCGTGCTAATGAGTTCGAACCTACCGATTTCCATTACCTTGGTATGGATTTCAAATCCAATAACCATGCCGGCAATGCTCTATTTTTCTTACCGTATTGGACAGTTGATTCTGGGGGTTGACGATCATGCTGATGTCATGGTCTGGCACCTGGATACCCTTTACGATAATTTCAAACACATTTGGCGCCCTCTGGTGCTGGGTTCCCTGATTTCAGGACTGGTTGCCGGAATCATAGGATTTATAGGCATTCGAGTCCTCTGGACTATCCAGGTACGCCGCAGCTGGATAAAGCGGGGACGAGAACGCCTGAAACGCCAGCAGCTTGATCAGAATAACAACCCCAACTAATCCCCGGCTTGCTCTACCAAGCGCCCGTCTTGCAGTAAAAATACCTGATCCATACGCGCCGCTAAATTCAGATCGTGGGTGACCACGACAAAGGCAATCCCCAGCTCCTGATTCAGATGATCCAGATAACGCTGGACTTCATCAGCAGTGTGCCGGTCCAGATTGCCAGTTGGCTCATCCATCAGTACACAGGCTGGATGTGTCACCAGCGCACGGGCAATTGCAACACGCTGACGCTCACCGCCACTGAGTTGTCCTGGTTTATGACTGGCTCTGTGGCTTAAACCAACCTGCTGCAACAACAGTTCAGCTGCCTCGCTGGCAACTGTCGCAGACTCACCCCGAATCAATAAGGGCATAGCAATATTTTCCAGCGCGCTAAACTCATGCAACAAATGATGAAACTGATAAACGAACCCCAGCTTTTCATTGCGAATACGGCAACGTCGGTTTTCAGAAACACTGTAAAGTGAGTCGCCCTGCAAAATAACATCACCGGTATCCGGCTTCTCCAACCCTCCGAGGATGTTTAACAGCGTGCTCTTACCACTACCGGAACTACCGACTATAGCCAGGCGCTGCCCTTTATTAACACTGAAATCCAATTGATCCAGAATTTGCAATGTTTGCCCAGCTTCCTGATAACAACGACTGATCTGCGTTGCATTTAGTACCTTGGAGTTATTCATAACGCAATGCCTCGGCTGGCTGAGTTCTTGAGGCTTTCCAGGCTGGGTAGAGAGTAGCAAAGAAACTGATCGACAAGGCAGTCGTGACGATCGTAACCAGATCACTCACTTTAACCTGAGACGGCAGATAATTGATAAAATAGACCTCGGCCGACAGAAACTCTATTCCCATCAGGCGCTCAAAGCCAGATACCAAATCACTGACCGTCAGGGCCAGTATTACCCCCAAAATCAAACCCAGTGTAGTGCCGATAAAACCTATCACCGCCCCCTGTATCATAAAAATCCGCAGTATCATCGCTGGAGTGGCGCCCATAGTACGCAAAATGGCAATATCAGCCCGCTTGTCTGTCACCACCATGACCAGCGTGGAGACAATATTAAACGCTGCAACAAACACGATCAGAAACAGTAACAAGCCAATCATGCGTTTTTCCATCTGAATGGCCTGAAACAGATTGCCATGAGTACGTGTCCAATCAGAGACCTGCATGGGTCGAGCCAGTTCCGAAGCCAACTCTCTGACTAGAAGCGGCGCCTGGAACAGATCTGTAAACGCAATACGCAGCCCATCCACACTCCCCTCAGGCATGCGTTTAATGCGAGCGGCATCATCAATATGGATATAGGCCATGCTGGCATCCAGCTCAGCTCCTACCGAGAAAATACCCGCGACTGTAAAGCGTTTCATCCGCGGCACAATACCAGCAATGCTGACAGAGGCTTCAGGCAATACCAGGGTAATAAGATCTCCAGGACGTGCACCCAAGTGCCTGGCCAGGAGTTCACCGAGTATGATGTTAAAATCACCAGCGACTAACGAATCCAGTGAGCCGGACATAAAATGATCTTCAATGATAGAAACATCGGCTTCCAACTCAGGGCTAATACCATTGACCAACACACCCTGAACCTGACCGGCGTGAGTAAGCATGCCTTGAGCATGGATATAAGGTGCTGATGCAATCACCTGGGATGAGCGTTTAACGCGCTCGCTAACCGCCTGCCAGTCATACATTTCACTTTGATAATCGCTCAACGTGGCATGTGGCACCATACCCAGAATACGCTGACGAAGCTCACGGTCAAAACCATTCATAACCGACAGTACAACGATCAACGCCGCTACCCCCAAGGTTAATCCAAGCATCGAAACCAATGAAATAAATGAGATAAAATGGTTGCCACGTTTGGCGGCGGTGTAGCGGAGACCGACAAAAAGCGAAAAAGGTCTGAACATAGCTGGGTTAAACCAATATCAGCTGAAGCTGCCTATAACAGATTGATGGGATTATTCGTTATACTCGACCGATAAACCGGCAAACAACACAACGGAGAAACGTTTTGGAACAGGATCGCCGACAATTCTATCGCATTGACAAGTGGGTTGCACTGGAGTTTCAACTTCTGGAAACAGATACTCAGCCACAGGATTACCCCTTACCAGGAACCTTTAAAGTTTCGCCGCATTTTATGTTGCACGCGGAACTGCAACATCTGAATCTAGCTATCGAACAACACCTTTCCAGTGTTGATGATGCATCAGACAAGTTGCTGCAACTGTTTCAGCTTCTGAACCAGAAAACTGATGTCATTGCCAACTCCCTGACCGCCAGCGATGAACCCGGATTCAATATTCGTGCAGATCTGGTGAATTTGAGTGAAGGCGGCCTGTCTTTAAGCTATCCAATCTCTCTTGCTATCGGTGAGAAAGCCTCTATACGCCTGTTCATGCCAGAATCTGAAACAGGACTCAGGCTAATGACGGAAGTTAAGCGCTGCGAGTCTCAGGAAGGGGGTGGATATGATATAGGACTGGAATTCCTGCGCATGCCAGAAGCCTGTCGCATGGAGCTAGCCAGACTGATTTTGCGCTCACAGATTGATCAGCATAAAGCCCAGCCGATAGAGTCGACAGATGACTGATTCCCAAAAAAAACTGTTACATCATCTAGGTGTCGCTGGCGGCTTTGTTTTTTTAATTCTATGGTTTTACCTGGGACGGAAAACCGGCTTTCTGGATTGGGCCATCAGCCTGTCACCCACCAGTCATGGAGGAGCCGCGCTGACGCTGGCCATCATGATTATGATGACACCAGCTTTTTTCATCTGGAAATATCTGAACAGATTGATTGAAAAGAAGCTCGAAATCAGTGGCCGCTATTACGAAGATGATGTATACAAAAAACCGGGTGAGTAATTCTCTCTACCATTACGTGTAGTCTTGTGGCTGATCCAGGGCTGATGGGATCGGATCTGTCTGACTCGCCGTGAAATCATCCCTGATGGCTCCAGTGCGCCTTCCCTGGCGCACAGGGTCAGCCATATCCGATCCCATCAACCCTCCCAAACTTGGGTGCCAGCGGAAAGTCTGCTTAAAATCGGTATTTGCGGAAAATCCCTAGCATGCTGTCGAACTCGAAACTGAATACCGAGATCTAAGCAGTGATCATGCTTTTTATATGCAAGCTGGCACTGGGTTTCGGCAGGGTGGTGTATCGCTTTGGGGTGACCGTCTGGCGCCATGGATGGCGACAGCCGAGCGGTCATGGATGACGAAAAGCGTGTCACACCAAAGCGATATCACCACCCCAGCATGGCACCAACCCGCGCACCACACCAAAGCGACACCACCCCAGTGCGGCACCAACCCACAAGCCATACCAGAGCGACACCCCCCCAGCATGGCACTCACCCCTCAATCCAATCAAAGATTGTCGACGCGATTAATACCTGCAATTGCAGCCACCCGATAGGCTTCTGCCATGGTCGGATAGTTAAAGGTGGTATTAACGAAATACTTCAATGTATTCGCCTTACCTTCCTGGCTCATGATCGCCTGACCGATATGGATAATCTCTGAGGCCTGATCACCAAAGCAGTGAATACCCAGAATCTGAAAGGTTTCCCGATGGAAAAGAATTTTTAACATTCCCACAGGCTCACCGGAAATCTGCGCACGCGCGGTATCCTTGAAAAAGGCCTGTCCGACTTCATAGGGTACACAATCCTGAGTCAACTCTTCTTCAGTTTTACCCACTGAACTGATTTCAGGAATGGTATAAATACCTGTTGGTACATCATTGATATAACGGAAATCATCCGCTTGCAACAAGTCAGAGGAAGCGGCACGTCCCTGGTCCAGCGCAGCGGATGCCAGACTCGGCCAGCCAATTACATCACCGACGGCATACACACCTTCACAGGCCGTTTTATAATGCTCATCGACTTCAATCTGCCCACGGCTATTGGCTTTCAGGCCAATAGCATCCAGGCCGAGACCTTTGGTGTTTCCGGAGCGTCCCGCACACCAGAGAAATGCATCCGCACGCAGGCGCTTGCCTGATTTGAATTCGACAGTAACGCCTCGCTCATCGCCGACAATGCTTTGATATTCTTCATTATGGCGAATTTTGACGGCATTATTACGCAGATGATAGCTAAGCGAGTCGGATATCTCCGCATCCAGGAAGGAGAGTAAGCGATCGCGGTTATCAATCAGATCTACCTTGACACCCAAACCACTGAAAATTGATGCATACTCACAACCTATGACGCCCGCGCCATAGATCACCATGGTGCGTGGTGTATGGTTCAGCTTCAAAATAGAGTCAGAGTTGTATATGCGCGGATGGTTGAAGTCGACATCGGCAGGACACCAAGGACTGGAACCTGTAGCTATGATAAAGTTTTTCGCCCGCAGTATTTCTTCATCATGTCCGGTACTTTTAACCTTCAACTGCCCTTTATCTACAAAAGTTGCAAAGCCAAAAAAAACGTCAATACGATTACGTGCATAAAAATTGGTGCGCAGCATCACCTGATTGGAAATAACTTTTTCGGCACGTCGCAGCACCTTGGGAAAAGAGAACCAGCGAGGCTCACCGATATCACGAAACATCGGGTTGGTATTAAACTCAATAATCTGTTTAACCGAGTGACGCAAGGCTTTGGAGGGGATAGTGCCTTTATGGGTACAGTTACCACCAACGGTGTCCTGTTCTTCAATTACAGCAACACGCAGCCCTTTTTTAGCCGCGTTCATGGCAGCGCCTTCACCTGCCGGCCCAGAACCTATGACTACGACATCGTAGTTATACTCAGCCATTCACTATCCCCTTTTATGGTTATTGAATACTATACAAGTATTGAAAGCATTCAGATATAACGCGAACCATCAAGCCTAGCCTGCATGGCCCTTAATGCCAATTAACCTTTAGAATTAACCTCATAGGCAAGGTCGGTATCACCCTGCTTTTTTGCACTGATAATACGCTGCTTTTCATCTTCATCATCACAGATTTCTTTATCGCCACCACAAATATCACAGGCTGTTTCCATGCCCAGCGAGCTCATACCACCGCAGGAACCCGCAATCGGCTTGCGCCCCATGATTACTCCCACCGACATTCCCAAGGTGAGCAATAACAGAATCACTAGCGTAATAACAAATACTTCCATAACGGACTCCAAATAATGAGCAAGCAATTAATACACTGAATAAAGACAGGGCGGCCAGCCAAAAAAAATGGCCGGAACTTGCGTTACCGACCATTTTAACGAACTTAGGGGTGAGTTGGCTAGGATCAGCCGCCGAAATCATCCAGAAGGATATTTTCAGGCTCAACACCCATATCTTCCAGCAGCTTGATCACGGCCGAGTTCATCATGGGTGGCCCACACATGTAGTACTCACAATCTTCCGGGGCTTCATGCTCTTTTAGATAGTTTTCATACAGCACATTGTGAATAAAGCCCGTCGGGCCTTCCCAGTTATCTTCCGGTAGCGGATCAGACAACGCCAAATGCCAGGTGAAATTGGGATTTTCTGCAGCTAGCTTGTCAAACTCTTCGACATAGAAGGCTTCACGTAATGAACGCGCACCATACCAGAAGGTTATCTTGCGTTTGGACTTCAAGCGCAACAACTGATCAAAGATGTGTGAACGCATTGGCGCCATACCGGCACCACCACCAACAAACACCATTTCGTTTTCGGTTTCCTTGGCAAAAAACTCACCAAAGGGTCCGTACACATCAATGGTATCGCCTGGCTTTAACGAAAACACATAGGACGACATAATCCCTGGTGGTAAATCAGTGCCCGGTGGTGGAGACGCAATACGAATATTGAATTTCACCACGCCACGCTCTTCCGGATAGTTCGCCATAGAATAAGCACGTATTGTTGGCTCAGTCACTTTAGAGACATACCGCCACATATTGAACTTATCCCAATCACCTCGATACTCTTCTTCTATATCAAAGTCTTTATAGTTCACTACGTGTGGCGGACATTCCAACTGCACATAACCACCGGCGCGAAAATCAACGCTTTGATCGTCTGGCAAACGTAGCGTCAACTCCTTGATAAACGTGGCCAGGTTAGGGTTGGACTCAACCGTACAGGTCCACTTTTTGACACCGAAAACGTCATCCTCGACTTCAATTTTCATGTTCTGTTTAACTGGCACCTGACAAGAAAGCCTCCAGCCCTCTTTGGCTTCGCGCAGCGTAAAGTGTGACTCTTCAGTTGGCAGCATAGCGCCGCCACCTTCATGTACTTCACATTTACACTGTGCGCAGGTACCGCCACCACCACAGGCAGACGCCAGGAACACACCCTGATCAGACAAGGCATTCAACAGCTTTCCACCTGCTGGCACGGTAATTGTTTTTTCCGGATCACCATTGATTTCAATAGTGACATTACCGGTACTCACCAGTTTTGAGCGTGCGACCAGAATGATGGCAACCATTGCCAGCACCAACGCCGTAAACATAACCACGCCCAGAATAATTTCTGCATTCATCAGCTTATTCCACCCTTCTATTGTTGTCCCAGTGGATTAAAGCGATACGCCGGAGAACGACATAAAGCCAAGAGACATCAATCCCACAATAATGAAAGTGATACCTAAACCACGCAGACCTGCAGGTACATCGCTGTACTTAAGCTTCTCGCGTATACCCGCCAGCGCTGTAATCGCCAGAGCCCAACCGATACCCGCGCCCGCACCATAAACGATGCTTTCGCCAAAAGTGTAATCACGCTCCACCATAAACAATGCCGCACCCAGAATGGCACAGTTCACCGTAATCAACGGCAGGAAAACACCCAGCGCGTTGTACAGAACCGGTACATATTTATCCAGGAACATCTCCAGTATTTGCACCACCGCAGCGATGATGCCGATATAAGAGATAAAACCCAGGAAACTCAGGTCGACATCAGGGTAACCGGCCCAGCTCAAAGCGCCTTCACGCAAGAGATAGTTGTAGATCAGGTTATTAATCGGCGTGGTGATAACCAATACCACCACCACCGCAATACCTAAACCAAGCGCGGTCTGTACCTTTTTGGAAATAGCCAGAAAGGTACACATCCCCAGAAAGAAAGCCAATGCCATGTTTTCGACAAATATGGCCCGAATAGCAAGACTGATATATTGTTCCATGACTTACACAGCCTCCTTACTGGTGTTAGGGGCAATAACAAAATCAGGCTGTTCAACCTGCTCTGGTTTCCAGGTACGTATCACCCAGATCAGGATACCAATCAGGAAAAATGCACTGGGAGGTAACAGGAACAAGCCATTGCTGTTATACCAGCCGCCATTGGTAACCAATGGCAGAATTTCAAAGCCAAACAAGCTGCCAGCACCGAGCAGTTCACGGAAGAAAGCTACAAACAGCAAGACAAAGCCATAGCCCAAACCATTACCCAGACCATCAATGAAGCTTGGTAAAGGTGGGTTTTTCATTGCAAAGGCTTCAGCACGACCCAACACGATACAGTTCGTGATAATCAGACCCACAAACACCGACAACTGCTTTGAAACATCATAAGCAACTGCTTTTAGCACCTGATCCACAACGATTACCAGAGACGCGATAATCGTCATCTGCACGATGATACGGATATTGCTGGGTATCTGTGATCTGATCAGCGAAATGAACAAGTTAGAAAACGCTGTTACCATCATAACAGCCAGCGTCATAACCACTGCATTATTCATATTAGTGGTTACCGCCAATGCAGAACAAACCCCCAACACCTGAAGTGCAATAGGGTTATTCTTGAAAATTGGCGTTAAAATAATCTCTTTAGTATTTGACATGATTACACCTCATCCACTTCAAGCGCATCAGCATCGGCTTCAGGCTCAACCAACTCGGCTGTACCTGAAGCATGGGCTTCACGCAGATTGGCAATAAACGGACCGAAACCCGTTTCACCCATCCAGAAACGGATCATATTGGTGACACCGTTGGATGTCAGGGTTGCACCTGCCAAACCATCGATACGATGCTCAGATCCAGACTGTGAAGGATCCACAGACCCCTTGATCACTCGCAACGCAGGTTCAGCTGTTGATTCGCCCGCATAAATCTCTTTTCCGACCCAGGAAGCTTTCCAGTCCGGATTATCGACTTCGCCACCCAACCCAGGGGTTTCCGCATGCTCATAATAGCCCAGTCCGGCAACCGTATTCAGATCACCTTCCAGCGCCAGAAAGCCGTACAGAGTAGACCACAAACCATAACCATAAATCGGTAAGATTAAGGTATCGATAGAGCCATCATCAGCTTCTACTATATACACCGGCATGATATTGGGTTGACGTTTGATAGAAGCAATATCCTCACGACGATCAAGCGACTCGGACAAGGCAGGATCACCGGCAGCACGACGGAAATCTTCCGCCGCAGGAACAAATTCATCCGTAAACTCCCCGGTTTCCAGATCAACCGTGCGAGTTGTAATCTGTGAAAACAACTCATCAACAGTTTTACTCGGATCGGTAATGCCTGCAGCACGAAGTATATTGGATTTACGATCCTGATCCATATTGTACTGCTGCATGGGCTTAAGCATGACAGCCGCCGCCGATACAACAACAGAACAGACTACACACAGCACCAAGGCTACGGTAACTGTTTTTCCGATAGAATCTTTATTAGACGACATTACGTGACATCCTCCGTTTGATATTCGCCTGAACAACAAAGTTGTCAATTAACGGCGCAAACAGGTTGGCGAACAGAATCGCCAGCATGATACCTTCCGGGAAGGCAGGGTTAACGACACGGATCAGAATGGTCATCACACCGATCAACGCACCGAATATCCACTTACCCGTATTGGTCATCGAAGCCGATACCGGATCCGTTGCCATAAAGAACATACCAAATGCCAAACCACCAATGACGAAGTGCCACCAGAAAGGTACCGCAAACATCGGGTTGGTTTCAGAACCTATGATATTGAATAGCAAGGTTGTACCGATAACACCGACTGTCACACCCGCGACAATACGCCAGGCCGCGATCTTGGCATACATTATAATGGCACCGCCAATGATTATCGCCAGAGTCGACACCTCACCGACCGATCCTTGAATCGTGCCGATAAATGCACTGGTCCAGGTGACACCTGCACCAATAATTTCCTGCACACCGCCCATCGCTGCCAAACCCAGTGGCGTAGCACCGGAAAAGCCATCAACAGCAGTCCAGATCGCATCCCCGGATATCTGGGCCGGGTAGGCAAAGTAAAGGAAAGCACGACCAGTCAAGGCAGGATTCAGGAAGTTCTTACCGGTACCACCAAACACTTCTTTACCGATCACAACACCAAAGGTAATACCCAGTGCAACCTGCCACAACGGAATTGTAGCCGGTAAAATCAGTGAGAAGAGGATCGATGTGACAAAGAAGCCTTCGTTGACTTCATGGCCACGCTTCATGGCGAACAGGACTTCCCAGAAGCCACCGACAATAAAGGTCACAGCATAGATGGGTAACCAGTATACCGCACCGTGGATAATATTATCCCACAGGCTGCTGGCGTTATAACTGGTCAAAGCGCTCAGAATAGAGCCTCTCCAGCCCTCAGCTTCGGTTAGCCCCAGTTGCGCCATAGCCGTATTAGCTTGCAGGCCGACGCTGTACAAACCAAAGAAAACGGCAGGAAAGGTACACATCCACACCAGTATCATCATACGCTTCAGGTCAACACCATCACGCACATGTGCACCGGCACGGGTGACCTTACCCGGCGTATAGAAAATAGTATCCACAGCTTCAAACAGAGCATACCAGTTTTCATATTTGCCGCCTTTGTGGAAATGCGGCTCCATTTTATCTAAAACAGCTCTAATACTCATGCCTGTCTCCTACGCCTCTTTTTCAATGCGCGTCAGATTGTCACGGAGAATCGGGCCGTACTCATACTTACCTACACAGGCAAAAGAACAGAGTGCAACATCCTCTTCATCCAACTCAAGACAACCCAGCTGCATAGCCAGCACAATATCGCCAGTGACGAGTGCTCGCATCAGCTGCGTCGGCAGAATATCCAGAGGCATCAGCTCCTCGAATTGCCCTACCGGTACCATGGCTCGTTCAGAACCATTGGTAGTGGTGGTAAAGGCAAAACGCTTACCTGGTGCAAACTTGGAAATAAACATGTTCAGTACCGAGAACTTGTCTTTGCCCGGAGCAATCCAGCCCATGAACTCACGTTCATCACCTTCCAGTAACACAGAGAGCTGATTGGTATAACGAGTCAAATAACCCAGCGGGCCAGAGGCTGTCATACCATTCCAAACGGAACCGCTGATAATTCTGTTCTTACCACTACGCAGTTTACCGGCAGTCAGCTCAGTCAGACAGGCGCCGACACGGGTACGGATCAGCACCGGTTTTTCAACCTGTGGGCCTGCCAAAGCGACGACTCGATCCAGATGCAAACGTCCTGTGGTAAAGAGCTTAGCGAAGGCAATGACATCCTGATAACCGATCTGCCAGACAGTTTTCTGCTGAGATACCGGGTCCAGGAAGTGAATATGCGTACTGGGATTACCTGCAGGGTGCGGGCCGTCAAACTCTTCAGTGACCACACCATCAACCGATGGAATGGCTGCACCCGGTGCTTTACACAAATACACCTTGCCATCAGTTAGCTTGGTCAGTAACGCCAAGCCTTGTTTGAAAGCCTCTTCCTGCTCAGCAATAATTACCTGCGGATCAGCTGCAAGAGGATTGGTATCCATGGCAGTGACGAAGATGGAGTGAGGCACTGTTCCCGCTGCAGGTACTTTACTGAAAGGTCTGGTACGCAAAGCTGTCCAGAGACCTGACTGAACCAGGTTCTCCTGCACCTGTTCACGTGTCAATGTAGCCAACTGGTCGGCTGCATATTGGCTGAATTCGATAGCCTCTTCTTCAGCATCCAGTTCAATGACGACAGACTGTAATACACGGCGCTCACCCCGGTTGATCGTTTTGACCACACCTGCACCAGGAGCTGTATATTGAACGCCTTCGGTTTTTTTATCGGTAAAGATCACTTGCCCGAGCTTAACACGGTCACCTTCTTTAACGGCCATGGTTGGTTTCATGCCAACATAATCATAACCAATAAGTGCGACCGAACTTACTTTTGCAGCCTCTTCAATTGTCTGCGCCGGTTCGCCCGTTATCGGTAGATCCAGACCTTTCTTGATCCTGATCATTCGCCTCACCCAATCTAACTAAAAAATCCGAAACCTTGTTTTCTGCTCACTAAGTCAGCCAGCCTTCAGCACCACTGAAATACGACTGATTATTGTTATTGAACAGAGCAAAATTCCACCTAAAAACTTTGCCATTATAGCTGATATTCTTGTAATTTTTCTACCAGCTACTGCAGCTAACCGCTCATCCTAAAGTTGCAGAAATGTTTAAAGCATAGACATTATCGCTATAAACTTAGATCCAACAAGAACATACAGAATATCTATAGAGCCGCAGCACTCTAACAGCATGCGTGGCATATTTGCAGAAATTTCAGGGGCTGCTTTATGCTGGCACAAACAAAAAAGGGTGCCACATTTTCAATGTGGCACCCTTTTTTAACTAACACTAACTATTATTACTTATCTTCAAGCGGATAAGGCTTCAAGGTAGTATTACAAATCTGTTGCGCCATACGAATAACCTGACAGCTATAGCCATACTCATTATCGTACCAGACATACAGCACACAACGGTTGCCTTCAGCAATCGTTGCCAGCGCATCAACAACACCCGCCGCCCGGGAACCTACGAAATCAGAAGACACAGCTTCAGGTGAGTTACTGTAATCCACCTGTTTCTGCAAATCTGAATGCAACGCAATAAAGCGCAGGTAGTCATTCAACTCTTCTTTAGTGGTTCCGGTTTTCAGGTTCAGGTTCAAAATCGCCATAGATACGTTCGGTGTTGGCACACGAATCGCATTACCGGTCAATTTACCTTCCAGCTCAGGTAGCGCCTTGGCAACTGCCTTGGCCGCACCGGTTTCAGTAATAACCATATTCAGCGCCGCTGCACGGCCACGGCGACTACCCTTATGGTAGTTATCGATCAGGTTCTGGTCATTAGTATAAGAATGCACCGTTTCTACATGACCATTCTCTATACCAAACTTATCCTGCAACGCCTTCAGAACTGGCACAATTGCATTCGTGGTACAAGATGCGGCTGAAAGGATGGTGTCTTCAGCGGTAATATCCAGATGATTAACACCCATGACGATGTTTTTCATATTTTTACCCGGGGCTGTCAACATCACTCTTGCCGCACCCTTGGCTTTCAAGTGACGAGACATAGCCTCAGCATCACGGAACATACCGGTGTTATCGATAACCAAAGCGTTATTGATACCGTACTGGGTGTAGTCAACATCTTCAGGCTGACTGGCAAAGATCACTTGAATAGCCACACCATTGGCAATGATAGATTGATTTTCTTCATCTACCTGGATCGTACCTTTGAATGAGCCATGCACAGAATCACGGCGCAACAGGCTGGCGCGTTTTTCCAGATCGTTGTCTGCATTCCCCTTACGCACAACAACCGCACGTAAACGCATGCTATGCCCGATACCCGCACGATCTACCAACTGACGCGCCAGTATACGACCGATACGACCAAAACCATAAAGCACAACATCTACCGGTTTACGATCATCAATCGGGCCTACCGCATCCACCATTTCATCAGCGACGAACTGCTCCAGCGAGCGCCCTTTGGCTTCAGTACGGAATTTAACTGCCAGTTTGGCAATATCCACATGTGCATTATGAAGATCCAGGCCACTGATCACTTCGAGTACCGGAAAGGTATCGATCACTGACAACTCTTCATCCTCTACCTGTCTTACAAAGCGGTGTGCCTTGATGACGTCGATCACCGAACGTTTCACGATGACGCGACCATAGATAGAGATCTCGACGTTACGTTCACGGTAAAGTCGACCGACCAACGGAATCATTGCTTCAGCAATCGACTCACGCGCATTCCAGTCCGCTAAAATCAGTTCTTGGCTCACAGCTTGCTCCGAAATTGTAATGGCTCCATTTGCGTGCGCGCATTATCCCTGTTTACGCCATCCGGATCAAATTCGATTCAATAGACTTTGGTCCGAACCAACAATAAAGGTTAATTTAAACCTAAATTGACTGAATCACTGTGTTTTTTTACAGCTTTAGTTAAAATAACCCCCTTTGAGATTCTTTGTAATCGAATAATTATAGGAGCTTACCTTGCTGGCCCCATTTAGCTTTGCGCTGCCGCACTCAGCCGGCGACATCAAACGTGTTGGACATGTCACCGGGTGTAGCACGGGTTTAGTACTGCAACAACTACTAACCCGTCAGCAACAAGGGCTGGTGGTACTGGTATGCAAAGATAATGAAACTGCACTACGTATCCGTCAGGAAGCCCTTTTTTTCAGTCAGGATGACAATGAAATACTGCTGGTGCCTGATTGGGAAACCCTGCCATACGATACCTTTTCACCCCATCAGGATATTATTTCTCAGCGTATAGAAACCCTCTATCGCTTACCCGCCATGAAGCGTGGCATTTTAATTGTCTCGGCATCCACGCTGATGCAGCGCATAGCGCCCACCACCTTTATTACCGGCAACAGCCTGAGTCTGGATAAGGGACAGGAGTTCAATCCGGATGCCATACGCCAACAACTGGTTCATGCCGGTTACCAGGCGGTTAATACTGTGTATGAGCATGGTGAGTTTGCCGTGCGTGGCGCAATTATCGATATTTTCCCGATGGGTAGTGACCTGCCCTTTCGTATCGATCTGTTTGATGATGAAATCGAAACCCTGCGTACCTTTGATCCTGAAACACAACGCTCCATCGATCAACTGGAGCGGATTCGTCTTCTACCTGCACGTGAATTTCCGTTTAACCAGGATTCTATACGTCATTTCAAGCAGCGTTGGCGCGAAGTCTTTGAAGTCGATTTTAACCGCTGCCCGGTGTACCGCGACGTTTCCGAGGGCATCGCGCCCGCCGGTATCGAATACTACCTGCCGCTGTTTTTCGATCAGCTCGCTACGCTGTTTGACTATCTGCCCGAGCAAACGCTGTTTGTTGAACAAGCGGGTGTCAGTGAAGCCGCCAGACATTTTGCGGAAGAAGTCGAAAACCGCTATCAGGAACGCAACTTTGATATTCAGCGCCCCCTACTGAGCCCCCAGGCACTTTACCTTTCGGCTGATGAACTGCTTGGACAACTCAAGCACTACCCACGCATTCGCGTCACAACCGAAACAGAACAACGCAAACCCGGACGCGACAACCTGCCTTGCAGTGTGCCTGCCGACCTGACGGCGGAACCCGGCAGTGATGAGCCACTGCATAAACTCAAGCAGTTAATGGAGCGCGACACCGATGCACATTTCCTGATCTGTGCAGAATCGCCCGGTCGTCGCGAAGCCTTGCAAGAACTGTTGCGGCGCACCCATCTAAAAGCCACAGACATTGACAGCTGGCAAGCCTTCCAGGCGAACCCGGTAAGACTGGGTATCAGCGTATTTGCGCTGGACCAGGGCATTTCCATTCCGGGTGAGTTACACCTGGTCACGGAGACACAGCTGTTTGGTCGACAGATTTTTCAGCGCCGTCGTCGCCAACGCGAGAAGGAACAGTCTGACCAGGTTATCCGCCACCTGTCTGAACTGACCACGAATGCACCGGTGGTGCATATTGACCATGGTGTCGGCCGCTACCGTGGCCTGCAAAGCATCACGGTTGACGGGCAGATCAATGAATTTTTAATGTTGGAATACGCCAACGAAGCGAAACTCTATGTGCCGGTTTCTTCACTACACTTGATCAGTCGCTACTCAGGCGCTACCGATGAGCTCGCCCCGCTGCACCGCCTGGGTACCGAACAATGGAGTAAGGCGCGCCGCAAGGCGGCTGAAAAAGTCCGAGATACAGCCGCCGAGCTGTTGGATATTTATGCCCGCCGTAATGCCCGCGAAGGCTTTTCTTTTGACTTTCCTGAAACCGATTTCGAACGTTTTGCCGCGACTTTTCCGTTTGAAGAAACCCCGGATCAGGCCAGTGCCATAGACGCGGTCATCCGTGATATGCGCTCAGCCAAACCCATGGACCGACTGGTGTGTGGTGATGTGGGCTTTGGTAAAACCGAAGTAGCCATGCGAGCGGCATTTATTGCCGCGCAAGCGGGTAAACAAGTAGCGGTGTTGGTGCCTACCACTCTGCTGGCACAACAGCATTTCGATAATTTCCGCGACCGTTTTGCCGACTGGCCAATCAATGTAGAGCTCATCTCGCGTTTTCGCAGCGCCAAACAGCAGCAAGTCATTGCCCAACAACTGAGTGACGGTCAGGTGGATATTCTGATTGGTACACACAAGCTGCTGCAAGGTAGTCTGACTTACAAAAACCTGGGCCTGCTGATTATCGATGAAGAGCACCGTTTCGGTGTTCAGCAGAAGGAAAAGATCAAAGCATTGCGCGCAGAAGTCGATATTCTGACCATGACGGCCACACCGATTCCACGTACCCTGAATATGGCCATGTCCGGCATGCGCGACCTTTCCATCATCGCCACCCCGCCGGCTCGCCGTCTATCGGTGAAAACCTTTGTCCGCCAATCAGATCCTGCGCTGCTTAAAGAAGCCATACTGCGTGAGCTGTTACGCGGTGGACAGGTCTACTTCCTGCACAACGAAGTCAAAACCATCGACAAAGTGGTTACTGAAATTGACGCCCTGGTGCCAGAAGCCCGTGTCGCAGCGGGTCATGGACAGATGCGTGAGCGCGAACTGGAACAGGTGATGAGCGACTTTTACCACAAGCGCTTTAATGTTCTGGTGTGTACCACCATCATCGAAACCGGTATCGACATTCCCAACGCCAATACCATTATCATTGAGCGTGCAGATAAATTCGGCCTGGCGCAGTTGCATCAGTTGCGTGGCCGTGTCGGTCGCTCCCACCATCAGGCCTACGCTTATCTGTTAACGCCTGACAAGCGCAATATGACCGATGATGCGCAGAAGCGTCTCGAAGCCATTTCCGAAGCCTCTACACTGGGCGCAGGCTTTACCCTCGCCACGCATGATCTGGAAATCCGTGGTGCTGGTGAATTGCTGGGTGAAGATCAAAGCGGTCAGATGCAGACGATAGGCTTTGGCCTGTATATGGAAATGCTCGAGCAAGCCGTTGAAGCCATCCGTGACGGCAAAACACCGAATCTGGACAAACCGCTGAACCACGGCTGTGAAGTCAATCTGCACCTGTCTGCACTGATTCCGGATGATTACCTGCCGGACGTACATAATCGCTTGATGCTGTACAAACGCATCTCTAATGCACGCGATGCCAATGCCTTGCGCGAGATCCAGGTGGAAATGATCGACCGCTTCGGCCTGCTACCCGAAGCCACTAAAAACCTGCTACGTCTTACAGAGCTGAAACTGCAAGCCGAAGTGCTGGGAATACAGAAACTGGATGTCGGCAATAAAGGCGGGAAAATCGAATTTGACGCTGAACCCAAAGTTGAACCGATCAAACTCATCCAGATGATCCAGCGCCAACCGCGCATCTTCAAACTGGACGGCCCCTCCGGACTCCGCTTCACCCTGCCCATGGAAAGCATCGAAGAGCGCTTCAAACAAGTCGAAGCCCTCCTGACAGCCCTGGCCTCCTGAAAGGAGGCCGCGCCTTTCTTCTTAGAGGTGGAGGCCGCTGAGGCGGGTTACGCGTTTTTCCAGGGCGTGCCGGAGTACGCTATCGCGGCTGTGGATCAGGGTGAAGCGTTCGCGAGAGCGAGTGATGCCGGTGTAGATCAGCTCCTGGGTGAGTACGGGGTTGGGCTGGTCCGGTAACACCAGCGCGGTGTGGCTGAATTCGGAGCCCTGGGATTTGTGTACGGTCATGGCAAACACGCTTTCCAACGCCTGTAAACGACTTGGCATGACCCAGCGTACGCTCCCATCGACGGCGGGGAAAACCACCCGCAATGCGGAGGTGATCGAACCGTCGGAATTTTCTACAGGGCGCATTAAGGCAATGCCGATATCCCCGTTCATCAGACGCAAGCTGTAATCGTTGCGGGTAATCAGCACCGGTCGCCCTTCGTACCAGAGTGCATCACTGCCTTCCAGTAATCCGGCCCCGGCCAGCGTGCGAGTGATCCATTGATTCAACTGCTCAACACCCCAGGGGCCTTCGCGCACCGCGCACAACAACTGAAAGCCAGTATGAGTTTCAAGTACCTGAGCAGCCCAAAGGTCATGGGCTGCCAGCCCGGCCGCCAAAGCCGGTCGACTTTGTTGAAGCTGTTGCAGATAGGTTTGATAGCCCTTAATAATCAACTGAGCCAGGGATGCATCTGAGGCATGACTGACGCTGAGTCTATCTATCTGATCCTGCTGTTCGGTAAAGAGTTGATCCAACGCCTGCAGACGATCTTCAACTGGCTGGTCATAGAGCTGTCCATCATTGACCAGACGTGCCAGGGCGCCTATGCCGCCCTGTTCACTGAAGCGATGGCTCTGGCGCAACATGGTAATCACCTGATCCAGTGGTCGCCCGGTCTCACTAAGATAGCGCGCATCGAGTGAATACCCGGTGACGCCTGCCAACCATTGCGCGGTTTCATCCTGATAGCGGCCCAGTGATGCCTGCTGACACAAATCACCGAGGATGGCACCGGCTTCAACCGAGGCCAACTGGTCCTTGTCTCCCAGCAGAATCAAACGTGCGCCGGGTTTGAGGGCATCGACCAGCGCGGCCAGCATCTCCAGATCAACCATGGAGGCTTCATCAACCACCACCAGATCGACCGGCAACTGCTGGCTGCGGTGATGACGAAAGCGACGGCTGTCCGGTATCGGCCCTAACAGCCGGTGCAGTGTGGTCACTTCAGTCGGAATCGCGGCTTCCAGCTGCTCGGGTGTTTTACTCAAAGCAGCCAAGGGCAAATTAGCTACCTGAGCCGCTATCGACGCATTCAGGCGTGCCGCGGCCTTACCCGTCGGTGCAGCCAGGGCTATGCGCAATACGGGTTGCGCCTGCTGAAGCGCCAGGGCCTGCAACAGCGCCAGTAGCCTGACCACCGTAGTGGTTTTCCCGGTTCCGGGACCACCGGTAATCACGGCAAAGCCACGCCGTGCTGACAAGGCACAGGCAATTTTCTGCCAATCCGGCTGCGCTGTTTCAGCCGATGGTGGAAACAAGCTGTTCAACAAGGCCGCCATCGGCGCTTCCGGTAAGTCATAACAGTGATCGATGCGCTGCATCAGCGCAGTGCGAACCTGTTGTTCATAGTTCCAGTAACGGCGCAGGTAGAGTATCGGGCGCTCCGATGATCCGGATAACACCAGGGGCGCCGTGGCTTTTTCCGGCTGGTCACTCTGTCCATCCGATGCAAGCCGCTGAATTGCCGCAGACTGACTCAAACGCGCCCACCAACTCTCCGGACTCACCGACTGAAGCATCTGCAGGATACTGGCCAATGCCGGCGCATCGGGTCCAGCGGCTAACTCCAGATGGGTCAGGGCACCGATCAGATCCAGACATACATCACCATGACCGTTGCGCTCGCTGGTCAGGGCAATCGCCAGCAACACACAGGGATCTGACTCAGGCGCGGCCTCGGCTATATAACGACTCAATGCCAGATCCAGTGCACGGAGCTTTCCTTGCTGATGTAACAGATTCAGCCAGTTCAATGACGCTTCGCTATCCGCTTTCATGCCAGCACCTCATCCGTCAATGTCTGACCGGCAAACAACCGATCCAGCCCCTCAATCACCTGACGATCCGGCTTGTCAAAGAACACCCCCTGAGAGGCGGCACGATAGCCGCGCAAAAACACATAGGCAGCCCCCCCGATATGCCGGTCATAATCATAATCCGGCAAGCGCAAGCGCAACTGCCGATGCAGTGCTAGCAGGTACAGGAGGTATTGCAGATCATAGCGTTTTGCCAGTAGAGTCTGACGCATTACATCTTCAGAATAAGCTTGATCATTCACGCCTAACCAATTGGATTTCCAGTCTATTACATAGTAACGCCCCTGGTGTTCAACCACCAGATCAATAAAACCTTTGAGCATGCCATTTAAACGATTGGCGGCCAGTGGCGGTCGCGCCTGCCCTGCCAGCGTGCGCTGCTGCACCCATTGATCCAGTTTCAAGGTACTTACCTGATGGCTGGCAAACCAGAACTCCAGCTCGACACTGAACTGCTGGGGCGACAGAGCAGCCAGGTTGAATGGCGCCGCTCCCGGCTCCGACTGCTGTGGAAACTGCCAGTCCTGACGGATGAACTGCTGTAACCACTGCAGCAGCGGCTCGCTCCAGGATTGCAGTTGGCGCTGCTGACAGCGCTGGGTCAGATAGTCCAAACAGCTTGCCTGTAATGTCGGCTCCAACACGCCCGCAAACCCTTGCTGGCGTACGCCCTGACTGTCGACCCAAGTCAGCGCCGCAGCCCACTCCAGCAGACTGTGCAAGAACGTACCTATCTGACTGCCTTTAGGTAAGCCGTGCAGATCCAGTGCTGCCAAGGGATCGAGCCGGTCTGTCGCGTCGGTCTCTGCATCCTGGGTTTCCAGCAGCGTTTCCTGCCAGGCGGTTTCACTGACCTGCGTGGTGCCATGTTTCAATGCAGAATAACTGGCAATCCACCAGGGCTCATGGCTGAGTCGCGGTGCTGCTCTGGCGCTTAGTTCCACTTCAGGGCTGTCCGGTTGCCAGACCTCCGGCGGCTGTTCTGTCGACTCTTCTGACAGGACCTGCAGACTAAGATGTTTCAGTTGTTTTAACGGTTCAGCCAGATTGCCTGAGTTGGCGTCCAGCACATAGGCCAGCGCAGATGCGGCAAAGCTATCGGTTTCAGCCAGGCCTATCCAGTTGACAAAACGTGCCCGCGTCAAGCCTACATAGAGCTTGCGTAAATCCTCTGCCAGACGCTCAGTATCAGCCTGCGCCAGGTTTTCAGAATTAGCACGCAGATGCACTTCAACCTGCTGATCGGCGTTATGGGTGACCAGCAGGGTATCCTGTGCTTTGGCTTGTCGGCTATCGCTGATAAAGGGCAAAAACACCAAGGGATATTCCAGACCTTTGGATTTGTGGATGGTGACTACCCGCACCAGTTGCTCATCCGTTTCCAGACGCAACTGCTGCGCTTCACTCTGTTCATCCGGTTCCTGAATCGACTCTTCCAGATAACGTATCAATGCCTGCTCACCATCCAGCGTATCGGCCGCCTGGTGCAACAGTTCACCCAGGTGCAGCAGATCGGTTAACTCGCGCTCACCCTGCGGCCGCTGACCGGCACTCTGGGCAATATTGAAATCCTTTATCAGGCGATAGATCAACGGCAGAATACCCTGACGCTGCCAGATCTGGTGGTAGGTTATAAATTGACCTGAGTGACTTTCCCAGTACAACTCATCCTGATTCAGTCGCTCCAATGAGGCAATATCAGGGCGTAACAACGGACTGGCCAGCGCGGTACGAATGCGCTTCTCATTCAAGGGGTCAGACACCGCACGCAGCAGTTGTAACAGTTCGCTGGCAATCCAGGTCTGAAACACACTGGATCGGTCCGAAAGATAGACACTGGCGACCCCCAGTTGCTGCAACGCCTGCCGGATACGCGTGGCTTCACCGAGATTATTCACCAACACCGCGCAATCCGCTGGTTGCACCGCGCGCCAGCCACCCTGTTCTGCCAGGGGCAGCGTGGCGTTTCCCTGCTGCCCCTGTATCAGTAACTCGGTAATCTTGGCGGCAGTCAGTTGTGCCAGTCGCTCACGTGCATCACCCTTATTGAGCTTGTCATCTGTTTGCTCAACCAGCCAGCCTTGCAGTGCAGGGGCTTGCTCCCCGTCCAGCATCATTCCCGGCAAGTCGGCCTTTCCGGCCTTCACCGGCAAAAAGGGTACCGGATTACGCTCCCCGGTTTTGAACAGGAAAGCGCCTTGGGCACGTTGATCGGCCAGACTGAACACCTCATTGACCGAATCGATCAACGCAGACGAGGAGCGGTAGTTGGTATCGAGGGTGTAATGCTGCCCTTCACTGTCCTGACGTGCTTGCAGATAGGTATGAATATCTGCGCCTCGAAAGGCATAGATCGCCTGCTTGGGATCACCGATCATAAAGAAGCCGACCGGCATGTTATCAGGGCTTTGCTGATAAATTCGACGGAAAATACGGTACTGCACCGGGTCGGTATCCTGAAACTCATCGACCAGGGCCACTGGAAATTGTCTGCGAATCGCCGCGGCCAGCGCCTCTCCCTGGGTGGAAGCCAGTGCCTTGTCGAGACGCAATAGCAGATCGTTCTGGCTCAGACTGTTGGCCTGTTGCTTAACCTTCTCGATCCGTGCAGCAATCCAGTGCGCCGCATGACATAGCAGCTCAGGCTGAAGATCCGGCAAATCGGCCAGCACCTGCTTTAACTGGGACAAGGCCAGGCAGGCTGGGTGATCAACCGGGGCCTGTTGCGCATCTACCCAGATGTCACTGATCCCCTCGGATGACATAACGCGCCAGCTTTTACCCCCGAAAATACCCGGATCTTCCAGTGAGGCCTGCGCCAGCCAGTCGCTCAGTTTGTTCAACACGCCAGAACGGTGACCACTGTTGAGTTTTTTCGCCTGAAAGGCTTTCTGCTTAGCTGCCTGATCGAACAATTGCTGTAACTGGCCGATATAATCCTGCGCCCGCCACTCGGCCTTCAATGCATCCAGTTGCGCCGTGCGCTGTTGCCGATAACGCTGAATCAACTGCAAGGCTGACCCCGATGGATTGGCCAGATACGCCAGCTTATCCAGACAGGGCTTCACCTGTTTCAACAGGGCATCGGGTGATGCCCAACAATCGACCACCAGGGCCAACTGCTCCACTGGCAACTGACTGTAGGCACAACGCCAGTAATCTTCACTGGCCTGCTGTTGCCAGGCTTGCTCGCTGGTTTCCAGTTGCTGATCAAAGGCACTGCCGCTATCGAAGGCATGCTCTTTCAGCATGCGATAACACCATGCATGGATGGTGGAGATGGCTGACTCATCCATCCACTGCGCCGCCAGCGTTAATTGGCGTGCTGCCCGCGGGTGTTGATCATCTTGCAGTTGTTGCAGCAACGCCAGCAGCAGGGCATCGCTGGTGGTCGCTCCCTGAAATACCCCCGCCGCTTCCACCAGCCTTGCACGAATACGCTCACGCAGCTCCGCTGTCGCCGCATTGGTAAAGGTCACCACCAGTATTTCCGGTGGCAGCAGTGGTCGTATAAACGCCTGATCGCCGCCATGCTGAATTACCAGTCGCAGATACAGCAGTGCCAGGGTAAAGGTCTTGCCGGTCCCTGCGCTGGCTTCGATCAAAGCCTTGCCCTGCAATGGAAAGGTTAAGGGATCCAGACGATTAATGCTGTCACTCATGAGCGGGTTTCCTTCTGCGCTGTTACAGCCTGATGAAAGTCACCGTAGAGCGCCTGTGCATGCTGGACAAATGCACCTTCGGCCCAAAGCTGTTCAAGACCAGTACAGTGCTGATGAAAGAAACGGCTTTGCTGAAGGCTCTTATCCAGCGCCTCCAGCAGTTTGGTCTGGAGCTTACCCTCTGGAAACTCAGGTACAGCCGCGTCATCCCGGTTGGCCAGCCAGGCGATGGCAGTATCCAGGCTTAAAGGCGTGGGCGCCTGCAGTGTTGCATGTGCAGCTTGTAGCAGACGATCCAGACAGGCACGGGCCTGCTCCGCAGACGCCAGTGGTGCAAAGCGAATTTTGCCTTCAGGGGTCATAATCCAGGTGGTCAGTTTCAGGCCGCTCTGGTGAGCCAGCAGGTGCATCAGCCAGCCGCGCAAGTGATTGTGCCATTTGCGCGTCCGACCCTGTTTGATCAAGCCACTGCTTTGCAACAACAGCAACGCGACCTCCCCTGTTTCAGGGTTCTGATACAGGGGCTCAAGCATGGCTTCTACAGACAACACACCCCATTCGCTATGCGCTGAATACATCACTGGCTGGCTCTCCAGCGCGTCACTGAACTCAGTGCGTTCGGCCAACCAGTCGCTATAGACCGCATCCAGTCCCTGACACAACTGCTGCCCCTGCAACTGACCGAGACTGCCTTCAACCAGCAAGCCCTCCTGCTGAATACGCTGTACTTCATCACCGACGCGCTGCAAAAAGTCATCTTCATCCACGGCAGGCAGGATGGCGGATTGCAGCAGCCGGTCACGCAGTTGCCAAACTTCCAACCCATCCAGCGCAAAGCTTTCGGTATCGCGTAACACCTGAATAGATTCCGTTCGCGGCACTTGCAGACGCAGGGCGTAAAAGCTGTCGATCGGCTGCTTCATCAACTGCACCAACTGTGACAGAGACAAGGCGGTTTCCGGCTGCCAGGGCTCCAGCGATAGCGGTGATTGCGCCTGGCTGATCGGCTGATGTACCGCTAACCACTCGGAGGCATAACTGAACGGCGCGTGCGCAGCGGCGTCCTGATCAAAATAGCGGCGACTGAAAGGCTGTAACGGGTGCTCGATGGTCAGTTCATTGAGCAGATCGTCGGTCTGTCCTTGCCAACCCGACTGCAGGTGATCACGCAGTTGCCCGACCAGTACAGACGGTGGTCGCACGGAGTTATCGCGGGCACTGCGGCCCACCCAGCTGACCACCAGCTTCTCGCGCGCGGCCAGCAAGGCTTCCAGAAACAGATAGCGATCATCTTCTCGTCGGGAACGGTCACCGGGTCGATAGTCCTGTGCCATCAGATCAAAATCCACCGGTCTGACAGCGCGCGGATAAGCACCATCATTCATCCCCAGCAACCAGACTTGCCGAAACGGAATGGCACGCATCGGCATCAGCGTAGCAAAGTTTACCGACCCGGCCAGGAATGTCTGACTCAAACCCGGCTGATCCAGACCGGACAGCAGCTCTTCACGCACCACGTCGAGTGTTAAGGGTAGATCACTGGCTTCAGCCAACTCGATAGCCTCTAGCCACTGTGTTAACTGCTGCTCAAACTTGAGCAGCAACGCCTGATCCAGCTCTGACTGGGGCACAAAGAAATCCTGCAACAACTGCTGCAAACGGGCAGCCCATTCACCAGCATGGGTAGCTTGCTGCAGCGTGTGCCAGGCAGTTTCCAGTTGATCCAGCAACAGCACCAGCGGTCCTAACCTGGCAGCTTCGAGGCCAGCCACTTCAGCATAGGGTACGGTTCCCTGCCAGGCAGACGTTTCACCACTGGCATAGCCCAGCAGCATTCGCTTCAAGCCAAAACGCCAGGTATTAGCCGATACCCCTTCAGGCAGGTCCAGCGCTTCACGCTGCTCAGCATCCAGTCCCCAGCGAATATTGGCTCCCTGTATCCAGCGCTTCAGGCTGAGCAGATCGACCTCATCCAGTTCAAAACAGGCGCGCAAAGCGGGTACATCCAGCAGATCCAGCAGTTCGGTGACACTGAAGCGGGACTCAGGCAGATGCAGCAGACTTTCCAGTGCAATCAGCAAGGGCGCTTTGTGGCGTTGGCCCTGATCGGCAATATGAAATGGCAGATAACGCGGATCATCTCGATCCAGTTTACCGAACACAGCATCGATATGTGCGGCATACACCTGGATATCCGGCACCATCACCAGAATATCGCGGGGGTTCAAGGGTTCACCTGAGTGTTGCGCCGCCTCAAACTCGGCTAATAGTTGATCCTGAAGGATCTCCACCTCACGCTGCGGACTATGTGCTAGCATAAAGCTCAGGCTGCGATCTTGCACATCCACCTGGATCTGCATCGCCTGGCGCTCACTCAGGGTGCGCAGTTCCAGAATATCATCCTGCAGTTGTTGCAGCAGTGTTTCGTTCCCTGGCGATGAAAACAGATCTATGCGTTCAAAGTGCTGCTGATAGCTCTGCGGCTGATCACGCTCATCCAGCAGCCTCAGATAGTCACGTCCCTGACGCCCCCAGGCTGCCAGTAAGGGATGGCCGTGCAGATGCAGTTGATCTTCATCCAGATTATCCGGCACGCGGCGTTCAGAATTGCGCTGATAAGCCTTTTTGAACAGCTCCCGCCCTTCGATCAGATCGCCCCAATAGTGCTGACTGGGATTACACACAAACAGCATCACCTGGGAAAACTGCGACAGCACTTCGAGCACTTCCAGTGTTTGCCGGGGTAAGGAGGAGATACCGAACACGATGATTCGGCGTGGAAAGCCAGTCGGTGGTTGGTTAGCATCTGCCTCGCCAAGCTGCTGACAAAACACCTGATGCACGCTGGAACGGCTGGCATAACTGAGAAAATCAGCCTCCGAGTGAGCCTGACGAATATCCGCATTCAGCCACTGCCAGAGCAACGGCTGCCAGGCCTGCTCCGCCTTCAATGGCTGCCGTTCACCCGCTGCGGTGATCAACACCGATTCACCCTGCAGCCAGGCCTCCAGCCAATCGGCCCGGTAGACCTGATATTGATCATAAAGATCCGCCAGGCGCGCCGCCAACTGCCAAGTTCGTGACACGGAGGGGTCCTGATCGAGAAAATGTTGCAGCGGCTGTAGCACCTGAGGATCAGGCGCTCTGGCAGCCAGGGCTGGCAGATCACTGAGCAATCGCAGCAGCCGCCAGGTCAGGGGGGCTTTATCAAAGGGGGAAGCACTGGGTAGCTGGGGAAACTCCTGACGATAAGCCTGCCAGATAAACCGCCCCGGCAGCATCACCTGCAACCCCGCCGCAATACCCAGCCCGGATTCCGCTCCATCCCCCGAGTTCGCCGCCAGTGCCAGTTTCAGCCACTGCGCAATACCGTTGCTTTGCACCAGAATCACTTCATTTTCCAACGGCTTAAGCGGGTAATGCTGAGTCCAGCTCACCATCAAATGACGCAGCTCTTCAAGATGATTCCCCTGAATCACCATAAACCCTGGAATCAAGGGGTCAGCCAGCTTGGTTTTTATATTCGGCACTCTTTCTATCGCCCCCATGAGATGTTAGCTTTGCTGGCCTTCCAGTTTGTAGGCTTACCCAATTGTTGAAGTTTACATCACCCAGTGCTTCGCCACGAATAGTTGCCTCGGTTATGTTTTGATTCTCTTCACTTAGGTTCACATTACTCATCATCGACTGGTAATGAGCCGCTCTTTCATCTTTTGTAGTCGCTAAATCCAGATAGAGAGGATGCTCTGAAATCAGCGGGTCCACTACTCCAAGCGCATTGTGGTGATAGCTTGACCAAGGGTATTCTTTGGGATCAATGACCAAACCGGCTTTTACCGGGTTCATTTCGATATACTTGTATAAGGTGAAAAGGTAATGATCGCTGTCTACAAGACATGATTTAAACCGCCCTTCCCAAATGGTGCCTGTCCGTTCCCGACTGGAATTAAAATATCGGACATAGCGATTGGTCAGAGACTGCATAAACACGGCCAAATGGTGTTTGTCTTTTGGCGTAATCAGTAGATGCAAATGATTTGTCATGATGACGTAGGCATGCAACTGGCAATCTGCTTTTATGAGTGACTTCGCGATATCGGCAAGGATACGTGACATATCCTCTTTGTTTTCAAATACTTTTTGACGATTGTTACCTCGATGCATGATATGCAGAGGCTGATTGGGCAATACCAATCTAGGCAGTCTAGCCATGAGGTTACATCCTTGTAGTAATCAGACTGAATCCAGTTTACTCAATGAATCGATGATATCAACTTTTTAATCAAGCTGGCTGACCCCTTGAAGATTTCGTGTCTATACTGCGACTATAAACTTTTATAGGAATATATGGTTTTATGACACGGATATCGACAGGTATCAGGCTTTACTGCCTGCTGCTGGCTTTGATGCTCACTTTCAACGCTCAGGCTGACATGCAAAGCGTTCGTATTGGTGTGTATGAAAATCCACCTAAAATCATGCTGGGGCCTGATGGCAGGCCTTCTGGCATTTTAGGGGAACTGATTCAGGAAATCGCCCTGCGTGAAGACTGGCAACTCCAGGCAGTTCCGTGTAATTGGGATGTCTGTCTGCAACTGCTGCAAGAAGGTAAAATTGAATTAATGCCGGATGTGGCCTTCAGTGAGCAACGACAAACCCTGATGTCATTTCATCACCAGCCCGCCTTGCACAGTTGGTCACAGGTGTTTCGTCATGCTGATGTAGAAATCGACTCTGTACTGGATCTGGATCAAAAGCGTGTTGCCATTCTTGCCGGTTCAATTCAACAGGATTTTTTAAAGCAGATTAATCAAGAATTCGGCATACAGATGGAGCTAGTACGCGTTAGTGATCTGCAATCAGCTCTCAACCTGCTAGCCGAAGGCAAGGCCGATGCACTGGCTACCAACAATCTGTTTGGTGGTTATCATGGCAACGGCTATGACCTCAAACAAACCTCCATTTTATTTCAACCGGCACGACTGTTTTTTGCCACATCACTTAATCAACACCCCGAATTGTTGGAAAAAATTGATTATTGGCTGGAACAGTGGGGCGCTGAACAGGACTCCCCCTACAACCGTATTCTGCAAAACTGGCAATCATCTGTTGAAGTACAGGTTATTCCCAGGTTTGTATGGGTCGGTTTGATTACGCTGCTTGGCCTGCTACTACTGGCTTTGTTAACTATGCGATACCTCAGGCAAAAAGTGCAGCGCACCCAGCATGAATTAAAAATGAGTGATGATAAGCTCATAACGATTCTCAACAACCTGCAAGCCTATGTTTACATCAAGGATCCACAACACCGTTACTTATATGTTAGTCCCAAAGTCTGCGAATTATTCAATTGCACTGAAGAAGAAATTTTAAACAAAACCGATGAAGCTTTTTTTGATAGTGAATCTGTAGCTGAGATTTTCCGTCTGGATGACCGTGCACTTATGAGTGGCGACAGCATTGTCAAAGAAGAAGTAAACAAGCTTCCTGGTGAAAATGAGCCACGCACCTTTCTCTCAGTAAAGGTGCCTATGCGCGACTCAAAAGGACAGATCTACGCCCTGTGTGGGCTGGCAACGGATATATCAGAACAAAAACGTCATAAAAAAGAAGTCCATCAACTGATTTTTTATGATGTGCTTACCGGACTGCCTAACCGAAGATTACTCATGGACCGTTTGCAGCATAGCCTGGCAAGTCGCCATAACCAACAGGGTAATGGTGCCGTCATTCTTATCGATCTGGACAATTTTCGTACCCTGAATGACACCCTGGGACATCAGGCAGGCGATCAACTGCTCACAGGCATCGCCACGCGGCTGAGCGAACATATACGTGCCAGCGATACGTTAGCGCGCTTTGGCGGTGACGAATTTATGTTATTACTGGAAGACCTGTCCACTGATGATACTTTACTGCTGAACCAGGTCGAGCAGGTACTGGATAAGATTATTGCGGCTCTTGAGCACCCATTTCGAATACAGAATCAGGAATACACCACCTCGGCCAGCCTGGGTGTTGCGCTTTATTCAGATAGTAAACATAACCCGGAAGAGCTGATCAAACGGGCTGAACTGGCCATTTATGATGCCAAGAAAGTCGGACGAAATCAGATACGCTTTTTTGATACCAGCATGCAACAAAAAGCCGAACACCGGGCTGAACTGGAGTTTGGTCTGCGTCGAGCACTTAAAAATCAGGAATTTATTCTTTACTACCAGCCACAGTACCATGCTGAAGGCGAAATGACCGGCGTAGAAGCCCTGATACGCTGGCAACCACCGGAACAGCCGCTGGTATCACCGGGTGATTTTATCCCGGTTGCTGAGACAACTGGCCTGATACTTCCGTTGGGACAGTGGATTTTGCGTACCGCCTGTCAGCAACTGGTTAGCTGGTCGGAGCATCCCGATACCGCTCATTTGACCATTGCGGTCAATATCAGTGCCGCGCAGATGCACCACAATAGTTTTGTTGATGACGTATTGAGTATTCTGCAAGAAACCGGTGCACCAGCTAATCGGCTGGAACTGGAATTAACCGAAAGTCTGCTGATAGATAATATTGAACAAACTATTGAGAAAATGTTGTTACTAAAAGCAGAAGGTATCCGTTTCTCACTGGATGATTTTGGCACAGGCTTTTCATCGCTGAGTCTGCTGATCAGCCTGCCTCTGGATACCTTGAAAGTTGACCAGGCGTTTGTGCGCGATATGCACAGGGATGCGCGTGATCTTGCCGTAGTCAGAACCATTATCGATCTGGGGCGCAGCCTGGCATTAAATGTGATTGCGGAAGGCGTTGAAAACCTTGACCAGCGCGATGCACTACAGCGCTTCGGTTGCCGTTCTTTTCAGGGTTTTTTATATGCCCGGCCTATGCCCATAGATGCCTTTGCTTCACACAAAAATACCATCCCTCCATATCAAGGCCTGTAAGGATTAACTTGTTTGTCAGGAACCTATTCAATGCTGGATAGCCATACCTAGTGAGTTTTGCAAAAACAACATGGAGTAATAGATGTCCGAGCAACGTCTGCAGACACATTTCAAACCCAAGACAGGGTCTGACCGGGTGGCCTATTACATGACCCGCTTGCTGCGTTTTTTTGCCGATAAATTTTTTGCCCAGCGCTATGGTCATCGTGCTGTCGTGCTAGAAACCGTCGCTGCGGTACCTGGAATGGTGGGTGGAGCCCTACAGCATTTGAAATCAATACGACGAATTAAAAGTGACGAAGGCTGGATTCGAACGTTACTGGAAGAGGCTGAAAATGAGCGCATGCATTTAATGACCTTTATAGAAATCGCCCAGCCAAACCGTTTCGAACGTTTGCTTATTATGCTGGTACAAGGAATTTTCTATAACAGTTTTTTCCTGCTCTACCTGATCTCACCACGAACAGCACATCGCTTCGTGGGTTATCTCGAGGAGGAAGCAGTATACAGTTACACTGAATACCTGGAAGGTATAGACAGCGGACTCTATGAGAATGTACCTGCGCCCCGCATCGCCATAGACTACTGGCAGCTCCCGGAAGATGCACGCCTGCGTGAGGTAATATTGGCTGTACGGGCCGATGAAGCCAAGCATCGCGATGTTAATCACGACTTTGCCAATCAATTAAACCCTTAACCCTTGAGGATCGGCAGGACACTCTAGTGTTAGTTGTCTGCGTCATCCCTTATTTCGAAGCCGGTGTGGCTGTCATCCCAGTCGCCAGGCTCAGCAATCACTTCAGCTACCGTGGCTAACTCCGGACCTTGATTCAACCAGGCTTCGACATGATGAACATTGATCTCTTCACCACATAACATGGCTTCAACACTACCATCAGCCAGATTGCGCACCCAGCCTACCACACCGTGGGCCTCGGCCTGCTGCTGGGTAAAGCGCCGAAACCAGACCCCTTGTACCCGGCCAACCACGCGGACATGTAAACATATTTTTGCCATAGTCAGTGCTTCCGTAACAGTCAGTTATCAGGATTAATGTAACATACCACCAAGCTTAGCCATGCCTGTTTTTAGCTTCAATCCACTGCGCCATATACTGCGTGCTTTTCATGCTGTGATGCCTGAGCATCTGGCTGATAAAATGCTGCTGTCTAAGGGCTTCGCGCTGCTGATAGTGTTGCAGAATACGCGCAATAAAACCCGGCTCTAACTCAGCACGGTTATACAGCTGCTCAAGTATTTGATCACCCTGCTGCTGTGCCTGTTGCCAGCCGTCTTCGTTGGTATAGAGGTACACTGCCTGCTGGACAAACGCCGTCTCATCGGCACAAACTGCACCGCTCCAGGGCAACCCGGCATGCATGCCTTCAGCCCCTGTTGGTGTGGTAACACTCGGCGTACCAGTCTGCATCGCTTCCACCAGCTTACCTTTCAACCCGGCGCCGAAACGCAACGGCGCCAGTAACACCCGCGCCTGCCCTACCACCTGCCTGGCATTATCGGCCCAGCCTTTTACCAAAAAGCCTTGGGCTGGATTGTGCAGTTGTGTCGCCTTAGGTGGCGGATAAGCGCCGTAAATATGCACGCTGGCATCCGGTAACTGCTGACGAATAGCTGGCCAGAACATCTGCTTCAGATAGAGCACTGCATCCCAGTTGGGTGCATGGCGAAAGTTGCCGATGCTGACAAAGTCACTTCGCTGGGCAAAGCTTAAACGCTGCTGTTTCTGCGTCGCTGTAATCGGCTGCAGCATAAATGGCAGGGTATACAACTGGGTTGTGGGAACTTGAAACTGTTGTTGCAGCAAGCGGGTTTCGACGGCTGAGATCATCAAGGTCAGATCAGCACGAAAAATGGCGGCCACTTCGCGTATTGACAACTCACTGTGCAAGTCTTCCGGTTGATATTCACGCCCGGCCTTAAACGCCTGATGACGTGCATGACGAAGACTGTGCAGGTCTTCAGTGTTCAAGATACGCAAGGCCTGAGGTAGGTGCTTTTCAACCCGCCAGCCAAACTGCTCTTCCATCATAAACCGGTCGAACATAACAATATTCGGTGATTTATCCAGTAAAAACTGATCAAATGAACTGCAGTTCAAGCGTATAACATGGCTGTTGATACCCAGCTGAGCCAGATCGATCTGATGCTCGGTCGGTTGTGCCGGACTGGCAAAATCCACCTGCCAGCCCTGATTGATAAAGCTTTGCAGCAACTGCATCATACGACTGCCAGCTGCCGATGAATCAGGTTCCGGCCAGACATAGCCGATCACCAACACCTTGAAGTCTGAATCACTCAACGCAGTGCTTCCCGCAAACGGTAGTACCACATCCCTGCTGCCAGCATCGGATTACCCAGCCAATCACCCATGGGGACACGCACATGTGAACAGCGGGCAAAGACATCAAACTTATCCAGTTGACCGCTAATCGCCTCAGCCATAATTTCACCCATAATATGGCTACTGGCCACACCATGACCGGAATACCCCTGACAGTACCAGACATTGGGGGATAACTGACCCAATTGCGGAATACGGTTGACCACAATCCCCATGGCACAACTCCATTGATGTTCAATATGAACACCTTTCAACTGAGGAAAGGTCGCTTCAATTGCGGGTCGCAATTCAGCCGCTATATCGCGGGAGTCACGGCCGGAGTAATTACAGCCACCCCCAAAAAGCAGGCGTCCATCGGCGGTCATGCGGTAGTAATCCAACACAAAACGGCAGTCATATACGGCCAGGTTCTCCGGATTCAACTGCCTGGCTAATTCACCCAGAGGTTCAGTTGTGACTATGCCCCCCATCGCGGGAAAAATCATCCCGCCCAGTTGCTTTTGAGCCAAGCGATGATACACATCACCCGCCAGCAAAACATGACTGGCACGAATACGGCCTCGATCAGTGACTACAACCGGCTTACCTCCCTCTTCAATGGCCTGAACCTGCGTCTGCTCAAAAATCCGGGCACCCAAAGAAACCGCTGCACGCGCTTCACCCAGACAGAGGTTCAATGGGTGCAGGTGCATATTGCGGTTATTCCGAAGCGCTCCGCAATACAGCTCTGTTGCCAACACCGCCTGGACGCCATCTGCATCAAGTAAGCTGACCTGATCGGCCATACCGCGAGCCTGCGCCTCGGCATAACTCTGCTGGAGTTCATCCAGGTGTACCGGCTTCATCGCTGTATGCAGATGACCAAAGCGCAGATCACAGTCAATGGCATACTTCTCAACACGCTGACGAATAATGTCGTGTCCATGCCAACGCATAAACCAGATAAAATCATCGACATCCTTACCCAGCGTTTCACGCATCTGCTTCCGCATCGCCGCATCGCCGGACAAGCTGCCGGTCACCTGACCGCCATTACGACCCGAGGCGCCCCAGCCAACACGATTGGACTCCACGACCACCACACGGTACCCGCGCTCAGCCAGTTCCAGCGCTGACGCAATGCCGGTAAAGCCTGCACCTATAATCGCCACATCCGTTTCTATATCTTCCTGCAAAGGCGGGTAAGCGATTTGATCATTCACTGTGGCACTGTAGTAGGAAGGCAAGCGCTCCTGATGAGGTGCCCCAGCCAAATTTTTATGTTGCATCAGTCAATCCTTCATCATCCTGAAATCTATCAAGCCGTGTGGCGATACCAGCGCCAGTCCTGCTCACCCACTTCAGCCATAAACTGCTGGTACTCAGCCTGCTTAACTGCCTGATAAATTTTGAGAAATGCAGGGTCTATCAGCTCGGGTAGCCAAGTCGAGGTGGAACAGGCATTCAGGGTGGTTAGCCAATCACCCGGCAGGGTTTCAGTCACCTGGGCATAACCATTGCCAGTCACCGGTGCACCTGGATCTATTTGTTCATCAATACCACGCAGCACACCAGCCAGAATCGCAGCTGCTGCCAAATACGGATTGGCATCAGCACCACAGATACGGTGTTCAATATGACGACTGGCAGGCGGACCTCCGGGAATACGCATCGATACCGTGCGGTTATCGACACCCCAGGTGGGCGCCAGCGGTGCGTAACTTTCCGATTGGAAGCGCCGATAGGAGTTGGCGTTAGGGCAGAAAAACAGCAGTGTATCGACCAGACACGCCAGCATGCCACCAATCGACCAACGCAATAGTGGCGTTCCAGCCGGATCATCGCTGGCGAAGAGATTCTTACCTTGGCCATCGTTCAGACTGATATGCATGTGCATGCCTGAACCTGACAGCTGTGCAAAGGGTTTAGCCATAAAACAGGCTTGCATGCCATGCTGATGTGCCACCCCTTTCACCAACCGCTTGTAGCGCACTGCCTGGTCCATAGCGGTCAAGGCATCACCATGCTGTAGCGTGATTTCAACCTGACCGGGTGCATATTCAGATATCGCCGTGCGCGCCGGTATGCCTTGCAGTTTGCAGGCGGCGTAGAGATCCGCCAGAAACGGCTCTAATTGTTCCAGCTCACGCAGGCCATACACTTGCGTGGTGCCGGGTCTGGCACCACTTGGCTCAGGTGCCAACTGAGGTTGGCCAAGGCTGTTGGTTTGTTGATCCAACAAGTAGAACTCCAGCTCACAAGCCATCACAGGATAATAGCCTTTGGCTTCCAGGCGCCCGATAACCTGCTTTAACAGATGACGCGGATCAGCCACGGCCGCAGGCAGCCCCTGTTGTGGATGCATACTGACTTGTAGTGCTGCTGTCGGAATGCTTCGCCATGGCATGGGCACCAGGCTACCCGTCAGTGGGTAGGCACGGCAATCAACATCACCGACATCCCACACCAGGCCCGAATCTTCGACATCGTCGCCGTTAATAGACAGGCCCATAATAGTGCTTGGCAGGGGGCGACCGGATTCATACACCGGCAACAGCTCCTCGCGATGCAGCAGCTTGCCCCTCGGCACACCATTGGCATCCAGAATAAACAATTCGAACAGCTCTATATCAGGATAACGATCCAGAAAATCGAGTGCTTCCTGCACTTTTGCAAACGCCATGACTAGCTCCTCGTTGTTATAAAACAGCTATTTATTGCTATAGCTCCAGTGAAAATAGCAAAAATATCTATACGACACGAGCACTAGATGGCACTGTCTTGGCGATCAACTCAGTCAAGTGGATAGAGCAACGAACCTAACCCGTCACTTTTCACCATGGGATCATCTGCATTCACGATTATTTCAGCACGATTTAACACATAGGCTTTACCGGTAATGCTGTTTTCAACCAGCGTTTGCCCTTCTACCTGACTCAAACCGGTAAATCGGCCAACAAAGCGGGTTTCTCTCAAAGAGCAGGTTTCCAGCGTATCTCCTGGCACAATGCGCTTTTCATACTGCATCAAAGCCAGACGCGCAGAGGTACCGGTACCCGTGGTACTTCGACAGATCACACCCGGATGCACGTAGGTAGCCGAACGTGATTGATACTGCCCCTTTGCCGGATTTTCAACCGGCCCCATAAAATGCAGGAAAGGAATGGGGCCGACATCATCCAGTGAATAATGACGAAAATTTTGCTCTATTCTAATCGCCTCAATTATCGCGTGTGCACAGACACTTAAACGGGCTTCTTCATCGAGTGTCAGATTGAAACCCAGCTCGGCTGCATCCACCAGAGCGTAAAAACCACCACTGTAGGCAATGCTGTAGGTCACCTCCCCCAAGCCGGGTACCAGGATAGTTTGTTGATAGCTATCGATATAACTGGGAAGGCCTTCACAGGTAATTGATTCCACCACCCCGTCGCGTATCTCAGCGTCGATCTGTACCAGTCCAGCCGGTGATTCCAGCATAAATTGCTGTCGACCTTCCTGCTTGGGTACCACACCCAGTTCCAGCACAGCGGTTGCTGTGCACAGGGTGTTGGAGCCGGAATAGATCGGATAGCCCATCACCTCCATAATAATATAACCGGCGACCGCTTGCGGGTTAGTGGCTGGCACCAGCAGATCCACCGACATTTCCGGAATACCATAGGGTTCGGACAATAACAGTGTCCTCAGCCCATCAGCCTGGTGCTGCAGGTATTCCATCTGTTGTCGGACATTCTCTCCCGGTAGGGCTTTTACACCGGCATAGACGATCCGGCTAACGTCCCCTCCGGCATGCGTATCCATCAAATGCAGACTCAGTTGTCTACTCATACTTCAGCCTCCGGCAACGCAAAAGGAGCACCATGTTCAGCCCATTCACCATCCGGAACAATGACTATTTTTCCCAGATAGTTACTGCTTCGGTTAACAAAATAGGTTTCAGCCGCATGCAAGTCTGAAAGCCGAAAAGTACCATGCAAAACAGGTTTGAGTTTCCCCTGCTCTATCCAATGCATTAATTGTTGTGCCTCTTGCCGGGTTCCATGCGACACACCAAAAATCTGCACTTGATAAAGGTAAATTCGTGTCCACATCACCTGACTGATATTACCACCACTGGCACCGGCAATACTTAGGCGCGGATAGGTTGTTCGGGCATGCATATCCTGAATCATGGTATCGATAAAACGATCAGTCATCTCTCCGCCCACAAGATCCATCACGGCATCAATCGGGGCACCACCAGTCGCACTCAGCACACGCTCGACAAAATCATCCATACTTCCGCGATCTATTACAGCTTCAGCTCCCAGCTCTAACAAGCCCTCAGCTTTATCTGGCTGACTCACAGCATAAGGAATGGCATCCATAATACGACATAGTTGAATCAGGGCTGTACCCACGCCACCACTAGCACCAGATACCAGCACTCGCTCTCCAGCACAGACCTTGGCTGCCGTTAACATATGATACGCGGTTTGATAGGAACACATGCCCATTGAAGCCAATTCAGCATCGGCCAGGTCTTTATTCGGCAGGTGATAAAACTGATTTGCTTTTACTGCAACATAGTCAGCATAACCACCATCAGCTCCATGGCCATAGTAGTCAGGCATCAGATTCAGGTTTTCACGCTCATCCGGGTAGAGATTAAAGTCCAGTAAACCACGCTCGCCTATGCGAGACACGGGTACATCCCGACCTGCGGCAACAATTCTACCGACAACATCCGCACCCTGAATACGTGGAAAGGTTAGGGTTGGCGTCCCTCCCATCTGAAAGGACGTGACTTCGTTGCTGCTGCCAACCGGATACAAACCTTCACGCGCTTTTCTGTCCGTATTATTTTTTGCCGTTGCAGTGATTTTCACCAGGACTTCATCATCTTTAGGCTCTGGTACTGGCACATCCTGACGATAGACCAGTTGCTCCAGCCCGCCATGACCCATTAAACACATTGCACTCATGGAAACAGGAACCATGCAGCCTCCTAGTGATATTTATTATTTGATCCAGTATCGACTTTAGGTTAAGCGCTCTGTTATGTAAATCAAAATGCCAGTGTATTTCCATCCCAGTTCAATAATTGACCACTCGCCTCAGGCGCTAGAGAATTTATGACTTCCACTAAACAATGCGCCGCATCTTCAGGTGTTTTAAGCTGACCAGCTGGTACACGCTGCTGGAAAGGTTCAGACAAACCACTAGCTGTTGTACCCGGATGGTAGGTGGCCAAAGCCGATAACGGAAAGCGCCGTTGCCACTCTATTGCTGTGGTTTTAACCAGCATATTCAAAGCCGCTTTGGATGTACGATAGGCATACCACCCCCCTAATCGATTATCACTAATACTGCCAACCTTTGCTGAAATCGCCATAAATCTTAGGACGGTATCACGCTTCATTCGGCCACTTACGTGCTGTAAACAAGCCGCCGTCACTAAAACATTTGCGGAAAATGAAGCAAGTAATGCCTCCTGAGTCAGTGCCTCGGTGCGCTTCTCTGGCCTTTGTGTTTCTGACCAAAGCAGGCCATTGGTTACCAGAAATTGATCGGGTAAGGCTAAGTTGTGAAGTGTCTGCGTAATTTCATGCCAGTCCCAGGAGGCGATGTGTATCTGATTAATATTGTCAGGCAGATCGTTTGGATGTCTGGTAATGAGGGTAACCGATGCTCCGGTAGAGGCTTTGAGCCGAGCAACAGCTGAGCCTATAGCTCCGCCTCCCAGGATGTAGATAGTTGACATATTTTCACTCCGATTATTTGTACTTATTACGGCTGGAGGTGTTTATTGGAGCTATTATCGTTATTGCTCTATTTGACAAGCATCCTGGTTGATCTAGGCTGAAGACAGTCACTCACACCCAAAAATAAGCATAACAAGGAGTTCATCATGAAATGGCAATCCCCTCTTCTGGCTCTACTTCTGCTTTTATTTCTGCTGCCACTGTCATCGGTTGCTAACGAGGAGAAAAAACTCTATATCATCTCTCCAGCAGACGGTGAAACCCTTAGCAACCCGGTTACTGTTCACTTTGGAGTGAAAGGCATGGGAGTTGCACCTGCTGGCGTTGATTTCCCAAACACCGGGCATCACCATCTGTTAATCAATGTCGACACCTTGCCCGCTCTGGATATGCCGGTCCCAACGGATGAACGTCATTTGCACTTTGGTGGTGGGCAAACCGAAGTCACCCTGGAGCTGGAACCCGGTGAGCATACGCTGCAGCTGCTAATGGGTGATTTGATGCATATCCCCCATACTGAGCCAATGATCTCGGAGAAAATAACCATTACAGTCGAGTAAGCAAAGCCTTGCTGCAAATAAACGGGGATGTGGTTGGATTTTTGTGACCAGGCTTGCCGACAAGCGATAGATTTTGTGGAACAATACAGCGCATTTGGTAACGGCCTGAATTTCATTTATGAGTCCAACCCGCCCCCGTATCCTGATTCTCTCTGCCTATGACGCCGCCAGCCATCAGCGCTGGCGGCAACAGTTAGTAAACTCATTACCTGAGTTTGAGTGGCATTGTCTGTCACTGCCGCCCCGTTACTTCAGTTGGCGGATACGCGGTAATGCGCTGAGTTGGTTGAATGAGCCCTTGCTGCAACAGCCCTGGGATCTGCTCCTGGCCACTTCCATGACGGATCTTGCCAGCCTGCGCGGTTTTCATCCAAAACTGGCGCAAGTGCCTGCTCTGCTCTATTTGCACGAAAACCAGTTTGCTTTTCCGGACTCTGGCCGTCAGTTCAACAGCTATGAGCCACAAATGATTAACCTTTACAGTGCCGTTGCCGCAGACCGGTTGCTGTTCAACAGTGAGTGGAATCGCCAGAGTTTTGTTCAGGGTGTCGCCGGACTGTTAAAAAAGCTGCCCGATGCACTCCCCAAGGGCCTGCCACAGGCGTTGTTGGCTAAATCGTCCATCTTGCCAGTTCCCATAGAAGACAAGCTGTTTGTTAAACGCGCACGCCTGACAGATACCCGTTGCCCGCACCTGCTTTGGAACCATCGCTGGGAATACGACAAGGGACCAGATCGTTTACTGAAACTGCTGGATAATCTGGTAGCACGCGGACAGGATTTTCGTTTAAGTCTGGTAGGTGAGCAGTTTCGACAGCAACCCGAGGCCTTTGCACAGATTCAACAGGCACACCACAGCCGCCTGTTGCACTTTGGTTATCAAACCCAGGTCGATGAGTATCATCAACTATTGCAGCAAGCTGATATCGTGTTATCCACCGCTCTGCACGATTTTCAGGGCCTTTCCATGCTCGAAGCCATGGCCTCTGGCTGCCTCGCGCTAGCACCAAATCGCCTGGCTTACCCTGAGTACATCCCGACTGAGCAGTGTTATGCCAGCCATCCCCAAGACCCGGATACCGAAGCTGACGCCGCCGCCGAACAGCTGATTCACTGGCTACACAACCCACCAGAACAACCCGCACCCAATAACTGGCGTCTTTCCCAACTAACCCCCGCTTACCGACAAACCATCAAGGGGTCAGCCAGCTCATCAAGGGGTCAGCCAGCTTGATCCTCTAAACTATTTAAAAACTCAGCCACCACTTGCGACGCTGGCCCGTAATAGCCCTGATCAAAATCCTCACGAGTAGGTTCCATATTCAGCTCCACGGTCATGGCGCCAGCATCCTGAGCCACGCCCAAAAACCCAGCCGCGGGATAGACTTTTCCGGAGGTGCCAATTGAGATAAACAGATCCGCTGTCGCCAGGGCATTGAAGCAATTATCCAGTTGATAGGGTACTTCACCAAACCAGACAATATCAGGCCGTAACGGCTGTGGCGTGTCACAGCAACGGCAACGGTCGGATGCGCTTAAAGCGCCATGCCATGGGTGAGACAAACCACTGCGCGTACACAGTGCGCTTAGCAACTGCCCATGCATGGGGATCATATTCCGACTACCAGCTCGTCGATGCAGATCATCCACATTCTGGGTGATCAGGGTAAACTGCCCTCCCCGCGCGGTGTGGCTGGCTTCAAACTCAGCCAGCGCCAGATGTGCCAGATTAGGTTCAACGGCCGGGTCCTGTAACTGGGCACGGCGCAGGTTATAAAAGCTATAGACCAGATCAGGGTTACGTAGAAATCCTTCCGGCGTAGCGACATCTTCGATGCGGTGATCTTCCCACAAGCCATTCTGGTCACGAAAGGTTCGAATACCTGACTCAGCTGAAATACCCGCCCCGGTGAGTACAACAACATGCTTGAATTTCATAGGCACGCCTCCGTTTGTGTCGTATCAGCACGGCTAACCTCTTCACCAAATTGCAAAGCCGCCAGACGCTGATACAGCTCAGACTGTTGCAATAATTGTTGATGCGTACCCGAGGCCACTAATTGCCCCTGATCCATCACCAAAATTCTGTCAGCAGAAATCACCGTCGACAAGCGATGCGCAATCACCAAGGAGGTACGCCCCTGCATGAGTTGATCCAGAGCCGCTTGAACCAGTTGTTCACTCTGCGCATCCAGGGCACTGGTGGCTTCATCCAATAACAGTACCCGAGGATCACGCAGCAAGGCCCGCGCAATCGCCATGCGCTGGCGCTGACCACCGGATAACTGAATCCCGCCGGTCCCCAAGGGGGTTTTCAACCCCAGTGGCAAGCGTTGAATGAATTCCCAGGCCTGTGCCTGAGAAGCGGCTTCAACCAGCTCGGCTTCCGTGGCATCAGGGCGACCAAAACGCAAATTTTCTTCCACGGTACCGGTAAACAGAATGGTTTCCTGAGCCACCAGGGCCATACAACTGCGCAGCGCCTGAGGATCCAGCGTTTTGATATTAACGCCATCCAGGCAGATATCCCCCTGGGCAGGATCGTAGAAGCGCAGCAGCAATTTCAGCAGACTGGATTTGCCCGCGCCAGAGGGTCCCACCAAGGCAATACGCTCACCTGGCTGGATCGTTACCGAAAAATCACTGATTACTGCCGTTTCCGGGCGCGACGGATAAACAAAGCTCACCCCCTGAAAAATCACCTCGCCACGCAGAGGGACTGGCAAAGGTGTTACCGTTTGCGGTGAGAAGATGGCAGGCGTGGCATCCAGCAATTCCAGTAAACGTTCTGTGGCACCTGCCGCACGTTGCACTTCACCGGCCACCTCGGCCAGAGTAGCGACAGCACCGGCGGCTATCAGGGCATAGAACACAAACGCCGTCAGCTCACCGGGGCTCATCCGGCCAGCCAATACGTCGTGTCCACCCTGCCAGAGAATCAGCCCGACCGCCGAAAAAATCACCATCAATGCAAAACCGGTCAACAAGGCCCGCTGCACAATACGTGCCCGTGCACTCTGGAAAGCCTGCTCCACCCGGTACGAATAATGACGCTGATCTTCAGCTTCATGTACCGATGCCTGCACCGTTTCAATACCGTGAATTACTTCACCGGCATAACTCCCCAGCTCCGCCACCCTGTCCTGACTGGAGCGCGACAGACGACGGACACGCCGCCCAAACCAGACCACCGGTATCACCGTCACCGGAATGCCGACCAATACCAGCAAGGTCAACATCGGACTGGTAATAAACAGGAAAATCAGCGCACCAATAAAGGTCAATAGATTGCGCAGCGCCATGGAGATCGATGAGCCGAACAGGCTTTGCAGCACCGTAGTGTCGGCCGTCAGACGACTTTGAATCTCGCCACCACCATTACGGGCAAAGAATTCCGGCTCCAGGGTCAATAGATGCTTGAACACCTGAGTGCGCAGATCAGCCGCCAGCCGCTCGCCAATCCAGCTGACATAGTAAAAGCGTGCGGCTGACGCCATGGCCATCACCAGCACCACGACCAGGGTCACCAATAAACCGAAATTCAGCCACTGAACATCATTGTCGGCAAAGCCCCGGTCCACAACCAGTCGCAACCCCTGCCCCAATAGCAACACACACCCGGCGGCCACGACCAGCGCTATGGCGGCGATTGTCATCTGCAGCGTGTAAGGCCGCAAAAAGCCTGATAAACGCAACAGCAGTTTTGGATGTGCTTTTAATTGTGTCATGGGTTTCCTGTCAATACTGGCTGTGCTGGATTACAGTGATTGTAGCGCGATCAGCCAGTGATGATACAACGGAATACCGATAATCACATTGAGCGGAAATGTCAGCCCCAGCGCAGCCAGCATTGCCAAACCTATATTGGCATCGGGAATGGCATTACGGATAGCCGCCGGTGCCGCAATATAGGAAGCACTGGCGGTCATACTGGCCAGAATCACCACCGATCCAACCGGCAACTCCAACCAGATCCCCATAAGCAAGCCTGTCATAGCCAGTATCGGTGGTGCTACCAGAGCAAACACCAGCACCCGCCACTGTGCCCGCGGGAAAGGCCTGAGTGTTGTGGCGGCGGTCAGCCCCATATCCAGCAGAAATAGTGCCAACACCACATGGAATGCGCCCGTCAGTAAGCCGGTAACATTGGCACCCTGCTCCGGACCATACACAACACCAATGATCACGCCACCCACCAGCAAAATAACACCCCGATTCGTCAGCGCTTCATGCCAAAGCCCGGAGAGGCTTGACCCCGTGACAGGTACCGCTCGGCGGTAGAGTAACAACGCCACAATAATGGCCGGCAATTCCAGCATCACCAGATACAAGGTGACCTCTGAGCCCACAACCAGTTGCTGTGTTTGTGTATAGGCCAGGGCCACAGCGAAAGTACCCGCACTCACGGAACCATAGTGTGCCGCCAGACTGGCACTGTCAGCGAGTGACAGCTTAACCACACGGCGAAGCAGCGGCATCAGCAACAAAGGAATCAACGCACCGATCAGTGCAACCCCGAGTAATTCAGGAATCAATGACAGGCGCAGTTGCCCATAGAGGGCAAAACCACCTTTCAAGCCAATGGTCAGCATCAACATCAGGCTTAGCAGGTCATAGGCCGCCTTGGGAACACTGAGATCCGAACGCACCAGGCCCGCCACCAGCCCCAGCAGAAAAAACATCACCACGATATCTGGCATTGCGATCTTACTCCGTCAAATGAAAGTCGACGCATTTTGCCCTGATATAAACATTTAGACTAATTAACTTATTACACATACAGTATAGATAATTATCTATACTGTACTGAGATGAAACTATTATGAAACTACGCCACCTTACATTTCGCTTGTTGGAAGTGTTTAGCTGTGTAATCAAGACTGGCAGCCTCAGCGAGGCCGCTCGCCAGCTGCACTTAACGCAACCAACAGTTTCGCTGCAACTGAAGCGCTTGAGTGAAGCCGTGGGAGAACCCCTGCTAATCATGCACCGCCAGGGAATCCAACTGACCGACACAGGGCAGATAGTCTACGCCGCCGCACTGGATATGCTCGGTCGCTTTGACGACCTACAAGATCAGTTGCACAGTGTTCAAGCCGGGCAATACGGACGCTTCAGTATAGCCATGGTCAATACCGCCCAGTATGTTTTACCGCGCTTGTTAGGCCCTTACAGTAAAACCTTCCCGGAGGTTGATCTCACCCTGGAGATAGGTAACCGTGAGCAGGTACTGCAACGCTTTAATCAGCAACTGGATGATATTTATATCTTCAGTCACCCACCGGCACTGGACCATGCCGCAGCGGCACGTTTTCTGCGCAATCCACTGGTGATCATCGTGGCCGCTGATCATCCACTGGCGCAGCAGCCGAATCTAAGAATGACAGATCTGTTGAAGGAGCGATTCTTACTGCGAGAGCCAGGTTCAGCCACCCGCATGCTGTTTGATGGCTGGCTGCAAACTCAGGGGTTGCAACTAAACCGCAGCCTGCAGATGGCCAGCAACGAAGCCATACGCGTCGGTGTTGCCGCAGGCATGGGAATCGCGGTGATCTCGCGGCATGTAATTCCTCCAGGTGCTGCCGGACTGGTTGAACTGTCGGTCCCCGGTTTCTCGCTGGAAAGCCACTGGCACTTTATCGTGCGCCGCGACCGTCGCCTGCCCCATGCCGCACGGCGCTTTCTGCAATTTGCCGATATTCAGTTGGAAAACTGCCTGGACCCGGCCTATGTCTGCCATGAAACAGATCAGTTGTTAAAGGACTTATCTACCTTCGATGCGGAGTGAGTTGATTCACACCAAGACTTAAAAAGGATTGCATATCGACGTATGATGATAAAACACTAAAACGGACAAATGGCTATTAAAAGGAATTATTGATTCCCACCTTCGTTCTAAAATTATTTGTAACATGTATCGATACAGGATACTATTTACAATGATTAACAGCTTCCGTGACCAATGGCTGGATGACTATTACTTTCGTGGTAACAAGTCACCCAACGTACTAAGTAAGAGGTGGCATTATGGTTGAAGCACTAAAAATACCTGCTCATCAACCTACAAGCGTAGGCATAATGCTCAAAGAAGAGTTTCTTGAACCTCTGGGCATCACCCAGGGCGAACTGGCAAAAGCGATGGGCGTTGGCAGGAAGACCGTTAATGAGCTGTGCGGTGGTCGGCGTGGTGTAACGGCAGAAACGGCCTTTTTGCTGGCGAAGGTCTTGGGGACCACACCTGAGTTTTGGCTTAACCTGCAGCTCATTAATGATATGTGGCTGGCTCAACACAGTGAAGTTTTGGCAGACAAACTGAAACATGCACGGTCCTTGGTGGCCGCCTAGACATTACCTAAATCCATATCCCATTACGCGCCGATTCGGGTGAGCACGCCAGTATGAGTCAAATCATGATAGCCTGATTACTATTCACATCACTTGGCACATTTTCTGCTAGTGTTTTTAAGCAAAGAATAGAGTAATACACCACTTACTGGCTGCCAGGAGATAGAATGCATGGCTTATCAATGTGTATTGGGTGAACAGCGCTATCAGTTTCAGGATCTGAAAACCTTGATGGCACGTGCTACGCCGCTGCGCTCGGGGGATTGTCTGGCAGGCTTGGCGGCTCAGGACGCACAGGAGCGCATCGCTGCGCAAATGCTGTTGGCTGATGTGCCGCTAAAGACCTTTCTGAACGAGGCATTGATTCCCTATGAAACCGATGAGGTCACCCGGCTGATTCTGGACACCCACGACACACTGGCCTTTGCGCCCGTGGCACACCTGACGGTTGGGGACTTTCGTGACTGGCTACTGTCCGAGCAGGCCGATACCCTGACCTTACAGGCACTGGCACCGGGTTTGACCCCAGAGATGGTCGCCGCCGTCAGCAAGATCATGCGTATTCAGGATCTGATCAGTGTCGCGGCGAAGTGTGAAGTCATCACCCGCTTTCGTAATACGCTTGGCCTGCAGGGGCACTTAGCCACCCGGTTACAACCCAACCACCCGACGGATGATCCGGCTGGCATCGCTGCCAGTGTACTGGATGGCCTGCTTTACGGCAGTGGAGATGCAGTGATTGGCATCAACCCGGCCACCGATAACTATCAGGCCGTGACCACGCTGATGCAGATGCTGGATGAGGTCATTCAGCGTTATGAGATTCCCACCCAATTCTGCATTCTAAGTCACGTAACCACGCAAATAGAAGCAATACACCAGGGCGTGCCTGTCGATCTGATCTTTCAATCTATCGCCGGCACCGAAGCGGCCAACACAAGTTTTGGTATTAACCTGGCACTGCTGGGAGAAGCCCTGGAAGTGGGCCGATCGTTGCAACGCGGCACGCTGGGTAATAACCTGATGTATTTCGAGACAGGCCAGGGCAGCGCCTTATCGGCCAACGCCCATCATGGCGTGGATCAGCAGACCTGTGAAACCAGAGCCTATGCCGTGGCACGGCATTTTGATCCATTACTGGTCAATACAGTGGTTGGCTTTATTGGCCCTGAGTATCTCTATGATGGCAAACAGATCATCCGTGCCGGTCTTGAAGATCACTTCTGTGCCAAACTGCTAGGTGTGCCCATGGGCTGCGATATCTGTTACACCAACCATGCCGAAGCGGATCAGGATGATATGGACATGCTGCTGACCCAACTGGGTGTGGCCGGTATCAACTTCATCATGGGCATTCCAGGATCGGATGATATTATGCTGAACTACCAGACCACCTCTTTCCACGATGCGCTTTATATTCGCCAGGTACTGGGTAAAAGGCCTGCACCGGAGTTTGAAGCCTGGCTGCAACGTCAGGGCATTTTTGATGTGAAAGGGCGACTCAGCACCGGCAGTCAGTTACCCGGCGCGTTTGCTGATCTGCGCCTGACAGGAGGCAAGCACTGATGAATGATGATGCCAACACAGATGCAAAAGCAGACGTTATCGTCACCCACAACAGCTGGCGATCACTGCGTCAGCATACAGATGCACGCATCGGATTGGGACGCACAGGTGTCAGCCTTCCTACACGTGAACAACTGGCCTTTCAGTTGGACCATGCCAGAGCGCGGGATGCCGTCCACCTGCCCCTGGATGAAGAGGCCCTGCAACAACAGCTGGAAGCAGACGGCTTTCAGGTTTATCGCCTCAGCAGTCGGGTCAGTCATCGTCAGGAATACCTGCAACGCCCTGATTTTGGGCGCCGCCTCAGTCCTGCCTCAGTCAGCTACCTTCAGCAACAAGCGACTCAGATCACCCCACCCGATACTCTGATCGTGATCGCTGACGGTCTGTCCTCCACCGCTGTAGCCTCCCATGCGGTCCCCATGGTACGCCGCTTGGGAGCCGCCCTGAATGCAGAGGGCTTAAGACCGGGACCTGTCTGTCTGGTCAGCCAGGGACGTGTCGCTGTGGGGGATGAAGTGGGTGAACTGCTGAAAGCCCGCTCGGTGATTCTGCTGATCGGTGAACGACCAGGCCTCAGTTCACCCGACAGCCTGGGCATCTACTACACCTACGCCCCCAGAGTCGGTCTGACCGATGCAGCGCGCAACTGTATCTCCAATATTCGTCCACCAGGACTGAGCTATGATGACGCCACCGACAAGCTGATGTTCTTGCTGCTGGAATCCTACCGGCGTCAGTTATCGGGGGTGCAGCTCAAGGATACTTCTGTACGTTCGGAGCAAACCGGACTGGGCGAACAGAGGAATAACTTTCTGTTACCGGATAAGCGTTAATCAGGCAACCACCGCATGCTGCTGCGCTTCTTGCACCATTTCTGTGGCAAGCTCACCAACAGTGCGCACGGCGGCTTCTATAGTGGGCGTCAGGGTAAAGGCATAATTCAGGCGCAGGCATTGGCGATACTTACCTGAGGCTGAAAACAGCGATCCTGGTGCCACATGGATGGCGTGCTGTGCTAAACGTTCGTTAAGACGCACGCAATCCACCGCAGCGGGCAGTTCCACCCATAATAAAAAGCTGCCCTGAGGGTAGCTGATGCCCGCGCCCTTGGGGAAGTAGCGCTGCACCCAACTGATCATAATGTCACGCTGACGCTGATACTGGCGGGTAGCATAGCGCAGGTGGCGCTCATAGTGCCCCTTGGCTACAAACTCCGCTACTGCCAGTTGCGGCAGCGTGGCCGAAGCACCGGTGGAAACATACTTCATATGCTGTGCCTGATCTCGGTAGCGACCCGGTGCCAGCCACCCTACCCGCAGCCCGGGCCCCACTGTTTTGGAAAAGCCGCTACACAACATCACCCGACCATCGTCATCGAAGGATTTCACTGTGCGCGGCCGAGGAAGACTGAAGGCCAAATCACCATAGATATCGTCTTCGATTATGGCGACATCGAAGCGCTGGGCGAGCTGAAACAACGCCCGCTTACGCGCTTCAGGCATGGTATAGCCCAAGGGGTTGTTGTAAGTTGGCGTGACCTGTATCGCACGAATTGGCCACTGTTCCAGTGCCAGCTCCAACGCTTCCAGGCTGATGCCGGTTTGCGGGTCGGTGGGGATTTCCAGCGCTTTTAAGCCATTGGCCTTGAGAATCTGCATGGTGCCGTAAAAACTGGGCGAATCCACAGCGACAACATCACCTGGCTGGGTCAGCGTGCGCAACGAGATGGCCAGTGCCTCCTGACAACCGGTGGTCACCATAATGTCATCCGGGTGCAACAAACAGCCGGACGTAACCGCTAACCGCGCCACCTGCTGGCGAAGCTCAGGACTGCCGCTCAGTTTATCGTAATTAAAGCCGTAGAGATTATTGCTGCGGTGTAAGCCCGCCAGGATTTTTGACAAAGGCCGCAAGGTTTCATAGGTCAGATTGGGTACGCCACATCCTAATAGCAGCCGAGTGTCATCACGCTGGGTTGCGACAAGTTCCAGCACCTGATCCCATTGGGAAACATCCAAGGGACGCTGTGCTGGGCGTGAGACCGACGGTAACACCGAAGGCACTCGACTAGGTAGCACGAAGTAGCCAGATTTGGGGCGCGACTCAATTAACCCGGCATCCATCAACTGTCGATAGGCTTCCTGAGCCGTCGAAATGCTGACCTCCATCTCTTGGCATACTGCACGGATAGAGGGCAAACGATCACCTACATGGTAAATATCATGTTCAATACGCTGCCGTAACAGTGTGGCAACCTCTTCGTAGCGTGTCATAACACTTCCCCAAATCAAACCAACAAACAATACAGATACACAAATAAATAACCATACAGAAGCATAAAACTTCTCACCTGTATCTTAAAAATAATAAAACCTATATCTGTATTGAAATACTAGCACTGAGTACTCTGGTTAGACAAACTATGAGGAGATAAATCATGTCACACTTCAGCGTTACCCGACTGCGCCATCGACTGCACGACTACTGGCAATGCTACCGCGGCCGCCGCCAGTTACGAAAGCTTGATGACCGACTACTTAAGGATGTCGGCATTACTCGCTCACAGGCGCACCATGAAGGACAAAAACACTTTTGGAACCTGCCACCCTTTAAACGAGGACCATATGAAAACCGCTGAATATTACCTGCTGGATGTGTTTACCGACCACCCTTTTACCGGCAATCCACTGGCGGTATTTCCAAACGCCGATGGACTAGCAACCCGTACAATGCAAGCGTTTGCCAATGAGCTTAACCTGGCCGAAACCGTGTTTTTAGGTGCGGCCACTAACACAAACCACTACCCGATGCGGATTTTTACCCCTACCCGAGAGTTGCCGTTTGCAGGCCACCCGACAGTAGGTACCGCACACTTGTTGGCGGCATTGAAATTAGTCAACCCTGAGCAGACTCTAGTGCTACAACCGCCAATCGGTGCACTGGCGGTGAGCTATGCACAAACAAGAGCAACCTTTACCACCGCCCAGCCTGCCAAGGTAATGGACAGTAATCTGGATCAGGTCAGCGCGGCGGCGCTATTAGGTCTCGAAACACACCAGGTGATTGGCAAGCCCGTGATTGCTTCCTGCGGGCTGCCCTACCACCTGATCGAATTAGCGGACAGGGTGGCCCTGGAGGGCGCTCTCATCTCTGCAACCATTTGGGCAGAGTTTATCGCTAGCAGCAGTGCTGAACAAATATATCTTTACGTGATGGAACAACCAAACGACATCGGAACCGAAACCGGAACCGTGATTCGCAGCCGCATGTTCTGTATGCATGCCAGTATCTGCGAAGATCCTGCGACCGGCAGCGCAGCCGCTGCCTTGACCAGCTATCTGGCCGCTAACCAGCCCGACGCATTACGCTGTCAGATTCATCAGGGTATAGAAATGGGAAGACCTAGCGTGATCTACACCGCCGCTAATGGGGATGTTAAGCCAGGTTTGGTTCAGGTGGGTGGGCAGGCCATTATTGTCGGAGAAGGCAAGCTCTACTCGGCTGACTGATCCGTATTTTCACTTAACTGCGCCACGATCCAGGCTTCCAGTGCCTGTTGGGATTTATCGCTCCACTTGTCGGATTGCAGCTGTTTTGCCCAACGCAGCAAACGCACCTGTTCGGCCTGAGACCAGGTGGAAGCCTTCACCTCTAACTGCAGCGCATCGCGCTGGGCATGAGTGCGGGACCAAAGCAGATTAAGAAAACTGAGACTACGCGCCATCACCACAAACGGGAAATTCGGGTGCTTGACCGGGCCGATCTTATGCTGTTTTTTAATCCCGGGAATCGATAAGCGAGAACCAGGCTGTTGCTGAGAGACTAACCAGCCACCGGCGGTACCTAAGATTCCACCGGTAATGGCCCCTAACAACAAAGAACTGCCACCAGTACCCACATCAAACAGTGAACCGGCCGCCGCGCCTGTCGCGGCTGATACGACCATTAACTCTTTAGATTTCAGCCCCCAGAAGGACCATTGCTCAGTATCCATAAGCTGATTAAAGCCTTTCACCCAGTTCAGCTGGGTCTCAAGTTCCAGGCGGCTGTAGCCACATTGCTGCATCCATTGCTGAAACCTGGACTCTTCTGCCTTATTCAGTGACTGTTGCAACGCCTCCTCTGGCGATTGACCCGACTGAAGCCTGGCGGCATCCAGTGTCAGGGTGATCTGTCCACACCAATAGGCGGCCAGTTGCTGCGCGAACTGACTCAAACGCCCAGACTCACGAGTCTCCAGGTGCTGAATCAAGCGTTTTAAGGCGCGTTGCTGTGCCGGATCAGCCAGTTCATTCATGGCACGCAAAAGTTGCAGCCGCGAGTCCAACTGCGCACTCATAGGGTCAAACACCCTCACCCACTGAAAATACTGATTGAGTGTCTGACGCCACTCATCCTGATGCGTACTGCCTGCCATCGGGTTGATCACCGCCATACGCGGCTGACCTGTCCAACGTAAAATTTCCATTTCAGCCAGGTCACTGGCTGAAACCGGTCCGGATGCATCGGTTACATAAATAATCCCGGCGCCTTGCATCACCGGGGTCAGCAGCGCAACTTCATCAGGAAAGGCCTGTCGATGCTCGGCAACATCCAGGAAAGCACGCACTCGGGCGGCGCGCTCATGCGGTGCCACCGTCTGTTGTTGCAACCAGGCCAATACCTGACGTGCGCGCTGAAAACCGGGCGTATCCGTCAACGCCAGCAACAGTCGATTATCAGCGATAAAAGAAAAACTATCAGCCTGCCGGGTGGTGCCTGACTCTACCCCTATCTGGATACTGTCATTTTCAGTCAGTGTTGAGACAATGGATGACTTACCCTTGTTGGGGTGCCCGACAACACAAAAATGTGCGGCATCTGCAATCATTGCGCCTCCAACCATACGAGTTGATGTTGTCTGGCAAACAGCTGCCAGCTATCCCTGGCATGTGCCGGTGCCTCAAGACTGTTATCCCGGACCTGAATCGCCTGTTGAATCCCCAATGCCGATGCCTGCTTTATCCTATCTGCCATTTCTGCCAGGGGTGTACGGCGTAAATCGATACACCAGACCAGCCGGGACGGTTTGCGCTTGAGCAGAGCCTGCCAGCGCTGTTGATCTGACTCCCAACTGTCTACGCCCAGCGTCAGCCCTTCTGACGTGTTTATCTCCCAGAATAGCTGTTCAACGCCTTCCCAGTCTGCCAGGTCTTGTACCCGCAGATCAGCCAAGGCTGTTTCAGTTGATGCCGACACAGGCTGATTCGAGCTAATACTCAGGCGGTGTGAATAATGGCGCAACTGCAACTGACAAACCAGAATAAGCAAAATTCGCGGCAGCAGGTTATAGGTCACCAGACTTGCCAGCAAAAACGACCACCAGCCTCCCGCATTCACGGCATGTTCAGTGGCCGGGGCGATACGAATAAAACGGGTGCTTTCAATTAATGCCAAATCTGGCACAGCAGACGGCCAATAGGCTTGCCAGTGAACACTGATCATTTGGGTGATTTTGTGAATCAGGGTCGGATCATCGACCAGCGTTGAACTCCAGCCAAATGCCAGATCAGTGAATAACAGCAGCGTCAGAAAAGCGGCCAGCACACCTAGCGCGCTTAAGCACCAGAGTTGATGGAGTTTCAGCCAAAGTTGCAGTTGTGACTGGCTATCCAACTGCCAGCGCTGGGCACCACTAAACCTCAACAACCAGGGAGCTCGCTGCTTGCGAAACATCATTAGTCCGGAAATACACGCACCTACAAACGGTAGTCCTGCCCAAACCAACCAGACCAGCATCAGGTTGATACGCCCATCGGGGGTATAACGCAGCGCCGCAGCGCCGATCAGCAGGCCGAGAATAAACGCCAGTGGATAAAGCCAGAAAGGTAGTTGAAGCTTCAAGCCAGGTCCCTAATTCAATTCATCTATAAACCAACCATCATACCGACTGCCTGGACTAGAGGATAGCTCAGGCCCTTTCATCTATACACTGTGAGTATCAGGCATATTATTTTAATCGGCGCGAAATTTGCATTCCTATCAGAAATACAAATTTCCGGAGGGTAATGCATGCTGTTTTTTACAACGCCATCACGACTCGATAAATCCAGCGAAACCCATCCCGAATGGTTAACCGCTATTGAGTCAAAGCAGGACAATGCGCTGTTGGATGCCAGGGACCTGCCCGATTTTTTACGCCAGCAACTGGAAGACCCTAAGCTGACGCCACTTATACAGCCGATGCAGTCGGTATTCAAACGTCTTGATGCTCTGCAACGTCATACACAACATAGCCTTGGAGTTGCCAGCAATACGCTACTCGAAATAGCAGGCAAAACCACCGAACAGCAGGACTACCTAAAAAGTTCAAGGCAATCACTGCAATCCGGCTCACAAGAAGCTGATTCTCTGCGCACTGAAGTAGAGCAGGAACTTCAGGCTGTGCACCAATTTTTTTCAGAACACCTCTCTTCCCTACGCAAAGAAATGAACACCAAAGCCGAACATGCACGCTCAGTAATTGCAGGGATAGATAATATCGGTAAAACCGTTGATCTGCTGGCACTGAACGCGGCCATTGAGGCCGCTCGTGCAGGCGAAGCCGGAGCAGGCTTTGCCGTGGTAGCCGATGAGGTCCGCATGCTGGCCCGTCGTACCCGGGAAAGTGCGCGTAATGCTTATCAGCAGATAGATCTTTCACCACTGGAACAGAGCATTATTGATCTGCTTGATCGTGCTGAAACCCGTATTTCTGAGCTTTCAGGACAGGTTGAGCACTCACTGGAACGCTTACATCAACTACTTTCAGGTATGAGCAACCATCTGGATGAAATAGATAGCAACAACCGCATTATTAACGCCACACTGGAGATAGGTAATGGCGCCAGTGAGCGTGCCAATCACAAAATCTATCAGGGGCGTCAACTAATCTGTCAGTTAGCTCCCCAACATTCAGGCTTAAAAAATCTGAGTCGACAATGGCAACATACCTGTACAGATCACGGTCTTGTCACTGACCCTGCCTTTGACCGTCTGGCCGCAATACGTGATCGCGGTGTGGTACGTATCGCCATAGAACCTGATTTTAAGGGGCTATCCTTCAGAACAACTGACAATGCCCCCTTACAGGGATTTGATGCCGACATGGCACGACTGTTTGCGCAATCGCTGGGAGTGAAATGCCAGTTTGTTGAGCAACCCTGGGATCTCTGTACCCAACTGCTAGACTGCGGCGATCGACCAGGTGAAGCCGAGGTGGACTTGGTCTGGAGTGCCCTGCCCCCCGATCCGAACTACGAAGGCGTCGCCTTCTCCGAACCTTATGTGTACCTGCCCTATGTACTGGCTCGCCGCAAAGGGGACGACACCATCCAGAGCATCGAAAGTCTGCAAGGGAAAGTGCTGGGGTGTGTCAATGACCCTGCAGCCTTTACCACCCTGGAAGAAGCCGGATTGCGCTGGCGTAGCAACCTGCAAGTTCCTGGTGGACGTATTCAACTGTCCAACTTGCTGGCGTACACCAATCAAAGCTGGATTCATGATGCCTTGAGCAATGGCACCGTCGATGCCTTTGCCATCGACCTGCCGATCTATTATTGGGCCGCCACACATCAGGACAGCCCTTGGTCTGGACATATTGAACTATTGCCGGACAACCTGGCAAACGAACTCTGGCATTATAGTGCCGGAGTCAGTGATCACCCTTCCAGCCAGACGCTGTTGTCAGCAATTAACAGTTTCATCCTTGAGTTCCGTAAACGCCCGGAATACCGTGAACTGAATCAGCGCTGGATGGGGAAAGTCTGGTAGGAAAGCACCATGTTGGAATAATAATGTCACTGCTACAAAGCATTTTGGCCAGTTGATCTGAAGATCTGGTAGACTCAGGCGACCTCAATAACCTGTGCGTTAATTGAATAGCATTCACCAGACGTATTCGCTTTATTCAAATTAAACTCCAATACATAACAGGTTATAAGCTGTAATTTCTGGAGCCTGACGTGTCAGTCAACGAAGCGGAGCTACATCAACTCGATCGCCAACTTGTTTGGACCGGCTTTAAACAACTGGTCCCTTTGTCAGTATTTGTCGTGGTATTCGGGGTAGCATTTGGCCTGGCAGCTGCCCAGTCAGGCCTGAGTGCACCGGCTATTATTGCCATGAGTACCCTGGTCTTTGCCGGTGCCTCACAATTCGCCGCTCTGGAGTTATGGGGCCCTCAAGTATCCCTGCTCACATTGGTCATAACTGTATTTGCAATCAATGCACGCCACCTGCTTATGGGCGCAACACTTTATCCCTGGCTTCGTCACCTGCCAACGAGAAAACGCTATGGCGTTATGCTGGTTGCATCTGATGCCAACTGGGCCCTGTCTATGCAGGCATTCAGTCGTGGACAGCCAGGTCTGGGACTGCTGCTGGGCGGCGGGCTTGCACTCTGGTCATTCTGGATATTTGGTACCTGGCTGGGCGTCTACTTTGGCAGTGTTATTCAAGATCCGGAGCGTTTTGGGCTGGATATGGTCATGGGCTGTTTTCTACTCGCTATGGTTGTCGGTGGAGAAAAAAACCTGCGGATGCTGGTGATCTGGACACTGGCAGCCAGCTCATCAATCCTGGCCTATTGGTTTTTGCCAGAAAACAGTCACGTCATAGTGGGTGCAATAACCGGTGGTCTGGTTGGTCTTGTCTGGCTGGAGAAAAATCATGAACGTTGAAACGGCAGGACTGGGTGTTCTGGTCATTATTCTGGCCATGGCCTCAGTCACATTGGCGACTCGCTGGGGTGGCGTTTTTGTGATGTCTTTCGTGCCCATCAGTTACAGAGTAAAACAGTTTATCCATGCCATGTCCGGCTCCGTACTGGTCGCTATTCTGGCCCCCCTTGCAGTTACAGGTGACAACGCTGCCAGATTGGCCTTGTTGGCTACAGCTGTCACCATGTTGCTGTTAAAGAAGCCACTACCGGCCATAGCTGCCGGCATTTTGGTTGCCGCACTGTTCAGACAACTCTGGCCTGGTTAGGCTACTTCAACAGAAGCATGGCATCGTGTTAAAAAGCGCATTATGATAAGCGCCATTTTTGCATGGAGAATCGACTGCGATGTTAAGCGTAAATGAGTATTTTGAAGGTAAGGTGGTCTCTATCGGGTTTACGGCTGATCAAGGCCCGGTTACCTCTGGTGTCATGGCGCCGGGAGAATACACTTTTGGCACCCGTCAGAATGAGCGCATGTGTGTAACTCACGGAGAACTGCTGGTAAAGCTGCCGGAACAGCAGGATTGGCAAGCCTTTCCTGCCGGTACTGAATTTAACATAGCGGCCGGTGCTTCCTTTGATCTGAAAATAGCTACACCGACCGCCTATCTGTGCTATTACAGCTGAGCTGTTGCAATTGAACCCGTTCGGGATGGCTGTCTGACCATCCCGAACGGGTATGCCAGTTATTTTGGACCCAATAAAAACCAGAGAATAAAGCCCAGCACAGGCAACAACAAAATCAACACGACCCACAGTACTTTGGCTCCGGTACTAGCCGCACTCTGTACTATCTTAATAATGGCGTAAATATTCAGGACCAATAACAAAAGCCCCAAAATACCCGAAACTTCAACCGATAGCATAATAACGTCCCTCATCCTGTTTGTGGTGTAATCTCAGACTGATCATACGGCAAAGGCTATAAGCTAATCCACCTTTCACTCAATTGCTTTTAATGGCATGTGTGTTGGAAAACCCAACCGTCCCAGACCGGGCAAGTTAAGCGCCAAAGGCCAGGGATCAACACCGGCACTCAGTCCGAGAAAATTCATCTCGAACCCTTCTTCCAGAGCCAGAGTCACACCCAGCAACCCCGCCAGAGAAATCTGAAATCCCGAACCACTCGGCGCGCGAGCAAACACGCCACCCTCTGGCAAGTAATCTTTACCGATGGCCGTTGGTGGTAGATTAAGCTTGAGCTCAGGCACTTTACGGCCCAGATAAGCGATAAATGTATTACTGTTAGGACCCGGCCAGACCCGGTATTCATGGTTATAAGGATAAAGCCTGGCGGCCTCATGTAAACGACTGATCAGTGCATCCACCTCGCCACCACCACGAATCTCACGCAACAAGGCCGGCTGACTGCCATACCAGTAACCATCGGGAATACCCTGGGCAACCTGTACAGCATCACCGCCACGTCTGACACTAAAGCCTATCACCTCAAAACGGGTGTAATGATCAACACCTTGCGGTTTAGCAGCTATCCAGGTGTGCACCCCCAACGCGCCACGCCAGCGAAACGCCCGGGCCGCATACACCTGAATCAGCGCCCCTTGATGTGCCGCAGCATCCGGTGCAATACCGGCACTGTCCCTACGGGCTGTACGCCAGTCAGATGGACCTTCATCACCGCTAAAATGTGATGTCAGTGCACATCCGACTGGTATAAAAAATACCAGAACAATAAACACCAACAGCCGTACTAACCATTTAAATCTTGTTCTCATTGGCATAGATCATCCTGAATTTTATAATCATTCACACCCTACGTTGTTAATACAATTTTAGCCTAGTCAGTTGTTATCGCTTAATATTGCTATTCTGTAAATCTGATATATAGTGGATAAACCAATAATTAACCCTGTTATGAACCTAGGTATTCCAATGAAAATAAAGTTGATTCTGGCCTTTCTTCTGTCATTGTTTATCAGTAATTCTGCCTTGGCAGCCGACTATTATGTCGACATTACCAACAATACAGGTTACACCATCTACTACATCTATATCAGTCCTGAGAAGTCGACCAGTTGGGAAGAAGATGTATTAGGCGATGAGGTACTCCCCAACAACGAAACCCGGCGAGTGACCATCACAGGCTACAAAAGCCCGATGTTTGATATTCATCTGATTGATGAAGATGATGATACTTACACTTTTTGGGGCGTAGATGTCTCCAAACAAGATCTGGTTGTGACGCTGGATGACCTTGATTAATTTTGCCAAGCGTTTTTCATCACGTCGTCCTTACTCCAAAGCCAGTGCATCACCTCAGTTAGATGCACAGCTGGAAAGTGATCGTGGCCGCATCATCAATTCAGCGGCGGTGCGACGCTTGCAGCAGAAAACCCAGGTATTTCCGCTGGAACACAATGCGGCGGTGCGTTCACGCTTGACCCACTCTTTGGAAGTACAACAAACTGGCCGTTTTATCACCCGCACCCTGTTTGACAAATTAGGGGCCGAGGCGTCGCGCTATGGTTTGGCTGGCAGTGAACGCGCCACAGAGAGTCTGGTGGAAATGGCCTGCCTGATGCACGATATCGGCAACCCGCCCTTTGGCCATTTTGGTGAAGCAGCGATTTCCCGCTGGTTCACTGAACAGATAGATCAGTTCCCGGGATTTATTGCCCCTTCCAGCTCAGCCGAAGGTCAGGCCCTGACGCAGAAACTCAAACGTGAGCTGTGCTCCTTTGAAGGCAACGCCCAGGCAATACGCCTGATCAGCCAGTTGCAAAAGCTCAACCTGACCTACCTGCAGTCCGCCTGTATTTTAAAATATACCCGTTGTGCCACCGATCCCAGACCGGATGCACAACACCCCCTCAGCTATCTGATGAAAAAACCGGGCTATTACTTTTCTGAGCGTCAGTTTGTGGCCGAGATGCAGGAAACCCTGGAGATGCGCCCTGGTCACCGCTTTCCGTTGACATATCTGATGGAGGCCGCTGACGATATCTCTTATTGTCTGGCTGACCTGGAAGACGCCATCGACAAAGGCATACTCAGCATCCGTCAATTGGCTCAGTTGCTGATTGAGCAATTTGCCCGTCTACGGCCACTGGATGCCGATGAAAAACACTTCTATGCCCCAGGTCGCCGTAGTGCCAGCAGTTTTACCGACCTGGTTCACTACGCGCTGGAACGAGCCGATAAGGAATCGATCAACAAGGACCATGAATTTTTTGTCTGGCTCAGAGTCGGCTTAACCCATCCACTGGTTCAGCATGCCGCCCAGGCCTTTATCGATAATATCGAAGCGGTTTACCAGGGGCGTTTAAACCGCGCCCTGCTGGAAGATGATTCCCCCTGCCACGCCATTGTCAGTACGCTAAAAAAGGTGGCGATACGCCATGTTTTTTCAGTCGATGAAGTGAAAACCCTGGAATTACAGGGCTATCGTATTCTCACTGGGCTGCTCGACCATTACCGCCCGCTGCTGCGACTATCCCGCAGTCAGTTTGGCCAGTTACTGGAAGGAAAAAACCAGGGATTACTACTGGAAGGTTTGCTGGTGCGGCGCTTACCCAACAAGCATATCAAAGCCTATTATCAGCTATACCAGCAGTCGGTTGGTGATGTCGATGTGTGGGAAAGTTACTGCCGTTGTCGCTTATTGCAGGACATGATCAGCGGTATGACCGATCAGTATGCACTGGATGAGTTCAAAACCCTGTCGGTGATTTAAGACAGTACAGGTGCACGGAAACTCCACGGCTGTTGCATCTACGCTTCGTAGGAAGCAGAAAAACTGCAACTGTTTGCCACATCATTTATCAATCCAATATAACTGCCTCACCTCAGATTTGCAGCGAAACTGCCCAACGTCTTGAAGTAGAAGGGACTGTAGTCTTTTTGTCCTCAAATATGCTTACCTCAGACAGAGAGGCTACAATAACTAAGTAGAAACTGTTACGAGCTATTATTTTTATTTCATGGTGTTTTCGAGTTTACTCTCGAACAAGCAAGCGTTCTTTCTATACTGCTTTAGCGCCTTAATTTGGGAGCGTTACACCTGTAAAGCAAAGTTCAATACTGCGTTACAGATGCAACACCAACGGTGTTACAGGTGTCACGACATGGGCATACTAATTTATCTGCCAATACGCTTACCAGTATTTGCAGATAAATTTTTAATCTAAATAAATCAAATAGATATAATTAAATAAAGTGTCGTGCATACACTCTGGCACGCTTACTGCTCTATTTACCTTATCAACATTGCTCTGGAACACCTGATCTAAGTGCAAACGTTGGTATTAACGCAGTTACAAAAACAATAGTCTGCACAGGAGAAATCTATGACACATACACTATCATTGCAGATAAAAGCACGTATGGAAGGAGTTGACACGCCTGTTTATGGCATGGAACCTGTCTATCATCTGAATTAGAAGGTTGTTTGGATATACTTGATAGCAGTTTAAGAGGTCTTCCGATTGGATGATTTCAATTACATCAGTAAGGAATATGTTATGTCGATTCAAGGTAAAGTGGCGTTGGTTACAGGTGCAGGTCAAGGTATTGGACGTGCAATAGCCCTGCGTTTAGCAAAAGACGGTGCGGCCATTGCTATCGTTGATCTGAACGAAGATAAAATGCGTGAAGTTGCTCAGGAAGTAGAGGCCTTAGGGCGCAAAGCCTCTACTTTTAAAGCTGATGTCAGCGACCGCGAACAAGTTTATGCGGCTATCGAACATGCGGAGAAAACACTGGGTGGGTTCGATATTATCGTTAATAACGCTGGTATCGCTCAGGTTCAAGCTATTGCGGATGTCACCCAGGAAGAATTGGATAAGATTCAGAAAATCAATATTGATGGCACGCTCTGGGGTATTCAGGCTGCAGCGAAGAAGTTTATCGAACGCAAACAAAAGGGCAAAATTATCAATGCATCTTCAATCGCAGGCCATAATGGTTTTGCGCTATTGGGCGTGTACTCGTCAACTAAATTTGCCGTGCGGGCTTTAACTCAAGCCGCAGCATTAGAATATGCGAGCAATGGTATCACCGTCAACGCCTATTGTCCCGGTGTCGTTGGCACTGATATGTGGGTCGAGATTGATAAACGCTTCGCAGAGATCACTGGCGCAGCAGAGGGTGAAACCTATAAAAAATATGTCGACGGCATTGCTCTTGGCCGTGCACAAACGCCAGAAGATGTAGCGAATTTTGTGTCCTATCTTGCCGGTCCAGACTCCGATTATATGACAGGTCAGGCGCCATTAATTGATGGCGGTATTGTTTTCCGTTAAGAAAGGCTACTATGTCATCCAGATGACCAATGCCGCTAGCCGTTGCTGGCGGCACCAATCCCGAATTTCTGGCAGATTTACACTGCCACCGCAACATCTGGATTTGAATACCTACAGCGACTACTAGAACAATGAATACCCAACCCTTTCAATAAATCAGCCGAACACCCTCGGCAGATAAATGATTGCGTAACGCAGGAAGTGGCGGTTGGTCCATAACGACAACATCATAATCAGTCAGGTGCCCTGCGCTACAACTTGCTTCGGTATCGAATTTCGAACTGTCCAATAGCAAAATGCGTTGTCGAGCATTCTCCAGCAGTGCTTCGCGGGCCATGACTTCTTCTGTATTGTAATCAAAAAGCTGCCCCTGTCGACTCATTCCACCCACTGAAACGATGCCGACATCAACCCGAAAGCGTGAAAAAAAGCGTAACGCGTCGCCACCAACAACATCCTGATCACGCTTGCGCACCACGCCACCCGCGATAATCAACTCGCAATCCGGGTGGTGACACAGAGGTGTCACCGCATGCAGATTATTGGTCATCACTCTTAGACCCTGTCGCTCCCTGAGCAAAATGGCAAGTTGCTCTACCGTTGTGCCAGTCCCCAGAAACAGGCTCTGGTAATCACTAATCAGCGTCAGGCAGTGCTCAGCAATCAGCTGTTTGCCACTGCGATTAACAATCTGCCGCTGTTCATATTCAACATTTTCACGGCCGGGGAAAGGCGATGCACTGCCATGATGGCGCATCAACAACCCTCGATTCGCCAGAATCCGGACATCATTGCGAAGGGTTTGTACTGACACACCAAAGCGTTGCGCCAAAGACTCTAAAGGCTGCCGACCCAACTGATTAATCAGTGCAACGATCTGCTGTCGACGTTGTGTGGTATTCATCATGATACTGACCCACTGCAGAATTCGAAAATAAAAGCCATGAATGCGAAAACTCAATGCATGCAAACGAAAGCTTAATGTCACTTTATTGTCATTTGATGACACTAGGCTATGCACTTCAATTGATTCAATCGGAGATGCGGAAATGTCTTACCTGAAACTGCACAGATGGATACTCGCTACGGCCCTGGCCCTGCCAGGCGCGGCCTTCGCTCAGCAAACCCTGACACTCTATACCAGCCAACCCAACACCGATGCGCAAATGACTGTCGATGCTTTTACTCAAGCCAACCCTGACATCAAGGTTGACTGGGTACGTGATGGCACAACACAGCTAATGACCCGTCTGAGAGCGGAACTTAGTGCAGGTGTAACCAAACCAGATTTATTATTGATTGCCGACAGCGTGACGATGGAATCCCTCAAGCGCGAAGGCCTGCTGCAAGCCTATCTGAGCCCTGAGCGCGATCAATATGATGCGGAATTGTACGATCAAGAAGGCTATTACTATGGCACCAAAATGATCACCACCGGAATTGCCTACCATACCCGTGCAGCGCAGCAACCTGAGCGCTGGCAGGACCTGGTGAATGAGCAGTACCGCAACCAAGTGGCCATGCCCAGCCCTCTCTACTCGGGCGCCGCCTTAATTCATCTGGCCGCGCTGACTGACCACTCAGACCTGGGTTGGGATTACTACACCGCATTGAATCAGAATGGTGTATCAGCACAGGGAGGTAATGGTGCAGTGTTATCAGCGATCACGTCTGGCACCAAACCCTACGGTGTAATTGTTGATTTCATGGCTATCCGTGAAGCCGCGAAAGGATCGCCCATCCAGTTTATATTCCCTGAGGAAGGTGTTACAGCCGTAACTGAGCCAGTGGCTATTCTTAAAGATGCGGCGAACCCGGAAGCCGCTCAACGCTTTGTCGACTTCGTATTATCTGAAGCCGGTCAACAACTGGTGCAAGCACAAGGCTACCTGCCCGCCCGTGAGGATATCGACCCACCTGAAGGCTTCCCGGCACGTAACGAGATCAAGTTGATTCCCCTGAATGCTGGCAAGGCGCTGGATCAAGCGGAAAGCAACAAGCAACGTTTCAGCGAGCTGTTTGGCGGATAATTCCGAATGATTGCACACTTTCAATACCTACGCAGCCAGCAACGCTGGCTGCTTATTTTACTGCTGATCCTCACCAGTCTGCTGACGTTGATGCCGACCATGCGTCTATTGATTGAAGCCCTGCAAGGCTGGGAGTTGGGCAATGCATCACCAATGATGCAGGTGCTGCAACAGCCAGCGACCTGGCGAGCACTGGGGCACAGTCTGTATACCTCAGGTCTGGGTACCTTGATAGCGGTTGTGCTTGGCTGCCTGTTTGCCTTCACCCTGACTCTGACCAATATCCGCGGCAAAAGTCTGTTGGTATTTTGCTTTATGCTGCCGATGATGATTCCACCACAGGTCACAGCATTGAGCTGGCTACAGCTGACCGGACCCGGAAGCCCACTGTTGAATACCCTGGGTATTGCACCAGCACTCGGCTCTCCGCAGCCGCTCTATTCAGCAGAAGGCATTGCACTGTTGCTGGGCATCCAACATGCACCACTGGTGTTTCTGGCACTGCGTAGCAGTTTAATTCATCTGCCACGCGACCTGATTGAGGCGGCACGTATTAGTGGTGCCAGACAACATAAAATCTGGATCGATATGATCCTGCCCCTCAGCCGCAATGGACTGATTGCCGGTGCTTCCATCGCCTTTGTGTCCGCACTGGGTAATTTTGGCATTCCAGCCATGCTGGGTATTCCAGCGTCCTACTATGTACTGCCCACGCTGATCTACCAGAAAATGTCTGGCTTTGGCACCAGTGTACTGCCGGAAATAGCCTCACTATCCGTCTTGATCGGCGTCCTGGCACTTATGGGTGTCATGATGCAACAGCAGATGTTGAAACGCAGCCGTTTCAGTCTGCTGGGACACAGTGGTCGGAGCCAGGATTTTGTACTGGGTCGCTGGCGGTTGCCGTTAGAGATAGTATTGGCGTTAGTACTGGTGTTGATTCTGGTCGCACCGCTGGTGGCCTTGGTGACCAGTTCTTTAGTACCAGCCATGGGCGTACATCTGAACTTTACTAACCTGAGTTTTACCGCCTATCAGGAGATGGTTGGCCGTCAGGGCGTCACCCTACGGGCATTCAGCAACAGCCTGTTACTGGCAGGTGGAGCGGCGCTGCTGTTAATGCTGCTGGCAACACTGTTGGCCTATCTAATGCAAAGTCTGCCACAGCGGGCACGCTCCGCACTCACCAGTATGATTGAGATCCCCTATGCCCTGCCAGGTGTGGTATTGGCGATTGCCTGTATCCTGCTGTTCGCCAAACCCATCCCCATCCTCAACCTGACACTTTATGGCACGCTGGGCATTATTTTCATCGCCTATCTGGCGCGTTTTCTGTCGGTCAGTCTGAAACCCATAGTAGCCAGCTTCAGCGAACTGGATCCCAGCCTTGAGGAAGCGGCCCGCATTTCTGGGGCCAGCACCCTGCGCCGTCTAGTCGACATTCTTCTGCCGCTGATAGCGCCGGCCATTTTTGCGGGAGGATTACTGGTATTTCTGACCGCGGTGAATGAGCTGACGGTCTCGGCACTATTGTGGAGTGCCGGTAAGGAAACCCTCGGCGTATTGATCTTCAATCTCGATCAAAGTGGCGACAGCATTCTCGCGTCTGCCATTGCCGTGTTGGTGGTGCTGATGGTCGCAGCGATTATGTTACTGCTGAGCCTGCTGGCCAAACATTTACCCAAAGGAGTCATCCCATGGCAGAACTGATTCTAAATCAGGTATCCAAATATTACGGCCAGTCAGCGGCTGTCAAACAGCTCAGCCTCACCCTGCCCGAAGGTGAGTTCATTGCCCTGCTCGGCCCCAGCGGCTGCGGCAAGACCACCACCTTGCGCATGCTGGCCGGTTTCGAAACCCTGTCAGAAGGGCAAATACACCTGAACGGCAACTGCCTGGCACGTCCTGGATGGCAAGTACCGACCGAATCACGCAATATGGGGATGGTGTTTCAGTCCTACGCCCTCTGGCCGCATATGAGTGTGGCGGATAATGTCGGTTATCCGCTGCGTCATCGCGGCATTCGCGGTCAGGACTATCAACAACGGGTCAAAGACGCCTTGCAGATCGTACAACTGGAGGGATTAACTCAACGCATGCCCCAGGATCTTAGTGGTGGACAACGACAACGCGTGGCCTTGGCTCGCTGCCTGGTTACAGATCCCGACGTGGTACTGCTGGATGAACCCCTGGCGAACCTGGACCGCCATCTGCGCGCGTCCATGGAAGAGAGTTTTCGTGAGTTCCATCAACGCACCGGTGCAACCCTGGTGTATGTTACTCATGATCAATCCGAAGCCATGTCGTTGGCAGACCATATCGCCGTCATGCACCAGGGTGAACTGGTACAGTGGGCCACACCCGAAAGCCTCTATCAAACCCCCAGAACTGATTGGATTGCCAGCTTTATTGGGCAAGGCAGCATTGTACATCTACCGGGAGTAAAATCGGGAGTGAGCTTATCCCAGACTGAACTCACCCAGCTCAGCCAAGCGGCTCATCCGTCGCAGACAACCCCTGTACTGATCAGGCCCGAACATATCCGACTGCATCTACCAGACGCTGCCCAACATCACACTCAATATGAGACCCAATCCGAAAGCCGCTTGGATGCCAAAGTAGAGCGCTGCGTATTTCGGGGTGAGCGCCATGAAATTCAGTTGCGACTACCTACTGGCGAATCACTCACCGGCTATCACCCTCAGGGCGTCACTGAAGGTAGTGTGATTCAGTTAAGTCTGTTGCAGGGCTGGAGTCTGGAGTCCGCGGCATGAGTGTGCGAGTCCATATCCTCAGTGGGCTGGACGCCAAAGCCCCCGCCGCAATACGTATTGATGTGAAGGGTCGCACACTATTGCTGGATGCCGGCGGCCCACTGCAAGCCGATGAACCCTGTGATTGGTACCTGGATCAAAGCCCGGATGCCATCCTGATCACCCATGATCATGTCGACCACATAGGCGCCGTTCGCTGGCTACCAGAAACGATTCCGCTTTACTGTACACCGACCGTTGCCCAGAGATTGCCCGCAGGTCGACGCTGGCATCCACTACCCAGGCAAGGCACAATCACCATTGAGGGTATCAATATTACCTGTGGGCTGGCGGGTCACTCTCTCGATGGCATCTGGCTGCACCTGGATATTGCCGGGGGGATTTTCTACAGCGGTGATTTCAGTTTTGAATCGCTACTCTACCCTTTCGACCGCCCACCCCGGGCCGCGTTGGCACTGTTAGACGCCTCTTATGGTCTCTACTCAGTCGATCAATCACACTGCCGCGACGCACTGCAAGCCAAGTTGAACCGAGCCAGTTTATTGCCAGTACCACCTTCTGGGCGTGCACTGGAACTGGCCCTCTGGTGCCAGACACTTGAACTGCCCTGGACATTCGACCCCGCATGCCAGAAATTTCATGCTGCGTTGCAGGGTTTGCCTGCCAACCTGCTGAAACCCGGCATTCAGCAACAACTGGCTCAACTCACCCCACGGCCCTGGGACACACCAGAAAACCCAGACCTGGCCTTGATACGTCTGGCCGCTGATGCTGAAGGCGTTGCGGGTGAGGCCGGTCGACTGATCAGTGATCCTGACTACACCGGACAGGTGATTTATACCGGATACACGCCCCCCAAAGCACGTGCTGATATCACCTCAGGTCGAGCCGAATGGTGCCGCTGGAATGTTCACCCCAGATTGCCATGTATCCAATCTCTGGCCGATACCTTGCAAGCTGAACAGGTTATACCCTTATTCTGTCCGATTGATGCAGCAGGTTGGCAAGCAGCCTTAGGAAAACGCTTGCGCCTTGATCACGTCATTCATCTTTAATCTCCTTTATAAAACCTGGATAAGATCTGGATAAACTCATGAAACTGATTCAAAAACCTTTTGTTTTTCTACGTCATGGCGAAACAGCCATGAACCAGCAACAACGTATTGGTGGGCGAACCGATACGCCACTCAATAGCACAGGACAACAGGAAGCCGATGCTGCCGCCGTACTACTGGCCGATATCTGCTGGCGTTACATTGCTGCAAGCCCACTGTTACGGGCCTGGGAAACGGCTCAGCGTGCAACCCGGATGCAAAATATAACGGCTGTGGATGGCCTGCGTGAGCGTGACTGGGGACTACTGGAAGGTGCGCCCTGGTCGGAAGTGCCACCTTATACCGAAACGCCGCCTGAAGGCGAAAGCTGGGCCGACTTTACCCAACGGGTTGTACTGGCCCTCAACAATCAACTCAGCCAACATGACTGGCCACTGATCGTGGCGCACTCAGGCATTTTCAGAGTGATTCGTGCTCAGGTCACCGGCACTCCGGAAGGAGAGCGGATCGGCAATGCACAACCCATATTAGTACTGCCACCTGATGCAGAACAACCGAACTGGACCTTTACCCCTCTGACAACCGATACCAAGGAGTATTACTTTGATTAAAGACAGTGTTATCGTGGATGTCGACGGCACCCTGGCCGAGTTCAACCCAGAAGAAGTGCACCACTGGGTACTGGGTGATGAAAAGCATTGGGACCCTTTCTTCGCACATATGGCAACAGCCCAGCCCATTGAACCGGTCTGCCGTCTGGTCAAGCTACTCAAGCAACAAGGGCAGCAAATCGTCATCTGCAGTGGCCGCCCGGATAGCCATAGACAACATACTCTGGACTGGCTCTCCCAGTATGATATTCCGTTTGATGCGGTGTTCCTGCGCGCACAAGGGGATGATCAGGAAAAGGATGAAGTGGTCAAATCCAGATTACTGGAACAGATACGCGCGTCCGGCTACAACCCCTGGCTGGTACTGGATGATCGTGACAGTGTCGTCAATGAATGGCGCACACTGGGACTGACTTGCCTGCAATGTGCACCAGGAAATTTCTGATCAGTTTACAGGCTGTCTTAAAACTATTGGTATCAGGCTATATTCGACACTGGCGCTTACGCACACCGCGAAAGCGCCAGTTAGCCCAGAGGCTATACCCCAGCTTTGCACACGCATGGATTCCAGGTAGTGACAGAACACCCGGCAGTACTCGCCATCCAGCCGCTCGCCAGTAATACAAGCTGGCATCCAGACCCACCAGAAAGCCCTCACCTGTCCATACATGGATTTGGCGCATCATCTCGAGTTTATCGACACCCTGCCATTCGCTAAACGCCGGGTCATTAATATCTACCAATAGCATTTTTTCCGACAGCGGCTGACTAAGGTGTGCGATTTCACGTTGGCATAAACGACAGCCACCATCATAAAACAAGCGGGGTGTTGTCAGTTTGTCTGAGGTATTCACATTGATGTTATTCATACCTATCCTTACGTTGTGCAGCCGGCTTTGGAGCTATACAGAATTAAAATTTAGTAACCAGGGCTAGCGTATCGCAATTAACCATAAACCCTCCCCTGCATGCTCTTTCTATACCTGCGGTTATGCTGTTAGCAGCGAAGCCTAGTAAACTCTACGGTATGCAGGATGTACTCGATCGCAGATAGGTAGGTTGGCGGTGAGGCTGGACAAATTCCACATAATTTGATTCACTGCCAATGCTAAACATCTATACGTAAGTAGGTTCAAATGAAGGAGTACTCGAACCTCTTACCAGCCAATCAATAACGGCTCAGATGGCTTAAATAAAGTGCCAGCTTGAACAATAAGTTGCCAGTGCCATTAAAGGATTTAGGACGACTTTATATATGGATATCCTCCAAAAGGATTTGAACACCTCTCCCGGCATTTCTATTGCTGAAACACCCTGGCAAGTTATCAAATCCCACGAACCCTCCAACTTATGGGCACTGGTTGATGGTGCAAACTGGCCTGAAATACAGTCTATTCTGGCAGAACAGGTGCCACCTCATGCTTGTCTTTACAGTACGACAGATCCTGATTCTCAACGTATAGCGCCTTGGTTAATCCGCGTTGAGCCAGATTCAGCCATACAATCTCTGTTAGAAGCCCGGGATTCCAACACCCATGCCGTGGTGTTTTTCCATAGTCCAAAGGGTATTCGGCAACTGCGAGATCATTTTCGACGCTATACCATGCTCTGGACGCCAGCAAACCCGGATATGCCGGTGTATTTTCGTTTTTATGATCCCCGTGTGTTGCTGGACATGATCACAGCTCTGGATGAAGCAAAAACAGCGCAGTTTTTTAACGGAATAGAGGCATTTTACATCCCCATCAGTTACCACACCTGCCTGCCTAAATCGGTCAATATCCTGCCGGTAAGCCTTGGTGAAACAGTTTTGATAACAGAAAGGTGCCTGCGTCTTGCACAAGATCACCCGGTTGACGCCATCAGTCAAACGAGTCAAAGCTTTAAAGTCAGCCAGGCGGAATATCAACGCTTTGCAGACTTACTCAGGCAGCGTAAACCGTTAAATTTAGCCGCCAAGCTGTACCACACCTATCAAGCGCTTTTTCCGGTCAAACGTTATGAAGCGTCGGTCCAGATAGCCTATAGAAACGCGCCTTACTATCAATTTCAGTCAGAAAATGAGCTGATGCTACTGGCCGATTGTTACCTCTGGTTAGGCCAGGATTTTCCGGCACAAAGCCCTGCCGCTGAAGTGCTATTAACAGAAATGCATCCCCAGCGTCTGCATCACCTCATGGCATGGTTACAAGCAGAAAAACAAATCACATTTGAAAACGCATCAATGACTCAATAATGACTCAATACAGGACGTAGACAATGAGTGAACAAAAAACAACGCCGATTCCCAGTCCAAACTATCTGGTGCATGATGTACCTGTTGAAGGAGCCTGCGTACCCTGTAACGCCGCCAACCAGTGTTGTGAATTTTACGGTAGTATCGAAGACGCGAAAGACTTATCACGAATGATTAGCTGGCCTTATTGCGAATCACTCAATGAACCCAATGCAAGCACTCGTTTGTTTGTGATTGCGGATCAAGTCCGAGATGGCAATACCTTGTTTGCCAACATTAATATCAGGCGATCAGGTGATGAATGTAGAAAAAATATGCCAAACCGAATTACCTACCTGATTAGAGATCGGTATCGAAGTTGGAATGATTCCAGGCGAGTGATTAAAGATCTGCCTGTGACAATGACAGGAAGAGCAATCTGGACGCTACTGAATGGTACTAGCGCCTATGTAGACTGGGTACCCAAGCAAACGCTGTTGTCACTGATGATAATCGACATGATCGTAACGTTTGATCAACTTTTATCAGATTCGGGCAGGACGCGCGTCACCCCTCAACTCTGTGGCAACCACCCACCGTCAGTTACACCTTTTCAAGTGATACCCTTTCCAAAACTCGAACTTTCAGGATGGATTCGTTGGGGGCTTGTCTTCACCCTAAATACCATCCGTCCTTATGTCAGTTGGGAATTCGAAGAAACACCCAGTGAATTTAAAGTGGTTTATGCAAACCACACCCAAACACTCACAGAAGAAGATAAAACATCAGGTTCATCTGACACCTCTGAAACCTCTGGTCAAGCAAATACTGCTCCCTCAGGAATCTTTAGACTCATTGATGATTTAGTCAAGAAGGTTTCCGGTGTTCAAAATTCGGAGGAAGAAGCAAGCAATAGAAACACTAGAAACACTCGCCGCTCCAGAGTAAACCGGCTAAGGAGTGTGAGGCGAAATAACAAATCGGAATCCCAGCTTAACAACACCCATGGTAGTCGAGTCACCTTTAGCTTTTCCGCCGAGGTAGGTGTCAACGGTCTCGAATTGATAGCCAAAGAAAATACCCCGGACTTAGTCTTCAACCTTGCGAATTACGGTGCCACATTCAAACTCGGTGTCACGGGTACGCTGGACGTAGTTCAAGCCGCCGTCGGAATATTTGCACCGGGCGCGGCCAGGATATTTAATGAAGCTAGAGAAAGAATCGCCAATGGTGAAAAAGTGAATGGCGATATTCAAGCCAACTTGATCTTTGCCGGTCAAAGTGAGCTAGAACTGATCGTCCGTCCTGGAACATTAACACTTTATGCCATGCCTCCTGACACCAACAGGCGCACCGCCCTCAACCACCAACTTAAAGCGGAACTTAAAGGCACCTTGAAAGCAATGGCAAAAGCGGAACTCAGCTTCCATGTTGAAGGTGAAGTCTGGGGCGTCAGCGCCAAAGCTGGCGCTTATGGCTCCCTCCATACCGCCTGGACCTATCAATTCCGCACCAAAACCGACTCCCAAAGCCAATTTGAAACTCGCAATTATTTTGAAGGACTGAAAGCCGAGGTGCGGATGTATGCGAAGATTAGGGAAATAAAGACCGCCCCGGGAGATGAAAATAGCGGCCGCCAGCGTCAGCATACTAATTCAGAGTCATCAGAATCTGATTCCCATCAAACTTCAACAACTCTATTCCAGCGCGTTGAAGCCAATCAGGCCGAAGCCGCCAGTAAAGAAGAAATCTTCACCAATCAGCCTATCGAAACCATACGACACGATCATTTAACAGTGGATGAAGCTAAGGAAGTACTCAAAACATATGATTTGGGAGGAGGTCTTACGTTTCTATCTGAATTAGAACGGTTAGAAACTGCTTTGGACCTTTTTCCAAACGATATCGACAATCAAGTAGCCATGGATAATTTACTTATAGATATCAGTGAAGAATACCACCGCATTTTTTCTCGCGATAGCCTGGGGCTTCATGAGATATTAGCGCCTTCACATTATCCGATCACCAAGGAATATCCAGAGTATACCCCTTTTAAGATGTTTGGAGGAAACAATGAAACTTAAGCTAGGCATCACTCTTAGCCTAATATTAGTAGCAGTCGTACTCTTCATAGGGAATCAAAAGGGAACTCAAATGGCACGCGCATCGGATTATGTTATTGACCGGAATTATTATATTGTTATTCATTCAAACTCAGCATGGTTTAATGTCTTGGTCAATGGAATCAATACCCAGCTGTATAATAGTGCAGACCCGTTTAATATAACCTTGCCCATTAATCATTTAATGCAGTCTGGTGAAAACCAAGTCACTTTTAACTTTGTTTCAGTATTACCCGGTGATCATGCAATTGATGAGGGTTTTGGCCCAACCCAGGATTTTTCAATACATATTTCTATTGAATCCGTTCACCTGGAAACGCGTGAACGTGAACGCATCACGCTTATTGATGCCCGCTACGATATGGAAACCGGTCAGATCATCAGTAATGAAAAAACCATTTTCGATGCTGAGCCTGTCTACCAGCAAGCTCATATGCACACGACTGGAGACCTGCGTTTGAAAGAAGGATTTACCTTTGTAGATGGTGAGGGACCGGATATACCCAGCCAACACCTGATAGCAGCATTTAATACCGAGGATCGATTCCCCCGTTTTCATTGGTTGGATGAAGCCGTAGTGTTGGAAGACACCCCAGCATTGCGAGAAGGGTTACGCAATAGCTATCGTCATATCCATGGTTTGATTGAACAGGGGGATTTTCAGGGGTTAAGGCAGTTGATGGATCCCATATGGGAAAACACTGCTATAGCTATGAATATGGGCAATTCGGCGGATGACTTTATTAGTCCCACTACCAAACAAAACTTTAGCTCAGTAAACCCACAAGGACAAATATTGCGTCCGCTTCATTTTGATCAGGTTGAAGCACCCATAGAGCTGGATCATATCCAGTTTATGGCAGATGGTCGTCTTGTACGTATTTTGCCAGATCCAATTCGCTGGCGCCGTCCGGGTGCCAGAGAAATAAGCTCTTCCGGTTTTGTATTCTATGTCACTAATGACAATAAGTGGAAAGTTGCAGATATTGTAATGTAAGACTCGCGCAATTTCGTTGGATGTGCCTCAGTGCTTACACAACGGCCACTACCACCGCTAGCCTGTGACCATCTGCCGCCAAGGCCGAAAAATGCTCCTGTATTTTCGGCATTCCCGCCGTCCATGGCGGTCAGGTCAGCAGGCGAGCGAGTCAGGGATGACGTATAGCGAGTCGCAGGCTATTCGATCACCAATGCAGTTCCAGAATGGACACCTTTTAGATTTTTGAGGGAAACAATGAAACGCATGAGACCTAAGCTTGGCCTTGCTTTCGGCCTTGCACTGATCGCTATTACTCTGTTCCTCTGGAATCAAAAGGGAACTCAAATGGCACGCACATCAGATTATGTTATTGACCGGAATTATTACATTGTCGTGCACTCACGTGGTGCTGTATATGATATTTTTGTAAATGGTGTCAGCACACAAAAAGAAAATGCTGTGCGACAAAGTGATTTTACATTACCGATAAACCACTTAATGCAATCAGATGTGAATCGTATCACTTATAACTTTAGCCCGCTTAGAGGACGTGATGATGATGGGAATTTTATCATCGAACCCCACGAAAACTTTTCTATTCATATTTCTGTTGAATCTGTTCATCTAGAGACGCGCGAGCGTGAGCGCATTACTCTGGTTGATGCACGCTACGATATGGAAACCGGTCAAATCATCAGTAATGAAAAAACTATTTTCGATGCAGAGCCTGTCTACCAGCAAGCTCATATGTACACCACAGGCGAGCTCAAACTTAAAGGTAATCATGTTTGGGTGAATCATGGTATAGATCATCCCTTACCCAGCCAACACCTGATTGCTGAATTTAAGACCGAGGATCGTTTTCCCCGTTTTCATTGGCTGGATGAAGCGGTGGTGTTGGAAGACACCCCTGCGTTGCGAGAAGGGTTACGCAATAGCTATCGTCATATCCATGGTTTGATTGAGAGCGGGGATTTTCGGGGGTTAAGGCAGTTGTTGGACCCTATATGGGAGAACGGGGCTATTGCTTTGAATATGGGAAATTCAGCGGATGATTTTATTCGCAGGTCAGAAACTAATAAGAGCTTTGTTCAAAGACGTGATGATGGTCGAGTATTGAAACCACTTCACTTTGATCAGGTTGAAGCCCCCATAGAAATAGACCATTTACAATTTATGGCGGATGGCCGTCTCGTGCGTATTTTACCTGACCCGATTCAGTGGCGTCGACCAGGCACAAACACAACCACTTATTCACGCTTTGTATTCTATGTAACTAAAGACAATGAGTGGAAAGTCGCAGATATAGTTATTGATGGTTAACCTGCTGATTAAAAGCGTTTCCATTTGGTTGGCATGCTGGCATATGTCAAGAGGCACTACCACCACTACTCGGTGACCGACTGCTGCGCGGTAGGCGGTAGTCGGGCGAGTCATAGGTTAGCGGTGGTAGTGCCAAGTTCCCCCGTTGAATTCAAAGGCCCCGCCTGTTTTCTCGCGATGACTTAAAGCTTAGAACAGAAGGGCTATTCGATCACCGATGCAGTTCCAGAATGGACACCTTTTAGATTTTTGGAGGAAACAATGCAACAGCGTATGACACCTAAGCTTGGCCTTGCTTTTGGCCTTGCACTGATCGCTATTACTCTGTTCCTCTGGAATCAAAAGGGAACTCAAATGGCACGCGCATCGGATTATGTTATTGACCGGAATTATTACATTGTCGTGCACTCACGTGGTGCGGTATATGATGTTTTTGTAAATGGCATCAGCACACAAAAAGAAAACTCTGTGCGACAAAGTGATTTTACATTACCGATAAACCACTTAATGCAATCAGATGTGAATCGTATCACTTATAACTTTAGCCCGCTTAGAGGACGTGATGATGATGGGAATTTTATCATCGAACCCCACGAAAACTTTTCTATTCATATTTCTGTTGAATCCGTTCACCTGGAAACGCGTGAACGTGAACGCATCACGCTTATTGATGCCCGCTACGATATGGAAACCGGTCAAATCATCAGTAATGAAAAAACTATTTTCGATGCAGAGCCTGTCTACCAGCAAGCCCATATGTACACCACAGGAGAGCTCAAACTTAAAGGTAATCATGTTTGGGTGAATCATGGTATAGATCATCCCTTACCCAGCCAACACCTGATTGCTGAATTTAATACCGAGGATCGTTTTCCCCGTTTTCATTGGCTGGATGAAGCGGTGGTGTTGGAAGACACCCCAGCATTGCGAGAAGGGTTACGAAATAGCTATCGTCATATCCATGGTTTGATTGAACAGGGGGATTTTCAGGGGTTAAGGCAGTTGATGGATGACAGATGGAGACATGTTGCCATTGCCATGAATATGGGTAATTCAGCAGATGATTTCATTGATTCCGACACAAAACAAAACTTTAGTTCAGTAGATCCGCAAGGACAAATATTGCGTCCGCTTCATTTTGATCAGGTGGAAGCACCCATAGAGCTGGATCATATCCAGTTTATGGCAGATGGTCGTCTTGTACGTATTTTGCCAGATCCAATTCGGTGGCGCCGTCCGGGTGCCAGAGAAATAAGCTCTTCCGGTTTTGTATTCTATGTCACTAATGATAATGAGTGGAGAGTGGCTGCAATCGTAATGTAAACATCGCATATTTTCGTTGAAGGTAGCTCAGTGCTTACACAACGGCCACTACCACCGCAAGCCTGTCACAGTCTGCCGCCAGTTGAGCGAAGTGCAGCGAGTCACAGGTTAGCGGTGGTAGTGCCCAGGTGCCCCCCGAAACAATATTTCTTTACATAACAAGCCTACAGGGCTAGATTTTAACACTGTATAGATGGTGATCCCGTCATACAGCATAGCTATTGACACAATCAGTAGATATAACAATAAAAACAAGAAGGTTTATTATGAGTGATAAACGCGAAACCGATGCACTGATCGTGCATAAACCGGTGTTTTTTGACGCAGCCTCCCTGCATATCCCCACCCTGCGGATATTGCGTGAAGATGGCACCCTCTACCCCGATGCAGTCCCCCCCGATCTGAAGCAAGAGCTTGCTTTAAAAATCTACGATACGTTTTTGTTTATCCGGGCCCTCGATGAGCGCATGCTGGCCTCACAACGCCAGGGTCGAATCAGTTTCTACATGACCGAAACCGGTGAAGAAGCGGCTGATATAGGTAGCACCGCCGCCCTTGCAGATGACGATATGATCATGGCGCAGTACCGTGAACAGGGTGCACTGGCCTTTCGCGGCTTTACCCCGGATCAGTTTATGAATCAGATTTTTTCCAATGAAAAAGATCTGGGCAAAGGGCGACAGATGCCGATTCATTACGGCTCTCGTGAACTGCATTACATGACAATTTCCTCACCTTTGGGCACCCAATTACCTCAGGCAACCGGTTATGCGTTTGCGCTGAAAGCGCAGCAAAAAGCCAACTGCGTGATCTGTTATTTCGGCGAAGGCGCGGCATCCGAAGGTGATTTTCATGCGGCGCTGAATATGGCCGGGGTGTTTAAAGTACCGGTGATTTTTTTCTGTCGCAACAATGGTTATGCCATCTCCACACCGGCACATGAGCAGTATGCCGGTGATGGTATCGCACCACGAGGCATAGGCTATGGGCTGAAAACCATCCGTGTCGATGGCAATGATGTTCTGGCCGTATTAAAGGCCACCCAGGACGCTCGTAAACTGGCGGTTGAGCAGCACCAACCCGTACTGATTGAAGCCATGACCTATCGCCTGGGTGCGCACTCCAGTTCGGACGACCCCAGCGGTTATCGCAACAAATCCGAAGAAGATATCTGGCGGGCAAAATGCCCGGTGCTGCGCTTTAAAAACTGGTTGATGCAGCAGGCCTGGTGGGATGAAAACCAGGATAGCCAACGCAAACAGCTTCATCGGGATGCCATTATGGCCGCGATGAAAAAAGCCGAAAAAGTTCCAGCTCCGCCACTGAATGACCTGTTTACCGATGTGTATGACACCCTGCCCTGGCACCTGCAGGAGCAACAGGCTGAGCTGATCAGCCACATTCGTAAGTATCCGCAGGCCTATGTTAAAACAGCAGGGAGGCTAGGCGATGAGTAAAATGAACCTGTTACAAGCGATCAATAATGCTCTGGATATAGCTATGTCCAGTGATGAATCTGCCTTGTGCTTTGGTGAGGATGTCGGTCATTTTGGCGGGGTGTTCAGAGCCACCAGCCATCTGCAAGATAAATTCGGTAAACAACGCTGCTTTAACACACCGCTGACCGAACAAGGCATTCTCGGGTTTGCCAATGGTCTGGCCGCACAGGGGATGACGGCGATTGCTGAAATTCAGTTTGCCGATTACATTTTCCCGGCGTTTGATCAGATCGTTAATGAAACCGCCAAATTCCGCTACCGTTCAGGTAATGAATTCAATGTCGGCGGGCTCACCATTCGCACTCCCTATGGCGGTGGCATTAATGGCGCGCATTATCACTCACAATCGCCAGAAGCCTATTTCACCCACACCCCCGGGTTGAAAATTATCGTTCCTCGCAATCCTGAGCAGGCCAAGGGTTTACTCCTGGCCGCGATACGTGATGCCAATCCGGTGATCTTTTTTGAACCCAAAAAACTCTACCGCGCCTCTGTCGGTGAGGTGCCGGAGGAAGATTACCAACTGCCTATCGGACAGGCCGAGATAGTGCGCCAAGGAAAGGACATTACATTACTGGCTTGGGGTGCGCAGATGGAAGCCATCGAAAAAGCCGCCGATCTGGCTGAAAAGGATGGTATTTCCTGTGAGCTGATTGATTTGCGCACCCTGCTGCCCTGGGACAGAGAAACGCTAGCCAACTCGGTACGCAAAACGGGACGACTGATCATCAATCATGAGGCTCCTAAAACCTCGGGTTTTGGTGCGGAGATTGCGGCCAGCATTCAGGAAAGCTGCTTTTTGCACCTGGAATCACCGATCCTGCGCGTTACCGGTCTGGACACTCCCTTCCCCTTAGCACTGGAGAAGGAATACATGCCTGATCACCTGAAAACCTATGAAGCCATTAAAGCCAGCGTAAATTACTAATTCGCCGATTCGGTTTGGAGTAACCCATGAAAATAGATTTTATCCTGCCAGATATTGGTGAAGGCATCGTAGAGTGTGAGCTGGTTGAGTGGCGTATCAGTGAAGGTGAAACTGTCACAGAAGATCAGCCCGTAGCCGATGTTATGACAGACAAAGCCCTGGTTGAAATTACCTGCATGTATACCGGTGTTATCAGCAAGCTGTATTACCAGCAAGGTGATATTGCCCAGGTGCACCAGCCCCTGTTTGAGATCGACGTTGAGGCTGAACCAGGCCAGGAAAATGAAACAGCCACACAGGAAACCACTCAACAAGCTGACGAAAATGCATCCCCTGTTGAACAGATCCCTGCAGACAGCCTCGATCTGACCAACAGACCCATCGCCAGTCCTGCCGTCAGGCGACTGGCACGGGAAATGGAGCTGGATCTCGGTGCGATTGAGGGTAGCGGAAAAAACGGCCGTATTTACAAGGAAGACCTGCTTAAACAGGTACAGGATGAAGACGCCACTGATACCAGGTCAAGCTTAGCTGACCAGGCGCCAGCAACCGAAGCCATCAAAGGGATTAAAGCGCTGATGGCAAAACAGATGCAGGAGTCCGCCAGCAGCATCCCGCACTTTACCTATGTCGATGAGCTGGATGTCACCCAGTTGGAGGATGCCAGACAGACACTCAAACCCACTTTTGAAGCCGAGGGGTTACGCCTGAGCCTGATGCCGCTGTTTATCAAAGCATTATCGCTGGCTTTGTTACAGCACCCCCTGCTCAACAGTCGTGTGAATGATGACTGTACCGAGATTATCTACCAGACGGATCACAACATCGGTTTTGCTGTGGATACCCCAACGGGTTTATTGGTGCCTAACATCAAAGCGGTGCAGACCTTGAATCTGGTTGAAATCACTCAACAGTTAAATCAGCTGATCGATGCGGCCAGACTGGGTAAGCTGACATCCCCACAGATGAAAGGTAGCAGCATTACCCTGTCCAATATTGGTGTTATGGGCGGTACCGTTGCCACCCCCATTATCAATAAACCGGAGGTCGCCATCGTGGCGTTAGGTAAGATACAAAGACTCCCCCGTTTTGATGCAGAGGACCGTGTTACAGCCCGGAAAATTATGCAGATCAGTTGGTCAGGGGATCACCGTATCATTGAGGGTGCCAGCATGGCCCGCTTCTGCAACACCTGGAAAGCGTATCTGGAAAACCCGCTTAGTATGCTGACCGAGTTGCGCTAGAATGACGCGTCCGTTGCTGCAACAGTTTTATATCAACGAAGAGCAGTCGATCTATCTGATGAGCCATGAAGATGCTCAGAAGATTAAAGACTGGGTACAGCTTTGTATGGCCCAACTCAGCTTACTGGGTTTTTCTGATATAGAATTTATCGGTAAGGGCGCGTATGGCTTTGTGTTTGCTGGGCGCTCCAATGAACTGGCCGATTACGTATTCAAATTTTCGCGCATTAACCTGCCTCAGGCGGTTCAGGACCGGCTCGAAGATGAGGCCTGGATGCAAAGTCAGGTGTTACACCCGGGCATTCCTGCCGTGAGTGAATATACCCGTATTTCCAGACAATCTGTGTTGATGATGGAACGTGCCCCGGGCATGGATCTTGAAGCCTATTCGGTACAGCAAGGACGCCTTTCACCCCGGCTGATCATCAAAATCGCGGCTCAGCTAGTAGATGTGCTGAGCGCTTTGCGGACATTTAAACGCCATGATCAGTTAGCCCCTATCGTGCATGGCGATATCAAGCCCTCCAATATTGTCTTCAACCCTGCTGATGAAAGCATCAAGCTGATCGACTGGGGATCGAGTGTGTTTGCGCAACTCGATAGTGACGGTCAACCGGTTGCAGCGCCGGGATTGAGTTTTCTCAGTGAAAACTTACACAGCACCAATGCCCGACTGGGAGATGTGTATTTTATCGGAGAAGACCAGCTGAATGGAGGACTAAGTTCGCCACGCTTTGATGAACAGGGCCTGGCAGGCACCCTCTATGCATTAGCCTCCGGCCAGTCCTGTCGTTACGGTTATGATGCCATACCGGCCACGGCATTAGGGCTGCCGAAAGCCTTTGCAATCACCCTGCAGACCTTGTCAGCAGGCAATGACCAGAACAAACTTCAGGCCGGTGATTACCTGATCTCGCAGATGCCCTATATGAAAAAATGGGTCATTCCAGACATGGCGGTCATCCCGGATAAACCCCAGATTCCCATCTGGGTGTTTCAGGATCAGCAGCACATGGAAACCGTTGTCTATACCTCCCGCAAAAGCTTCCTTCGAGAAGCTAACCTGGACCCGGAGCTGCTGGTGGATGTTGATGATGTCGAGCTGGAAAAGTACTACAAGAACTTTATGCACGGCATGGGCCGCACTGAACGTGCATTTCTCTGTGCGATCAGCCGTCTGGGTAAGTACCCGGTCTTGGGTGGACTGGCGATCCGCTGGGAAGATGATGATATCTTTATCGACTCCAGTCTGAACCTCCATGCACCTGAGCTGAAGCAACCCTTTACCAGTGCGGTCAATACCATGGTCACGCTGGCACGTGCCATCCACCGTGAGGGGGTGTTCAAATGCTGCCTGTTTGATGCCAAGAACACCCTTCATCTTCAACGAGAAAATGAAACACAAGCGTTTATGCCACCGGCAGGTATGGCGATTCCGTTTGAGGTCACTCAGGCACCGCTGAATGAAGACAGCAGCCGCAACCACTCCTATTTTGAAGATGGTCAGGACCCGGACGAGCTGTTACAACTGCCACAAAGCATCATGCAGGAAATCGCCTTTCTGAATGAAATCCGCCACACCGGCCTGATTATTTTTGAAGCCCTGCCAACGCATTTGAAAATCCATAACTATTACGTGCTACTTGACCCGGATCGGGAAGCCGACTTTGCCGCCGCACTGGAGCGCATCGTCCAGTCACTCCCGGACATAGACGGCCTGGGTGTCTCCGGCTTTATGAAAATGCCCTACAAAAACACTCGCGAATTCAAGCGAATTCAAGGGGTCAGCCAACTTGATCTTGAATTAAAATGAAGAAAAATCCAGGCACCTTCAAGGCATCGGTTTTTTTGATCTAACCCCTAGCTTAGTATTTGGCAAACGTTGCAAATCACGTTATAGTTTGCTCGCTGCCATCAGGAAGTAGCCAGCCTCATGTAAATCATCAACATGAGTGTCATTTAACAAGGAGTGTTTTATGGGCAAGCCCTCTGCACATTTAGACAACAACCCCACACCTGTCCAGCTGTCACCAGTAAAATCCCTCATCTCGGCGGTGCCATTTCCAGTGGCTATAGCCATGTATTAACTCGAATTATACCCATGCGTGAAGATTGATGAAGATTGGTATCAATCCATGAATCATAAGCATGGATAAGGTGAGCAATCTTGCAACTGATGCAGTAACTGTAAATTGACATAAATGGATCAATGGAAAAAAGGAGAAACAACATGTACGTTAAAAAACGCTTTTCTAAAGTAGCTGGCCTCACCATGGCTCTGATAGTGGGGAGTGCGTCGTTAACCTTGGTGGGCTGCAAAACCTCAGGTGTTGATATGCAGGGTATGCTTTCATCAGGTATGGGGTTAGCTAAAGCCGCTTCTTTGAGTGATGAAGAGATGCAACAAATTGGAGATCAAACGATTGCACAGCTCGATAGCTCCAACCGAGTAGCATCCAGCCGAAGTAGCTACGCCAGACGACTGGAGCAACTGACTGCGCCATGGCAGCAGGTTGAGGGCGTTTCATTAGAGTATAAAGTGTATATGGACCCGGAGGTTAATGCCTTTGCTGTTCCCAATGGTTCTATTCGCTTCAACAGTGGCTTATTGGATGAAATGACTGATAATGAAGTGCGTTACGTAATTGCACATGAAATAGGCCATGTGGTATTGGGGCATTCGAAAAAAGCGTTCCAGACATCTTATGCCGCATCATCGGCTCGACAAGCCGTTGCAGCAAGTGGTAATTCTGCAGCCGCTGCGCTGACCTCTTCAGAATTGGGTGACCTGGGTGAAAAGCTGATTAATGCACAGTTTTCTCAGCACAATGAGAATGAAGCTGATGATTTTGCAATTACACTCATGAATGAATCTAGTTACAATCCTGTGGCGGCTGTCAGTGCTTTGCGTAAAATTGAGAGCAAGTACGGTAACCATCGTAGCCTTTTTTCCAGCCATCCAGCGGCGGGAGATCGTGCTGATCGTCTGGCTGCTCAGCTTGATATTCGTTAACGAAGGCCTTTAGTCTGATCGACCTGTCTTTCCATTAGCATTTTAGAAGTGGAAGACAGGTCGATTCCTTTTGTCCTTCAGGGTATATAGGAAGATTAGTGATCTGAAATAGAAAATTATTTAGTGGATAGGTGTCGAAGCCGGGGGCTGAATAAAATCCGCAATCACATCCAGTACCTTTTCAGGCTGCTCAGCATGGGGCAGATGACCGCACTGCTGAAGTATCGCCTGTTCGACCCGGCCATTTACCCCTGCAGCGATATGCCGGGGGAAAGCAATCGATCCATACTCGTCACTATCTCCATGAATAACCAAAACTGCTGAGTTAATGTGTGACAGCCAGGGATCGATACGCCAGTCACGAAATGCAGAGGAAAGCCAAGACCCGGTCCAGGCATCTAACACCCAACGCGCTTTTTCCCCATGCCATTTCTTCAATTTGTTAAAGTTGGCCGTTTCAGCAAACTGTTGCTGGGCCGCACGTATTCCTTCCAGGGTTCGTTCTTCAACAAATGCCTGAGCTGCCAGCGTAATAGTGGCTTCGCAGGCCTCGTTCTGAAATGCTGCAATTGTCAATGCCATCACTCCGCCCACACTATGACCTAATAAGCCGAAGCGGGTGATACCCATTGCCTGACACAGTGCAGGAAAAATTACCTCGGCCTCTTCCACAATAAAATTTTCAGACGGCAAAGCATGTCGCGCACTGGATAGACCAAATCCCAGCCGATCATAAGCGATGACTGGGCGTTTAATCTGTTCTGATAGTTGCAGTGGAAAGTTACGCCACTGCGCAACGCTGCCAAGAGAATCATGAAGCATAATGACTGGAGCGCAGGATTGGATCTGAGAAGGTTGCCATTGGCGCACAAAAATCTGTCCACCGGGTACCTCAATAAAACGATCTTCAATCAGCGTACCATTAATGCTCATAGACAGTGACCACAACCCTTATGATTGATGTTTTTGCTTAGGTTTCAGGTCACCGGCATCAATCCGCGGACGATTGGCTTCAACCTGATCCAGAGGTTCGCAAAGTTCCAGAGTTTCCAGGCAGCGTTCGGTCAGGCGCTGATAAGCCCCTGTTCCTTCCTGTTTCCAGGCGATTTCTTCCTCTGACAAGCGGCGCAAGACTTTTGCCGGCGCCCCGACGATCAGTGATGCCTCGTTACAGCTGAAATTTGCTTTCACAAAAGCGGTTGCCGCCACAATACAGCGTGCACTGATCACCGCACCATCCATCACCACGGCATTCATACCAATCAGCGCATCTTCACCGACGATACAGCCATGCAGCACGGCTCCATGGCCGACATGGCCATTGGCTTCAATCACTGTATCTGTGCCAGGAAAACCATGCATGACGCAGGTATCCTGCAGGTTTGAGCCTTGCTTGAGAATAATGCGGCCAAAATCACCACGCAAACAGGCGTTAGGTCCGACATAACAGCCCGGACCTACCTGGACATCACCGATCAGCACAGCCGTCGGATGAACATAGGCGGATGGATCCACAACTGGTGTAACACCATCAATTCGATAACAGGGCATAACGACCCTCCGCTGAGGTTGAAAACAGTTTAATCAATAGGCCGCACTTAAATACGCAAGCCACCATCCATTTCAATAATCCTGCCAGTGAAAAAATCATTTTCAATAATGTACTGCAGGGTATGCGCCATTTCACTGATCTTACCCAAACGCCGCAAGGGGACGGCTGTCAGCATGCGCTCAATGGCTTCGGGTTTCATTTGCGCAGTCATGTCCGTAGCAATCACACCCGGCGCTATTCCGCCCACACGAATACCGTAACGGGCCAGCTCTTTGGCCCAACTGACGACCAGGGTCGCAACACCCGACTTGGTCGCCGAATAGTTGGTTTGACCGGCATTACCTGCCCGGGACACAGAGGAGACATTAACAATCACCCCGCCTTCACCCTGTTCAGCCATAATAGCTGCGGCTTCACGGCCACATAAAAAACTGCCCGTGAGGTTCACATTGATCACATCATTCCATTGCTTCAATGACATTTTATCTACCAGCTTGCCGTCTTTAAGTTTTATCAGCATACCGTCACGCATCAGGCCTGCGTTATTGACTAAACCATGCAGTTTGCCAAAATCTGATCGAATACTGGCAAAGGTATTTTCAACTTGAGACTCATCGGTAATATCACACACATAGCCTTGCGACTTCACACCCAATCCAGCCAGCTGATCAGCGCTATGTTTAAGTGCATCAGCATCCAGATCTATCAAAGCCACATGGGCACCCAGTGTAGCCAGATGGCTAGCCATACCCGCACCCAGCCCTCTGGCCCCGCCGGTAATCACAAACACTTTCTGTTTAATCTGCATCGTTTATGTCCTCAGTGCAGTGGAACTGTCCACTGCAATCATTCGTCATTATTCACTGTAGTTTCAATAAAGCCTGCCGCCGCAAGTGCCTGTTCAACCTCGGGTAAAATGCTGGCATCATCAATAGTCGAAGGCATGGCATAGTGTTCATTGGCGGCAATTTTACGCAACACCGCCCGCAGGATTTTACCTGAACGGGTTTTGGGTAGCCGTGCGACTACGATAGCCCGGTGAAAACAGGCCACCGCACCCACCTGCTCCCTCACCTGATGGACCAACTGCGCTTCCAGCTCAGCATCACTGATATCGGCGTCAGCTTTGAGTACCACCAATGCGACAGGTAACTGACCTTTAAGCGCATCGGTTACTCCGATCACGGCACACTCCGCCACCTGAGGATGGGCAGACACCACCTCTTCCATTTCACCCGTTGACAGGCGGTGACCGGAGACATTAATCACATCGTCAGTGCGTCCGGTGATGTAGATATAATCGTCATCATCTTTATAGCCACCATCACCCGTGTGGTAATAACCCGGAAAGCTGGTTAAATAAGCCTGCTTAAAGCGCTCAGCGTTGTTCCAAATACTCCAGGCAAAGCCCGGTGGCAGGGGCAATTTAATGCATATATTTCCGGCTTCATTGGCAGGCATTTCATGGCCTTCACCATCCAGAACGCGGATATCATAGCCAGGTATCGCCTTATTAGTGGAACCTGAACGTGCGGGCGAGGGATCAGGCCAACCCATTATCGGAGCCGTCATCGGCCAGCCTGATTCGGTTTGCCACCAGTGATCCAGCACCGGCACTGATAACAGCTCACTGAGCCACTGGTAGGTGCTGCTATCCAGCTTTTCGCCGGCAACAAAAATCCAGCGCAGACTACTCAGGTCATACTGTTTAGCCAGGTCGCCCTGTGGATCTTCCTTGCGCACAGCGCGATAGGCCGTCGGGGCGCAGAACATCGAATTAACCCGATATTCACTGATCAAACGCCAGAAAGCCCCGGCATCCGGTGTACGTACAGGCTTGCCTTCATAAAATATTGAGCTACAACCACCCATCAACGGGCCATAAACAATAAATGAATGGCCAACCACCCAGCCAATATCAGAAGCCCCCCACCATACATCACCAGCTTGCATGCCATACACATGCTGCAGCGCATATTTCAAAGCGACAGCATACCCTCCCGTATCACGCACTATACCCTTGGGCTGACCGGTAGTGCCGGAGGTGTAGAGGATATAAAGCGGGTCCGAGCCTTTAACCGGCACGGCCGCAGCCGGTTGCGCACCTTCCTGAAATTCATACCAGTCCAGATCCCGTGACGGGTTCAGCTCAGCCTGCAATCTGGGACGTTGACAGACAATGGTGTAGGCAGGCTTATGTGCGGCCAGCTCGATAGCCTTATCGACCAAAGGTTTGTACGCCAGGGTTTTGTCAAACTCGATACCACAGGAAGCGGTTAAAATAAGCTTGGGTTCGGCATCATCAATACGGATGGCCAGCTCGTTGGCGGCAAAACCTCCAAAAACCACGGAGTGAACCGCACCAATCCGTGCACAGGCCAACATCGCCACTGCCGCTTCGGGGATCATCGGCATATAGATGACGACCCTGTCACCTTGGGTAACGCCCAACCGCTGCATCGCCCCGGCAAACAGCTCAACCTGCTGTAGCAAGGCGGTGTAGGTAATCGCTGCTTTGGTCTGAGTAACAGGGGAGTCGTAATACAGCGCAACCTGGTCACCACGACCCTCAGCAATCTGAACATCCAAGGCCAGGTAACTGATATTCAGCTCACCATCAGAAAACCAGTTATACGTGCCATGATCTGTCTTACCCAACAGCTGTTCAGGGGCTTTAAACCAGCTCAGCGCCCGGGCTTGCTCTGCCCAGTAAGACTCAGGATCACTCAAACTTGCCTGATAGGCCTGCTCATAAGACATAATTCACCTCTGTTATTGTTGTTTTGAATGAGATGAGGCCAACCTGGGACCGGGTCAGCCTGTAGATCATCCCTGAATCACTGGTACAAGCGGATCAGACTGGAGAAATCCAACCCGCCATTACCTTGGCTCTTATGCAGATTAAACAGTGCTCGAGCGGCTGAACCCATGGGCGTAGCTGAAGCGCTTTGTTGGCTTAAATCCATCGCCAGTCCCAGGTCCTTATACATCAGGTCCACCTGAAAACCACCCTGGTAATCACGTGACGCTGGCACATTGTCCATAACACCCGGGACCGGGTTGTACACCTGCAACGCCCAGTTATTACCGGAGCTTTGTTTCATGATATCTGACAGTACGGCTGGATCCAGGCCATTCTTGACCCCCATGCTCAGGGCTTCACAGGTTCCCGCCATAAGGATAGCCAGCATCATGTTATTGCATGCCTTGGCAATCTGACCGGCGCCATGCTCCCCGGCATGAAAAATATTTTTTCCCATCGCCTGTAATACGGGTAATGCTGTTGCATACTGTTCAGCAGAACCACCGACAATAAAGGTCAGAGTACCTGCTTGTGCACCACCGACCCCTCCCGATACCGGCGCATCGATAAAATCAATCTGCCGTTGCTGAGCTGCGGCGGCAATTTCACGCGCGGTATGTACGTCGATGGTGGAACAATCTATCACCAGCGCACCGTCTTCCAGATGCTCAAACAACGGTGCATCACCTTCAAGTAACAGGCTTTTAACATGTTTACCGGCGGGTAGCATGGTAATCACCATCGCCGCACCCTTAACCGCATCCTGTGCTGATTCAGCTTGTCGACATCCGGCGGCTGTCGCCGCTGATAGCGCCTCGGCTGACAGATCAAATGCCTGCACACTGTGACCGGCTTTTGCCAGGTTAGCGGCCATTGGGCCACCCATATTGCCTAAACCGATAAATCCTATTGTTGCCATAACATATAACCTCTTGTTGTTTTTATACGGCTGTTCTCTGATTTTTCACTAACTACAGATCTTGCAAGGGGTGCGCTCCTGACCAGGGGGATTCAAACAAGGCATCGATGAACCCTGGATCAACGGCTTCAACCGATGCATAGGTCCATTTGGGTTGATTGTCCTTATCCACCAGCAAGGCACGCACGCCTTCCGGAAACTCACGATGACGACAGCACTGTACAGAGAGATTCAATTCTTGCTGAAACACCTCTTTTAGCGACAGGTGTCGACAACGCTGCAGTTGACGAGCGATCATATGAACCGAAACGGGGCTACCCTGCTGCAGCGCTTTTTGTGCCCGCAACACCCATTTATCGTCTGTTTCAATCGCCAGTAGCGCAGCCTGAATTTCAGCCACAGAGTCCTGATCCATCAACTCACGTATTAAGCCTTGATGGGCTTTAATCGGTGCTGGCATATCGGCAAAAGTGGCAGCCGATTCAGCTTCCAGTTCACGCAGGATTGCATCGATAACCTGCGTCGCCGGTAGCTGCCAGCTGGATGCCTGCAGGCGCTGCATCAGGGTGTCACGCAGATCCTTGCGCACGGCACGGTCACCAAGCCCTAAAAACAGTGCATCAGCCGCATTGATGGGATTACCTGTGAGCCCTAAAAACAAACCGGTCTTACCGGGCATACGGTTCAGAAACCAGCTGCCACCCACATCCGGGTAGAGTCCGATGGTGATTTCCGGCATTGCCAGATAGGAGGTTTCGGTCACTACCCGGTGACTACAGCCACTGAGCAACCCCATACCGCCCCCCATCACGATACCACTGCCCCAGCAAATCACCGGCTTGGGGTAAGTATGCAGAACATAATCCAGTTGGTATTCGCGGGTAAAAAAGTCTTCCGGAAAACGGCTGTTGGTTTTTTCAGTAATGGCGCGGTAAAGTTTGACTACATCACCGCCAGCACAGAAGGCTTTTTCCCCGGCACTGTCGAGAAATACCGCACTAATGCGCGGATCATCCCGCCACTTTTGCAGCTGCGGTAACATCAGATCGATCATATCCAGTGTCAGCGCATTCAGGCTTTTTTCGGCATTCAGGCGAATTTCAGCAATACACTGATCACCCGCCGTAGGGTGTTCAAAAAACAGGACACAACTCATCTGCGGCTCCTTGTGTGCAGCATCTCAACGATTTTTCCACTGGGGCTTACGCTTTTCCAGGAAGGCATTGACCCCTTCGCGCTGGTCTTCGGTTTTGAACAGATCCACAAACCACTCGCGCTCAAGAATATAGCCCTGTGCAAAAGGCGCATGGCGATTATTTTGAATCAGTTTTTTACAGGCGGTGACAGACGATGGACTTTGTTGTCCGACCTGTTCAGCCAAGGCCAACGCCTGATTGAAGGCCTGACCCTGCGACACCACTTCTTCAACCAGACCTATCGACAGGGCTTTGGCGGCATCAACCTGTTCACCACAGAGAATCATCCGCTTCGCCCAACCTTCACCCACCAACAGGGTCAGGTTTTGGGTGCCACCCGCGCAGGGCAGCAAGCCTACTTTGGCTTCAGGCAAGGCCATTTTAGCTTGTTCTTCGGCAATACGCAGATCACAGGCCAGTGCCACCTCCAGGCCTCCACCCATGGCATAGCCGTTGATGGCGGCAATGGATACCCCTCTGAAGCGGCTTAGGGTTTCAAAAGCCCGACCGAACAACACAGCCATATCGTGAGCTACTTCGCGATTGCCATCAGCAAACAGCTTCAGATCCGCACCTGCAGAAAAAAACTTGTCGCTGGCACTGGTGATCACCAGACTCCAGATGGCTTTGTCTTCATTCAGGGCTTCCACTGTGTCGATTAATGCCTGCAAACTCTCTGCCGTCCAGGTGTTGGCAGGCAGGTTATTCAGCGTCAAAATGGCGATGTGGCCACGTTTTTCCAGTAACAATGCGTCAGTCATGCCCTACTCCTAAAATTCGCTATCAGTATCCGCCAATAAACGGCGGCCTATAATCACCCGCATAACCTCATTGGTCCCTTCCAGAATGCGGTGAACCCGGGTATCTCTAACAAAACGCTCCAGCGGGTACTCTTTGATATAGCCATAACCACCAAATAGCTGCAGCGCTTCATCGCAAACACGGAAACCCACATCGGTGGCAAAGCGCTTGGCCATGGCGCAATAGGTGGTGGCATCAGCATCCTGACGGTCCAGTTTACTGGCGGCCAGCCGCACGAGTTGGCGTGCCGCAACCAGTTCGGTGGCCATATCGGCCAAACGAAACTGCAGCCCCTGAAAGTCGCCAATCTGCTTGCCGAACTGCTTACGTTCCAGCAGATAGTTTCGTGCCAGATTCAATGCCTGCTGGGCCGTACCCACCGAACAGGACGCAATATTAATGCGCCCACCATCCAGGCCTTTCATTGCCAATACAAACCCTTCACCTTCTTCACTGAGAAGATGTGAAACCGGCACCTTAACGTCATCAAAGGTAATCATGCGGGTGGGCTGGCAATTCCAGCCCATCTTGTCTTCACTACGACCATAGCTGATACCCTCACTCTGGGCATCCACCACAAAGGCCGAAACCCCTCTGGCACCGGGACCGCCGGTACGTGCCATTACTACCAGTACATCGGTACTGCCAGCGCCGGATATAAACACCTTACTGCCATTCAACACGTAGTGGTCGCCATCACGTTGAGCGGTGGTTTTTAAGGACGCCGCATCAGAACCCGCATTGGGTTCTGTAAGGCAGTAGGAGCCCAGTTTCTCCGCGCTGACGAGCGCCGAGGCATAGGTGTCCAGCACCTCCGGCTTGCCAAAACTGGTGACCATCCAGGTGACCATGTTATGAATGGTCAGATAGGCTGTCGTTGAGGTACAGCCCATCGACAGGCGTTCAAAAATGATACTGGCATCCAGACGGCTTAAGCCAAGCCCACCTACCGCCTCGGGTGCATAGATGGATGCAAAGCCCATTTCACCGGCTTTGCGTATAACCTCCAGCGGAAAAAATGCGTTTTGATCCCACTCAGCCGCATGCGGCTCAAGTTCATTGCGTGCGAAAGCTGTCGCCATATCGGCAAAAGCAATCTGATCTTCATTCAGTTCAAAGTCCATTCCTACCTCCACAGGCACCCCGTGCCGTTTGTGCAATCCGGATTTATTTCAATTGAATGGTCATATTCGGACCCGTTGCCAGATCGTCTTCAAACCAACGTGCGGTGACGGTTTTGGTCTCGGTATAGAAACGCACCGCTTGCTTGCCATAGGCATGCTGATCGCCGTAGAAAGACTTGCGCCATCCGGTGAAGGAGAAAAATGGCAGCGGCACAGGTACCGGCACATTGATGCCCACCTGACCGACCTGGATTTCATGCTGATACTTGCGGGCAGCCGCACCGGAAGCGGTGAAGATCGAGGTGCCATTACCATAAGGATTGGCATTAATCAGCGCGATAGCCTCTTCGATGCTGTCAACTTCCATCGCCACCAGCACAGGGCCGAAAATCTCGTCCCGATAAATAGACATATCAGGTGTTACACCACTGAAAAAGGTCGGTCCAACCCAGTTACCCTCCGGGAAACCTTCGACAGTGCAATCGCTACCATCAAGCAGGCACTCTGCACCGGCGTCTTTGCCTTCCTGAATGTATTGCAGCACCCGTTGTTTCGCCTGAGGATTGATCAACGGCCCATAACCTGCCTCAGTGTCATCCCAGGCACCTGGGCGAACCTTCGCCAGCGCATCACGTAACTCCGGAATCCACTGGCGTGCTTCACCCACAAATACCGCCACCGAGATCGCCATGCAACGCTGACCCGCGGCCCCCACTGATGCACCTACCAGATTATTAATGACATGGGATTTCTGCGCATCCGGCATAATCACCATATGGTTTTTGGCACCGGCAAAGGCCTGTACACGTTTCATATGATCTGTGCCGGTTTTGTAAATATGTTCACCCACAGCCACCGAACCCACAAAAGAAATGGCCGGGGTATCGGGATGGACTAACAGCTGGTTTACAACATCTTTAGTACCGTGAACCACCTGCAACAAGCCTGCAGGCGCACCGGCTTCCTGAAACAGTTCGGCCAAACGCATCGGCGTCAGCGGATCCTGCTCTGAGGGTTTCAGCACAAAGGTATTGCCACAGGCGATGGCCATCGGGAACATCCACAAGGGAATCATGGCGGGGAAGTTAAACGGCGTGATCCCCACACACACGCCTAAAGGTTGGGTGTAGCTGTAGCAATCCACTTTACGGGCTACATTCTCAACCGTTTCCCCCATACTTAAGGAAGCAACATTGCAGGCATGCTCGACCACTTCAATACCGCGCCAGACATCACCCTTGGCATCCTCAAAGGTTTTACCGGTTTCACTACTTAAGATAGTGGCCAGTTCATCATGATGCTCTTTTAACAAGGCTTGATAGCGCAGCATTAACCTGGCGCGTTCTGATACAGGGACTTCCTTCCAGATTTCAAATGCTGTTTTAGCGGCAGCAATCGCATCATCCACTTCTTGCGAGGTCGCACAAGGCACCTGTGCTATCACCGCTTGTGTGGCAGGGTCGGTAACCGGAATCCACTCAGAGGTTAGGCTCTGAACCATTTCACCATTAATCAGCAGGGGTACTTGTTGTGTCATAGTCGTTCTCTCTGGTTTTATTGTTATTGTCTTAAATGACTTTACCTGAAGAATTATTTTTTTTACCTTTACGTTAACGTTAATCACTAATCAGGCGTTTTTCAATACCTATATGTTTTATCATGATAACTGCCCCTGAATGATTGAATAAATTGTTAAGGTGATGGACTATATTGCTATCACTAAGATAAAAACCACCTAAACGTAAATCAATTTGGATCCAGCCTCTATGAGCCAACCATCAACCTGGCCGATTCCACCAGGGAGCATACGTTTTGTGCTACCAAGGCGCGTCGTTAGTGAACTTTCTCAACACCCACTTAGTAAAGACCTCTACCCTTTGGCTATGGGTTTTTACAAACAGGCCAGTGGTCATGGTATGTCGCGCACACGCCATGACGATTTTCTATTCATATATTGCGTTAAAGGCCAGGGTGTATTACGTATAGGTGAATCTGAGCACAGAATCCAAGCAGGTGACCTGGTTGTTCTCCCCAAAGAGCAAATCCACAGCTACCAAGCCAAAGACAACAACCCCTGGAGCATCTACTGGGTTCATTGCGATGGCACACTGGCACCAGAATTCATTCGCCACCTGGACAACCCTATTCAATCCCCGGTAATCAAGCTTGGCCTGCATTCACGCCTGGCTGCAGATTTTGAGTCCCTGTTGGATCTGAGAAAAACCAGCCAGTTATTTCAATCTTACCTGCATGTTTGCAGCTTATTGCGGCAAATACTCACCCACATATCCTTACTGCAAACCCAGGCCCGACATCATTTTGATCAAAGCTTCAACATGGAGACCATCCAAACCCTGATGTTGACGCGCGTGCATGAAACACTGGATATCGATACCCTGGCCGCAGCTGCCAACCTATCCAAATATCACTTTATTAAGCGCTACAAACACCTGACTGGCAGCACACCCATTAATGATTTTATTCGCATGAAAATTGAGCGTGCTTGCCACTTACTGGATATCACTGACCAACGCATCAGCGAAGTAGCCTGGGCATTAGGCTACGAAGATGCCTATTACTTTTCCAGGGCCTTTAGCAAGGTCATGGGGATTTCGCCCAGCCAATACCGCGGCATACGGCTTGGCAAGGCAACCTATAAGGAATAAAGCTCACTGATCAAACCAACTCAACCGCCACAGCTGTCGCCTCTCCTCCACCAATACACAAGGATGCAATACCTCGCTTCAAACCACGCTGCTTCATAGCATACAAAAGCGTCACCAGAATACGCGAACCACTGGAGCCTATCGGGTGACCCAAAGCACAGGCTCCCCCTTTGACATTGACCTTAGCAGGATCTAACCCCAGGGCCTGCTTGGCTAGCAGCGTTACAACGGCAAACGCCTCATTGATTTCAAATAGATCAACGCTTTCCTTAGTCCAACCAGCTTTCTCCAGTACCTTTTCAATAGCCCCTATGGGAGCCAGAGTGAATTCGGCCGGAAGCTGCGCATGGGTTGCATGAGCAACAATCTTTGCCAGTGGCTGAACGCCCTCCTGTAGTTGTGCATCTGACGCTCTCATCAACACCAATGCTGACGCACCATCCGATATAGAACTGGAGTTGGCGGCAGTCACCGTACCGTCTTTGGCAAAAGCTGGTCGCAAACTACGAATTTTATCCAGTCGAGCCTTACCCGGCTGCTCATCTATATCAACCACCGAATCGCCCGTCCGGCCCGTAACTGTTACTGGTGCAATTTCATCTACAAAGGTTCCTGATTCAATGGCTGCCAGGGATTTTTCCAGTGACGCTATAGCGAAATCATCCATCGCTTCCCGAGTGATGGCACTCGCATCGGCAGAGCGCTGTGCAAAACTCCCCATCAGCCCGCCTTCGTAGGCATCCTCCAGACCATCGAGAAACATATGATCCAGCACGCTAGCATGACCCATGCGCAAGCCTTCACGTACTTTCGGCAACAAGTAGGGAGACTGGCTCATATTCTCCATACCACCGGCAATCATCACTCTGGCACTGCCTGCCATGATCTGGTCGTGCGCCAACATCACCGCCTTCATGCCGGAACCACACATCTTATTGATGGTTGTGCAGCCGGTGGAGATAGGTAGACCGGCTTTCAATGCCGCCTGCCGAGCCGGAGCCTGTCCCAGCCCTGCGGGCAACACACAACCCATCACCACCTCATCCACCTGCTCCGCCCTCAGGCCTGAGCGCTGTAGTGCGGCCTTTATGGCAACGCCACCCAAGTCCGGGGTACGCACATTAGCAAGCTTACCCTGCAAGCCACCCATTGGGGTTCTGGCTGCGGCCACGATTACTATAGAGTCACTCATATCAGTCCCGTTATTTCTGGTTATTTAATTGACTGCAAACACGCAACTTATTTGAAATTCTTTTTAAAGAATCGCTGCAACTCACCCACAATACCGGCGCGGAAGGCCAGCACACAGAGTATGAAAATAACGCCCAGTATCACGTTAACCCAGTCACCCAAAGCGCTCTGAGATAACTGATGCTCCAGACTGATCACAAAAGTAGCGCCTACCACTGGCCCCAACAACGTTCCAACACCCCCCAACAACGTCATCAGGATCACTTCACCGGACATGTGCCAATGCGCGTCATTCAACGAAGCCAACTGAAATACGATGGTTTTAACCGAGCCCGCAAGGCCTGCCAGACCTGCCGACACTACAAACGCCACCAATTTATATTGATCTACGTTGTAGCCCAGCGAAGTAGCCCGTGGCTCATTTTCTTTAATGGCTTTTAAAACATGTCCATAAGGGGAATGCACCATCCGATGCACTAATGCAAAACCAAAGATGAATACCGCCAAAACAAAATAATACATAGCAAAATTGTTTTGTAGATCAATAATTCCCAACAGTTTTCCGCGAGGTACACCATGCAAGCCATCTTCCCCGCCGGTAAAAGAGGATTGCACATAGAAGAAAAACACTAACTGAGCCAAAGCCAATGTAATCATCGCAAAGTAAATACCCTGACGACGAATAGCCAATAGCCCAAAGCCGAGCCCTAATAATGTAGAAGCAATAGTCCCTATCAGAATAGCCAACTCCGGAGTAAAACCAGAATAGGTGCTTAGCAAGTAGCCAGTTGTATAGCCCCCCGTAGCCAAAAAGGCTGCATGACCAAAAGACAATAACCCCACGTAACCCAGCAGCAGATTGAACGCTACCGCAAATAATGCGAAGCATAGAATTTTCATCAAAAACACGGGGTAAATAATTAAAGGCGCAATCAGGGCCAGTACAACCAGAAATGCATAGATCATCAGGTTACGACGCTCTTCACGCTGTTTGGTCGCAATATAATGCTTACGCGAACTGCTTTCAGATACTCTAGTCGACATGATTATGCCTCCTTACCGAATAAACCTGCCGGACGCACCAACAAGACTAAAACCATGACAAGGAAAATAACGGTACTGGAGGCTTCGGGATAAAATACTTTGGTTAAGCCTTCAATGATCCCCATCGCCAACCCCGTGATCACGGCGCCGATAATCGACCCCATACCGCCAATAACCACAACGGCAAAAACGATAATCAGAATATTGCCACCCATGACCGGAGTGACAGAGTAGATAGGTGCCGCCAACACACCGGCAAACGCAGCAAGCATGACCCCGAATCCGTAAGTCAGACTAACCAGTAAGGGTACGTTAATGCCAAAGGCCTGCATTAACTGAGAGTTTTCCGTTCCCGCGCGCAAATAGGAACCTAACTTGGTCTTCTCTATCATAAACCAGGTGCCAAAACAGATAACCAGCGCGGCCAGTATGACCCAGGCCCGGTAGTAAGGCAGGAACATAAACCCAAGGTTAACCCCCCCCTTAAATACATCGGGTATGGCATAACGTAAGCCAGATACACCGTAAATATTGGTGAAGACGCCCTGAATAACCAGTGCCAGCCCAAAGGTTAACAGCAAGCTATATATGTGGTCCGCATTGGCAATCTTCCGAAGTAAAAAATACTCGATAAAAATACCGAAAATACCCACCAATAAAGGTGCAAGAATCAGGGCCACCCAATAATTGACACCGAGGCTGTCAAACAAAACCACCGTACACAATGCACCCAGCATATAAAATGCACCGTGTGCAAAGTTAATAATCTTCAGTAGACCAAAGATTACCGCCAACCCTAAACTTAGCAAGGCATAGAATGCACCGTTGATAAGCCCAAGCAACAGCTGACCGGAGAGTACAGCCACCGGCACTCCGAATATCATGCTCATAATGTAAATCCCACTTGAATGTAACCCACTGGCGCTAATGCCAGGCAAGGATCACGCCCTCTGAAAGGGCGTGACTCATACAGTTTAGTTATTCACTAACTTGCATTGACTTTCAGAAAGTGGACGATAAGCCTCTTCAGCTGGAATTGTGCGGACAATATTATAAAGATCCCATTCGTTAGTAGATTCAGCTGGCGTTTTCACCTGAGCCAGGTACATATCATGAACCATGCGGCCGTCTTCACGAATAACGCCACCCTTAGCAAACATATCGTTAATTGGCGTATCCATCATCTGCTGACGAACTGTCTGAGTGTCATCTGTAGCACTTTCTTTAACCGCATTCAGATAGTGCATCGTGCTGGAGTAAATACCGGCATGCACCATGGTTGGACGAACGCCAGTTTTCTCGATAAAACGATCAGACCAGGCCCTTGCATCCTCATCCATATCCCAATACCAACCGGTAGTTAGCTGGATACCTTGTGCGGCATCAACACCCAGCGCATGTACATCAGTCAGGAACAGCAGCAACGCGGCCAAGGTCTGCCCAGACTGAGTCAGCCCAAACTCACCCGCTGTAGTAATGGCATTGGTGGTATCAGAGCCAGCATTAGCTAAAGCGACAACCTTGGCCCCTGAACTTTGAGCCTGCAGAATAAATGAAGAGAAATCTCCGGTCGGGAAAGGGTGGCGTACTTTCTGCATTACCGTACCGCCATTATCAGTCACTACTTTCTCAACATCGCCTTCGAGCGCATGACCAAACGCGTAATCAGCCGTCAGAATAAACCAGCTATCCCCGCCTTCCTGAACAACAGCCTGCGCGGTACCATTAGCCAACGGGTAGGTATCGTAAACATAGTGAATATGGTTAGGCGTGCAATGCTCATTAGTAATACTTGAAGCAGCAGAACCCGACACTATGCCCAACTTATCACTTTGCTCAAGAATTCGGGTGGCTGCAATCGAGACAGATGAAGCCACTAAACCGGCGACCATATCCACACCATCAGCCTCCACCCACTGGCGCACCGTGCTTGATGCCACATCAGGACTGTTACGATCATCCGCACTGACAATCTTGATTGCGGCTCCGTTGACCTGCCCACCAAAATCCTCAACGGCCATTTCCAACGCGGTAAGCCCATTAGGACCAGCCAAATCACGGTAGGTACCGGACATATCAGCTAGATAGCCTATACGCACCTCATTATCTGAAATAGCGGCCTGGGCAGAACCAGCTAGCATGGCAGAGGTAACTGCAGTCGTTAGAATTTTTTTTATTAGTTTCATTGTTTGTCTCCATTGCCCTATTGGCTTTTTATTTTTATGAACGTTAAAACTCGCGTGTTGCAAAGCATCTGTCAGTGCCGTGAATAACCCCAACACATTGACCATTCTCGTCATACACCAAGATAGGTATTCAGTAATTCCTGTTTTGAATTCAGCTCCGAGGCATGGATTTCTTCAACAATCTGGCCATGCTCCATCAGATAATGTCGATCAGCCAGTGGAGCCGCAAAACGAAAGTTTTGCTCAACCAGGATGATGGTGAGCCCCTTTTCCTTCAGTTTGATCAGCACTTCAGCCAACTTTTGCACAATAACAGGGGCCAGACCTTCGGTAATTTCGTCCAGCAACAACAGGTTTGCACCGGTTCGCAGAATCCGTGCCATGGCCAGCATCTGCTGTTCACCACCTGATAAACGCGTACCCTGACTGAAGCGTCGCTCGTAAAGGTTCGGGAACATGGCGTAGATTTCTTCCAGACTCACACCATCACTACGTACTGTAGGTGGCAGCAACAGATTTTCTTCCACATTCAGACTGGCAAAAATACCGCGTTCTTCCGGGCAGTAGCCCACCCCCAACCGTGCAATATGATGGGCCTGGGTATCAATCGTTTCACGGCCGTTAATCATGATGGAACCCGTACGGCTTCCTACCATATTCATGATGGACTTAAGCGTGGTACTTCGACCTGCCCCATTGCGCCCCAATAGCGTTACCAACTCCCCCCTGCGCACCAATAAATCGATGCCATGCAGAATATGAGATTCACCATAAAAGGCATGCAGATCGGTTACTTTTAATTGTTCGTAGTTGGGTTTTATTGAATCAGACATTAGTGAGCCCTCTCTACAGCGGCTGACTCACTGCCCATATAGGCTTCTTTTACATCAGGGTTTTCAGATACAGCTTTGTAATCACCTTCTGTAAGCACGGCTCCCCGGGTTAGCACCGTTATCTGGTCACATAATTTACTGACTACACTCAAATTATGCTCAACCATTAACACCGTACGTCCCTCAGCGGCCTTGCGAATCAGCTCGACAACACGATCAACATCTTCATGCCCCATACCCTGAGTAGGCTCATCCAGCAATACCAGTTCAGGCTCCATCGCCAGGGTAGTGGCTAATTCCAACGCACGCTTGCGCCCGTAAGAGAGCTCAACGGTGACGGTATCAGCAAAGGTCTCCAGACCGACTGATTCCAATAGTGCATAAGCTTTTTGATTTAATTTATTAAGGGTTTTCTCACTTTTCCAGAAATGAAAACTCCCCCCCTCGAAGCGCTGCAAAGCCACCCTGACATTTTCCAAAGCCGTCATATGCGGAAACACAGCTGATATCTGAAAAGAACGAATAATACCCATCCTCGCAATAGCGGCGGACTTCATCGAAGTAATATCTTGCTCATTAAATAGAATTTGTCCTCGTGTCGGGATCAGGAACTTGGTCAGCAGATTAAAAAACGTAGTTTTTCCAGCACCATTAGGACCAATCAGGGCGTGAATATGTCCTCGACGAACTTTTAGATTGACATCATCAACCGCCGTAAACCCCTTGAACTCTTTAACAAGATTTCGGGTTTCTAAAACGAATTCAGAACTCATATACTTGTGCAGCCTCTTGTTATTGTTGTAGACCCGCAGCCAACTTATATTTACGTAAGCGCAAATTTAACCTGGCGATAATCCTGACGCCAATTGACGAAGAACAAAGCGCTGAATCTTGCCACTGGGTGTTTTAGGCAATTCATCAACGAACTCTATCTCTCGTGGAAACGCATGTGCCGATAAACGCTTGCGTACCAGCGCCTGCAACTCATCTTTCAATGAATCAAGTGGATCGAAGCCTGATTTAATCACCACGAAAGCCTTGATGATTGAACCGCGTTCATCATCAGGCTTACCGACAACACCGGATTCAGCCACCGAAGGATGCTCCAGCAGCGTACTTTCAATATCAGCTGGACCCACCCGGTAGCCAGCCGTGGTAATAATGTCATCATCACGACCGGTAAAGGAGTAACCCCCATCACCATGACAGAAAACCATATCACCCGTCAGATAATACTGACCGGCAAAAGGATGCTTTTCGGCCCAGGTATAGCCATCAAAGAAAAACAGCGGTGACTGCTGTAAATCCACAGCTAACTGACCTGTTTCGCCCTCTGCAACTTCATTAAAAGCATCATCCAGCGCAACAACGCGATGACCCGGCATCGAATACCCCATAGAGCCGATGCGCTCTGGATGCTTCAGGGTGTGGAAATTACAACAAGTCATACCGGTTTCAGTCTGGCCATAATGATCCATCACCGGACAACCCAACCGCCTGGCCACCCAGTTAATTACCTCAGGGTTTAACGGCTCGCCCGCACTACTGGCAACCCGCAACCCCAATGACTCATCTTCTGGCAACACGCCATCATGCGCCATCAGCAAACGATAGGCTGTCGGCGCGGCAGCCAGATTGGTAATAGCAAACTGATGAATCATTTGATAGGTAGTTTCAGGGGTAAAACCCTGTTGATTGAAGTGCGTGGCATGGCCCAACAACAAAGGACCGATCACCGCATAATAAAGACCGTAGGCCCACCCAGGATCGGCCACATTCCAGTAGGTATCTTCAGGCTGCAAGTCGATGGCATATTTCATATAGATATAAAAGGACAGCAATGCCCTGGCAGGCACCGCCACGCCCTTCGACTTACCCACCGTACCAGAGGTAAACATCTGCAAAAAGGGATCATCACCACTGATCATGACCGCCTCGAAATCACTGGACTCAACTGCCAAAACCTTATCAAAATCAGCAGCAGCCTGCCCTTCCAAGGGTTGAACACAAAGCACAGCCGGACAAGCCTTCACCTCCTGCAACTTAGGAAAGTTAGTGGCATCAGTAACGATCAGGCGCGTAGCCGCCTGTTGCAAGCGGTACTCAATGGCTCCTGAACCAAACGCCGTGAACAGCGGCTGATACACCGCCCCGGCTTTAAGTGTACCCAGTATAACAACCAACAGCTCAGGGGTGCGCGGCAGCAAACCCGCCACACGATCCCCCTTACCAACACCCATAGACTTGAGATAATTAGCAAAACGCGAGGCCTGCTGACTCAACTGCAGAAAGGTCATTTGCGACGCCTGCCCTTCCAGGTCGCGATGATACAGTGCAACCTTATCCGGCTGAGCCGCCCAACGGTCACACACTTCAGCGCAAACATTCAGTCCTGAATGCCAGCTCCCTTGTAACACGGTCTCTTGCAGCGAATCGGGGCTAAAACCGGCATAAAAAGATGAATAATCCATTCGACTCATTTTGTTTTGCCTCTTTTGTTATATTTTTTCTAGGGCAATTGATATCACAGCCTTACCTTTACGTAAAGGTATAATTGTAAAATTTATGAACAGCAAAGCGACTCACAAATACTCAAATCTATCCATGAACGCCCGAAAACGGCGCCATAACTATTCATAACTACAACTGACTGCTAGGGTTATCTATATGAACAAAGCACAAAATAGCCTAAAAACAAAAATGCACTTTACGTTAACGTTAACTTTGAGTAGTCTTTAGCGATACCAAGAGGAAAACTGCCATGCGCCAAAAAAAAAGAACCTATTCCATCAGCGAACTTGCCAGCGAATTTGATGTAACTACACGCAGCATTCGTTTTTACGAAGATCAGGGGCTACTTAAACCGGACCGAAAAGGCCAGACACGCATTTACAGTTCCAAAGACAGAGTCAGACTCAAGCTTATCCTGCGTGGTAAGCGCCTGGGCTTTTCGCTAGCGGAATCCCGTGAGCTATTTGACCTTTGGGATGAGACTGAAAGCGGCAGCGAAAGACAGCTATTAAAAATGCTGGAAACCCTTGCGCAAAAACAGGCGCAGCTTGAACAACAAGTAAAAGATATTCAAATGGCGAAGATTGAATTAGATAGCGCGCAATCTCGCTGTCAGGCGGCACTGATAGAGCTACGCCAGAACAAAGGTGCTGAAGAGCATGACAGCCCAAAAACTGGCCAGGATTCTAATCCAAACGCATCGCTTCACTAATAATAACAAACAGGTAACCACTATGTTCTCTCAATATTCTGAATTAAATTTTGGCCTTGGCGAAACCCTCGATATGCTGCGCCAACAGATCAATAATTTTGCCGCTGCTGAAATTGCGCCTCGGGCCGCTGACATAGATCAGGCCAATCTGTTTCCTGAAGATCTTTGGAAAAAATTTGGTGACATGGGCCTGCTCGGTATCACCGTCGGTGAAGAGTATGGTGGTTCCGGCATGGGCTATCTGGCACATGTGATTGCCATGGAAGAGATCAGTCGCGCGTCAGCCTCCGTAGCCCTCTCCTACGGTGCGCACTCTAATCTGTGTGTTAATCAGATTCATCGCAATGGTACCCAGGCACAAAAAGAAAAGTATCTTCCCAAGCTGCTGTCTGGTGAGCATATTGGTGCATTGGCTATGTCTGAACCCAATGCCGGCTCGGATGTAGTATCAATGAAACTAACCGCACGTGATGCGGGTGATCACTATGTTCTCAACGGAAACAAGATGTGGATCACCAACGGCCCAGATGCACATGTCTTTGTGATCTACGCCAAAACCGATCTACAAGCTGGTGCAAAAGGCATTTCAGCCTTTATTGTTGAACGCGGTACCGAAGGTTTTACCCAGGCACAGAAACTCGACAAGCTTGGCATGCGCGGTTCCAATACCTGTGAACTGGTTTTTCAGGACTGTAAGGTCGCCAAAGAGAACCTGCTTGGTCAGCTCAACGGCGGTGTCAAAGTACTCATGTCGGGTCTGGATTATGAGCGTTTGGTATTGGCCGGCGGCCCCTTGGGCATTATGCAAGCGGCCATGGACATCGTGGTGCCCTATATCAGAGATCGCAAGCAGTTTGGCAAGGCTATCGGTGAATTCGAATTGGTTCAGGGCAAACTTGCTGACATGTATACCCGCATGAATGCGGCTAAATCCTATGTTTACATGGTTGCTCAATCAGCCGACCGCGGTGAAACCACCCGCAAAGATGCCGCTGGTGTCATTCTTTATTCCGCTGAAATGGCCACTCAAATCGCCCTCGATGCCATACAGCTACTTGGTGGAAACGGCTATATAAACGAATACCCTACCGGCCGTCTGTTACGTGATGCCAAACTCTATGAGATAGGTGCAGGCACCTCCGAAATTCGTCGTATGTTGATAGGTCGCGAATTGTTTCTGAACAACTAATGGCTTTTCACTGGGAGCTTAACCATGCCGATTCTGCAAACAAAAATAAATGCCCGTTCCGACGAGTTCAGGGCCAAAGCAGATGCCATGTCAGCTGCTGTCACCGATCTCAAAGCTAAAATTGCTACAATTCAGCAAGGGGGTGGCGCCGACTATCAAGCCAGACACCTGGCGCGCGGTAAACTCTTGCCCCGCGAGCGTATCAACCGGTTAATTGATGATGGCTCCCCCTTTCTGGAGTTATCGCAGCTTGCTGCCTATAAGGTTTATGATGAAGACGTACCTGCCGCAGGATTGATTGCCGGAGTCGGTCGTGTGTCGGGTATTGAGTGCATGATTATTGCCAATGATGCGACAGTTAAAGGGGGCACTTATTACCCTCTGACGGTAAAAAAACACCTGCGCGCTCAGGAAATTGCCGAACAAAACCACCTACCCTGCATTTACCTGGTTGATTCCGGTGGTGCCAACTTGCCACGCCAGGATGAAGTGTTTCCTGACCGGGACCACTTTGGCCGGATTTTCTATAATCAGGCACGCATGTCAGCCAAAGGTATCCCTCAGGTAGCGGTTGTTATGGGACTATGTACGGCTGGTGGGGCCTATGTTCCCGCTATGGCGGATGAATCCATTATAGTGCGTGATCAGGGTACGATCTTTCTGGCTGGACCACCGCTGGTCAAAGCGGCGACTGGTGAAGTGGTTAGCGCCGAAGATCTGGGTGGGGCGGATGTTCACTGTAAAATTTCCGGTGTTGCTGATCATTATGCAGAAAATGATCAACATGCGCTGCAAATAGCGCGACGCTGTATTGCCAATCTGAACCGTAAAAAGCAACTCGACATAGCGGTGTGCCAGCCGAAACCACCCATCTATGATGCCGATGAACTCTACGGCATTGTCGGCACCGACCTGCGCAAACCCTTCGATGTACGTGAAGTAATCGCCCGTCTGGTGGATGGCTCGGAATTTGACGAATTCAAACAGCTTTACGGCGCCACACTGGTCACTGGGTTTGCCCATATTCATGGCTACCCGGTCGGCATTATTGCCAATAACGGTATTCTGTTTACCGAATCAGCCCAGAAAGGTGCTCACTTTATTGAGCTGTGCTGTCAGCGCAATATCCCCCTGCTGTTCTTGCAAAATATTACCGGCTTTATGGTTGGTCGCAAATATGAAGCAGAAGGCATTGCCAAGCATGGCGCAAAAATGGTTATGGCCGTTGCCTGTGCCAATGTGCCCAAAATCACGGTGTTGATCGGTGGCAGCTTTGGAGCCGGTAACTACGGCATGTGTGGACGTGCCTATAATCCGGACTTTCTGTGGATGTGGCCCAACGCACGCATCTCGGTTATGGGTGGCGAACAGGCTGCTGGCGTGATGGCGACAGTGCGGCGCGAGAGTCTGGAGCGCAACGGTAAATCCTGGTCCAGCGAAGAGGAAGCCCAGTTTAAACAACCCATCGTGGATACCTATGAGCATCAGGGCCACCCCTATTATGCCAGCGGTCGACTCTGGGATGATGGTGTCATAGATCCTGCGCAGACCCGCGAAGTTATTGCACTGAGCCTGTCTGCTACCCTGAATCGTCCTAAAGAAGAAACACGCTTTGGCGTGTTCCGGATGTAGCGGAGGCTGATGATGTCTACAACTCATTCCAAAACTCATTCTGCAACGATAGAAAGCGTTAGCCTTCACTATCTGGGCGAAGGGGTTGCCGAACTGGTACTGAACCGTCCAGAGAAGCACAACGCTTTTGATGACTCCATGATTGCCGCCTTGATCGAGAAACTCGATGAAGCTGAGCAAAATGCCAGTCTGCATATGCTACTGCTGCGATCCGAAGGTAAGCATTTTTCAGCCGGTGCTGACTTGGGCTGGATGAAACGCATGGCTGGCAATAGTCACGCCGAAAACCTCACTGACGCGGGTGAGCTGGCCCGATTGATGGACAAGCTCAACCACTTCAGCAAACCGGTGATCGGTCTGATTCAGGGTGCGGCCTATGGCGGTGCGGTGGGCCTGGCGGCTTGTTGCGATCTGGTCATCGCCAGTCGCGATGCACGCTTTTGCCTGAGTGAGGTCAAAATCGGTCTGATTCCAGCCGTGATTAGCCCTTATGTGATCCGGGCTATCGGGGAGCGCCAGGCAAGGCGTTATTTTATCAGTGCCGAAGTCTTTGATGCCGACACGGCTCAGAGCTTTGGCCTGGTTCATCAGGTCGTAGAAAGCGCCGCCAATTTATCTGAAGCGGCGCAAGGCTTTATAGCGCAACTTAAGCAGAACAGCCCTCAGGCCATGCAAGCGGCTAAATCACTGATTTTTGCCGTCAGTCACCTGCCTATATCCAAACAGGTCATTGATGTAACCACGCAGCGGATTGCCGATATACGTGTCAGTGATGAAGGGCAGGAAGGACTCAGTGCTTTCCTGAACAAACGCCGTCCAAACTGGCCGTCCAAACTGGCCGTCGAAACTGGAACCGGAGAAGAAGAATAATGTTCAGTAAAATCCTCATAGCCAATCGTGGCGAGATCGCTTGCCGGGTAATCCAGACAGCCCATCGCCTGGGTATTCGTTGTGTTGCTGTTTACTCGGAAGCTGATCGTGATGCCCGCCATGTGGCGCTGGCAGATGAAGCCTTTCTACTCGGACCAGCGCCCAGTAATGAAAGCTATTTACGTGCCGACAAAATTATCCAGATAGCCTTACAAAGTGGTGCGCAGGCTATCCATCCCGGTTATGGCTTTCTCTCAGAAAACACCGACTTTGCCGAAGCCTGCAGCCAAAACGGACTGGTATTTATCGGCCCGCCCGCCTCAGCGATAGCCGCCATGGGTTCAAAATCCGCCGCCAAAGCGATTATGGAAAAAGCGGGGGTTCCTTTGGTTCCCGGCTACCATGGTGCCGCTCAGGATGTGGAAACCCTACGGGCTGAAGCGCTCAAGTGCGGCTTCCCGCTACTACTCAAAGCGGTTGCAGGCGGTGGTGGCAAGGGGATGCGTGTGGTGAATCAGATTGAAGAGTTTGATGAAGCCCTGTCAGCTGCCCGACGTGAAGCCAAGAACGCCTTTGGTAACCCCGACATGCTGCTGGAGCGTTATTTAACCCAGCCACGCCATGTTGAAATTCAGGTATTTTGTGACAGCCAGGGTCAAGGTGTCTACTTGGCAGAACGTGACTGCTCGGTGCAACGGCGTCATCAAAAAGTGCTTGAAGAAGCACCCGCACCAGGGCTTTCCTGCGAAACCCGTAAAGCCATGGGTGACGCGGCCGTCAAGGCAGCCCAGGCCATTCATTATGTCGGTGCCGGTACCGTTGAATTTTTATACGACGTTGATGGTTCATTTTTCTTTATGGAAATGAATACCCGGCTGCAGGTAGAACATCCGGTGACAGAAATGGTCACCGGACAAGACCTGGTGGAATGGCAGCTACGGGTTGCAGAAGGGGCTCCCCTGCCCTTGAAGCAAGATGAAATCCGCATTCGGGGGCATGCCCTGGAAGCACGTATTTATGCTGAAGACCCGGATAATGACTTTTTACCCGCTACAGGTCGACTGGATTATTTGCGCACCCCTGATGAAAGCGCTCATGTTCGGGTTGATACCGGCGTTGTCGAGGGTGATGAAGTCAGTATTCATTACGACCCCATGATCGCAAAACTGATCGTTTGGGATGAAAACCGTGATCAAGCCATTAACCGGATGGTACAAGCACTGGAGCAATACCGCATAAACGGGGTTAAAACCAATATCCGCTTTCTGCATGCTCTGGCCGATGCACAACCCTTTCGTGAAGCTGATCTGGATACCGGCTTTATCGAAAAGCACCGTGCCCTGTTGTTTCCGCCACCCAAATTGGGTCTTCACAGAGCGCTGGTTCTTGCAGCTGGCTACTTGCTGGAACAAACCCGCAGCAACAACCCCAACAATGAAGATCGCTGGTCGCCCTTTGCGCACCAGAATAGCTGGCGGCTGAACTCGGAATACGCCAAGCCACTCGCACTCAAGGTGGATGATCAAGTCTATGAATTAAAAGTGCTGGAAAAGGATCAGCACTATGAAGTACGTGTTGCTGACAGCCTCTACACCCTGCATGCCGAACTCAGTGGTGATCAGTTAAAAGCAGTCATCAACGGCCACCGTATCAGTGTGCATGTCACCCAAAAAGACAAGGAACTGGTTATCTTCCATGAAGGCGAGTCGTTTCACTGTGAAGCCCATGAAGAGACCTACGGCCAGGACGATATCGAGGCTGAAGGTAGCTTAACCGCACCGATGAATGGCTCTGTAGTCGCCGTTATGGTCCAACCCGGAGATGCAGTCAAAGCGGGCCAGACCCTGGTGATTATGGAAGCCATGAAAATGGAGCATGCCATTAAAGCACCGCTGGACGGTGTGGTTGATGAAATCTATTTCAAGGAAGGCGAGATGGTATCTGAAGGGGCTGAACTGCTTTCTGTGACCAGTGATGCCACTGAAGAGGATGCTGCACCATGAGCTTCCCCTCCCAGGTACGTGTCTTTGAGATGAGCCCCCGCGATGGGCTACAGAATGAGCCCGGCGAACTCATCACAACAGCGGTTAAAATTGAGCTGATCAACCGCTTGAGCGCCTGCGGTTTGAGCCATATTGAAGCCGCCAGTTTTGTCTCACCAAAATGGGTACCACAGATGGGTGATGCCAGTGAGGTTATGGCCGGTATCACCCGTAAGGCCGGCGTTACCTATGCCGCGCTTACCCCGAATCTTAAAGGGGTAGAGTCAGCGTTTGCCGCCGAAGTTGATGAGATCGCCGTATTCAGTGCTGCTTCTGAAGCCTTTACGCAAAAAAATATCAACTGTTCCATTGCAGAAAGCCTGGCACGTTTTGAGCCAGTCCTGGAAGCGGCACGCAATAAAGGCATCAAGGTCCGGGGGTATGTATCCACCGTGATGGGTTGTCCTTATCAGGGCGACGTCGATCCCAAACAGGTTGCCCAGGTTGCTAACGCTCTTTACGCCATGGGCTGCTATGAAATTTCGCTTGGCGACACCATCGGGGTGGGTACGCCCTTAAAAGCCAAACGCATGCTTGAAGCCGTTAATCGGGATATACCGATGAACAATCTGGCTGCACATTTTCATGACACCTATGGACAGGCTATTGGCAACCTATATGCGGTTCTTGAAGAGGGGCTGGCCGTTGTTGATGCCTCCGTCGCCGGTCTGGGTGGTTGCCCTTATGCCCGCGGTGCATCCGGTAATGTTGCCACTGAAGATGTGCTGTATTTACTTCAGGGGCTAGGCATAGAAACCGGCATCAACCTGCAGGATCTGATTAATACCGGTGACTGGATTACCCGTCAGCTCAAACGCGCTAACGGCTCCAAAGTTGCCCTTGCTCTGGGAGCACAGCATGAACAAAAATAAAATTACCGCACTGGATCTACCGATCCCGACCCGGGATCAACTGCCTGAACAGGTACAGACCTATTTTGACAAGTGTCGTGAAAAACTGGGACTGATCCCTAACGTCTTAACGGCATACAGTCAAAACCTTGAGCAACTGGATGTATTCACTCGCTTTTATAATGAGCTCATGTTTGGTGAAAGTGAACTCACCCCACTTGAGCGTGAAATGATTGCTGTGGTGGTCTCTTCTGAAAACAAGTGCTTTTACTGCCTTACCGCACATGGCGCCGCCGTGCGTAATTACAGTGGCGATCCGCAGCTAGGCGAACATCTGGTGATGAATTATCGTAGCGCTGACCTGTCTGCACGCCACCGGGCCATGCTCGACTACGCCTCCCGACTGACACGCCAGCCTGCTGAAGTAACCCCTGAGAATGCCCAACCCCTTCGAGATGTGGGTTTCAGTGATCGGGGCATCTGGGATATCTGTAACCTGGTTGGCTTCTACAATATGACTAATCGCATCGCCCTTGCCGTTGATATGGCACCCAATCAGGAGTATCACGCCCAGTTTCGTTGAATGCTTTCCCCTACATGAATCAGCCTCTTTGCATAAAAAAAATAATGGAGCCTGCACTATGCCAACACTACCGAGCTATACCAGCGGTACCAGCGAAAAGCCTCTTTTGGGTATGACCATTGGGGATATGTTTGATGCTACGGTAAACCGCTACCCTGATAATGATGCCTTAATCGTGCTACATCAGAATATTCGTTGGACTTATAAAGAGCTGCACAGCCAGGTTAACTTATGTGCCCGTGCATTTCTGGCCGCCGGTGTTCGCCGCGGCGACCGGGTAGCCATCTGGTCTCCCAATCGCTATGAATGGACCCTGACGCAGTTTGCAACGGCAAAAATCGGTGCCATTTTGGTGAATATTAACCCGGCTTACCGTACGCACGAGCTCGAGTATGCGCTGAATCAATCCGAATCCCGCTACCTGGTAACCGCCGACAGTTTCAAAGCATCAGATTATCGGGGCATGCTGTATGAACTGGCTCCGGAATTAAAAATGTGCGCCGAGGGCCAATTGGATTCACAGAAACTTCCGTTACTCAAAGGGGTCATCAACCTGGATGATCACAAGCATCCAGGTATGTGGCGCTGGCAGAACTTCATGGCATTAGCCGAGAGTATGCCGCAGGAAATTCTGGATGAGGCCCAGGCTGAATTGCAGTTTGATGATGCCATCAATATTCAATACACCTCAGGCACTACCGGCTTCCCCAAAGGCGCCACACTATCACACCATAATATTTTGAATAATGGCTACTTTGTTGCCGAAAGTATGGGCTTTACCGAACAAGACCGGCTGGTGATACCAGTGCCGCTTTATCATTGCTTTGGTATGGTTATGGGTAATCTGGGCTGTGTGACACATGGCTCTACCATGATCTATCCGGATGAAGGGTTTGAGCCTGGGTCGGTACTGAAAGCGGTACATCAGGAGCGTGCAACCGCACTCTATGGCGTGCCCACCATGTTTATTGCAGAACTCGGCCATCCGGATTTTGCCAGCATGGATTTATCCAGTTTGCGCACAGGTATTATGGCTGGATCGCTTTGTCCGACTGAAGTGATGAAGCAGGTCATCAACAAAATGCACATGAAAGAGGTGCAGATAGCCTACGGCATGACCGAAACCAGCCCGGTTTCCATGCAAACCGGCGCCATGGATTCACTGGAAAAGCGTGTCACCACCGTCGGTCGAACCCAGCCACACCTTGAGAGCAAAATCATTGATCCAGGCAACGGAAGCATTCTGCCCCGGGGTGAAGTCGGTGAATTATGTACCCGGGGCTACAGCGTTATGCTGAAGTACTGGAATAATGATCAAGGCACCGCCGACGCGATAGATGAAGCCGACTGGATGCATACCGGAGACCTGGCCAGCATGGACGATGAAGGTTATATTCAGATTGTCGGCCGCATCAAGGATATGGTGATTCGTGGCGGTGAGAATATTTACCCAAAAGAAGTAGAAGAGTTTCTCTACACTCACCCGTCAATCGCCGAAGTGCAGGTAACCGGCATACCCGACAAGAAATTCGGTGAAGAACTGATCGCCTGGATCAAGCTGCAACCCGGTGTCGAGGAAATCAGTGATGAAGCCTTGCGTGAATTTTGTAAGGGAAAAATCACCCATTTCAAAATTCCACGCTACTTTAAGTTTGTCGACAACTTCCCGATGACAGTCACTGGCAAAATCCAGAAGTTCAAAATGCGGGAAATCTCGGTGAAAGAACTCGGGCTTGAAGATATATAACCCTCTCAAGCAGTAATGTACTATCGGTGATGTAATATCTGTGTCTGCACCCTATACAGGCCCTGCAGACACAGGTTCCCCCCCTACCCCACTTGGTCACGTCCCGCTTCTTTTGCAGCATACATTGCTTTGTCCGCCAGCATGACCAGCCTATCTGGATCATCCGTCTGCTCAGGCCAACAGGCTAACCCTGCCGAGACCGACACACAACCGCAGGACTGACCTTCGTGGTATATTTCTTGTTGTCTTGCCTGGTTTAGCAATGCCTGAATTTTCTCCTTAGCTTCAAGGCGGCCCGTATTGGGCATTAAAATCACAAACTCTTCACCGCCCAATCGACAGACAAGATCAGTTTCTCTGAAATTCTTTCTTAATAGGTCAGCAAACAGTTTAAGGGCCGTATCACCCGCCGGATGGCCGTAGGTATCATTAAACTGTTTGAAGTAATCCAAGTCACACATCGCCAAGGTAAGAGGAAGACCTGTGCGTATGGCTGTAGACGCATGAAAACTGAAAAATTCATCAAAAAAACGACGGTTCTTTAGTCCTGTCAGACTGTCTTCATAGGACAGCTTTTCCAGCGCTTCTGTTCGCTCCTTGACCTTCATTTCCAATGATTCATTCAGCATTCGCAACTTAACTTGTAAATGACTGAAATATAATAGTGAAATTAATACCACGGTGGCAGAGAACAGTAGGATGCCATAACTCACCGGTACCTGTCTCCAATCCAGGAAGCCATGTGCAACGGCCATATCTTCGAGTAGTAACAGAGCCAATACCGCATAAGCTATAAAAATACACTTATCCACCGCCGGTATATGCCAGATATTTTTTACGATTAACACAAAAGTAATAAACAGAGTAATCGCAAAAAGCCCATCAAAAACCGGAAAGGTAATCGACAGATTGATCCACCCCAGTACTGAAATGCCCAGAGCAATCACCAGATAAAGCAAATGCAGCTGCCAAATGCGCCGCATCCATAGACGAGAGCGTCCCTGAAAAGCAGGAGCCAGCAGCATTCCCATCGCCACAGGCAAAAAATAATACGAACCTGCCGCCAGGTACACCCAGAACAAAGGAGCATCAAACAATAGCTGACGTGCGGGACTTTCACCCAACAGCATTCCCGCCGAAGCCAGGGAAAATAAACCCACCGTAAAAAACCGACGACGTTGGCCCTTCAATATAGCCAGAGTGAATGCCAGAAATGCGATCAAAAATGCAGTGATACTGCTGAGAAGACTCTCGAGGGAGTTATTCAGCACATCCAGCAATAAGTCAGCACGTTCGAAAATACTGACCTGGCCCCAGAGCCCAATATCGATATAGTCTGAATAGATACGAAAATAGAGTATTTTACCACCAGAGTCTTTCGGTAGCTTGATCATATGCCAGGGCCAACCAGCAAATTTTCCTCGTCCCTGATTATCAAACTCACCGAATTGATATAAACGCTGATCTTCAAGATAAACCTGAGCGATAAGATCAATACTGTCGATATACAACACCGGATCCAGATAGGTATCCAGTTCCGGTAACACTATGCGATACCAGATATGCTGCTGTCCTGATCGGTCAGGTGGATTAGAAGGAAAGTCAATGGAGTGCCAGTCAGACGCACTCTCTTGCCCAACGACCCAGGCGGGTACACCTTCAACAGATATAGGGGAGTCTCCCCACCGATACTCCCAACCTTGACTCAATGAACGCGGTTTTTCTGCCGCAATACTATTCGATCCAAAAAGCAGAAGTAACACAACAACCCAAAAACTGCAGAAACGAATACCCATCAGCATACAACTCGGAAAAGTCAGTATTTTTAATACTTATACTATAGCCTGTGAATATGCCTCTGTCTCAAATAAATTTCATGTTAGGCCAGATATGACAGCATTTTTCAATCAGTAGCTAGCTGGGCAAATTGTAAACAACTTCACCATTTTCTCAGCGCTCACCGGTTTTGAAAATAAAAAACCTTGTGCGACCAAACATCCATTCGACCGGAGATAGTCTTCTTGCTCCTGACCTTCAACACCTTCAGCTATTGTCTCGAATCCAAGCGCTACTGACATAGCCAAGATGGTTCGACAGATAGCCGCATCATCATTATTCAATGGTAAGCCCATAACAAATGAACGATCTATTTTAAGCACATGAAAAGGAAGCTTTTTCAGATACATTAGCGATGAATAACCCGTTCCAAAGTCATCAATCGCCAATCTGACTCCACGGTGGTGCAGCTTATTCATAATTGCGATCAATTTGTCAGTATCTTGCATTGCAAGCCGTTCGGTTAATTCTAATTCCAGGAAATGAGCGGCTACTCCTGCTTTATCCAGAGCTTTGAATACAGTATCGGCAAAATCGGTACGCCAAAACTGGCGTGACGACACATTCACCGCGATTCTTATAACAGGGAACACAAGATTGAGAACCTAGTCTAAGGTATCGAAGACTCAATAAAGGAGATCTAAAATGAGCACAAAAGAAGCTTATGAAAAAAAGCTGCAGTCTCAGCTAGATGAGTGGAGCGCGGAAATCGACAAACTAAAAGCCAAGGCCAACTCTGCCGAGGCCGATGCTCAGCTTGAATACCAAAAACAGATTAATGAACTACGCTTAATGCAGCAAAAAGCGGATCGTAAGCTTAATGAGTTACGCGAAGCCAGTGATAGTGCCTGGAAAGATCTCACTATCGGAATTGACAGTGCTTGGGACTCATTAAGCAACGCTGTTAAATCAGCCAGTTCACATTTTAAATAATTTATAAAACGGATAGAACACCTCCATTCACTCAATAAAAAGGAATAATGCCATATGAAAAAACATTCACTATTTGCAATACTCATCGTTACAGCCATATGCTTCACACCAGTCATCTATGCACAAACTGGAGCTAATGAAAGTAACCATGAAGTTACTACTCAGGATATACAAACAGAAACCAGGGAGTTAATCGAAACACTCCAACAATATTCAGTAGAACAGCGTGACGAAGCGGTTAACGCGACTGAGCAAATGCTTGAATCGCTTGACCAACGAATAGATGTGCTCCAAAGACGTATCGATAACAACTGGGACGAAATGAGTGACGAAGCACGTCAAACAACGCGTGACAACATGCGAGCACTGCGGGAACAACGAAACAAACTGTCAGAATGGTATGGCGGTTTAAAAAACAGTACCGATAGTGCCTGGGATCAAATGAAAGCAGGATTTTCAGATGCCTACAGCTCAATGAGTAATGCCTGGGAAAAAGCTAAAAATGAATATGAAGACAACGATAAATAAGCATTTATCCTCTTTAAAAAGGAATGAGTTTGTATGACCGCAAGGAAACAGGATGTCATTATCATCGGAGCCGGATCGGCTGGGTTAGCCGCCGTTCGACAGGTAAGCAAACAAACTGATCGTTTTATATTGATCAATGACGGGCCTTACGGTACTACCTGCGCGCGGGTTGGCTGTATGCCGTCAAAAGCACTGATCGAGGCAGCCAACGCTTTTCATGCTCGCAAAAAAGCCGAGGCGTTTGGCATTCGGGGTAGTGAGCATCTGGAAATCGATATTCCGGCGGTCATGCGCCGCGTGCGTGAACTGCGTGACCGTTTTGTTGGCGGAGTACTTAAATCAACCAAGGAACTAGGTGAACGCAGCCTTGCAGGACATGCTCACTTACTGGGACCCAACCAGGTGCAAGTAGGTGACGAAATTTTCCACGCCCAGCGTATCATTCTGGCCACCGGATCTAGCCCAGTAGTACCCGGACCCTGGCAAGCGCTGGGGAATCGCCTGCTCACCACTGATACGTTTTTTGAGCTGGAAACACTACCCAAACGCATGGCGGTGATCGGCCTGGGTGCTATTGGCGTCGAGATGGCTCAAGCGCTCGCTCGCTTAGGCGTTGAAGTTCATGCCTTTGGCATAAACGACCAAATTGCAGGTGTCTCAGACCCGGTTGTTGCAACAACGCTGCGCAAATCACTGGATGAAGAATTTGAGATTCACACCGGGCATGAAGTCGAATTATCCAACACAACTAAGGGTGTTCGCATTCAAGCCGGATCAGTTGATATAGAAGTTGATCAGGTGCTCGCCGCAATTGGGCGCAAACCGAACCTTGAAAACCTGGGACTTGACACGCTAGGCGTTTCACTGAATTCGCGTGGCATGCCCCCCTTCAATCGTACCACCATGCAGATTGCAAACCTGCCTGTTTTCATAGCCGGTGATATGAACGCCGACGTCAGCCTTCTTCACGAAGCGGCTGATGAGGGCTTTATAGCTGGCATGAATGCCATGGCCAAAGAGCCCACCTGCTTTCAACGACGGACTCCCTTATCCATTGTATTTTCAGATCCAGGTATTGCTGCAATCGGTCAGCGCTATGCCGAGCTCAATACCGATGATTGTCTTATCGGCCGCGTCGACTTCGCGTCACAAGGGCGCGCATTGACAGCTCAGCGGAATAAGGGGGTGTTGCGTATTTACGCCACTGCCGATGATGCTCGTCTACTGGGCGCTGAGATGTGTAGCCCAGCAGCTGAGCATATGGCACATTTGCTGGCACTGGCCATTAGCCGCAACCTGACTGCGCATGACCTACTTGCCATGCCATTTTATCATCCGGTATTGGAGGAAGGATTACGAACAGCACTAAGAGACATTGCAAAAAAATCTTTGGTCAAACGTCTGGATCTTAGCAACTGCAATAGTTATCAGACTGAGGCCTTCAATTAATCTTAGGCAAGTGAATGACCGGGGTTTTATTGCTTTTAAAAACGGATATGCTTTCGATATATCTTTGAATATACAACCTGCATATCCAGACTAACCTTTTCACCGTATATCCTTCCTCATGAGTCGAGGCTATATAAAATGGTGTCTCTATTCATACACCTGGTTTAATAAGTGCACAAGAGAGTATATAGCATTTAAAGCATTGCTTTTCTGTACTGAGCGTTCTACTCTTCGACGCTGACATTACACATACTAACTAGCATTAAGCCACTGTTAAACATAAGGATAAATCTATGAAAACAATAAATCGAGTGTTCCTTAGTGTTGCTTTAGCTGCAACAACGACAGTTTCAAGCGCGATAGCTGCAACTCTTGAGTCCATGAACCCCGTATCATTACGCCTTGCCCATGTTGTCAATGAGCAAGATGGCTTTCATATTGCTGCGGTTAAATTTCAGGAGCTGGTCAGCGAAAGAACTGACGGTAAAGTCACCATTGAAATTTTTCCTAATGCATCTTTAGGTGACGAACGTACCCTTCTTGAAGGTATGCAAATTGGCACAGTCGATATGGGTGTGATCACGAACGGTCCGGTGGCTAACTTTGTTGAAGAAATGGCTGTTTTTGAATTACCTTTTCTCTTCTCCAGCCCACAACAAGCTTATGATGTTTTGGATGGGCCCATTGGTCAGGATCTGTTAGACAAACTATCAGAGGTTAACTTAAAAGGTCTGGCGTATGCTGAACGAGGCTTCCGAAACCTGACCAATAGTGTGCGACCGGTTCAATCACCTTATGACATTGAAGGATTACGGATCCGCGTCATGGAGAACCCTGTGTACACCGATACGTTTCGTGAGCTAGGTGCCAATGCTGTGCCCATGGCATGGACCGAAGCGCTAACAGCCATGCAACAGGGCACAATTGACGGCCAAGAGAACCCTGTTAATGTCATCCATTCATTTAAGCTCAATGAAACCCAGTCACACATGACCTTATCACGCCATACCTATGCACCTGCTATTTTTGTGATGGGTATGGGTAGCTGGAACCGTTTACCTGAAGAGGCTCAAACAGTTCTTGTACAAGCCGCTAGAGAAGCTGCCGCTCACGAGCGTCAAGTTAACGCCGATATGGAAGCTAAACAACTCGAAGACCTAAGAGCAGCAGGTGTTGCGATTGTTGAAGAACCTGATATCGCTGCTTTTCAACAAGCTATTGTACCCGTGTATGAAAAATATGGTGACCAGTTTGGTGAATACCTGGAACGCATTCAGCAGGCTCTAAAGTAAGTGATCGCATTACTTCAAAAGATCGAGCAGCGTATTGACGCCCTTCTTCAACCCATAGTTGTGTTGGGCATGCTTGCCTTGATTGGCGTCATTACTCTGCAGATCATTTCACGCGTTTTTTTCAATGCGGTACCCTGGACAGAAGAAATTGCACGGTTCTTACTGATCTGGATTACGTTTTTAGGCGCCACATTAGCCTTTCAACGGGGGCGGCACATTGCGGTCAACCTTGTTGTCGACGCATTACCACAGACGTTAGCCAGGTTCACTAAAATCGTTGCATGTATCATTATCCTGGCGTTTATGGTTTCGCTGATATTGATTGGCTACCAGTATATGCAGGTTCAGAGTTTTCAAAAATCACCCTCACTGCGCTGGTCAATGCTGTATATCTATGCGGTTATGCCCATTAGCGCTTCATTAATGCTGCTTTACGCTGTCATTGATCTTCTAGAATTGATAACCAACCCTAAATCAGCCAAACCAAATGAGTCTTCACTATGACAGCGATACTCTTTGTGTTGTTTTTCGTATTCATGATCATAGGGATACCGATTGCACTTGCTATCGGAGCGAGCACTCTGGTTGCGTTACATTTACAAGGTGTCCCGTTAATGGTGGTGACACAGCAAATGTTTCAGGGTATCAACTCATTTGCATTAGTCGCTATTCCTATGTTCATTTTGACAGGCGACCTGATGGCCCAGGGAAAGATCAGTGAGAAGCTTGTCAATTTTGCCGACTCGCTATTAGGCTTTTTGAAAGGCGGCTTAGCCATAGTATCGGTGCTGGCCGGCATGTTTTTTGCTGCCATTTCAGGTTCTGGCGCTGCAACAACCGCTGCTGTCAGCTCTACGCTAGTCCCAGAACTTAAACGTAAAGGCTATGACCCCGCTGCAGCAGCAAGCCTGATTGCTGCCAGCGGTACAATAGGTGTCGTGATCCCCCCCTCTGTTCCAATGATCATCTATGCTGTGATCGCGCAGGAATCAGTCGCTAAACTCTTTATGAGTGGCTTTATACCCGGATTAGTCATGGGTTTAGGTTTGATGGCGATCGCCCTCATTCAGGCTTATCAGCGTAACTACCCTAAAGGCACACCCTTGTCCTTAACAACTATTATGCGGACGCTGAAAAGCGCCAGCTGGGGATTAATGACTCCAGTTATAATATTAGGAGGAATTTTTTCAGGTATTTTCACACCTAGTGAAGCGGCTGTTGTTGCTGTGAATTATGCCTTAATCGTTTCATTTTTTATCTATCGAGACCTGAATTTACGGCAGATGTACCATATTCTAATGCGATCCGCGATGACGACATCGGTTATAATGCTTGTAATTGCGATGTCAGCCGTTCTGAGCTGGACACTTTCAAGTTGGCAAGTGCCCAGCGCTCTGGCAAATACTGTTTTATCCTATTCAACTAACACTTACATGATTATGTTTTTGGTAGTTTTAGTCATTCTTTTAACCGGTGTATTTATTGAAACAGCCAGTGCATTAATCATTCTAACACCCGTTTTGCTACCGCTGGTCACGCAAATTGGTATTGATCCGATCCATTTCGGTTTAATTATCGTCGTCGGACTGGCAATAGGGATGATCACCCCCCCGGTAGCCATCAACTTGTATGTAGCATCATCAGTGACGCAACTACCACTTGAACAGATAACTAAGGCTATAGTGCCCTATCTACTCGTATTAACGGCTGTACTTATGTTAGTTGTGTATGTACCTATGATAATCGGCAGCCTGTTTTGACTTTGCCTAAAGCTATATTCGAGGGTACATGTATTGGACTCGCTATCTCCCGTTGTTGAACTGGTCGGCATCATATTCACCCTGCTCTTAATTGCACTGAGCGTCTACCAAATTTCACGCCGAACTCGCCTGCCATTTACGGTACTTTTGGTCTTGATCGGTATCGTGATCAGTTCATTGAGTAACAGCGTTCCTTTGTTAGCGAAGGCGGAAGCTGCCTTTAGTATCTCACCAGACCTGATTCTGTTTGTATTTCTGCCTGCGCTGATTTTCGAATCCAGCTACGGCCTGAATGTTAACCAGTTGCGGCATAACTCAGTGCTAATAATGACTCTGGCAATACCCGGCTTGCTTTTATCGACGGGACTAATCGGTGTTATCGTTTGGCTGGCCCTTGATATTGATCTGATTGCGGCCTTACTGCTCGGTGCCATACTGAGCGCCACTGATCCCGTCGCTGTTATAGCACTATTCCGGCGAATCGGCGCACCAGGACGGCTCTCAATATTGATCGAAGGTGAAAGCCTGTTCAATGATGCGACCGCACTTGTACTGTCAAAAATTCTAATCGGTGTGTTGGCTGCTGGTGTACTTTCCGGCCAGGCAGTCAGTAATGGCATCATGTATTTTTTCATCCTGTGTGCAGGCGGTCTTTTATTCGGCATCATAGCTGGATACCTGACCAGCCAGCTTATTGGCTGGTTCGACTCCGATCCAATCCTCGATATTGGTCTAACCAGTGTACTGGCATACCTCTCTTTTTTGATCGCCGAAGAACTGCTGCATGTGAGTGGCATCATGGCTACACTTGGAGCGGGCCTTACTATAGGGACATGGGGGCGCCTGCGAATTGCCAGCTCGGTGCGCGCTTACCTTGAGCAATTTTGGGGAACACTGGCATTCGGTGCCAATTCATTGCTGTTTTTGCTGCTAGGTTTGCAAGTCAATTTATTGGAACTGGCCTCAGTCTGGGACTTAGTGCTTTGGGTTATTCTGGCCATGTTGGTCTCTCGTGCGCTGGTAGTCTTCGCACTCTTACCCCTGGTAAGCCGTCTATTCAAAGTGGAACCGATTGGAGCCGGATACCGTTTCATTATGTTCTGGGGTGGACTGCGTGGGGCAATTGCATTAGCCATCGTGCTCAGCTTGCCCGAATATCCATTCAAGGATTTGTTCATTGCGCTGGTAACCGGGGCCGTCCTGTTTACCCTGCTGGTACAGGGTCTAACGATTAAACCGGCCATGCGCATGATGAAGTTGGATCTACCGCCAATGGTTGATCAACTCGCATTGATTGAGCGCAACATGCTAACGCACCAACGCGCCCTGCAGCGCATGCCTGAACTGCAGAAAGGCGGCCTCTTTTCAAGTCGGGTGGCCCATCGTCTCAGCCTGAACAGCCACCAGGCTATCACTCTCGCTAAAGAGCAAATTGACCAATTGCGTTTGCAGCAGCTCACACAGGATGAGGAACTCAATCTTTTTTTCCTGCGAGCCCTTGCCGAGGAGAAAGCGTATTACATTGACATGTACGACCGGGGCCACCTCAGTGAATCGACCGCTCGACGTTTGCTGGCAATCCTTGAGCTACAAACAGACACTCTCCGCTACGAAAACGGCTTTCATAGGGTGAACAACCATCATCGCTATGAATACATAGAGCACTGGTTATTCCGACTGCTGGATAATAAGACTCTGCTCCGTGGTATTGTGGAGCGACTGCGCGTCTCTCATATTGGCCATTACTACGAAACAGCCTGGGGGCATTTCCAAGGCAGCAACCATATCATCCATTCCTTAGAGCGTATCATGGGTCTTGAATCCACCCCGCCTGAGATCGTTCACCAAGTACTGCAGCAGTATCGTGACTGGAACACGCTGGCCGTAAACAAGCTGTATCGCCTTAACAATGACTTTCCAGAGATTGCTTTACTAACCCAGGAGCGGTTAGGAAAACGCATAGTGCTGCTGGCGGAGCTAGAAACGACACGCGAACAGGCTCGACTGGGGACTATTCCCAAAGGCCAGGCAGAGGATATCGAGGCCGATGTGGACCGTCGTCTCAACTCTCTGCGTGGACAGCCGATCCAGAAACTCAAAGATGATCCTGAGCTGCTTTTAGCCCGTGTGCCTCTTTTTGCAAACCTGCCTCCAAGGTTGATCCAACTGATTGCACAAAAGTGTGAGGTGATCACACTTGAAAAACACGAATACCTGATTCGCCAGGGTACTCACAACAACAGGCTATTTATTGTCAGTCGCGGCAACGTGCGTCTTGAGCACCGCAGTAGCGGCGAGGAGCATCGCCTCAGTACGCTGATCGCTGGCGACTCCTTCGGCGAATCTGCACTCTTAGGCGATGGTAATCCAGACCTGTCAGTGGTGGCACAAACTCCCTCTCGCCTCTATACACTGAGTCGTTCCGAGCTTCGAAAGCTTATGAGTCTGGACGCGGAGCTCAGGGAATTGATAATGCACAGCGATGCCCAGCAAAAGAACTTACATTTCAGACATTTATAGGAAACTCTGTAATGGCATAGTCATGCTAATCTCTATTGGCTCAGATTATCTCACCTCAGAAACTTAACCGCAGCTTCCTAACTACACTGCGGTTGGCTCCGATTGATCTATTTTCGTCCAGCACTCCAACGAAATCCCCAACCGTAAGCTTCATCCATTTTTTTCTGTCCCGCGAAAAATTCTACTTTTCGTTCAACACGCACTGCACCGCCTTCATTGATCAATTCAACAACGGCACAGGTACCTTGCTTAGAGCCGTATTCATTCATACGAATTTCGATTTCCGGTTGATCCGGTACAAGGACACGCACGACGCCATCAGTTTCCTGCCAGTTCGCGACACCTTCATAAATGAACGCATAGATCAACACACGCTGAATTTCATGCCAATGATCGCCATTGATCTCAAGCCATTCACCATCCGACACCGAGCCGGTACGATCGTCACCCATCAGTTTCACAAAAGGTTCTCGATCAAAGTTCCCGAATGTGTTACCCAGAGCCTGAATCACACCACGGGTCCCATCACGAATTTCAACGAAAGCACCCAGGTCAAGATCGATTCCACCTTTGGATATCCCGAAAAAGCTCTTCTTAGGCGTTCCCTGATTCCAGTTCAGGTTGATTCGGATCTTACCGAATTTGCCGCTCTCCTTCTTCAGGGAAATAGCTTTATCCTGTTTGGTCAAAGAGACTTTCGACAGGTTGACGCTTGAAGACTTAGCGGGCTGAGGGACTGGCTGCGGAGGGCTAGACGTAGAGGGTGATTCCTCAGCAATTTCCACACCAAAATGAGTGGCGAGTTGAGCAAGACCACCGTTGAACCCTTGGCCAACATTACGGATCTTCCACTGACCGTTTCGTTTATAAACTTCTGCAAGAATAAGGGCGGCCTCACTGCGACCCTGGCCTGCAACAACAAGTCGGTGACCGCCACCTTCGAGAGTGATATCCCCGAGTTGTCCAAAGGTTTTTCCAGTTTCGGCCGTTGCAGTCAAAACGATCTTCTCGACATCTGAGGGTACACGATTCAGAAAAAAGTCGAAGCGGGGTGTCACCCCCTGCGTGAGTCGCACCGCACCTCCAGGGCTTTCCAATTGGCCGTAGAAAACCATATCACCGTCACCGCGTACTTTACCCTCGGGATAAATTAACAATGCAGTTACATCGATATCTGCCCCAGATGGTAGCGTGATCATCACCCCAAAATCAGTCTCCGGAAGAGGCGCATTGGCGCCCGTTGTAAGTTCCGTCATATCAGACTTCTGCCTCCACGCAGATTAAAAAAGGGCCCGCATTGCGGACCCCTGATGTTCGTTCAACCGACATTCACACCGAAGGAACTGGCAAGCGGACCGAGTCCACCCCCGAAGCCTTGACCCACAGCCTTGAACTTCCATTCGTCACCATGACGGTAGACCTCGCCAAAGATCATCGCGGTCTCGGTGGAGTAGTCCTCGCTGAGATCATAGCGTGCAAGCTCCTTACCATCCGCAGAATTCACGACACGCATGAAAGCATTGGAGACCATGCCAAAATTTTGCTGACGGCTATCGGCCTCATGGATCGTGACGGCGAAAGCCAACTTTTTAACGTCAGCCTGAACCTTGGAAAGGTCGATTTTGATCTGCTCATCATCGCCCTCGCCTTCACCTGTCTTATTGTCACCCTGATGTTCAACCGCACCATCGGCACCAACTTTATTGTTATAGAAGATAAAGTCTACGTCGCTACGGACCTTGCCATCTTCGCCGCAAATAAATACTGATGCATCAAGGTCAAACTCCTTACCATCAGTTGCACGAGGATCCCAACCGAGACCTACTATGACATTACTGAGACCTGGGGCCTCTTTGCTGAGAGAGACGTTACCGCCCTTGGAAAGTGAAACAGCCATGAAAGGCTCCTTTTTCAAATTTGAATTGTCTATTGAATTGAAGTCCGACTCGGACTAGCAGCACCGGCCTGTTAATTATGCTGAAGCATTAATGCCGTAGCGCTGGCACATAGCCATCAACCCACCAGAATAGCCTTGCCCAACCGCCCGGAATTTCCATTCCCCATTGTGGCGATAAACTTCACCGAACTCCATTGCCGTCTCCGTGGAGTAATCCTCGGTTAGATCATAGCGGACGATTTCGTTGCCAACTTCATTATTAGCAACACGGATGAAGGCATTCTGAACCATACCGAAGTTTTGCTGGCGGCTGTCGGCCTCATGAATTGTCACAGTAACGACAAGCTTCTGAATATCAGCCGGCACTTTTTCAAGATCGACCTCGATTGCTTCATCATCACCGTCGCCCTCACCTGTCCGGTTATCACCCGTGTGAACCACAGAACCATCGGCGGATTTGAGCTGCCCGTAAAAAATGAAGTCCGCTTCACCACGTACCTTATTATCAGCAGTTACCATGAACACGGATGCGTCGAGATCAAAATCCTTACCAGATGTAGCCCGCTCATCCCAGCCGAGCCCAATCAGAATTTTTTTGAGACCTGGATCGGTCTTGGAAAGGGAAATATTTCCACCTTTGGAAAGAGATAGTGCCATTTACGTGTCTCCTTTCAGTCAATTATTTTAGAAATGCTTCAGGGAATAACGGCAACGAAGCTGTCCGCAACCGTATATTGGGCGATGATGAAAGCAACATAACATGCAGCCATAATCCCGCCCGCAATGCGCCCGATCTTTCCTACAAAGAACAGGAATACCGCAAAAACCAGGGTGACGCCAACAACTGCATACATATCGAAAGAGGCAAAACGTTGTTCAATCAACAGCGGTTTCGCAATTGCAGAAATCGCCATAACCGAGAAGATATTGAAGATATTACTACCTACAATACCACCGATAATCACGTCGCTTTGACCCTTCCTGGCGGCGGCAACACAAGCGGTAAGCTCAGGCAAAGAAGTACCAAAGGCAATAACAGTCATGCCGATCACAGCCTCTGGAACGCCAAGTGCGAGCCCACCCGCAACAGCGCCTTGAACCAGGATTTCCGAGCCAATGATCAAGGTCGCGATACCCACAACAAGCATCAATCCGGGAAAGCGCCCTCCCGCATCGTGCTCCTCGACTTCCTCGACATCAAGCTTGCTGGCCTTGTATTGATAAAATACATAAGCAACGAGCGCGATCACCATGACAATGCCACCCCAGGTTGGCAGAATACCAGCGAGAATCGCCGCTACCATACCAGCCGTAGCGACAAGCATGACGATTGTATCTATCCGAACCTCAGACCGGCTGAAAACTACCGGGGCAATCATTGCACTGATCGCAACAACCATAACGATGTTAGCGATATTGGATCCGACCACATTGCCGACGGAAATTCCGGCAAAGCCTGACAGGTTGGCGTTGATCGAAGTGAATAGCTCGGGAGCCGAGGTACCAAAAGCGATAACCGTGGCGGCAATGAAAAGTTTTGACAGTCCCGATTTACTGGCGACCGTTACTGCGTTGTCAACTGTCCAGTCACCGCCTTTGATAAGCAACCAAATGCCAAAAGCAATAGCGCCAAGGGCAATAATAGTCAGTTGATAGGTCGCAAGTTCATGCATGGTGTTTTCCATAAATTCAAATCAAACGGCTAGGGTCATTGTCTTTAAGTGTTACTAAAAAGTTATCAGAGATCGAATTCCGCGGGGTTAAGCCCGAGTTCCTGTGCAATTTCACGCACAACAGCTTTTTCGTCCTCGTCAAAATCTCCGTCAGCGGCTCCGATAGCACAGACGACGCGAACCAGGACGCGCGCCTGATCATCTTTGCCACGTACCTTGCCGATCGCTTTTAGGGCATTTGCCTTGCCAATCGCTTGATCAAATTCGAAATCTCCAACCGATTTGTTGAACACTTCGATAACCTGACGAATGTCGAAATGCTTCAACTCATCAGATCGCTCCAGGAACCCAGCCATTTTTTGTTTTTCGGATGCATCGACGCTACCATCAGCCGCGGCGACAAGAGCACAACCACTGACCACAGCTTCCATAAAGTCCTTGTTTTTGAACTTTGACACCTCTGCAGTAAGGTTCGCCCGCGCCTTAGCGATATTTTCCTTTAACCAATTCATCGACATATTGTTTCTCCCAAGTATTGAAAGGCCTTCTTTAAAGCCCCTTTCAGTTAAATGACCGAAATGGCATCTTGTGCCAAATCCTTAACAGTGCGCCCCGTGCAAGGCTTACCATGCGCCGTCATTGTCCAGCCGTCAGCAGTCTTTGTCATAGACGCCATGATGACGCCAGTATGCGTACCCTGATCTGTCAGAGTGTAACGGCATAGTTCTTCATTCTTTGTTTCGTCTACCAGACGACTAAAAGCATTTTCCACTTCGTTAAAAGTCTGTCCGCGAAAGCTGTTGACGGTGAATACTAAGTGGGAGACGGCTGCGGGAAGCTGGGTCAGATCCACATAGATCACCTCGTCATCACCTTCGCCCTCACCCGTTAGATTGTCGCCACCGTGGCGAATAGCGCCATCCTTCGACTTGAGCTGAGCAAAGCTGACAGTGTCGATAGCCGACTTGTTGGCATCCAGCATGATCACACTGGCATCGAGATCAATATCTCCTCCACCTCCACCGAAGAGACTCGCCAGTAAGCCACCTTTTTTCTTCTGGATCGGGTCCCATCCCAGACCCATGAATACCTTGCTCAAACCAGAACTACCATTTTTGGCCAGCGAAATTGTCTGACCCTTATTTAGTGAAATTGCCATTGTGGTATCTCTCCTTGAGTGTGTGTGTTTGATTTTCGATTATAGCTACAATTCGAACGTACAAATATAGCCCCTTGAACGCAATAAAACTCTTAATCCTGGTTGAGTAAAACCCCGTCCCTCAACCTACTCCCTTGGTATTTTTTGACAGTCTGTGCTGATGATTGTTGCAAGGCATCTGAGATAATTTAGAAGAGACTCCGGAAATACCGAAGATTTCTCCCCGAGCAACTATTCTATTTGCCCAGGCACGATGCGTAGCCGGTTCACACATGACGCCACCTAGCTGAAAAACGGCACGCGCCTGGCAATCGAGCACAGCCCGTGCTTGCTCCATATCCCCACGCGTCACACGAAAAGCTTCATTCACTACAGAGGCCTGGGCAGGATGAATAATGGTTTTGGAAATAAAGCCAGCGGCAACATCTCGCTCGACCTCTCGCTGTAATGTGTCCAGATCATCAATGACATCATATACCGGTGCGGCCACGGGATAGCCTGAGGAAATCAGAATACTGGATGCCATTGAAAGGATCCATCCAAGCGGTCCTTCCCAGGAAGTAATTCCCCGTTCTCGCCGCAAAGCCAGCGTCGAGAGAAGGTCGTTTCCACCCAACCGAATTGCTGCAATTCGAGTCGCATCATCGGAGTGATCATCGAGAATATCTCGGATGGCACAGATTCGGCTTGGATCAAAGAAAGAGGCACTTTCCAACGTTGGCATAACGGAAAGGCCTGCATCCCGTGTCATATCTAGCCAGTCATAGAGCGTTTCTGGTGTGACTTTAGGCGCAACAATACCCTCTATTCCAGTGTCTGCAGCGCGAAAGCAAAGGTCTCGCGCCATATCAAGATTACGAGGACGCAGAAAAGTCCGCACCGGTAAGTGCTCAGGAAGGTTACTGATTAAATCATCGAGACGATTAAGACCATCGGGAACATCTCCTTCTGCAAGCGCGTCTTCGAGGCAAAGAACGATCGAAGAAACTGGAGTGGGCACCCGACCATGCAGGATATCAGCAACATTCGGATGCAAAACAGGCATGTAGAGAGTTGCCCCAAGTGAATAGGCGTCAAAATGATGCATTCAGGAGACCTTCTCGATAAGCGTGATGGCACGGTAAGGGCCGGTCACCTGCGCACTGACTTCCATTTCAATCCCGTCTTGTCTACATAGGTGAACAAGGGCTTCAAGATCCGGATCTTTCGCATCACGCAGAAAGACAATACGGGGCCGTCTTCGCAGAACCGCACGTGTCGCTTCAGCAATACCAGGTTTGATTCTGTTGAGATTTTCGACCGCATAACGATTGGCAATCATGTCAACACATGAAGCCGCTCGTTCGCGTAGATGCTGGGCACCTTCGATGGATTGTTCCGCGGGTAGCGCCGTCTCTAGCACTGTATCAAACATACCTGTCACTCTATCGATAAAATCCTGTGAACGGTCCATATCAGCTAAATGATCGACCGTCATTGCGCCATGAAACTCACCGGGTTGCAAAAGACCTGATTTCAGAATAGAGCGACTGATTAGCCCGGAAATATTGGCCCCAAGAATGCCACTCGGTATCAACCAGTCCTCATGCGAACCCGACAGCCAAGCATGTCCGGAGGGATCTGCCAGCACCACAAGACGAGGATCTTGACCTGAAATTTCCCGCCAGGCTTTTTTTAACTCGCCGGAAATTGCTCCCTTCCCTGTCCAGCCATCCACGAAAAGAATATCAGCCTCTGGCCGATCTTTCCGAACATAATCCATCGCGACTGGATCAAGTCCGCGGTCCCGAATAATTGAGACCCCGTAATGTACAACGTTGACATTCAGCTTGACCAATACGCGGCGCAAAAGTACTCCATATGGTACACCCGCTCGTACTAAAGAGCAAAGCGAGAGCCTTGGGGCAAGAGCCCCTTGGTCAATTTCTGACTTGATTTTCAACCCGATCCGGACAATGTCCAAGGCAATACGTGAAAGATGGCGATCCAGTGAATTTTCGTATATCTGCATGTAGCGCGCGTCGGGACGTCGCTCTTCCGAAATCATCTCTGAATAGTGCACACGCCCAGATTGCAGCAAATACTCTTTTTCCTTGACATCCGTAGGCGTGATCTCGACAGGTGTCAACAAGAAGGTGACATCTTCGGGGTCATAGCTGTGACGGATGGTCTTAGGTGCATCGCACTTCATGATCAGTCCTTTCTGATGGCTGTGTCTATCTGCGAACCCGGCGGAATCATCATCATTTGAGTCAAGCCCATAAAGGCTAAGTCCGTCAGACTATCACCCATTCCAAGGACTATTCTGTCCTGAATATCCGGATTTTTTTCAATAATAAACGCAACAGCCGCCATCTTCGAAATACACCGAGGCGTGAAACTCATATTGTTGCCATTGCGGTGGTGCAGAAAGTCCTTCCCCGCCAACGATTCAAGCGGTTCAATCAGATCGTCGAGCCAGGCTTCATCGCCGTTCGACTTGACGCAAAAATAGACTGGACGATTTTCTTCACGAACAATCCAGTGACGAAACCGACCCTCTGCATTGTGTGAAAGGGTTGCTGCGTCAAGGGCTTCCAGCGTGTGACGGAATGAGTTAGAAAGTTGTCCGATATGCGTCGACCAGTCAGAATCAACCCGACCCTCCGAGTCAAGAATAACGGCGCCATTGGCTGCCACTTTCCAACTTGTGAAAGGTATCCGGCATCGCGAGAGGGCTTCCGTTGAACGGGCCGTGACAGGAATCATCTGGGTGGACGCCAGAAGCCATTGCGTCATCGCAGCCTGTGACTCGGTCATATAGGAATGATGGCCGTTAGTGGCCACAGCGGCGAGACGCGATTCACACACCGGTTCTGCTATCTTGCGCGCTGTCTGAAACAAGGTATCGTCAAGATCTGTAAAAAGAACGGGACGATGCTCAACATTGCCCAAGTTGAGTTCGCGACTTCCTGAATTGATCATATAAGCGTCTCCTTATTCAGGGAAGTCACTTTCAGAGAACCGTCGACGATCCAGCATCGGCCCAACGCAGACCTCAACGCCTCTGGAATACCGCCTAGATCCGTTTCTGTAAACAGTATTATTTCATCCCACCTATCCGGATCGACATTATTGAGATACATCGTAATTCCAAGTCCGTAATGGTCAGGGAAACTTATCTGCTTTTGAATCACAGTTCCAGGCAGAACCGGTGACCGAGTTGTCGAAATAAAACGAGTCTCATGGCCCTGTTCAGAAATAATCTCTGCGGCAAGAAAAGGATACCAGACATGCTCACCGGTTCCGATAACCAAAACTCTGGCCGCCGGCGCGAGTAGAGGCAGAATTTCAACATCGACATATTCAGACCATGCCTGAATGTCTCGCGCAAAGTCTTCGGAGTTTAGACCGGATCTTGGCACCCCAAAAGGTACGTCAAGATTGGGACTCCAGAAAGGGCATACAGGAGGACAGCCAGGAGGAAGCGGATGGGGTGTCGTGCCTGATGAAGGTGTCCAGGTGTAACGCCCAGAAAGAAGCGAGACGGCACTTACCGAGGCATTAGGAAGAGCCGCACCGACAGCCGCAATACTCTGGTTATCCGACCAGTCTGTCAACGTCACCAGAACGACCCGATTGAAAGCGACACCCGATAGGTAAAGCTCCTGGGCCAGGCCCTTAAAGGTGTTTCCTGTTGTGGTTTCGTCATCCACAAGCACCAGAGTGGCCTCATCGGTCTCCGGCAGAACGCCTTTCCGTGGTGGCAGGATCATGTGCTCAACCGCATGGGAGTGATCCTCGCGAGCATTTATCCAAGGGACAACCCCATCCGGAGAAAAGCGCGTCGTTGGAAGAAACCCTATCGACAGCTCCGGACAATTCCGGCACAAAGCGTCAAAGACACCAAGACCCAGACCCACTGCAGTTTCAGCATAACTCATTACTAAAACAGACCCTGACCCCAGGTGTGGAATCGCCCTGTCGGCAAGCGCGTTCAAAGCCGTTCTATGTAACGATGGTGAAGCCGGAATATGACGACCCAGCAGCGTGGAGACGAAAAGAAAAGCCCTTTTAGGATTTTCCCGCTCAGCAATCTGGAAGAGCTCATCCGGAAATAAGGAATCATCGTCTTCAATTTCGAGGGTTAAGATTCCGGTACTTAATGCATGATCATATTTAGAAGTTTGCAAAGATACTTCCTTCTCAGAAGGTCCGTTTTGGGAAGGCTAAAAGTCGATGAGGATACGGCCATTAAGGCCATCCTCAATTGTCTCGATCAGACAGGAATTCATCACGCGCGCGCTGTCTTTCGTCATCCTGCTGTTGTTCTCTATTTTCTTCTGCCCGCTCAGCCTCACGGGCGTCGTGACGATCAGAAAGCTGTTGTCTAAAACTGCGTATCTTCCAAACAGCATAACCAATCCCTCCAGCCAGAAGGGTCAAGAAAAGGATATTGAAGATCGGCAGGTGACGATAACCTGGCTCGACTTCCCAGACTTTCACCGCATTAGCAAACATCGAAAAGAGTGGCAAACGCCAGCCGTAATGGCGAACAGCAACGAGATTATCCTCATTTTGGGCAATTGATCGAGCACGGGTATGCAAATTGGAACTGTCGAATTTTCCGTAAATAAAAGCATCCTCGTTGCGGTAGTTCCGGGGCTTTCCATCCGATGTTTCAGTAAGGATGAAATAAACATCAGTCGTACGAACGGCTACATCAGAGCCTTCAACTGTTGCAGCTTCTTTGGTATCTACACGTTTTACATCGGTTCCGACAATACGCACCACATCGACCTGCGGCAAAGCATAATGCAAAGCTGCCGCGATGGTGATTACCGCTATACCGATCAATATATATCCGATTTTTCTCATTGCTTGCTTCCTTTTCAAAGCATTGCCGTACCACTTCTTCTGGTAGTCTTGGCATGCTGACCCAGATTGTACTCGTTTTCGCCAGATGCATTTTAAATGCTACACGGCAAACAACTCCAGCGAAAGAGCCCTATTCAGAGCCAACACCCCGATATTCGCATGCAGATAGAACCACTACCGCACTGAAAAGTCTTTTACCATTGACCGGTTCCGCATTGATTAGTTCAGACGAACCGCAACGATCCCAACCCTCAGAAATATTAAACCAGCGCACTTAGCATTAGAGCTCTATCTTTAGTGCACGAATAAAAGCATCGCGCTGTTGCAAAGCCTGGTGGGCTAAATCACCTAGCTGTGATGCACAACTATTGATTAAACATTCAGCAAGACTAAAAAAACCGACCATGCTATTAGAGATAAAACAGGTTTCATGCGGCACAAAAAGCGCCAGAGATGAACTGGCAACCAACGGAGAGCTTGGTCGGTCGGTCACGGCAAGCACGTTAATCCCTGCCTCATGCGCCGCTTGTGCAACACGAACAACACTTTTGGTATAAGGCTCACAACTCGCCACAATCAGCAAGTCGTCTTTTTCCATGGATGCCAGACCTTCTGCCACACCCTGCAGCGATGGTTCTAACAACGATACATCGGCACGTAGCATGCCTAACCCATAGGCCAAAAAGCCAGAAAAAGCATAAAACTGACGTGCGCCATGTACACGAATACGCCCAGCAGTGGCCAGCCGCGACACAGCTGCCTCAAATACAGGTTGATCAAATGACTCAATCATACGTTCTATATTGGCTTGCTGCTCACGGCACAAACGCGTGGTTTGCTGTGATAACTCAGACACATCAGCCGATAGTGCGGCTTGAGCGTGCTGGGTATAAAAAGACCCCGCTGGCACAAAACTTTCACTGAGTAACACATTTTGTAACTCTCCAAAACTGCGGTAACCCAAAGCCCGTGCAAGACGCGAGACAGTGGATGGATTCACCTCTAACCGCTGCGATAAGCTGGATATGGACAAAAGAGCTTTATCCCCTCTCAGCTCCAACATACGAGCCAGAACTTGTTTTGCCTTACGGCCAAGATGAATTGAGGAAGATCCCTTACCAATATCAACTGAAAGTTGACGCAACGCCTCTATTGATTGAGGCGGTGTCGTATTGTGTTTGTGAACTGAAGGCTGGGGCACCTTGGCGATCACTGTATATACTCCAAGTTATGGCTTGTTTTGAAAAACTGAATACGACGGTTGCTAAGGTATTTTCGTTATCAGGATCGTCTTTATCTTCACGGTAGACAGGCAGACCATCCTGACACTGATCGCGAAGTATCTGCAATGGGTCATCTATACCTAATGCTAATAAAGCCTGGCCTCGTAACTGTCGATCATGCGACGAGTTGGTAATATGTTGCACAGTCAGGCTGGGATGAAAGAGTGCATGATTCGCATGTACTTGAGGCCTAGACACTTGACGTTTACGTGTTACACCGGCACCAGTTTCAACACTCACTAACCTACCCGTTTTTGCATCCACAATACTAAAATGAAATCCTCCACAAGGTGGATACTTTTCAAGCATATCAAGCATATCGGGGAAGGTCGCACAACTCAACAGTGAACGAGATAGCACCATACGCGGAATATCTGAGCCTTGGCCCTGAAGCCTCAAATTATTGACAGTTAACGTACGTCCATCTTGTAAATGCGAGAAGGTATGACCCGGTATAGAGCCTGGATAGCAGAAGGCAAAAAAAGGAATACCGTCCTGTGGATGAACCTCTGCTACAAAACAGTAGCCTTTCAAACACGGCAAACCGTCTTCATTATGTGCCAGAGTTATGTTCGGACCAGGTAGCATGACTGATGTACAACCATCAGCAGTATCCATCAGCAGATCTCCCCGGCTATTCCATGCAAACACCTGCTCAAACGGAAGGTCCAGCCCTTCGGCCAAACCTTCTAACTCGGACCATTGCTGTGGAAAGAATTGACGTGTTGCCTCCATGAGTTGTGTGACCCGAACATAATGCCGCTTGTCAGTGATGTCCTTCCATAACTGCGTATCTTGCAAAGGACCATGAACGGCATCACGTCCATAACAACCTAAGGCATAACCAATTTCTTCAGGTGTGCCGGAAGTGTGCATCCAGGAGATAGTCGAATCACTATTCAACATGTTTGAGAAAATCCTGTAATCGGGGGTTCGAGGGGTTAATGAGCATTTCTTGCGGTTTTCCATCAACGGCTATTTTGCCGTTTTCCATAAAAATAAGACGTGAACCGACTTGTCGCGCAAATGACATTTCATGGGTAACCACCACCATCGTCATACCTTCTTCAGCTAAACGCTGCATAACGCTAAGCACTTCCTGGCGAAGCTCTGGATCGAGTGCTGAGGTAGGTTCATCAAAAAGCATCACCTTGGGTTTAATTGCCAGCGCACGAGCAATAGCTACTCGCTGTTGCTGTCCGCCTGAGAGCTCTGCAGGCAGGTGTTTTTTCTTATCGGCCAAGCCGACTTTTTCTAGTAGTTCATGGGAAATCTTTAGTGATTCGGAACGACTCAAGCCACGTACATGGCGTGGCCCAAAGGCCACATTGTCTTCAGCTGTCAATTGAGGGAAAAGGTTAAACTGCTGAAATACCATACCGGCTTCTTGTCGAATTTCCCGCAAGTTAACATTGCCTGACAACACACTGATACCATCAACGACCAAATCACCACCGGTTATCATTTCAAGGCCATTGATACAACGTAACAAAGTGGACTTGCCAGAGCCAGAAGGACCAATCAGTACAACTACTTCACCTTGATTGATATTGAGATCAACTTTATCCAACACTTTTAAGTCACCAAAATGCTTGGACACCTGTCTGAATTCAATGATGCTCATAGGATTCTCATCCTCTTTTCAATCACCCGCAGCATGAGAGTTAATACACCTGTCAGTATCAGATAAATCACGGCAACAGCCGTCCATATTTCCACTGCTCTAAAGTTAGATGCCATGATCTCCTGGCCAGTACGCGTTAGCTCACCCACACCAATGACGATAAACAGTGAGGTATCTTTGAGGCTCACAATAAACTGATTGCCCAACGGTGGAATCATTCGACGAAATGCTAAAGGACCAACGATCAGTGCAAGCACTTTCCAACGAGGCAATCCCATTGCTAAGCCAGCCTCACGAAGTCCTGGACTTATAGATTGCAACGAACCACGCACAATTTCCGCAATATAAGCACCAGCATTAATGATGATGGCAATTATGGCAGCACTCAGTGGATCAATACGCACACTCGCCAACACTGGAAGTGCAAAATACAAAAACATGACCTGAACAACGATAGGAGTACCTCGGATCACCTCGATATACACCAACGCGATAAAGTTAACTAAACGACTACCATAGGCTCTCATCAAGCCAGCGAGAATACCTATGATCATGCCACCTACTAAACCCACCAGGGTGATGTAGATAGTCATCTTGGCGCCATTGAATAATTGCGGTAAAAACTGTGGGATGATGGACCAGTCAACAGACATAACTCATCTCCAAATAACAACTTGTAAGAGATGGGAGGTGCTTTAAGCATCCTCCCACGAGGCATTATTGTGTCGAGCTGGTACCAAACCATTTTTCATAAATAGCGTCGTAACGACCATCTTCTCTCATTGCTGCAAGCGATGCATTGACAGCCCCCACTAACTCAGTGCCTTTTGGAAAGCCAATGCCATATTCATGTGCCATCATCCGTTCACCAGTGCTTTTTACTGCCCCGTCACCCGCCGTGGCGATATAGTAAAGCACATTAGGCGTATCATGCATTGCCGCATCAACACGACCGGTACGTAACTCTAAATAGGCATTATCGATATTGGGGAATTTTCGGAGCGCTGTCTCAGTAAAGTGCTCTTCGGCATAATCGGAAGCCGATGTGCCCATTTTGACAGCAAGGGTTTTATCAACAAGATCAGCCGTGGTTTCAATATCACTCCCTGTAGGGACCATGAGTGTAAAGCCACTCTGGTAATAACCATCTGAAAAGTCGATTACCTCTTTACGATCATCACGAATGGTAATGCCTGCCAAAGCCACATCGACCTGACGAGTTTGTAGTGCGGGGATGATGCCACCAAAGTCCATTGGACGTAATTCATATTCCCAGCTGTTATCGGCAGCAATTTCGGCCCAAAGATCGATATCAAATCCAACATATTTGCCATCTTGCATAAACTCAAAAGGTACAAAGGCGGTATCTGTCGCCACAATAAGCTTGTTCGCAAGAGCTTGTGCTGATGCAAGGGTTAGGGTACAGGCAGTCATCAAAGTAAGTAGCCGTTTCATATTGAACTCCGTTTATTTATTGAGTAGTTGAAAACGCATCTAACTAGAAATATATTTGCTCATAAATTACAAATGCACAAGTAATTTGCATTAAAATTTATACTCCATCTGGGCTAAAACTCAAGATAGACAACTTATATATTTGTTTTTAAAACAAAAAATAGCTTCAACTCAACACAAACGAATGCAGATTGCATCAGCCTAATAAATGGGATTTTCTTATGTGATCTGCCGTAAACAGATTTTGGCTACTGCTTTGCTGATGCATTTTCCGCCCCGCGCCTTATACTAGATGTTCTAGCCTTCCCTGGTAGCAAACGGCCCGCTCGAATTGTGAGTGATTGTTAATGGCAGCAGCATCTAATCGTCTCGATCGTTTTTTAGCACGCAGGTTGCAGCGTTCGCTGAAACAAATACGGCTTGATCTCGTTAAAGGACGGGTAAAAGTCGACAGTGAGCTGTGTGATGAGCCCGCTCAGCTGGTGAATCAATTTACCAGGATAGATTACGATGGCCAGGTGCTGCAGCACAACCAGCCGATCTATATTCTTTTATACAAACCGGTTGGGGTGGTGTGCGCCACGAAAGATGCACAGCATAAAACCGTCATCGACCTGATCGACCACCCTCAAAAACACCAACTCCATATCGTCGGCCGCCTGGACTTAAACAGCTCCGGGCTGGTGTTACTTACCAACGACGGTCGCTGGTCGAGTGCGCTGACAGATCCAAAGCAGAAGGTGCCTAAAGTCTATGAAGTTGAAGTGGAGCAACCGCTCACTGCCAGCTACGTAACCGCCTTTGCTGAGGGCATGTATTTTGACTATGAAAACCTAACCACAGCACCTGCTTTGTTAACGATTCTGTCAACCCGCACAGCACGGGTGGTTCTGACTGAAGGCAAATACCATCAGATCAAGCGTATGTTTGGCCGTTTTCGTAACCCTGTGCTTAAGCTGCATCGGATTTCCATTGGTCACTACCACTTGCCTTCGGATTTACATGTTGGCGAGTGGCGAAAACATTATGTTAAAGTTGCGGTTTACTAAAATTCGATAAAAAGTGAGAGTTATAACATGGCAAAAGCTGCAGCACGTCATATCCTGGTTGAAGACGAAGCAACCTGTAACGAACTTAAAGCAAAAATTGCCGCCGGTGAAGACTTCGCCGCTCTGGCACAACAGCATTCCACATGCCCATCAGGTCGCAATGGGGGTGACTTAGGTACCTTCGGTCCAGGTCAGATGGTCCCTGAGTTTGATAAGGTTGTATTCAGCGCGCCGGTCAACGAAGTACAAGGCCCGGTCAAAACCCAGTTCGGCTACCACTTGCTGGAAGTGACTCAGCGTACTGAGTAAGCCAAGCCCCGGGCTGAAAGCGCATTGAGATTATGTAATGATGCATACCAATAGGGACTCCTATGACACAAGCAAAAGACCAGGAAATCTCTGCCAGCATTACAACCCTCAATGCGCTTGCAGCCTGTGCAAGCTACTCATTCCTGGACGTCCTCAATTGCGATCCTGACGCGACTGAAGAGGGTGTTGATCACGCACCACGGCAAGTTTTCACCGGCCACTTCGTTCCAGTCAAGCCAACACCCATCCAGAATCCGGAATATATCGCTCACAGCCCCAGCTTTTTTGCTGAACTGGGCCTGGCCGACAGCCTGGCGCAATCAGACGATTTTATGCGGGTGTTCTCCGGTAACCTTAGCCAGGCACCAGAACCGATGCAAAAAGTTGGTTGGGCCTGTGGCTATGCACTGTCAATCTTCGGCACCGAATACACCCAGCAATGCCCGTTTCGAACCGGTAACGGCTACGGTGATGGTCGTGCCATCTCCGTATTTGAAGCCGTCATTAATGGCCAACGCTGGGAGATGCAACTCAAAGGGGGCGGTCGAACCCCCTACTGCCGAGGGGCCGACGGCCGAGCCGTGCTACGCTCAAGTGTTCGCGAATTCCTCGCACAAGAGCATATGCACGCGCTGGGAGTGCCAACATCACGGTCACTGTGTTTGTATGTATCCAAAACTGAAAAAGTGCAACGGCCCTGGTATTCAGCTGGTTCCTACGCTAAAGATCCAGACCGTTATTTTTTAGAACCCGTGGCTATCTCAACGCGCGTGGCACCCTCCTTTATCCGGGTGGGTCAACTGGAACTCTTTGGTCGTCGCGCCCGAAACCAGGCACATCCGCGCGCGATGGAAGAACTGGAAAAGCTCGTCTTACACTTAATGGATCGAGAATATGGCGAGGTTATCGACACGACACGATCACTTGAGGAAAAAGTACTTGTGCTGGCAGGTGAATTCTGTGGCCGACTGACCTCTTTAGTTGCTAACTGGATTCGCGTCGGATACTGCCAAGGCAACTTCAACAGTGACAACTGTGCCGCGGGTGGCTTCACCCTCGACTACGGCCCGTTTGGTTTCTGTGAAGCATTCAATCCCTATTTCCAGCCATGGACAGGGGGTGGACAGCATTTCGCATTCCTCAATCAGCCGATTGCAGCAGAGCGCAACTTCCAGATGTTCTGTGCCGCGTTACGCCCGCTACTTTCAGCACAGCCTGCCTTTATACAGCAGCTTGACAAAATTCAAGCTAATTTCCCCAGGGTGATGCAGGCTGCAATGGAAACGATGTGGGCGGCCAAATTAGGGTTAGTCGTATTCAACGCCGAGTTATTCAACGAACTGATCACGTTAATGATGCAAACACCGGTGGATTACACCCTTTTCTTCCGCGAGCTATCGACAGTACCTAATGATATCGAGCCACTCACGAAAAGCTTTTACACTGAACTGACCGCTGAAACAGACAACGAAGGATTGCATACGCGCTGGGCAGAGTGGTTCATCAAATGGAAATCGCTGATTACCTCAGGACCCCGCTCTACTGAGGAGATTTCTATACAGATGCAACGCGCAAACCCAAAATACATTATGCGAGAAGGGAATGTAGTGCCCGCGTATCAGCATGCAGCTAGGGGTCAGTATGCGCTAATCAAAGAACTACAAGGCGTGTTAACACAGCCCTATGCCGAACAATCACAAGAGATAGAAGAACAATATTACAGGCTTAAGCCAGCAGAATTGTTTGGGCTTGGAGGATTTTCACATTACAGCTGCTCGTCGTAATCTACAGGCTATAGAATGAAACACATTCGAGGGGTAATTTTCGACCTGGACGGCACCCTGGTGACCTCATCGCTAGATTTTATGGCGATCAAGCAGGAAATTTGTTGTCCTGCTGATGAGGATGTTTTGTCTTTTTTGAAATCCTTACCAGAGAAGCAACAGAGTGCAGCTTTAGACGTGATACATCGTCACGAATTACTCGATGCTCAGGGTAGTGACTGGATGCCGGGTGCTCGAGCCTTCGTGGATAAATGTGTAGAAAATGACATACCCATGGCGATCGTGACTCGAAATTCATTCCAGTCTTCAAGAGTTAAAATTGAACGAAATGCCATTCCCATTGACCGACTCATTACCCGAGAAAACTCCAAGCCGAAACCCGATCCAACCGCCCTGCTACAGATCGCAGGCGACTTTGGATTACCTCCACACGCCATATTAATGGTGGGTGATTACAGGTACGACCTGGAAGCCGGTCGAAATGCAAAGATGCCATCCTGTCTGATTCACTACACAACCTTACCCGATTATGCTCATCTGGCTGATTACAGCTTCCAGCACTTTGGCTTGCTGCATCAAGCCATGTTCGAGTGAGCGTCATGCCCTGTAACAGGGCACCGCAATGATCGCTCAAGATCTCATTTCTTTAATGCATTACTAGGCCACTGCTCTGCATCGATTGTTTCTCTGTAGGCATGCCAGGAGGCATGGCCTAAAACCGGCATAATCACTACTAGCGCAACCCATGCTGTTAGCGCAGCAATCATAATTAAGCAGGATATCATGACAGCCCAAAGCATAAGTGGGTATTTATTTCGCATGACCGCATTCACACTTGTGACAACGGCAGTCACCGCATCGGCCTTACGGTCAATCAACATTGGCAATGAAAAAGCACTGACGGCGAACACGACCAAACAAAAAAGAGCGCCAACTGAAATACCTGCAATCAAAAAGACGGCCAATTGACTATAACTTGGGTTGGCAACTTCCGGGAAAAAGATATACATGGTGTTTGCAGCACGCGCCCATACCAGTAAGACAATCACTAATATCACTGCAAAGATCATAGCTGATCCCATTACGCTTCCCGCATCTCTTATCGATAGCCTTAAGGATACTTTCTCACCTCTTTCTAACCGCAAGCTGATCGCGTAAAGCGTTAAAGCCAGCCAGGGTCCAGCAAAAACGAAGCCACTCACAAGCCCAAGATAAAGGCCAATACTACCAAATTGCATAGTAGCGACAGTCATTGCCCAACTGAGTAAAACCGTTAAAAAGCCATACACCAAACTTTGTCGAGATGCTGCCCGTAAATCATCAACGCCCTTTTGAAGCCAACGAAGTGGAGCATCATCGCTGAGTTTTCTGCAGGGTGCAGCAAATGGCAGTTCGGATGGGTCTTTATGTTTATTATTATTCACGTTCAATCCCTCTTATACAGACTGAATCACACCAGGTTTGTGGAGACAGTTCGCTTTACCTAAGGCCGCTATGGCCTGACCGGTTTGTTACTCCAGTAGTGTGCCTCAGCTAGTCCTGAAGTTATACGGTGATTTTCAACCCAATAGATCCCGGCACCCGCTGATGGCTTTACCCATGTATCCATTTCAGTGCCGCTACTTCAACGGCTTCAGGGTCTTTCAGGATTGACGCCAGAACACCTCAGCCTTGTACAAAGACATCTAATTGAATCGCTGGAATAATATCTCGACTCAACATCTGATGAAGCTGGTCACGATAGCCGCTTCGGCCAGATGGTAAGTTTTCTTCTGAGGTAATGGCGACAGTTAGCTCTAGTTCTGGCAATACATAAATCATCTGCCCACCATAACCCCAGCCGTAATAACCCTCAACGCCAGCAAAGGGCTGAATAAACCAGCCATAACCATAGCCGCTGCGATGAAAACGCGATTGCGTGCGCTGCATCCAGCTTTCATCAATCCATTTTTTAGTAATGAGGCGCTTGCCGTCTTCGGTAACACCGCCACGACGATATAATTCACCTAGCGCTAGCAGTGAAGCAGGCGTCATGCCTACTTGATTGCCCCCCATGGGGATGCCTTGCGGATCGGTTACCCAGCTTTCTACGCGCACACCGGAGCCCGCTAACCATCTGTTTGCCAGCCGGTATGTATGTTCGCCAGATTCTCGCTTAATGATGGCAGAAAGCATATGTGTACTGCCGGTTGAATATTGCATGTTGCCGCCGGGCTCTTCGTCAAACGGCCAGGAAAGTGCGGTTTTTACCCAGTTATCGCTCATCACCCAACGTCCATAGTTACGGCCAGAGGTGCGCTCTAATCCGGCTTGCATTGACAGTAAATTACCAATGGTGATTTGGCTTAACCGCGGGTCCGGGTTGGCAGGTAGTTGATCAGATAATAATGGCGCAATGGGCTGGTCTACACCTTCAAGAATACCACGTTCAATAGCGATTCCGACGATAGTGGACATGAGTGTTTTTGACGCCGATTTGATATTGGTTACCGAATTAAGATTAGCGCCGTTGTAAGCTTTTGCCCAAATAACTTCGCCCTTGTAGGCGATCTGCACCGTTTTTATATTACTAAAGCTTTGCGCGGTTTCATCCATGGCGGAAAAATCAGTCGCATAAGCGGGCAGTATGAATGCCAGTCCAACCCAGGTTGTCAGTAGATTAAGCTTGCCCCTCACCTTCTTGCTCATCAACGTGAACCTCTCCTTCAAATTGATCTAGCTCTTTTATGTCTTCCAGCCAAAAGCTGGAACTGGTCAACAGATAAGTTCGGGAGTCATCTGTTTTCGATAACGTTTCTAATAACCAGATAATGCCTTCAGCTTCCGGGAATGCAGCACCGCAAATCTGATCAGAATAGAGTCGATTGAGCGTGACATTCTCATCCATACCCTGTGCTAATAACCTGACGATAGATGGTTTTGGAGCCTCATCAAAGATGGTTAAATCATCGCGTTCTTTTGCAGTAACTTTGAGTGTGAGTTGCACGCCAGTGGGTTGCGGAAAAATGCCGTTATAGGCTGATCGTAATAAATCATAGGCATTAAAAAGACGATGGTGAAAGCGTACATCCGAAAACCGCTCCCACATTTTTTCCTCTGCTAAATCATGAGACAACTGCTCAACTTTTCCTTCAGTGAGTTCCTCCTCTGAGAATAGAAAACTCAGCACTACATTCGCGGCCTCAGCAAGTTCAAGCTCATTAAATGACATATAACACATGTCCTTTATGTCTTTTTCGCTTAAATCCTCTAAGCCCTCATCCAAGCCCATTTCAGCTAACAGTGCCTTATAATCAGCTGTTGACCAAGCACCGGGTATTTCATTGATCGATTTATAATCAACAATTTGAGCTGTAAAATTCTTCTTCATGTGACACCTGTACTCAGTTAAGTTGTGTGAACCTTAGGCATATCAAACCAAAAAGAGGCAACAAGCTTTCTTGAGTTTGTCTCTTGAGCATAGCATTAATGCACACGAATCGGGCTTAACTGAGAATAGACGCCTGTCATGAGTGGGGTAAAAACGACGTGGTAAGGCAAATCAGGCGTAGTCAGGTCAGTGAGTTTGCGACAGGTATGAGGGATGTTGATGTGCAGGGCTCCAGCCTGGCCGGAGTGGTGTCACCCTTTGGTGTCACCTGCACTTCTTCTCGCTTTTTAAAATCTATAACTAAATGATTTTAAAAAATAAACAAAGGATTGGTGGAGTCTAGGGGGATCGAACCCCTGACCTCGACGCTGCCAGCGTCGCGCTCTCCCAGCTGAGCTAAGACCCCATGTCGGTAGGACGGGGCGTATCATAAGATTGCCGCCGTCCTATGTCAACAGGCTTTTGCAGAATTTTCATCTGCTTAGAGTATTTGTCCCGCTTAGGTCACTCAGCCGCGCCGGTAGTATCCTTTTCCAGGGCTGCAAACTCCTTTTCCCAGCGCTTGGCTTCTTTCTTGGATGGGCTACCCAACTGATCCAATGCAAAGCGAACGCGGGCACGGCTCATATCGGGTCCAAGAATCTGCATGGAATCAATCACTGAGACACTCTGCGCTGTGCCGGAAATAGCAACAAAGAGTGGAAACAGGAAGTCACGAATTTTGTAACCCATATTTTCAGACAGGTTTTTCATCCCGGCAAACAGCACGTCTTTGTGCCAATCATTCTGCTTATCCAGATACCAGGAGGCAAACTGCAGAATGCGGCGGCAGTCTTCTTGTGTCAGGGATTTGTGCTCGAAGCTGTCGGCATCCACCGGCAACATCCCGGATAAGAAAAAGCCTGCTAAAGGTGCAACATCCGAGAATTTTTCCACCCGCTGCTGAATCAGTGGCACGATCTGCATCAGATACTCAGGGTTTAGCGCCCATTTCTGGAATTCAGCGGCAAAGGCATCCACTGACAACTCTTCACGAATCCAGACGCCATTCAACCAGCTAAGTTTTTCCTGATCAAACACCGGTCCACCCAGTGAGACACGTGTCAGATCAAAGTGACTGAACATCTCTTCACGATTGAACTTTTCACGTTCATCCGGCATGGACCAACCCATGCGGCCAAGATAGTTCAATAAAGCTTCTGGCAGATAGCCCATGCGCTGATAGTACAGAATACTGGTTGGATTCTTGCGCTTGGACAGTTTGGATTTATCAGGGTTACGCAGCAGCGGCATATGACAAAGCTGAGGCATGTCCCAACCGAAGTACTGATACAGCAGCTTGTGCTTAGGTGCTGAGTTGATCCATTCCTCACCACGAATGACATGGGTAATCTCCATCAGATGATCATCAACGATGTTGGCCAAATGGTAGGTTGGCATACCATCTGATTTCAGCAGTATCTGGGCATCCACCTGCCCCCAGTCCAGTTCCATCGGACCACGCAGCATATCATCGATAACACAAATGCCTGTCTCTGGTACCCGCATTCTGACCACGAACGGCATACCGGCCGCACGGCGTCTTTCCGCTTCTTCAGCGGGTAGCTCCAGATCACCCTGTTTTAAGGCGGTATGCTGGCCACTGGCCCGGCGCGACTCACGCAACTCATTCAACTCTTCCGGTGTACGGAAACACAGAAACGCATGCCCCTCTTCCACCAGGCGCATAGCATAGTCTTTATAGATGTGTTTGCGCTCGCTTTGACGATAAGGACCATGTGGACCACCAACATCCGGACCCTCATCCCATTCCAAGCCCAGCCAGCGCAGTGAGTCGAGAATAGCCTGTTCCGATTCAGCGGTACTGCGGGTCTGATCCGTATCTTCAATACGCAGGATAAACTGTCCGCCATGCTGACGTGCAAAAGCTAAGTTAAACAAAGCGATATAAGCGGTTCCGACGTGGGGATCACCCGTAGGTGATGGCGCGACCCGGGTACGAACTGTCATAGAATGCGGTCTCTGTAGCTGGTTAAATAAAAACGCCATTATAGCCCGACAGCAAAGCCCGGGGCTATGCCGCAACCTTGAACCATAACAAAGCATATTCACTGATTTTTGCACCATCAATGCGCATAAAACTCACTGAAGTTATTTCACAACATAGCATAAGTCTTAATATATCTTTGTTTTTAAAGGAATTAAAAAAACTGGCACGCCCTGTGCTTTAGTATAAGTAAGATTTGCCGAACCAACAGGTTAAGCAAATCGCCTTTTTTCGCACTCGAGGGGCACTGCGAGACCGCCGCATCTTAGGATGCGGCGTTTTTTTTGCCTTTTTTTAACCCATCTTCAGACTTCAGGTTGAAACAGCTTGCCACTAATGACGCCTTGCAGAGTTCTGAGCAGTAACAGTCCAATCAGCAAGGTAACAAATCCCAGCGACACATAAGACAACACCAGAAAGAACCAACCTCCCTGTTTTTCCAGCATAATCTGTGTAGCAATGGAAAACGCGGCCAACGGGAAAGAGTAAGCCCACCAGGACAGGAAAAACGGAATTTTAGTGAAATAACGCACCTGCACTAACAGCAATAACACCAGAAACAATGCACTGAAGTAGAGAACTCGCGCAAAACCATCCAACACCCCTCCCTGCAACTGCATGTAGGCGATAAATCCTACGGCAGGCGGCGCAATCAGTATGAACAAGGTGGGTAACAGTTTTTGCGGGATCGGATCATGAAAAATGATGCGGTTAAATATCAACACCTTGAGTACAATCCAATAGACCAGTCCGATTGAGAAGAAAAACCAACTCGCTTCGACATAACCGTGCTGCACCCCGGCAATCGGTACCAGAATATTCCCCACCACCGGAATAAACCACGCCGGGGTACTGTGCTGAATGGTAAAATTTGTCTGATGCATCCACTGGGTAATTACATATAGGCTAAACAGCAAGTGCAAACTCGCCCCCAGCAACCAAACCACTTTTGATAAACCCATTGAAACAGGTAACAATGCCGTCGAGAGTAGAATCAAACTGATGGAAAAAGTCGGGAAGAAGCTGATTTTAATTGGATGACTGATTTCAGCCTTAACCGCTTCGGGGAAGCGAAGCAGTTTGGTCAGATAAAAAGCACTGATGACCAAAAACAGACTCACTGAAATTAGCAGTAATAATTGACTGATCCAATCAGGCATCTGCAGCACCAGATGGGAACGGTGCCAACTCAGTGTTAAGCCACCCAACCCCATGATCATCGCGAATAACGTAACCGGAAAATGCTGAAGAAAACTGTGCTTCTCCATCTGAACACCTCTATTAATTAGAAACAACTAATATTATTACAATGTTCAGTTGGCAAGTACAGAGTTTGCAGCTAATTCATAACTACACTTAACAACCTGGAGGTCATTTGCCAGATAGAGATCGCTAGACTACTGGTTTTACCCTTCAGACTCCCCCGTAACCTGGTGATCAAGATGTGCTACCAGATCAGCAGGCAGATTCAATCGATGAGCCAGGGCTTGCAGGTAGACTCTTTCAGCAGGGTGATCGCCATCAGCAACCAAACGTGACACTAAGTAGACCTCTGATGCCTGCTCAACCCCTTGCACACTCGAGGTCAAATCTTCAAGGCCGGGAGGGTTCCTCAAAGTATCGAATACAAATGCCTTACTTTCTGCATCCAATGATAGCTTTTCAACATGATCAAAAATAACGCTCTGCTCGCCAGCATCAATATGACCGTCCGCGTGTGCGGCTGCAATCATGGCCGTAATTAACGTTAATGCAAAGTTGTTGGTAGTGTTCTGATCCACAGGCGGTAGAAAGCGCGGATCAACCTGCTTCAAATCATGTTGAGTAGCAACCGGTGCGGTAGCTACCTGCTTACCTTCCTGCCAGTTTTGATAGGCCTTGAACGCCAGTGCACCCGCTGCCGCTGCGCCACCATAGCCCACTAGTCCACCTGCCATTTTCCGGGCTTTTTTATTGCCAACCAGCAGCCCAATCAACCCACCGGCTACAGCTCCACCAGTAAAATTGCCACCGGGTATACTCATACCATCAGATGCTTGCCCTTGCTGACTGCTATCAGAGGCTGAATTTCCCATAAACTGCTCAAGAAACTTGGTTGCATTGAACATAACGTCTGACTCCTGGTCATAATTTATCTGTATATTTACGTATTTGCATAGCTTCGAGATCAGTTGATCTGCCGTGTTAATGACAACAAAAATGTACAGTGGTTTCTTTATTAATCTATTCCAAAGCTGTAAACGAGTAAAATATACTATTCTTTAATGCAATAATTTAACCTGATAGAAGAAGGTGTTATGCAATATAGACCACTTGGAAAAACTGACCTGACTCTTTCTGCACTGACACTGGGAACCATGACCTGGGGTGAGCAAAACACGGAGAAGGAAGCACATGCCCAGATAGATAGGGCGTTGGATGCCGGGATCAACTGCCTGGATGCCGCCGAAATGTATCCAGTGCCTCCCAAGGCAGAGACGCAGGGTCGCACTGAAGCCTACATCGGTTCCTGGCTGGCAAGCAAACAGCAACGGGATCGTGTGATCATTGCCACCAAAATCACTGGCCCAGGTGAAGGCTTTCATTACCTGCGCAACGGCACCCGACTCAACCGCGAGCAGGTCATCGCCGCAGCCGATGCCAGCCTGAAGCGTCTACAAACAGACTATATCGATCTGTATCAAATCCACTGGCCAGAGCGACAAACCAATTTTTTTGGCAAACTGGGCTATCGTCATCAACAGGATGAGCTGGTCGTTCCAATTGAAGAAACCCTACGGGCTTGCGAAGAACTGGTTAGCAGCGGCAAGGTACGCCATATCGGTATTTCCAATGAAACACCTTGGGGATTACATGAATACTTGCGACTCAGCGAGGCACATGGCCTGCCTAGAGTGGTGTCGGTCCAGAACCCTTACAACCTGCTGAATAGAACCTATGAAGTGGGTCTGGCGGAAATGTCAATCCGTGAACAGGTAGGCTTGTTAGCTTACTCACCATTGGCCTTTGGTGTTCTGAGCGGCAAATACCTCGATGGACAACGTCCTACTGGCGCACGCCTGACACTCTACGAACGCTTCCAGCGTTACACCTCTCCCCTGGCCGATAAAGTCACCGCAGCGTATGTTGAGCTGGCACAACAACACAACCTCAGCCCAACCCAGATGGCGCTGGCCTTTGTCACTCAGCAACCCTTTGTAACCAGTAATATCATCGGTGCCACGTCACTTGAACAATTACAGGAAAACATCGACTCCAGTGAAGTCCATCTTAGCGATGAACTCCTCAACGCCATAGAGCAAATCCATACCCAACACCCCAACCCTTGCCCCTAACCCTAAAAGGGGTCAGTACCCTTTTAGGGTTAAGCTTTGTAGCGCCCTGTCATCATCGCCTAAAAGGGTACTGACCCCTTTTAGGCGATGATGACGCAGAGGGCGCCGATTACAATTAGTAACAGACCGATCAGATCCCGACGGCTCAGGGATTCCCGGAACCAGCGGGCAGATATGATCAGGGTAAACAGCACTTCGATCTGCCCCAGCGTTTTTACCAGAGCAACGGTTTCCAGGCTCATGGCCGTGAACCAGCCTAATGAACCCAAGAAGCTGCATAGACTGATCGCACCGGTCAACCGAGGGCGCTGCCACAAAGCTGACAGGGTTGCGGGCTCTCGCATAGTAATCCAACACAACAATATGGCCGTCTGCGCCAGAATCACACACAAAAGCACCCAGGCCGCGCTGTGCAGAAAAGGTAGCCCTAACATCAGACTAGCCTCCCGCACCAGGAGCGTCGTCAACGCAAAACACAAGCCACTGCCCAATCCGGTTACCAGCGTTGGTAACGAAACCGATTTAAGACTGGCCGGGTTTGCCATCAACCAGATGGCCAATCCACCGATCAACACCCCTAACCAGGCCAAAGGCGTCAGCAATGCACCGAAAAACAGCGCGCCCAGTACGGCCGCAATCACCGCCTCGCTTTTTGCCAGCCCGACCCCAATGGCATAATTACGCAACCGAAACAGCATGACCATCAACACAGTAGCTGCGATCTGTGCCAGCGATGCTAACAAAATCAATAGCCAGTAGTGCTGATTAAAGACCGGCAGCTCGGCCTCACCCAACTGATAGAGCAGCAGTAAATAGACGGCAGCTAAAGGTCCTGCATAAATAAAACGCGCCAGCGTCACTCCGACACTGCTCACTTCCTGGCTTAAATGTTTCTGAAACGCATTGCGCCAAGCCTGCATAAAGGCCGCAAAGAGTGTAAAGGGTATCCAAAGCATGGTAATAAACGATTCCGGTCGGTGTTGTTAAAGTAATATTTTACGCGTTTGTTACACCTTCATGTTGTTTTGAAACAGACTTTTAGCAAGGTTATTGCATAGACTGTTTCAAGTCTATCTATAAAGGTCTAAGGGCATGAAACGCAATCGCATAGCGGTTATAGGACTCGGTCGTTTTGGTCATTCACTAGCGATCGAAGCCCAGAAAAACGGCATTGAGGTCTTGGCTATTGATCGCCATGAGTCTTTGGTAAACGATATCGCTGACCAGGTCAGTGAAGCCATGATAGCGGACTGCACCAATCCTAAAGCCATTACGGCCGTCGACTGGCAACAATTTTCAACGGTCGTGGTAGCCATCGGCAGTGATATCAAAAATAGCATGATGGCTGTCATTCATTTACAGGAAGCAGGTGTTCAGAATCTTTGGTGTAAGGTACAAGATCGTTATCACGCGGCCCTGGTATCCCGGATGGGGGTTCAGAGGGTCATCAGCCCTGAGGAAGAAATGGGGCGCCGGGCAGGCAGAACACTGAAATATCCGGACATACTGCAACAGATGCAACTCACCGAGAATCAATATGTTGCCGAAATCAAAATCATCAATATCGTTGAGCAACGTTCTTTTCTGTCTACGTTGAGATTGCAAGACCTGACGCTACTTGCCATTAAACAAAAAAAACACTCTCAATTTGAGTCGTCACGTGAACTGCCAGACCGCTTTCATCCGGGCGACAAAGTACTGGTCATGAGTCGCACTCGCGAGGGATTTGCATGGCCATCTCTACTGTAGTCAGCCGGCATAGTTTCTGGGGATCTGCTGGTGGAACCCTGATTGTGTTTTTTGCTGGCGCGTCATTGATCGGCACCTTCTTACTATGGCTGCCATGGAGTCGGACACATAATGCGGACCTTATCGATCTGCTTTTCACTGCGGCTTCTGCAATCACCGTAACTGGATTAGTCACACTGGATACAGGATCAGATTTTACCCCACTGGGGCAGTTGGTGATTGCATTGCTCATACAGGCGGGCGGAATCGGATATATGCTCACTGGAACACTATTATTACTGGGCAGAAGCCGTTTTGTCTCGTTACGGCAACAATCTACGATGGGTGTATCATCACAGATCAGTGAAGGTGTTTCACTGTTTGCCTTGATTCGTTTTGTCATACTGTTCAGTCTTATTACCGTGATGTTTACCAGCTTGTTACTGACTCTCTTTTGGATTCCTGAGTTTGGGTGGGTAAAGGGCATAGGCTATTCTTTATTTCATGCCATATCTGCATTCAATAACGCTGGATTTGCGCTTTTTCCCAGTTCGCTCGTGGGTGTTGCCGGAGGCAACTGGGTCATCTGGATTCACGCTATGGCCTTTATCATAGGCGGCTTGGGTTTTATTGTTGTCTATGAAGTCTGTACCCCACAAAAGCGTCTGAGCATTCATAGCCGTCTAATGATTTATGGATCTCTAATTTTGTTAACTTTAGGCTCTGCTGCCTTATTGGTGTTTGAGCAGAACACCGCGAGTCTGGGTTCAGGCATTGATCGGCTGACGGCCGCTTTTTTTCAAGCCGCCACGACACGAACCGCAGGATTTAACTCCATAGACTTGAATGAAATGAGCCATGCCAGTCATGTGTTCATGATGATTAACATGGTCATAGGCGCGGGACCAGGCTCTACAGCCGGAGGCATTCGGTTGACCACCTTCATCCTTCTGCTTACCGGATTGTTTGCTGTACTTCAGGGCCGTGAATCCACGCGACTAATGGGACGCACTCTGGATGTTGAGCACCTGCTTCGCGCATCAGGAATTCTCATTTTAACCCTGACGTTACTAACGGCAATCTGCCTTCTGCTGTTGGTATTGGAACCTGAGCAGGAGCCCTTGATGGTTATTTTTGAGGCTGTATCCGCCTTGGGCACCGTTGGCCTGTCATTAGGACTGACGGGGGAAATGCACCCCTACTCGAAGCTATTGATCATCGTTGTTATGTTGATCGGAAAAATATCTCCGGTGATGCTTTTCACGGCCCTGGCCAACCGACCTGAGAAACCTGTTCGCTATGCTGGAGGACGAGTGGCCTTGGGTTAATCCTCAACAATCAAGCGATACCCTACTCCCGGCAGGGTTTCAATCAAACTGGACTGGTTGGTACCTTCGCCCAGCCTTGCCCGGAGACGTGCAATCAGTATTCTCAGGTAATGCGTATCTTGCAGATGACTTTGCCCCCAAATACGCTGCATTAGCTGCGTTTGCGTGATGACCTTGCCTGCATTTTCAGTCAACTGGCATAGCAGGGCATACTCCTTCTTGGATAAGCGTATTTCACGACCCTGATACTTCACGCACCTGGACACGTAATCAACACTCAGTCCGAGATGATTGTAGTCAGTCAAAACTTCAGGTCGCAAACGCAACTGAATCCTGATTCTGGCTAATAGTTCTTGCACACCGAATGGTTTGACTACGTAATCATTAGCGCCGTTATCCAGTGCTCTAACTTTATCAGTTTCATGGTTTCTGACTGATAGTATAATGACGGGTACCTGACTGAACTCTCGGATGGCAAGCAGTACATTCTGGCCATCCAAATCCGGCAAACCCAGGTCAAGAATCACCAGATCAGGAGCGCCCAAAGCTACCTGGGCAACAGCCTCTTTGCCTGTTTTGGCAAGGATCAAATCATACCCTTGCGACCTCAGGCTGATACTCAGAAATTTTATAATCTGTGCTTCGTCATCCACGATTAAAATCTTAGACATGTTCGCTTGACTCACTCAATGGCAGCATCACCCGCATGCAAGTGCCTGGTTCCATGTTTAATGGATCTAATATCAATAATTTTCCACCCTGCGCTGCAATCATACCCTTGGCTATTGCCAAGCCTAGCCCCTCACCCGCTTGATGCTGATCGCCTCGCCCCAAGGTATCAAAAAAATCAAACGCGTTGTCTCGCAACTCTTCAGCGATACCTGGACCCTTATCGATTATATCGATCACCAACCATTGATCATCAGCATGACAGCTGATTAATACCGCCTCTCCTGATGGTGAAAACTTAACCGCATTTTCAGTTAGGTTGTAGAGTGCTTGCTCTATCAATGCGGGATGTACTTCAATGTCAGGTAGTTTCAATGGACAACGCAGTATCAATTGCGCGTCAGAATAGGTTTTAAGAATACGTGTTCGAAGCACTTGCAACACGTCTTCAATTGAAATTTTCTGGCGGTCTATAGATAGATCGCCATAACCCAGCCGGGTCATGTCAAGCAGGTTTTGTATATAACGCTCCAGCCGCTGTGCTTCTGACATTACGGATTCCAGTAATGCCTGCTTGTCGGCCTCCGTTAAGCTCTGTTTCAATTCAATCAAAGAGGACGTTGCGCCAATCATCGTGACTAAAGGCGTTTTCAAATCATGAGACAATGAACTCATTAATGATGTACGTAAAACTTCCCGCTCTTTTTCAATCTGGGAAAGTTGCAGTGCTTTCTGCACCTCAGCTTCATCTTCAGTGCGTTTTCGAAGTTGTTGAGTCTGATGTCCAATCATAATAGCGACCAGAAAAAAAACCGCTGCTGCCAGAATATCCTCACCATGATCCATTAACAGCGTAAATTGTGGTGCTGTAAAAAAGTAATTGAAGCAGACAAGACTCACCGTTGCAGTCAAAATACCAGGTAATTGTCCAAGTTTTACGGCCACCAATAAAACACACAGTAACAACAGCAGTAGCGTGATGTGATAATGAAATCCTGCGAACAACAACAGTGCAGACAGGCCTAAGGGCAACAGAGCCGCCATTAGCCATTGATAAATGCTTTGGTATGAATGGTCGGCGTGAGAGGATTCGAACCTCCGACCCCTTCGTCCCGAACGAAGTGCGCTACCAGGCTGCGCTACACGCCGTAATGCGGAGCGTAATTTAGACAAACCGACTCGGGGTTGCAAGTATTTCATCAGGTTTAATCGCTGGCAGGCCGTAAGCGCACCACCTGGCCACGAGTTTCGTCCGTAAGTATCCACAAGACGCCATCCGGTGACTGACGGATATCACGTATACGCTGGCCAAAGCCCTGCAAAAAACGCTCTTCTTCCTGCAACTGGTATTCGCCCTGCTCATAGGTGACGGACACACGTGAAATCAGCCGGTCTTTCAGGGCACCATTGAATAGCTGCCCTTGCCAGGCTGGAAAGTCATCACCGGTGTAAAAAGTGATGCCGCTGGGAGCGATTGAAGGTGTCCAGTGTAATAACGGAGAGACCATCCCCGGTAGTTCAGTGTGTTCAGTGATTGTTGTACCGATATAGTTTACACCATACGTCACTTCCGGCCAGCCATAATTCATCCCGGCCATGATGCGGTTGATTTCATCCCCCCCGCGGGGTCCATGCTCACTGGACCAGACCTCGCCCGTTTGTGGATGCACAGTGATGCCCTGTGGATTACGATTACCGAGCGTATATAACTCATCTCGCACAGCGGGATTTTCAACAAAAGGGTTATCCGCTGGCACAGAGCCATCATCATGCAAACGTACAATACTGCCAGCATGATCGTCCCCCTGCTGGGCACGCGCCCTTTCACCACGATCGCCAACAGATAGATACAAAAAACCGGCCTGATCAAACACCATCCGACCGCCGAAGTGATGGCCCGCCGAGGAGCGCGGCAAGGCTTCGAAAATCACTTCGGCATCATGCAGTGCGTGATTTTGCAACCGCGCGCGCATAACCCGCGTAGTCAGGCCTTCTGCTGTGGCATCGGCGTAAGACAGATAGATCAGTTGGTTGTTTTCATAGTCCGGGTGCAGCACTACATCCAGCAAACCACCCTGCCCGGTAGCCGCGACGTCAGGTACACCCGCAATAGGGTCAGGGTGAAGTTGGTCCTGCTGTATCAAACGCAGACGACCATCACGCTCGGTGACTAACTGACCACCTGAAGGTAAAAAAGCAATTGACCAGGGATGGCTCAGCCCCTCAGCTACGACCTCTAGTTTCAACCTGTATTCTTGAGTCTGGAACTGCATATCGGCCTGAACTGGCACTGATATCAGCCAGCCTATCAGTACACTAAGGGGTCCGAAATTAGAAAAACGCATACTTACCTCATTTTTAACGCAGTTAAAAGGCCGCTTGTCTTTTAAAAACTGCCGCTGTCTTCTAATATTAGGGGTCATTTAAATCCATGCAGAGACTTAATCCGAACACGGCTACCACAACAATAACTGAATGTAATTATTTAAGGATAGGGAATGAAACTGAAAAAACAACTGACAGCCCTCGCTGCGGCTGCCTGCTTTTCAATGAGTGCCGCCTCGTTTGCTCAGGAAACACGTGAATTCTCAGTATCAACCGTTCTCGGCGATGCCTTCCCTTGGGGACAGGCAGCCAGTAAATGGGCCGAACTGGTCGAAGAGCGCTCTGAAGGGCGAATGAAGTTAACCGTTTACCCCAATGCCCAACTGGTCTCCGGTGACCAGACACGTGAATTTTCAGCCATGCGCAGTGGACTGATTGATATGGCGGTTGCATCAACCATCAACTGGTCCCCTCAGGTACCTGAGCTCAACCTGTTTTCGCTGCCGTTCCTGATGCCAGATGAAGCCGCTATTGATGCCATCACGCAAGGTGAAACTGGTGAGGCTATTTTTGCAGCCATTGAACGCCGCGGCGTCATTCCACTTGGCTGGGGTGAAAATGGTTTTCGTGAGCTGTCCAATTCACGTTCAGCAATCTCTGGACCGGCTGATATGCAGGGTTTGAAAGTGCGGGTAGTCGGCTCACCTTTGTTCCTCGACACCTTTAACACCCTGGGTGCCAATCCAACCCAGATGAGCTGGGCGGATGCCAAACCTGCCCTGACAACCGGCGCGGTTGATGGCCAGGAAAACCCCTTGTCAGTATTTGATGTAGCGCGTATAGATCAGGTAGGTCAGGAACATTTGACCTTGTGGCGCTATATGGCTGATCCATTGGTGTTTGGTGTAAACCAGCGTGTTTGGAACTCCTTGTCTGCCGAAGATCAGCAGATTCTGCGTGAAACAGCACAGGAAGCCGGTGCCTGGGAAATCGAGAAATCCCGTGCCGAGCTGGCCGAAACCCTGGAGCGTATTAAAGAACGTGGGGTGACTGTTACTGAACTGACACCGGAACAGCATCAAGCCTTTGCTGAGGCCACCCAGGCTGTGTATGAGAAATGGGTGCCACGCATCGGTGAAGACCTGGTAGAACAGGCTCAGGCCGCGATCAACGCACGTTGATCCTTCAGTAGGGTGTCAAACCTGTAAAGACCGTGTCCGGTTGCAGTAGCGGACACGGTTTATTTAGTTTACTGCCGACTCAGCCTTACCATGTCTAAACCTAAATCTCGTCCTGAAGCCTGGCTCGCCGCCTTGGCATTGACCATTATTTGCCTGATCAGTCTGGGAAATGTAGTGGTTCGTTATACCACAAATGCCTCCTTTGCCTTTACTGAAGAGTTTTCGGTATTTCTGCTGGTGGTACTGACCTTTTCAGGTGCCGCAGTCGCTGCCAGACAACATGATCACATTCGCATCATTGCGCTTGAAGAATATTTACCACACAAACTGAAGCGTCCACTTTATCTGTTGCAGTGGCTGCTTAGTGTGCTATTGCTCGGATTGATTGTCTGGTACGGCGGTTTACTAACCTATGAAGAATACACTTGGGAGTCCCTGTCTCCCGGACTAGGCTATCCCACCTGGATCTATCTCATCTGGCTGCCACTACTAAGCCTGGCCATTATTATACGCCTGACTCAAAGTTTGATTGAACGTTGGAAACAGAGCCTGACCGCTGAACGGAGTGACGTATGAGTCCTGATATATGGATGCTGCTGGTTTTCGCTATTACGATGATTTTGGGTGTACCGGTCGCGTTTGCCCTCGGTCTTGGGGGCGCGGCCGGTATTATCGCAGGCCTGTCGCCCGACATGCTGGCCACCCTGGGCACCAACACTTATAACAGTATCGCCAAATACCCCTTGATTGCGATTCCTCTGTTTATACTCACCGGTCTGATTTTTGAACGTGCCGGTGTTGCGGCAAGCCTGGTACGCTTCGCCCAATCGCTCATCGGGCCCCGCCATGGCGGACTGGCACTGGTCGCTGTACTGGTCTGTCTGATCATGGGCGGCATGAGTGGCTCAGGTCCTGCCGATGCGGCGGCTGTGGCTATGGTTATGCTCCCCAGCATGACCAAAGCCGGCTACCCGAAACCTTTTTCCGCCTCCCTGATTGCGGCTTCAGCCTCCACAGCCATTCTCATTCCACCATCGATTGCCTTGATTCTTTACTCAGTGGTCATGCCAGGTGTAGATCTCAGAGCGCTTTTTGCTGCAGGTCTTTTTCCAGGCATACTGGCTGGCCTGTCGTTGCTGCTTCCAGCCTGGTGGTTGTCACGTCGTTACGGTTGGGAAGGCCCCGACAACAGCGAACGTCCCAGTATTAAAGAGAGTTTCATTAAAGCTCTCCCTGCACTCTTTGCCCCGGTATTGATTTTGGGAGGCCTGCGCTCCGGATTATTTACGCCCACAGAAGCAGCTGTTGTTGCCGTAACCTATGGCCTGGTAATCGGTGTATTTGTCTATAAGCAGCTCAACCCAAGCAGTTTACTGGATATGATGGCAGAAGCCGGAAAAATTTCCGGGGTGGTAATGATCATCATCTCGCTGGCCGGTATTTTTGCCTGGGCTGGAACCACGCTGGGAACCTTCAGTTCTCTGGCCAATGCGATGTTATCAATCTCGGATAACTCCTGGATATTGCTGTTATTGATCATGCTGCTGGTGTTGCTGGCGGGAATGCTGCTGGATGCTGTTTCAATCTACCTGATCATTACGCCGATCTTGATTCCGTTGATACATCACTTTGAGTGGAATCCGGTCTGGTTCGGTATATTGCTGGCAATGAATATTGCCATAGGTCAGTTTACGCCCCCCGTTGCGGTAAATCTGATGGTGACCACGAAAGTTGCCAATATCCGCCTGGAAAAAACCTTTGTCTGGTCACTGCTGTTTATGGTCACTATGTTTTCTGCCTTGCTACTGGTGATGCTAATACCGGGCATTGCCCTCTGGTTACCAGACAAGCTGGGCTTTGTTGTCGGCCCTTGGTGACTTATGGATAAAATAGCAGTACACCAACAGGCACAAGCAGCGACAGTGGAAGTCAATCCATCCACGGAATTAAAGCTCGGCATAGTACTGGTCACGGCTGCCGCTGTGGCCTGGAGTTTCGGCGGTGTACTGGGGCGCATTGTCACGCTGGAGGATAGCTGGGCAATTATTTTCTGGCGTTCAATATGGGCCTGTCTGTTTTTGCTTGGATTCATGCTGTTTCGCAATAAACTGCGCGGTACCTATATGATGTTCCGCTACATGGGATGGCCAGGGTTGGCTGTCGCGCTATGCTTTGCTACTGCGTCCACTTCATTCATCGTGGCGCTCAAATATACCAGTGTAGCCAATATCCTGCTGATTCAGGCTGGTGTACCCTTGATTGCGGCCTTGATTGCCTGGATTATATTTCGTGAAAAAGTCAGTGGCCCTACCTGGCTGGCAATTGCAGTGGTGATAGCGGGTGTCGGGGTGATGGTATCGGAGTCCTTTACTGGTGAAGTATCACCGATTGGTGACTCACTCGCCCTGCTGATTGCGTTCTGTTTTGCCACAGCAACTGTCATCACCCGTCGTTATGCGCATGTACGCATGGCTCCTGCCGTGTGCACCGGCACAATCATTGCGGCTATTTTCTCAGGAGCTATGGCTTCAAGCCTGGCAACCAGCAGTTATGATACCGGCCTGCTGTTCGTATTCGGTGCATTGAATCTGGGTCTGGGACTGGCCCTGTTCGTTACCGGGGCACGACTCCTCCCCTCTCCAATTGCCGCACTTATCGGTACGGCAGAACCCATGTTGGGGCCGCTATGGGTATGGATATTCCTGAATGAAGTGCCGACACGACTCACACTGATCGGTGGCGGTATCATCCTGATTGCACTAATTGCTCATCTGCTCTGGCAGATGGCACATCACCGCCGCGTTATGGTTGCTGCAACGCCCAACTAAAAATAGATGCCTGTTTGAATAAGCTGATAATAAATAAGTGGCATGCACCTTCTCAGTAAATTCAGCTAAAATAACATGTATAAATACCAAAATTGCACTGCAATAAAAGGGACCACTCATTGCTAAAGCAAAAACGCAAAATTTGTGCTATGTGGTTATCATGTCTGCTATTGCCGCTACTTCTGCTGCATACTTCCAATCTTGTTGCTGTTGAACCCGGTACCGCGCTATTGGAGGATGAATTACAATACCGGTTTCATTTGCTCACCCTGGCTCTGTTGGTGGTTATGATCATCAGCAGTATTACCGTCTATATCTACAGAGTTAACCGGAAACTTCGCCATCTCCTGGTGGAGCAGCAGCGTAATGACATCCTGCAACAGAACCATAATAAAATACTGGCAATGATTGCCGATGATCAGCCTTTGACAAGTGTATTAAGTGCCATTGCACTGAGTGTTGAACACTTCAAACCAGGCTGTTTATGTAGCATTTTATTGCTAGATCGCAATAGCAATACGCTGAATCTGGGAGCTGCACCCAGCCTGCCGGATAGTTACAACACAGCCATTGCCAATACACCCGCAAAGCTCGGAGCCGGGTCCTGTGGTACAGCCGCAGCCACTCGAAAGCGCATGATCGTATCTGATATCCAAAACCATCCCTACTGGGCATCAGTTAAAGATGCTGCGGCAACAGCCGGGTTAGCGGCTTGCTGGTCAGAACCCATTCTGGATACGAATGGCGAAGTGCTCGGTACCTTTGCCATTTACCATCGGCACCCTTGTAAGCCACAAGTCGAAGACATTAAACTGATCGAAGATATCGCCCGACTTGCGGAAATCGCTATTGAGCGTAACCATGCCTTTGATGCACTGAAAAACAGTGAAGAACGTCATCGTTTACTGGCAGATCACGCCAGTGATGTCATCTGGACTATGGATCTTGACGGTTTCTTTACCTATGTCAGTCCCTCAGTTGAAAAGCTGCGCGGCTATAGTGTCGAAGAAGTGATGCAGCAACGACCCGAACAACTCCTGACCGGATCTTCAGCAAAGGTGATGCGAGATCAACTACGGCTTGCCATGCAAGAGGTCAAGCAGGGAAGAGTTTTCCCATCATTTACCGGCGAGCTAGAAGAGTTCCATAAAAATGGTTCAACTGTGTGGACGGAAGTGAAGACTTCCGGCATTTATGATGCACAAGGTCAGTTTGTCGGGGTTTTGGGGGTCACACGGGACCTGACTGAACGCAAAAAAACTGAAGATATGATGCGCTACCTGGCGCAGCATGATCCGCTTACCGGACTGGCAAACCGGTCCCTGTTTGCCGATCGTATTGATCAGGCAATCAAACTGGCAATCAGGGAACAGGGTAACTTTGCCCTAATGCTGATTGATCTGAACGACTTCAAACCCGTAAATGATCAGTATGGCCATGCTGTAGGTGATGAACTGCTCTGTGCGATTGCGCAACGCCTGATGGACAGTGTACGCGCATCTGATACCGTCAGCCGCCTGGGTGGTGATGAATTCACCATTCTGCTACAAGGCATTCAGCAGCGTAGTGAAGCAGACGCGGTGAAAACAAAAATATTAGAACAAATGAAGCAGCCCTTTCTCTTAGGTGATCTGGAAATTACCTCAAGCTGCTGCATCGGCATTGCTTTTTATCCCGACGATGGGGAAACGGAAATCGAACTGTCGCAGGTAGCTGACCAGCACATGTATGCACAAAAACGCCGGTTGAAGTAAGTAACCGGCGTTTTTTGCAACCTCAGAGGTGCCAGCTCAGACTTTGAACTTGCCCAACTGCGCTTCCAGCGCATCGGTTATCTGGCTCATGGTTTCACTCACTTCACGCACATCTCCCGCCAGTCCAGCCAGACGCACACTGGCATCTTCCACTACGGTAATATTGCGATTAATCTCTTCACTCACTTTATCCTGCTCTTCAGCAGCCGTTGCAACCTGGGTAACATTATTGGTTATCAATGCAATATTCTTTGCGGCCGATTCCATCTGATCATAGGCCTGGCTGGCTTCAGTTACGGTTTTAGATACTCGCAGAGTGCTGGACTCCATATCCCGCACCGACGCAGCCACTTCTTTCTGCAGTGTTTCAATCAGTGTATGTATCTGTTCTGTGGAATCCTGAGTGCGTTTAGCCAGATTTCGTACCTCATCGGCGACTACTGCAAAGCCGCGCCCTTGGTCACCGGCCCGCGCAGCTTCTATCGCCGCATTCAACGCCAACAAATTGGTTTGTTCAGCAATCCCCTGAATTACGTCGATCATGCCGTAAATATTCTGACTGCTTGCGGCAACACTGGCAACACGCTCACTGGCCGCATTGATCTCGCTGGCTACACTACGCACTTCATCCACGGTATGGCGAAACGCCTCTTTGGCCTCAGACAGGGCATCATTGGAGTCTTCTGCCTGCTGTGCCGTACGGTTGGCAAGATCTGCGACTTCATTAGCTGTAGCTGACATCTCAGTCATGGCAGATGCCACACTCTGCATCTCTTCCTGCTGCGAACGTGTTGCTTCGGCAGTCTGTTGTGAAGCCTGAACCAGCGATTCACTCTGTTGACGCAATGCTCGGGCCGAACCGTTCAGATCAAGAATCATCAACCCCAATTTAGCGGTAAAGGCATTAAAACCATTGGCTATACCGATCAGTTCTGCATGGCTATTCACATCCAGCTTACGGGTTAAGTCTCCTTCTGCACCGGATAGATCTTCAACCAGCGCACGCATAGTCACCATAGGCTGAGTGGTGAAACGTAACCACAAGCTTAGCAGTATCACCGCCAGCAGCAGCAGAATACCGCCCAACGTCAGCATAGTCAGCGCCGTATGCTGATAGCCTCCAACCAAATTGGCTTCTAGTTCACGTGTTGCCGCATACGCAACGGCCGTCGGAATGCTCACAACCACTGACCATTCCTGATCAAAGGCTTCAAATTTCACCGGCGCCCTTACCAAGGTAGTATCTCCTGCCTCACTCAGGGCCCCTTGCATCGATGACAAAGTACTCTGCAACTCTGCATTGGCCTCACTCAAGCGCTTCCCGGCCTGATCCGGAAAGGCACTACTGGCAATGACCAAACCTTTGCTGCTAATCAAATGAATATCGGACTGCCCATTAAATAGACTTTGCTGATAGTCATTAACCTGTTGTTGGATCACTGGCAAATTAATGTCTACGCCAACAACCCCTCTGAACTCCTGATCCACAACCACCGGGTAGACCAATGAGGTCAGGAGTTCAACATGTCCTTCTTCTATTTCATAGAGATAAGGCTCCATTATGCAGGGCCTCTTTTGATCGCGCGCGCACAAATACCATTCCGATTCACGGATGCCAAAGTCATTCAGACTCTCATCGTATTTAAAGCTGCTGTCAGGTGTCGGATAAAAAACCAATTCGTCAGCGTCGCGAATCCAGTAAAGCTCCAGTACACCGGTATCAGAAGAATGTTCCAGATGCGGACCGATATTAAACGCATCCTGCCAATCATACCCATCGGGTTCAAAATGAGCATAAGCGGAACTGATTGATGGGTTCGCTACCAAGGTATCCCGAACCATCTGTTTAATTGTGGAGCGCTTAAAGGGAGGTGCATCAGCATCGCTGCCGCTGGCCGTTGAACTGATCATGCTGCCAAGCGTATTGGGGGCATCATAGCTGCGGTTGATAAACACCGATACTTCAGTTGCCACAGATAAGGCCGCATCATGTAGATTACTAACCACCAATGACTCAAAAGAAGTTGATGCCTGCTTTACAGCCTCTTGACCGTTTTTTTGCATGGCCAGCCAGCCCGTCAGAATCACAGCAGCCAATGTCAGGGTAAGTCCCAGCACGGCCCCCAGAATCAATTTCAACCTAAGCGACCAACTCTTCATTATACTACCCTTCACGTTTTTTATTGATGTGGTAAAAATACCACATTTAGTGCTTAACGAAAGGATATTAGACGATTTTACATTAAACTTATCTAACTTTATCCATTGCATTCTCTCCTCTTATCAGCCAGTACGAAAATATGGCATATTGAATAAGGATGTATTCAAAAACCATCAGGAGTATGTAATGAAGCCTGCGGCACAAAATCCAGCACCCGCTGATGCGGCAGAACGCCGAGCAGTCAAACCAGTCATCTGCTATCCGACGGAAACTCTGCCATCACCAGACATGCCCTGTTACCTGAATGCCAGAAGCCAACTCAGCGGCACAGAAACACTGAGAATCCCGGCCAGAGAGGCCCGGGTTTTCCAGGTACCTGCCGGTAGCTTCTTTCGTATTCTTAGTGTTGAGGGCCCGCAGGTAGGCGATCTGAATCTATTTAACCGCCATAACCCGGAAGAGCATTTTTACTCCGGCAAAACACGCGCCCTGCATGGCACGCATCTGTCTACTGGCGATCGTCTTTGGAGTAACTTTCCTTATTTAAGGCCCCTGGCAACCATCACCCACGACACGCTGGACTGGTATGGGTTTGATCAGGACGGTGGCAGTGTTCACGATGTTATTGGCACCCGTTGCGACCCTTATACTCATCAACTGCTAAGTGGAGACGCCTACCACAACTGCTGCCATTCCAACCTATACCGTGCCTTCAGCGCAGCAACCGGGATTGAGGCTTCACGTGTGGAGCGACTGGTACATGATGTGCTGAATGTATTTATGTGCACGGGCTTCACTCAGGACACCCATCAGTATTTCATGAAGGCCAGCCCGGTCAGGCCGGGTGATTATCTGGAGTTTTTTGCTGAAGTCGATCTAACCGGCGTGCTCTCCGCTTGCCCAGGGGGTGATTGCGGCAACGAACATTCCAGCGACAAAGCCGACTGCTATCCGCTGGAAGTACAGATTCTCACGCCAGCGCCTGGGACTTTAGAAGGTTGGCAATCACCCACACCATCCAACTATCATCATCCAGATTGATTCAATAAGGCATAGACCAGTCGGTTAACGGGCGTGTCTATACCCGCCTGGTCTGCTCGTCGAATGACGGCTCCGCAAATAGCATCCAGTTCCAGCGGTTTACCCTTTTCATGATCCACCAGCATTGAGGTTTTAATCGCGTCAAAACTGTTTAACAGGGCAATCATTTCATCAATATCATCATTATTTAGACTGACGCCATCGACCTGTGCCACCGCCGCGGTCTCCAGCATCATCTGGCGGACACTTTGACCAAAATAGGGATCCTGAACCAGTTCACGTGTGGTCAACCCAGTTAGGGCCGATAGCGGATTAACGCCATTGTTAATCAATAGCTTGCGCCAGAGTTCGAGAGCAATATCTGGTGTTACTCGTGCCGGTATGCCGGCATCTATAAACACACGATTCAACTGCTGCAGCCAGCGATAACCATCACTGTCGATACTGTCGGCCTGAGGCCAAGGCCCCATAATGATTTGTGCGGGTCCATCAGCCGCCACACAGCCGGGTGCAGTAATATGCCCACCGATGCGTACAGCCAGGCCGCCTAAAGTTCGCGCCGCACCAATTTGCGCCGCAATCAATGGCTCATTATCAACACCGTTTTGTAACGACAGTACGGGCGTTGTAGCGGCTTCCAGCCAGTCAGTCATCCGCACCAACCAGTCCAGCGTGTCGAATGCCTTAAAGCACAGCAGAATCAGATCAAACTCATCAGCCCTGTAACGCGCCAGCACCTCAGACTCAGACACTGCCACAACCGGCCGGGCAAAGTGTAATTCAGCGTGTTCAACCTGAAGCCCTTGTTGCTGCATTACTCGAAGGTGTTCGCCGCGTGCTACAAACACTACCTCATGACCCGCCGCCTGCAAGCGCGCACCGTAATAGCAGCCAATACCACCTGCCCCCACAACCAGAAAACGCATAGCTGTCTCCTTCAACTGGTTTTTTTCTGTCGAAGATAACGACTGATCAGTTTGTCGAACTGAGCCGCAAACGCCTGCCTGTCGCGCTGATGCAAAGGCGGCGGGCCACCGGTATGCTCACCGCTGCTGCGCAGGGTTTCCAGAAAATCACGCATATTCAGACGGGCACCAATGGAGTCCTTGGTAAACAACTCTCCCCGTGGGCTTAGCGCCTGCACCCCCTTGGCAATCAGCTCAGCGGCCAGAGGTATATCACTGGTGATTACCAGATCACCCGCATTCGACTGGCGCACGATTTCGTTATCCGCCACATCAAACCCCGCTGACACCTGCAGGGTACTGATCCAATCTGATGCAGGTACACGCATGGCTTGATTGGCCACCAGTATCAAGGGTAACTCAGCACGCACGGCGGCTTTATAGAGAATGTCTTTAATCACCACCGGACAGGCATCCGCATCGATCCATATTTTCATAGTCATTTCACTTTCAGTCATAACGAGTCAGGCCTGACTCTGTATCGATGCAAACACCGCCCCTGTCAAAGCACTCAGATCATCAGGGCTAATAGCTATTTCAAGACCCCGGCGCCCGGCACTGACATACACAGCCGCATAGCTACAAGCCGAGATATCGATGACCGTTTTCAGCTGTTTTTTCTGCCCCAATGGACTGACGCCACCAAGCACATAACCGGTTACCTTCTCCACTTGCGCCTTATCAGCCATATCCGCTTTCTTGGCGCCCAGCGTCTTAGCCATCGACTTCAGACTTAGCTTACCGGAGACAGGTAGCACCGCAACCGCTAACTGCTTGCTATCCAGGTTAACCACCAGGGTTTTAAAAACCTGCTCGGCTGGCAGGTTCAGCTTCTCCACCGCCTCATTGCCATAAGAAGTGGCTTGAGGATCGTGTGTATAGCTAAGCACCTGATGTGCAACACCAGATTTACGGGCAAGATCTATGGCAGGAGTCATAAATAGTGTTTGTCCAATAAGCCTTAAAAAAATCAAGCGCTAAGCTTAAACCCAAAACCGCCTGTTTTCACCCCTATCAAGCCAGCCCAGCGCTGTGAGGTCACATTGATGCAAAAAAGTCTTGAAAAACAGTTGCAGGAACAGGTAAAGCCTATATAATACGCGCCACAATATAGGACTATAGCTCAGTTGGTTAGAGCACCACCTTGACATGGTGGGGGTCGGCGGTTCGAGTCCGCCTAGTCCTACCAGAATTGCAAACAAAAACAGCTGCTTACGTTGATAACGAAGCGGCTGTTTTTGTTTGTGGAGAAATTTTGGAGAAATTCTGGAGATATACAGTACTTTCTAACCGGTAAAGTGAAAGCGGCTAAGCGTCCAAAGATTAAAACTCAAATCTCTACCTACGCGCCTTGCACATGCACGTGAGCTGAATTTTTTCAGAAACTCATCGGAAAAAGGTGACAAAGGTGACGGAATCCAAAAACAAGCCCTAGCCTGCTGAAATATAAAGATTAATTGACACAGCCTAAAGGTCACAAAAAGGTGATTTAAAGGTGATGTGTTACCTTCTATATATGTGATATTAATATAAAATAAAATATATATATCTCAATCACTTAGGAATCCGTTACCTTTTGTGTCACCTTTCGTCACCTTTTAATGGTGACAAATAAAGCAATATAGAACAGAAACTTACAGACGATTTAAGCCAAGATCACCTTTGTTACCTTTTCCCGACATCAAAGAGAGAATAGAGGTTCACGCAACACCCATCAGAAAGCGCTCCAACCCCCTCTGTAGCTGCATAAAAATGCATGATCACAACAGCTTACAATAGCCATGAACAGCCCACAGCGGGCCTGTCCTGCAGCCCTATCATGCACTGCATAATTACACGTTCAAGAAGCACCGCAGGCGTGGAGGGGGACGAGCGCTTTCCTCAGCAGGGAAACGCAGCTGGGCACGCCAATGTGTCGTGACGCTAGAATCAAGGAGGATTTATTTTATTTAGGAGAAATTACATGACATATCAGAGCGTAATAGATGCACTGTCATCAACAAAGCAGCGACTGCTGACAATGCAAAAACCTTCAGCACCAATTGACGAGATAGTGAGCATGGGGTGTCGAGGATGCTTAGATGCAACAGCACCAGAGGCTCAGCGTATTGAAATGGCCAATCTGGTTCTAGAAATACTGAACCTGGTCCAACCACCACCCAGGTCATTTCCAGGCGGTACCGCTTCACGCTGCGAGTGATCAAAAGCCATAAAAAAAGCCAGCTAAACACTGGCTTTTTCATCTATATCAGCAGGTTATATGCTATAATTCTTGCGAAGCTTCTTGTGTTTAACGGGCCGAAACTCCTCCTTTCTCAATGACTTCCTCGATCACATAGGGGTCGAATTTCACCACCTCTTGTCCAAGCCATTCATTCACTTCCAGGAAGCGGCTCTGCAGCGGTACCAGTTCGTTTCTGGCAAATACCCTGGATGCTTTTTCGACGTCACCGAAGCCACCTACGTTACTGGGCATGATCCCCATCAGCACCGGCGGCACTCGATGCGCTGCGAGCATGTCATCCCGGGTCACATTTTTGATATTGAAGATGTCATCCTTGGCGGCTACCTCACTGATCGGGATCACTTGCAGGCCGTCTTTCTTGCCGTTCGGGCTGTACATGAACAGGTTGCGGAAGTTGCCTGGGCCTTTGCTGTCTTTCAGGGCTTGGCGAAGGTTATCAACATCATCTTCATTTTGAGCCGTGTCGGTCATGTAAAGGATGAAACCAGCATGGCTGCCGTTGAGGTAGTACTTGCGCCGGAACAGCGTGGCGCTTTCGTTCAGCCAGGCGCTGTTCAGGGCAGCCAGGTATTCGGGCAAGCCGTATATTTCTTGATTGATATCGGGTTCCATCAAATGAAATACACTGCCCTTTCTGAATTCGTGTTCCTCTCCCCAGCCACGCACGAACCAGTAGGTATCCATATCAATACCACGGCGGGTGTACTTGGCCAGAGAGGGTTCCAACTTCATTGAACGATTACCCATGCTGGTCTGATTCTCCAGGTAACTGTTGCCGAAGATGATGTATTCCAAGGCCCAGCGCCGGAATGCTTGGCGACTGAGCAGACGGTGTGGCTGGAAGCAACTGGTCAGGATGTTGGCCTTGAAATAGATAGGGCTGCTCTGGTGTGTGGCAGCATGAAATGACTTTGCCAGCCCCTCAAACGATAGCGGTGGCTCATACCACTTGAGCATTCTGTAACACTCTATGTAATCCAGAATCTCCCGTTTATCTAGGACCGGTGTCGGGTCACCAAAGCTGAACGCCTCGATGCCTGGCTGTTTCTGTGCTGTCTCGCTCATCAGTAAATCTCCATTATGCTGTTGCCGGATCCGGTTGTCGGACCGTCGATATCCAGGGGTGCTTTATCCAGCGCGTGCATCACAGCCCATGCAAGATCTGCATGGCCGGTAGTACCATTGCGTCCGGCTATGTATGTGATATGGCGACCACTGGCTGTGGTTGTCTTGCGGATCGCCATGAATGATTGGGCTATGTCTATCCAGCCAGCATCAAACTCCAGACGGCCTTTAGTAATCAGCTGATAAGCTTTCATAACCAACTGACCTTTCACTTCTGGGTTGTATTGATACTGGACTGCAGCAGGGAAGAAATTCCGGACTAACTGATACACCGCTGAGCCAATACCGGTTGTATCGATACCTATGTGGGTTACGTTGTACTTCAATGTCATTTTGCGGATCTGCTCTGCCTGATCCTGATAGTCCAGTCCACGTAGCTGCATGCGCTCGATGACTCTGTATTTACCACCTGGTGACTTCGGTGGAAGGATCACCGCCAGCCCTGCGTTGTCACCGGTTTCGGTTTCACCATTGGGATCGTATCCGATCCATACCGGCTGACTGCCTACGGGTTTAGGTGCAAATGGCTTGAAGTCGTCCCACACTTCCCATGAGTCAACCATACAACGCTGCATCATCATCAGGCCGAACAGGCTCTTGTCATCATCGACAAATTGACACATGAGCAGGTTTTCGTAATCAGGCTCGCTGTACTCCAGTCGCAACTGATCCAGGTCGAAAAGATCACAGCCCTGAGCAACCGCATCTTCCACCGTGACGATGTTTCGCCACTGACCATCATCACAGTATTTGCCGTCTTTCAGTGCCGCATGGCTGGTGTCGATATTTACTCGGTCGGCCTTCTTGCGCCGCTTATTGAACAGTTCACCGGACCAGTAGGGATAGGCATCGTGGCTCAGGCTGGATGGGACGCTGAAATATGTCTGCCGCCACTTTTTGTGAATCGCCATGCCCGAGGCGACCTTCCGCAGCTCCTGGAAATTGTAGGTCCAGAAGTACTCATCAAAATACAGATTGCCGTGGTATGACTGGGCGGTGCGTGCATTGGTACCGAGGAAGTAAAGTGTGGCGCCATTGGACAGCATAATCGGATCACCGGTCAGTTCCCACTCGGCTATGTCGCGGGCATAGGCCTGTATATACTCTTTGAAAACATGGGCCTGTGCTTTGGATGCTGACAGGAATATCTGGTTTCGTCCGGTCTCGACCGCATCGAGGAGAGCTTCACGGGCAAAGTAATAGGTTGCCCCGATCTGGCGGCTCTTGAGAATGTTTCGGATCCGGTACTTCTCACCCGCCCGATACCAGTGTTTCTGGTAACCAAAGAGCTCATCAAAGAATGCTGCTCGCAGCTTCTCAGTGATCTCATCCGTTACCTCATTTTTGACCGGTTTGCGTCGCTCGCCTTTGTTGCGGTTTCCCACATTCGGATTCAGATCACCCTCATGGCCACCTGGCTCCTGATACCGGCGTACCCTGGCCATACGCTCGATCTGCCGACCAAGCAAGTCTATTTCTTTGAAGTCGCGCCCTTCCTTGGGGTCTTTCATTACGAGCTGGATCAGTCTAGCCTCTATGGCGAACTCACAACGCTCAATAGGCTTGGTTTCCTCCCAGGCATCGCGTTTCTTCCAGCTGTGGATAGTGGGGGCTTTCTCGCCCAGTTGCTCTGCGATTCGGGCAACGCGAAACCCCTGCCAGTACAGCAATTTGGCAAGTCGGCGCGGATCCATCTCTGAGAAGTCAGTCATTGCATTCATGTCGCAAGAGTATCGGTCAACGCCCCCCTCTCCCCGTCCTGCTCCGTGTAGAGCCTGGCTATACATACAGCACGAATTGAAGCCCCACGCGCATACGCCCACTCTGTGCTCATCAGCAAACAAACAGCAGCAGCTAAAACCAGATGAGGACAGACTGATGGCCAAGAAGGCTCTGAAAAGCAAATGGTTCCGAATTGGCGTCGAAGGCGACACATCGGACGGTCGAGAGATCGATGCAAAGTGGCTCGAAGAGGCCGCTAAGACCTACAATCCAGCCAAGTACGGTGCCCGCGTTAACTGTGAACACATCGTTGGTCTCTCTCCGGATAGTCCCTTCGGTGCGCTGGGCGATGTACTTGAGCTAAAAACCGAGAGCATTGAAGTTGATGGTGAACAGAAATTGGCCCTTTATGCCCGTGTTGCACCAAACGAGGACGGCCTGGCTCTGAGCAATAAAAGCAAGAAGCTGTATCCATCCATGGAACTGGATTTGGACTTTGCCAAGTCTGGTCAGGCCTATCTTGTTGGCCTTGGTATGACAGATAAACCATCCTCACTAAGCACCGAGATGATGAAATTTGCCGCCGGTGCCAATGTAAATCCGTTTAAGGACAAAAAGCAGCGTCCAGAAAACCTATTCTCTGCTGCAGTACATGGCGTTGAACTGGAATTTGAAGACAGCAATTCCATCTTTGATAAGGTGAAAGCGATGTTCAGTAAGTCTGAAGAGGCACAGTCTGAACAGCATAGTGATGTCACCGCTGCCATCGAAGAGATTGCTAAAGTCGTTGCTAACCTCCAGGAGCAGTTCTCCACCCTGAAACCTGATGGTGGGGATTACACTGAGCAGCTGGAAAAACTCAGCACCGATCTAAAGCAAGCCCAGGAAAAGATTGACAACCTGGAAACCACCCTCGACAAAACCCCAAATTTCACACAACGCCCGCCTGCTTCAGGTGGCAAAGGAGAGCTGGTAACCGACTGCTAAACAGCCGGTTACCGCTGAACGGACACAATGCCCGGAATTACTTGGAGACAGACCATGCGTAACGAAACCCGTGAAAAATTCAATGCCTACATTGGCCGCCAGGCACAGTTGAACGGCATCCCTGATGCCACTGTTAAATTCAATGCCACACCGAGTATCCAGCAGACGCTGGAAACCAAAATGCAGGAATCATCTGCCTTTCTGACCAGCATCAACATGGTGCCTGTACAAGATCAGCAGGGTGAAAAAGTAGGTGTTGGTGTGAGCACCACCATTGCCAGCAACACTGATACCACTAGCCAGGATCGTCAGACTCAGGATCCACACGAGACTGATGCAACGGGCTATCACTGCCGCCAGAACAACTTCGATACACATATCCGTTATGCCACCCTGGATATGTGGGCCAAGTTCCAGGACTTCCAGATCCGTATCCGCGATGCGATCCTGAAACGCCAGGCACTGGACCGTATGATGATCGGTTTCAATGGTACCAGCTATGCCGCCACTTCAAACCGCGCCACCAATCCATTACTACAGGACGTGAACATCGGTTGGTTGCAGAAGTACCGGGCCCATGCTGCCGCCCGTGTGATGACTGAAGGTGCCGCTGCAGGTGTAATTGCCGCCTATGCCGGTGGTGACTATGAGCATCTGGACGCACTGGTTTACGATGCACGCAGCAGCCTGCTGGAACCCTGGTATCAGGAAGATCCAGAGCTGGTAGCAATTCTTGGCCGTGATCTGTTGCACGACAAATACTTCCCGATCGTCAACCAGAACCATGCGCCAACCGAAACGCTGGCTGCAGACATGGTGATCAGTCAGAAGCGTGTAGGCGGTCTGCCTGCAGTGTCTGTACCGTTTTTCCCAGCCGACAAGATCATGATCACCCCCCTGAGCAATCTGTCTTTGTACTTCCAGGAAGGCGCACGCCGTCGTCACATCATGGACAACCCGAAACGCGACCGCATCGAAAATTACGAGTCATCCAACGACGACTACGTGGTCGAAGATTACGGCCGTGGCTGCCTGATTGAAAACATTGTCACTGTAAATCCTGCCCCTTAAGAGGGGCTGGGTTACATCACTGATCAGGAGAAACTGACATGATTTCACCCGCCAAACGTCACATGATGCGAGTCAAGGCTGCTGAAGAAGCAGCCAAAGCGGCTGAGTCAAAGGTGCGGCCAGATGCCAGCCAGTACGAATTGATGCTGGCCAAGCTTTACGAAGACAAGCGCCGTCTGAAGGGTATCGAGTCGATGAAGACCCGTGCCGCCATGAAGCGCGAGATGCTGCCCGATTACGATCCTTATATCACCGGCGTTCTGGAATCTGATGCGGGTGTCCAGGATGACGTACTTACAACCATCATGCTTTGGTGTATCGATGCAGGCGAGTATTCACAGGCACTGGCTCTGGCTGACTACGCCATGCACCACAACCTAACCATGGCCGATTCATTCAGCCGTTCGCTGCACTGTCTGCTGGCCGAGCAGTTCGCTGAGGCCGTACTGATCAGCAATGAAGCGGTACCAGAAGCCGTACTACGCCAAGTCGGTGATATGACCTTCGGGCGTGACATGCCAGACCAGGTAAAAGCCAAACTGCATAAAGCTATCGGCACCGTACTGAGTGAATCAGATCCAGCCGAAGCCATTGAGCAGCTAAAGGCCGCACTGAGCCTGGATGACAAAAGCGGCGTTAAAACCAAAATCACCCAGCTTGAAAAACAGCTCAAAAAGAACAAGTCCGACTCCGAAGGGGAGCAGGCTTAACCGAGCGTCCCAACGCGACGGGCGGCAGGAGTACTGATGCAGAGTTGACTCCAGCAGATGTACTCCTCCACCGCCCACCTAACAGGACAACATCATGACCGGATTCGTCGCCAACACACCCAGCCTCGAAGAGCCCGACATCTTAAACAGCGCCTTCTGGCCAGAAATCTCCCTGACCGACTGCCGTGCAGTAATGCGGATCGGTTCTGAGATCACCCCCGAGCGCCTGCGCGAAGCCCTGATCAACGGAATCATCGATGCCAATTCAGATCTGGCAGCCTGGCGATTCCAACAGGAACAGGCAGGCCACCCCGAGTTATCAGCGGTACCAGCCGAGCAGGTCGACAACATCAGCATCAAAGTCACCCTATACCGCCGTGCTGTTTACAACTTTGCCAAAGCTGAGTTGACCGAACGCTACCGCGATTATGACAGCACCCTGCAGGGTGGTGATCGTGCTGACAATCTGGACCCGACAATTGACCAATACCGCCGTCAGGCCATTCTGGCTATTCGCCAGATCAGTGGCCGACAGCGTACCACCGTGGAGCTTATCTGATGGGCACCCTGGTGCGAGCACAGCAAGGCGACACAGTGGATCTGATCTGCTGGCGTCACTACGGCCGCACCGGTCGTGTCACCGAGCAGGTATATGAAGCCAATCCGGGACTGTGTGAGCTCGGACCCGTCATTCCCCACGGCCACCCAATCACATTACCTGCGCTGGCAGACAGCAAACCCGTCGCCAAAACGCTGCAACTCTGGGATTAAGGAGAGCTCAATGGCAGAGCCCAGCACTACAACCGCAATCACCGTTGCCACCGGAAGCGTCGGACTCGCTGCGATCATACCTGGCATCGACGGCAACGCTCTGATCGGCGCCTTCGCCGGTGCCACCCTATTCGTTATGTCAGCAAAAGAACTGCACCACTGGATGCGTGCTATCTATCTGCTGATCAGCCTAACGATGGGCTACATTGCCGCACCTGAAATTATCAACCTGACCTTCATCAAGGAAAGCGGTGTGGCAGGTTTCGTCGGTGGGGTGTTCTGCATATCTGTCACCCTTCCCCTTGTCCGGCAAGTGGAAGACATGAACCTGATCAACCTGATTCGGGGGCTACGCAAATGAACCTAATGAATCTACTCGACCTGATCGTATTCGTCTGCAGCGCCGCAACCTGCATGCGCTTGCTCTTTTATCGCCGTGGTGCAGCCCGATTCAAACGGCACATATCACTGCTCGCCTGGTTAGTTATTGTAGTGACCGGTTCAGTGGCACTGTGCATTGTCACCGGCAAGATCAGCAGCGATCAAATTCACCCGATCGGGATCCTGATGCTGGGTGCTCTGACATTTGCAACATGGTACGCACACGGCAACATCGCTCAACTGTTACGAATGGCCAGGGGGCACCAATGGAACTGAATGACGCACAACACTGGAAGATTGGTGATGAAGGACCGGTGATTCGGATTATCCAAACCCACCTTCGCACCCAAGATTATATGATAGCGGTAGATGGTGACTTTGGCCCTGAAACCGACCGAGCTGTAAGGGAGTTTCAACAGGCACACCGATTGATAGTGGACGGCATCGTGGGCGAAAAAACCTACGAGGCATTGCTGGGTAGAGCAACTGACCACTTTCTTGGGGATGATGACATTACCCATGCAGCAGAGCTATTGGGTGTTGATCCGGCAGCAGTATATGCTGTGAAAGAGATAGAGAGCCGTGGTAATGGTTTTTTACCCGGTGGCCGTGTCGCCATACTCTATGAACGCCACATTATGCGCCGACGTCTGTTAGCTAACGGCTTTAATCGAAAAGAAGTCATCAACCTTTCTACTCGCTATCCAGTCCTGGTGAATCAGAAGACAGGCGGCTACCGAGGATTGAATGCCGAGCATTTCCGCCTCAAAAATGCACAGCAGATCCATTCACCAAGTGCCTTGGAGTCCTGCAGCTGGGGACTATTCCAGATAATGGGCTTCCACTGGCAGAACCTGGGCTTTGATAGCGTTGAAGACTTTGTCGCCCTGCAGCGCACCAGCGAAGCCAATCAGCTTGGAACCTTCGTTCGATTCATCCAGGCAGATCCGCCACTCTGGGAAGCATTGAAAGCCCAGGACTGGGCAGCGTTCGCCCGCCGCTACAATGGCCCAGGCTACAAGAAAAACCACTACGACACCCGCCTTGCTGAAGCCTATGCCCGACATCAGGAGCGTGCCGTGTGACTCGGCTGCTAATCACCGGTGCCACCATCCTTGCTCTGTTGGCAGCCAACATCTGGCAATACAACCAGGTGCAGAAACAGGCCGCGATTGCTGCCACAGCCCAGCAGTCCGCTGCCGACCGACTGGCTACCATTAAGCAGCTGCGTGCCGATGTATCCGAACGCGAGCAGGCCCGTCAGCGACTGGAATCCACCCAACAGGCCATGGCTGCCGAACTAAACACCCAGCAAATCCAGATCAGGGAGCTAAAACGTGATAATGAACAGTATCGCCAGTGGGCTGATAATCCTCTGCCTGATATCACTCGCAGGCTGCAGCAGCGGCCAACGTTTACCGGAGCCGGTGATTATTACCAGTGGCTCCTGTCCCGAGGTGAAAGTCTGCACACTGAGGGCAGCCAAGCCAGCACAGAACAATGACCTGGAAGCCGACCTGGAACGAGCCATAGAAGACTGGGCACTGTGTGCAGCTCAGATCGATGAACTGTTGATATGCCAGGAGAACGACCGTGCGAAAACCCGCTGAACTGCGTGAATGGCTACTGGCCAGCGTGCGTGACCTGAAAAACAACCCTGAGAAGCTGCAGATCTTCATCGATGCTGGCAACCTGCAGGCCCGACTGCAAGACAGCCTGCACTTTGAATACCAATACACCCTGAATCTGATCGTCACAGACTTCGCAGCCGATACCGACTATCTCATGGTGCCACTGTTAGCCTGGGTTAAAGTTGAGCAGCCTGAGATGGAACCAGATGCAATCCAGTTTGAAGCCGATATCATCGACCACAAGAAAATCGATCTCAGCATCACCCTACCCCTAACCGAGCGAGTACTGGTAACTCAGAATGAGGGTGGCAACTACACCACCACCCACGCCCCTGAGCCGGTACCGGAATGGAACCTGCCAGATCCGGAAGCACTGCAAGAGCTAAACCCAAATGACTGATCTGAATCATGTCGAACGCTGGGCCGGTGTACTCATCGAAAAGCTGGCCCCGGCAGAACGTAAGAAGCTCGCCCGATCACTGGCAACTGACCTGCGCCGTTCTACCCGAGAACGTATCACCGCACAACGTAATCCAGATGGCAGCGCCTATGCACCCAGACGAGGGCAGGCCAAGACTGGGCGTGTACGCCGCAAAGCCATGTTCCAAAAACTACGCACCACCAAATACCTCAAATCAAAATACAACGCCAAAGGCGTCAGCGTGGGCTTTTTTGATCGAATAGCTAAATTGGCCCGCGTTCATCAGTTTGGTCTACGCGATCGGATTGCCCGGCGGGGCCCACAAGTAAAATACGAACGCCGTGAACTACTCGGATTCAGTACGCAGGATGTAAACTTGATTAATGACGGTCTGATCGAACACCTAACGAGGTAACATAAAGTGATACACCAGCAACCGCTGGCATGATAAATCGAATTGATTAGGATCGAACAAGAGAGAGGAAGCGGCTCGGGATTGCGCCAACAATCACCGAACCCCGATCCACAGTGAATTGGCACTGTGAGCCAGCCAAGGCTTCCCCACCGCGTCGACACGGTACCGGAAGCCTATCAGAAACGTCTGAAGGTTCACATGCAAAAGTTAATAAGATGTAATAATTGCAACAAGCTGTTAGCAAAAGGTATTTTCCAAAAAATTGAAATTAAGTGTCCCCGCTGCAAACGGTTGATACAGTACGAGAGGGCCACGAGCTCCATTCCACAAGGAGCTAAAAATGAGCAAACCCATCGTGCCCTGGATAGGCGGCAAACGTAAACTTGCCAAGCATCTGATCCCCCTGTTTCCCGAACACCGTAGCTACTGCGAACCCTTCGCAGGGGCTGCGGCTCTGTTCTTTCTGAAGGATCCATCCAAGGCTGAAGTACTCAATGACTTGAATGGCGATATCGTCAATCTATACCGCATTGTGAAGCACCATCTGGAAGAACTTTACCGACAGTTTAAATGGACACTCTGCAGCCGCCAAAACTGGGAGCAGTTATCCAACACCCCGGTTGAAACCCTGACAGATGTACAACGTGCCGCTCGGTTTTTGTACCTGCAAAAGCTCGCATTTGGCGGCAAAGTGACAGGGCAGACATTTGGTGTCGATGCCAGCCGCGCCGCACGATTCAACATACTCAACATCGAACAAACACTGGCCGATGCCCACTACCGCTTGATGAACACCACCATTGAGCACCTCGATTGGCATAGCTGTATGCAACGATACGATCGGGAAGATGCATTATTCTATTGTGACCCACCCTATTGGCAAACAGAGGGCTACGGTATCGACTTCCCATTCAATGAATATGAAAAGCTAGCGGACCAGGCTAGAACCTGCAAAGGCAAGGTAATCATCAGCCTGAACGACCACCCTGATATCAGGGTGGTCATGGATGGTTTAAACATAACAGCGGTCGACTATGGCTACTCTCTGGCACAAAAAAGCACCCGCAAAGCCACCGAACTGATCATCTGTAATTTCTAAGGCACTTGTATAACCCCGGTCTACACACAGCCCCGCTCTACTCCCGCGCGCGGGCTGTGCATTATCGGGGTATGAATATTGCTGACCTGAACCGCCGACTCGAATCACTGATCCGCCTGGGCTCCATTGCCGAGGTGGATCACGCTGGCCGTAAGCTGCGGGTAAAAACTGGAGGACTGCTGACCGGCTGGCTGCCATGGCCTGCTGAGGTTGGCCGCAATTATCGCCGCTGGCGACCACTGCGCACCGGCACCCAGGTGGTGTTGGCCTGCCCGTCTGGAGATCCGGCGCAGGCTGTCATCATCCAGATCCTCTACACCACAGCACTCAATGCGCCCAGTGCAGATCCGGACATTGATCTGATTCAGTTCGATAATGGCAGCTATATCGAGCACAACGCAGTGAACAACACTCTGAACATCCACTGTTCTGGCGAAATAACGCTCTCTTATGAACATCTATTTATGAAAGGGCCTGTCACTCAGACAGGTGGTGATATGACCTCAGATGGCATATCGGCCCAAAACCACACCCACGGCGGTATCACACCAGGCCCAGCCAATACAGGAGAACCGGAATGACCGCCATCGGCCTGAATAAAACCACCGGCACCGGCATCGAGGCGCTTGAAGATCACATCCGCCAGAGCATCGGTGACATTCTGACAACTCCGGTAGGCTCCCGGGTGATGCGTCGCGAGTATGGCAGCGTTATCCCGGATCTGATCGACCAGCCATTGAACCAATCCACCCTGCTGCGGTTATACGCGGCCACCGCTGCAGCAGTAATGCGCTGGGAGCCCCGCTTTCAAATCAGCCGTATCAGCCTCCAGTTCAACGCACCTGCAGGCGCTACCGTGGAAGTGGTTGGCCGAGTGGGTAACACCGACATGACGACAACTGCCCGTGTAGGAGGTGGCCTGTGAGTGGCGGCTTTACTGCAATCGACCTCGCCCAGCTACCCGTTCCGGATGTAATCGAGATCATCGATTACGAGACCATCCTGGCTGATATGAAAACTGATTTGATCGCACGCGATGCGGCGCTCGTTGACACTCTGCAGCTGGAGTCTGAACCGATCGTCAAGCTGCTGCAGGTCTGTGCCTTCCGTGAGACAGTACTGCGGCAGCGTGTGAATGAAGCAGCCAAGGCCTGCATGCTGGCCTATGCGCTGGATGCTGACCTGGATAATCTAGGATCTCTGTTCGGTGTGCCTCGCCTATTGATTGATGCTGGCGATCCCAATGCAGTACCACCCGTGCCTGCCGTATACGAGGATAATGAAGATTATCGCCGACGTATCACCCTAGCACTGGAGGGATACAGCACCGCAGGACCGGAAGGCGCCTATATTTTCCACGCTCTGAGTGCTGATGGTGATGTGCTGGATGCCAGTGCGATAAGCCCTATCCCAGGGGACGTTGTTGTGACTGTGCTATCCCGCACCGGTGACGGCTCAGCCAGCCAATCCCTCCTGGATGCCGTCGACGCAACACTGTCAGCCGAATCTGTTCGCCCGCTGACCGATCACGTCATCGTGCAAAGCGCTGCCATTACCAACTACACCATTGAAGCGACCCTGTATTTCTATGCTGGCCCCGGCAGTGCGGAGGTAATGGCATCCGCTCAGGCGGCAGCCGAAGCCTACACGACCAAGCAACACGCGCTCGGCCGTGATGTCACCCTATCCGGCATTTATGCGGCATTGCATCAGCCAGGGGTCCAGCGTGTTGAACTGGCATCTCCGTTAGCCGACATCGAGGTTGACCGTCAACAGGCCACCTACTGCACCGGAATCAGCCTGACCAATGGTGGCATCGATGAGTAGCCTACTGCCCCCTAACGCCACAGACACAGAACGCGCAATCGAAGCCACCACCCAGCGCACCACCAACCTGCCGGTGCCACTGCGTACCCTGTGGAACCATGACACCTGCCCGGCGGATCTGCTGCCCTGGTTAGCCTGGTCTCTGTCTATCGACAGTTGGAAAGACTATTGGCCAGAGGCAGTAAAACGGCAGCGTATTCGTGATGCTATTGAGATCCAGCGGCGTAAGGGTACCGCCAAATCAGTGCGTGACGTGGTCAAGTCATTCGGGGGTGGGCTGGCTATGCGCGAGTGGTGGCAGAAAACCCCTGCCGGTACACCGCACACCTTTGAACTGATTCTAACCCTCGGCGGCAGCGTACCGGCCACCGCCGAGTACCAGGAAGACATCATTAACGAAGTGCGCCGGACCAAACCGGTGCGCAGTCACTTTACGTTTACAGCAGGAATATCAGCTGCAGGCGGCTTAGGCTTGGGCGGGATCCTCCGCACCGCCGTATTCGCCCGCCTAAGTCTGACCGAGAAACCATTCCAGGGCGGCATCGGATTCCAGGGTGTGATCCGTCCCGTCACCTACACCCGACTGAGCACACAAGAGGCATAACATGGTACTACAAATAACCATCACGGACGCTGGCCGTGCCGAGGTAATCAACGCCGACAACACCGGCACCGGCCCGGTCACAATCACCGAAGTCGGCCTCGGCACCGGCCAGTACAACCCAGACCCAGAGCAGCTGACACTAACCGCCGAAACCAAGCGCCTAAACACTATCGCAGGTCAAGTGGTGTCAGCGGATATCATTCACGTCACAATCAAAGATGAAACCGGCGATGCCTACACAGTCAACGAGTTCGGCCTTTACACCGACAGCGGCACCCTGTTCGCCGTTTACTCTGATCCCGAAAACCCTATCGCCCAGAAAGCAAGCGCTTCAGCACTGTTACTGGCCGTAGACATCACCCTCGGCACCCTGAATGCCAACAGCTTGACGTTTGGGGATACCAGCTTTGCCATGCCACCAGCAAGTGAGACGGTACCGGGTATTGCACAGGCTGCCACGCAGGTGGAAACCGATGAAGGAACCAATGACACCAAATTCATCACTGCTAAAAAACTCAAAAACTGGGTGAAGCAAGCTACTGAATCTGTACTGGGTATGATGAAAGTAGCGACTCAGGCTCAGACTGATGAGGGGACAGATGATACCGTCGCGGTAACTCCCAAGAAGCTGAGGTGGGGGTTTTCGATTCTGTTAGGTGGTAATGGATATATTGTTTTCCCGAGCTGGATGGGTGGGCTGATTTTTCAGTGGGGGGCAGTGGTCATTCAAAGTGGGAATTTTGTAGACGTTATTTTGCCAATAACGTTCCCCACAGGAATTTTTCGATCTACTCAAGGAACCCAAGCTATAAGTAATTTATCTTCTGCAAGATCCGTTGGACTTCAACAGATAAACACATCAACTTTGAGAGTCTATGCATACTCTACTGGTGGTGAAAACACTACAGTTGAATGGATTGCGATAGGCAAATAAGGATTAAATTATGTATTACTCAAAAACAACTAACGGGTTTTACTCCCGAACTATTCATGGCGATAAAATTCCGGAAGATGCAGTAGAAATCACAAAAGAAATACACATGTTTCTGATTGAAGGTCAGAGCCAGGGCAAAATCATCAAAGCTGACGAAAACTTTTACCCTATACTTGTAGACCCACCACCACCAACCCCAACCAAAATCCAAGCAGGGTTTGAATCTGACATTCAGCAGCGCCTCGATGACTTCGCAAGAACACGAAACTACTCCGGCATAATGTCCGCATGCACCTACGCCACCAGCACAGTGCCGAAGTTCGCTACCGAGGGCCAGCACTGTGTAAACCTGCGCGATGCAACCTGGGCAGCGGCCTATCAGCTACTTGATGAAGTCCTTGCGGGCACCCGTCCCATGCCCAGCAGCATCGCTGACATTGAATCTGATCTGCCGGTACTGGAATGGCCAGAGTAATCACCCAACTCCTACGGATCGCCGCCTGGTTCAGCCAGACGGTGAATCTGTGGCTGCTGCTCGGGCACCATGACCAAACTGTCAGCGCACGGTGCTGGGTCAACCGGCACCGGCCTGGCTGGCGTACCGCTTATCGCGTGATCAATGCTGTTTTCTTCTGGCAGGACGATCATTGTTATACCAGTCATTTGCAGGATGTTGAGTTTGCTATGCAGATTCAGCAGCATTGATATACTTGGTAGTTAGAGCACACCAAATGCTTTTTATGTCGCTGTGTTATCATTCATAAATGAATCAAAGGCAAAGGAACTAACATGTCGACTTTACGCAAATGCTTACGCTCTTGGTATCTTAGAAACAGTCCGTTCTTAGCATTTTGCTTGGTGTTAGTGTCGCTTTTTTTCGTAATAAAAACCTTTTGCACTGAAACTGAACCATCCCTTTTAATCGCTGGTTTAACTCTGCAACTGTTGGGTATTTTGATTACATTTATAGGTATTCTCGATATTAGAAAAGAGTTCAATCGACCTGGCTTCTGGGAACTTATCAAAGGACTTTTTAGATTTAAAAGTAGAACCGTGTACGGTATCGGATCCGGTAATCTAAATATGCTCGCTGCAACGGTTACTGCCTCAAAAGCTGAACCAACTACCGGAAGCTCCAAAGAAGATGTGAATGCTGAAAACATTTATCGTCTATTTAACATGGTTCATGAGGATAGGCATCAAGCCCAGATGTTACTTGAGCAACTACGCAATATAGAAAAACGCATTGACGCCGAAGTCCTCCCAAAAGTGGGCCAAATCAGTCAGCAAACCGAACGCATTCACATATCAGGTTCTGGTTTAACTCTCATGGGTTTGGGTTGGGTGGCCATTGGTGTGATTTGCTCTGCAATACCTTCTTTTCTATAGCCTCTCACCTGTAAAACCCCCTCCTACACGCCCCGCCGCTCCCCTCTCCACGCGCGAGACTGCACACTGATGGCAGTGCAACACACAGCGCAATGCAAACCGCAGGAGAGAGCCAATGGCAACCGAATACCATCACGGCGTCCGCGTCATAGAGATCAACGAGGGCACCCGCCCGATCCGGACCGTATCGACGGCCGTGATCGGTCTGGTGGCTACCGCTGAAGACGCAGACGTTGACTACTTCCCGGCTAACAAGCCGAAACTGATCACCAACGTCCTGGAGGCAATCGGCCAGGCCGGTGTCTCCGGTACACTATCCAAGGCACTGGACGCGATTGCTGACCAGACCAAACCCATCATCGTCGCAGTGCGGGTGCCGGAAGGCATCGATGCAGCGGCCACCACCAGCAACCTGATCGGCTCTGTCACTGCCAACGGTGAATACACCGGCATGAAGGCACTGATGGCGGCTGAGAGTCAGTTCGGCGTCAAGCCTCGCATTCTGGGTGTACCAGGGCTGGATGATCAGGCCGTTGCAGCGGAGCTGGTCGGCATTGCCGAGCAGATGCGGGCCTTTGCTTACATCAGCGCATTTGGTGCAGCCACCAAAGAAGAGGCCGTCACCTACCGTGACAACTTCGGCAGCCGCGAAGCGATGGTGATCTGGCCAGACTTCCTGGGCTGGGATACGGTCGCCAGTGAGGAAACCACCCTGTATGCCACCGCCCGAGCCCTGGGCCTACGCGCCAAGATCGACCAGGAGGTTGGCTGGCACAAAACCCTGTCCAACGTCTCAGTGAATGGTGTCACCGGCATCAACAAGGACATCTACTGGGATCTGCAGAACCCGGCTACCGATGCCGGTTATCTGAACGAAAACGAAGTCACCACCCTGATCAACCGTGATGGCTTCCGCTTCTGGGGATCTCGCACCTGCTCAGCGGATCCGCTGTTTGCATTCGAGAACTATACCCGTAGCGCCCACGTCATTGCCGACACCATGGCCGAAGCGCACATGTGGTCCGTAGACAAGCCGATGCATGCCAGCCTGATCCGCGACATTATCGAGGGCATCAACGCCAAGTTCCGTGAATGGAAGGCGCTGGGCTACCTCATCGATGGCTCTGCCTGGTACGACGACACAGTGAACAGCGAGGAAACCCTCAAAGCTGGCAAGCTGTACATCGACTACGACTACACCCCGGTGCCACCGTTGGAGAACCTGATGTTCCGCCAGCGCATCACCGATCGCTACCTGGCCGACTTCGCCAGCCAGATCAACGCATAACGGAGGGATGACCGATGGCACTGCCCCGTAAACTGAAGAACATGAACCTGTTTGAGAATGGTATCTCCTACGCTGGACAGATTGAGGAGGTTGTCCCTCCTGTACTCACCCGAATCATGGAGGACTTCCGTGGGGGCGGCATGAACGCACCCATCAAGACGGACCACGGCATGGAAGCCCTGTCCATGGAATGGACTTGCGGCGGCCTCATGCGAGAGCCGCTGCTCCAATTCGGCATCACCCGTCACGATGGCGTGCTGCTGCGCTTTGCCGGTGCCTACCAGCGCGATGATACCGGTGCTGTAGATGCAGTCGAAATCACCTGCCGTGGCCGCCACAGCTCCATTGATATGGGCACAGGCAAGCCAGGTGACCAAAGCCCGTTCAAAGTCACCAGCGAGCTGAGCTACTACAAGCTCACAATCAACGGCATCGAGGTGATCGAAATCGACATCATCAACATGATCGAACGGGTCGCAGGCGTCGACCGGCTGGCTGACCAACGTAAAGCGATCGGCTTATAAACGTTCAACACCCTTTGGCCGGTATGCACCTTTACCGGCCTTTTTTTCACTAACGCAATGGGATGCTTACCATGACAACCAAAGACACTGAAAAAACCCAGACACCAGCCCAAACCGAAGTTACCCAGGCAGAACCCAAAGAACTGCCGCCGTATTCTGTACAGCTGGACGAACCCATCAAACGTGGCGATCAGGTCATCAACGTAATCACGCTGCGCAAACCCCGCTCAGGTGAACTGCGTGGACTCAGCCTCCAGGAAGTACTCCAGCTGGATTACAACAGCCTGCAGAAGCTGCTGCCCCGTATCAGCACCCCAACGCTAACAGAACAGGACGTAGCCAACATGGATACCGCCGATCTGACCGCGGTGGGCACTGAGCTTGTGGGTTTTTTCGTACAGAAGCAGCGCAAGGAAGAGGCCTACCTGCAAGCGTAGATGAAGCCATAGCGGATATCGCCATGGTTTTCCACTGGCGACCCTGCGACATGGCCGACATGGAACTGGTTGAACTGATGGACTGGCGAGAAAAGGCGCGCAGGCGCTGGGAAGGAGATGATAAGTGAGCAATAGACGCCTGACCGCCGAGCTAATTCTCAGCACCATCGACAAGGCTTCTGCCCCGCTGAAGAAGGTAATGCAGGGCAGTAAGCAGACCGCTGCAGCATTGCGTGCATCAAAGGAACAACTATCTAGATTGCAGCGGCAGCAGAAAGACATCAGCTCATTTCAGCAGCTGCAGCGAGCCACAAAGAAGAATCGAACCGAACTCCAACAGGCTTCAGAAACTGCCCGGCGGTTGCGGCAACAACTGACAGCCACTGAAAACCCCAGCAAACGACTTAGCCAGCAATATCAGCGAGCCGCACAGCAGGTAAACAACCTGCGGCAAAAACAAATCCGCCACCTCGCCACACTCAGGACCGCAAAACAGCGCCTGGGCGAAGTGGGTATCGATGTAAGACAGCTTTCACAGCACAACCTGAAACTATCGCAGGATATCGATACAGCGACAAGGTCCATGCGACGGCAGCAGAATGAGCTGGATCGCTTAACACGCAGACAAGAACGGATGAGGGCTGCTTCGGCAAGCTTTGCAGCTACACAGGAAACCGCCAATCATATTGCAGGGGCTGGCTTTAGAGCTGCTGCAATGGGCAGTACCATCAGTTACAGCGCCATGCGGGTCATTAGACCAGGCATGGAGTTTGATGCCGCCATGAGCCAGGTACAGGCTCTTACGAGACTGAACAAAGAGTCTGAGCAGTACATTGCACTACGCAAACAAGCCCGTGATCTGGGTGCATCCACTTCTTTCTCTGCTTCTGATGCCGCCGCTGGACAAGGTTATCTGGCGATGGCCGGTTTCACCCCCGAAGCAATCATCGACGCAATGCCAGGCATGCTGTCGCTGGCAAAGGCCGCTGGCATTGAACTCGGCCAGGCAGCAGACATCGGCTCGAACATTCTAACCGGATTTAATATGTCCGCCGGTGACATGGGCCGTGCTGGTGATGTACTGGTTGCTACCTTTACACGGGCAAACGTTGACCTGGCTATGCTGGGCGACACCATGAAGTACGTCGCGCCGGTAGCCTCGGGTCTCGGTGGAACCCTGGAAGAAGCCGCCGCTATGGCGGGTAAGCTCGGTGATGCAGGTATTCAAGGCAGTATGGCTGGTACTGCTCTCCGGTCTATATACAGCCGTATGACCGCACCGCCAAAAGCGGCCGCCGATGCCCTCGCAGAACTCGGCATTCAAGCTCAAGATGCGCAGGGTAACCTGCGGCCAATGACTGACCTGCTAAGTGAACTACACGACAAAACCAAAGACCTTGGCGCAGCACAGCGAGCGGCCAGTTTTAAGGCAATTGCGGGTCAAGAAGCCTTCTCCGCACTTGCTGTGCTGACCAATCAAGCCGGTACCGGAGATCTGCAAAAGCTGATCAGTGAGCTTCAAAACGCCACGGGCGAAGCAATGCGTACTGCAGCGACACAGGCAGACAATGCCGCTGGTGATTTGCTGTCACTCAAAAGCGCTGCCCAGGATGTTGCTATAGAGCTGACAGAGCTGAACGATGGCCCACTCCGTGGAGCCATTCAAATGATTACCAGCATAGTGCGAGGTACTGGCAACTGGATCAAAGAAAACCCAGTACTGGCTGGCACGATCGCTAAGGTAGCCGTTGTCGCCGGGGTGCTACTTGTAGCCTTCGGCACCTTGGCACTGGCAGTTTCAGCGCTGATGGGACCACTGGCAATCATGCGCTGGGTATTTGTTGCTGCTGGCATCAGAGGTGGTGCTCTAGGTACTGTTTTGACCACCTTAGGTAGAACAGTGCTGCCCATGCTCGGTCACGCAATCATGTGGGTCGGCAAAGCCTTTCTCACCAACCCGATCGGCCTTGCCGTTGCAGCAATTGCCGCAGCGGCCTACCTGATCTACCGCAACTGGGAGCCCATCAAAGCCTTCTTTACCGGCCTGTGGCAACAGGTGAAAGAAGCCTTCAGCGGCGGTATCGCCGGAGTGGGTGCCCTACTGCTCAACTGGTCCCCACTGGGAATACTCTACTCAGTCATTCAGAGTGGGCTGGCCACCCTGGGTATTGAACTACCAACGCAGTTTAGTGACTTCGGCAGCATGCTCATGCAAGGCCTGATCAACGGCATTACTGGACGCATTGACCAGGTTAGGGAAAAGATCACCTCTGTGGGTTCATCCATATCCGGCTGGTTCAAAAACATATTGGGCATCAACTCACCCAGCGTGGTGTTTACAGATCACGGCGCTGACGTCATGGCCGGCCTGCAGCAAGGCCTGGGTAACGGCGAAAGCGCTGTAATGGAGTCAATCGTGAGCATTGCTGGCCGTCTGATGGAAAAAGGCCGCGAACTGGCTGGCAGGCTGCGCAGTACGCTCGGTGATTTGAAAAACAGCGCCCTGGACAGACTCAACACAGCCGGTGGCTGGCTACGTGAACGGCTTGGATTTGACCAGCCTGAGCTGCAACCTGCTGGAGCAGGTGGTGGCTTTCAGTTCGACAACCGCCCTGCACTACAACCACGGGCAGCCAGTACAAGAGGCAACAGCCTCAGCATTGGCGAGATACACGTCCATGCCGCACCGGGTATGGATGCCGAAGCCGTAGCCAGAATGGTGGCCATGGAGATCCAGAGGCTGCAACTGCAACAAGCTGCCAGCACCCGATCACAGCTAAGAGATGAGGACTAACCATGCTGATGTCACTGGGCCAATTTGTATGGGGTATCAATACCCTGGCTTACCAGCAGCTGCAGCGACAGACCAACTGGCGTTGGGCAGCACAGAACCGGGTCGGCCAACGTCCGGCACGGCAATTCGTAGGCGAAGGCGACGACACCATCACCCTGTCCGGCTGGCTGTCACCCGAACTGGTTGGCGATCGTAACTCAATCGATACCCTGCGCTACATGGGCGATCAGGGCTTGCCTTATGTACTGGTGGATGCCACTGGCCGTGTGTACGGCCTCTGGGTAATCGAAGGGATCAGCGAAACCGGCACACTGTTCAGAGTAGACAGCCTCCCCCGCCGTATCGAATTCAGCCTGACACTAAACCGCGTCGACGACAACCGCATCGACCAGGTGGGCCTGATCACCGACCCAACCGAGGTCATTGCATGAACTCTGGCAGCCGCACACCCAGTTATCGTCTGGTAGTCAACGGCCAGAACATCACACCCACCGTCAACGGCGTCTGGTTAAACTGACCCTGACCGATGAACGCGGCGATAAAGCCGACCAGCTCGATATAACCCTGGACGACAGCGACGGCCTGCTGGATATCCGCCGGATAAGCCAGTATTGAATGCTGGATCGGTTGGCAAGACGCCCTGTTTTACAAGGGCCGATTCACGCTGGACGAAGTCAGCCACTCAGGCCCACCTGATCAGTTGACCCTGCGAGCCCGATCGGCAGACTTCAAAGGCAGCATCAAGCGTAAACGGGAGCAGAGCTATCACGGAGTTAAACTTGGCGATATCCTCAGCAGCATTGCCGCCCGCAACGGCCTGCAGCTGGCAATGGATGCAAGCCTGGCAAGCACACCAATCGATCACCTGGACCAGACCAGCGAGAGCGACATCAACCTGCTAACCCGCCTCGGTGAGCAATACGGCGCGGTGGCCACCGTGAAAGATAATCGCCTGGTGTTTAAACCAGCCGGTACCGGAACCACAGCCAGCGGTACCGAGATCCCCGCGATCACCATCAACCGCCGTGATGGCGACCAGCACCAATACCAGCGTGCTGAACGCAACAGCGATTACACAGGGGTTCAGACTCATTGGCAGGATACCGGTACCGGTGAGCAGCAAACAGTGACCGTAGGCAGCGACGAAAATGCCAAGGTATTGCGGCACCCTCACCCGAATCAGGCAGAAGCGGAGAGTGCTGCCAAAGCCGAATGGCGCAAGCTAAACCGCGCCGGTGGCAAGCTGACGCTGACCCTGGCTGAAGGGCTGGCAGAACTCTACCCAGAAACGCCGGTGAATGTCGTAGGGTTTAAGGCAGAGATTGATGGAACGGACTGGGTGACAGAGCGCGTTGTGCACACAGTGAGTGAGGGTGGGTTTACTACGCAGGGGGAGTTGGAGGTTAAGGGGTAGGTTTTTCTTTGAAATAATGGGATAGGTCTAGTTGAATCACATGTAATTTTCGTTAACCGGAGTGTAATTAACTGAAATACCGCACTTTTGTATTTTCGTTAATTTATTCATATTAAAAAAACCTATAAAACCACTATCAAATTTCATAATAGCATTGAGTTCATTAATTAGCCTACAGAAGTCAGAATGTATGTAATTTAGCCCACCGACTCTTTTTTCTATTGCTATAGAGCTACCTATAGATCCTTTATGCACATTCGTAGTTGCAACATCAACATCAAACAGTTCATTCAAGTCATTTAAAATTAATAAAATATTTTTTATTTTAGCGACACTATTTTCTTTATTAATTCTTATTTCTTCATTATTTAACATTTGCAAAAGATGATAAACATCATCAATTGCACTTGTTATTCTTATTATTATTGAACCTTCAATATGATACTTACCTTTCTTCGCTAATGGGAATAAAACGCTGTGCAATCGGTTGTGGCTCTTAAACTTTACGTCTTTAGTAGTATGCTCCTTGAAATACTTTAAAAACTCTTCAAGATGCTTATAGTAATTAACAAAGTTATTTTGCTCAGATGATATTTTAATCTGCTCTCTAGTCTGTTCAGAACGATGATTAGCAGCAAAAACAGCAACAATAGGTATTAGCATTGCAAGAATTGAAATTGGGACTCTAAAATATTCTAAAACATTATTAAACCCAACATAATTGATCTTGAAATACAAATTGGAATATTTATATATAAAAAAAGAAACAACCACAGCAACTATTATAGTAATAATAATAGTCAAATAAACCACAGGCAATTTAAAAAAGCTTTTATTAGGATCAAACCAATTACTCAATATCAAGCTCTCCAGTCTCTAACAACATCAAAAATGCTTCATAGGAAATTATCTGAACACCTTGCTCTTTTGCTTTAGCAACTTTACTCGGACCTGCTGTTGGCCCGGTTACTAGAAAACCAAGCCGGGCACTGACGCTCTTTTGAACCACCCTCAGATCATGTTCCTCAGCAAGCGAAATAGCATAGGGCTTCAGGGCGTTACCCAGCCCGGTGAACAGCACACTCACCCGACCATCAGTTTCTACTGGTCGTTTACGGGTGGGTTCTCGGTAGGGAATATCGTTACCGCTGACAGTTTTGATCCAGGTGTCGCGGTCGATCGGTTGGCCGGTGTCACTTTTGACGGCTGAGACTCGGTCAAAGCGGAAGGTACGCGGGGCGTGGCTTACGTGGCAGATAGCACTGAAGCGTTCATCATCAGCAGAACGGATCTCAATGCTGCGCTCAGTGGTGTTTCCACCCAGATCGGTATAGGTGATGCTGACCACCTTCTGGCTGGCCATCTTACTACTCCAGTAGTTCCAGGTATTGTGGATACTGCATCAGCATAAAATCCAGGATCCGAACCTCCATCTCAGGATCATGGTGAGCTGTAGCAAATGCCCCGGCACCCACTTCCATGCCAGGCAGGTAGAAGGCAACAAAGGTACGATCATGCTTACCAGAGGTGGCCACCAGGTGTTCTGAAACTGCACCCAGTTCATCAGCGGTTGGCAAACGCCCATCCACCAGCGGTACCTGCACATCAAGGCTCAGTTTGATGCTGCCAAGTTGATCCTGTTTGATCACCTCGAAAGGGATAGCTGGCTCAACAGCTAATACTTGAGTAGACGCCATAAGCAAACCCAACAGAATACCCTTCATTCGCATGTACAACTCCCTGTCAGCTTATTAATTTCTAATAAACATTATTATAGCGTGCATACCACTTTAAACGCTAACCGTAGCTTTTCTTCTCTTCTGCTGCCATTGCAAGCACTGTTTCAACTTCAATGCTTTCGTAGCTAGGGTTCAGTGACTGGAAGGCTTTACCAGCAGCCACCAGGTGCCGCTGCCCGACATCGGAACAGCCTCGGTATATCCCCAGCAGCTCCACCTCATCTGGCGTCAACCCATTGATTGATGTATCCATTTGAGTGCCTGTGAGGATGTACAGCACATCAACGCCCTTTCGGGCAATCGCGCACAAATAGTCGCTATCAGGCGCTCTTTTACCCTTTTCATAGTTGGATTGGGCATTCCTAGCCACTCCACCAACCAAGCCGAACTCCTCCTGACTCAGGCCAATGCGCTCTCTTTCTTCTTTTAACCTGTCCCCAATTTCACTCATTCGAATACACTTTTGTTGACATGCACTCATTTGAGTGCAATCATTGTTGTTAATAACGGTTATTAACGGCTAATAACGTAAAGGAATTCTAGGCTATGCCCCAAACAAACACCACAACGCAACACAGCGAAACTCACAGACCACGTCGCACCCTCCAGGTGGTCCTGCCCGTCGACCTGATCGACGCCGTAACCAAGATGGCTAACGACGAGGATCGTTCACGCTCAAGTATGGGTGCCCGATTGATTCAGGAGGCAATCGAGTCACGCAAGAGCTAGCTATCAACCATTTAAGCTCAGTAACCCTCAGTGAACCACGGCTAAATAGAAGAGATACGGACATGAGCAGACGGACACGACAATGCCATGGCGGCATTCATACACCCCAAATGGCGTTTTACCACGCAGTTCATAGTTACAAAGGTGGTTTGCCTGTGATCGCAGCGATGATGGGCATCACACCCAGCCTCGATACCCTTCGTAAAAAACTGGACCCCGATCAGAACAGTCATCATTTGAGACTGGATCAAGCAATGGATATCCTGCGCATCACCAAAGACCCGCGCATTCTCGACGCCATCTGTGCTGAAGTCGAAGCTGTGTGGTTCATGCCTGACACTGTGCCGCCTGCACCTGCAGATATGGATGTGCTGTACAGCAGTACTTCATTGATGAAGCGCTCAGTACAGCTAATTTCAGAGCTGGAGTGTGCATTGCGTGATGGTGATATCAACGAGGATGAACGTGCCCGGCTCGACAAACACATCATGCGCCTGTTCCAGGCCACTCACTATGTTTCTGAAACTGCCAGCCGGTTCGAACGAGGTAGTGAGGAGCAGTCATGAGCGGAAGCGTTTATAAACTTCGGTGTCCGCACTGCCATCACGGCCTGCGTGTACGCAATTCAGTTGCCCAGCATCCACTGCTGCGATCCATTTACATGCAATGCACTAACGTGGCCTGTGGAGCAACCTTTCGTGGACAGATGGAAATCACCCATGCCATGAGCCCATCCGGATGCCCGACACCCGATATCCAGCTGCCGATCGCTGATGCAGAGATCCGCCGCCAGGCAATTGAGCGTGAAAACAGCAAGCAGGTGGATATAGACGATATTTTTGACAGTCAGGAAGCTCAGGGTGGCCAGGCATGAATCCAGGCATGAACCCACAACTCCGAGACGACATCATCGGCCGTCTGAAAGACCACCACAAAGGCGTGGTGTCCAAACGGTATCTGAACAAGATCGAATGCCCGAGCTGTCATCAGCGCGAAGCCTTCACCAGCACTGAAACCCCCTGGGTGGTGAAGTGCGGCCGCATGAATAATTGCGGTGAAAGCCATCATGTCAAAGACCTGTTTCCGGAGCTGTTCGAGACCTGGACAGAACGCTACGCCCCAAAGGATGACGCCGAACGCCAGAAGAACCCCACAGCGGTAGCTGATGGATACCTGCGTGACGGCCGTGGCTTCGATCTGATGCGCATTCGCGGCTGGTACACCCAAGAGTACTACCACGATCATCATATCAACCAGGGCACCACCACCGTGCGTTTCCCGCTGCCAAACGGCCACTGGGAACGCCTGCTCGACAAGCCTCAGCGCTTTGGTAAGCAGAAGGCCCGCATCATCGGCAACTACAAAGGGCTGGCATGGGTACCCACCATCTACAGCATCAAGGATCTGGCCGAGGCGAAAGAAATCTGGGTCTGCGAGGGCATATTCGACGCCATTGCCCTGATGCATGTCGGCATCATGGCCGTGTCGAACCTGAGTTCAGGCAACTACATCGACCAGCTGCTGGAACAGATCCGCAAAGAAGTCCCAGCCGGTGTCAAGTTGCCGATGCTGGTATGGGCCCAGGACGGTGACCGGGCCGGTCGCAAAGCCACGCTGAAACACCGCGACCGTGCAGAAGCCAGCGGCTGGACATGTGAAGCGGCACAGATCCCGCTGATCAATGGCCGCCGCCATGACTGGAACGATCTGCTGCAGCTGGAACGGCTGACTGACAAAGACATCAAGAAGTACCGCTACTACGGTGACTTACTGCTTGCCAAAACCCCTGCCGAGAAAGCCCTGCTGATGTACAACCACCGCGAAAAACGTGAATTCTGGTTTGAGTTCAGCGGCAAGCTCTGGTGGTGGAAGCTGGATATGGATGCCTACGACCGTGAACTGAAGTCCCTGGATGCCAGTGGAGTTGACCAGTTGGATGCCGATCAGCGCGAGCTTGTGCTGAAAAATGCAGGGCTACTGTCATGTGTCTGCAGCGCTGTTCCCACCCCACTCTACTTTCAACGCAATGAGGTTACGGACGAGAGTACCTATTACTTCCGCATCGAGATGCCAGACGAGTCTATACAAAAACACGCCTTCTTACCCAAACAGCTAACCAGTGCCAGTGAATTCAAGAACCGCCTGCTGGGAATAAAAAACGCCTGGTGGATCGGCAGCGGCAAGCAGCTGGATCGCATCATGCAGGATCAGATGATGGGGCTGCGCACCGTCGAGACGATCGATTATATCGGCTACACAAAAGAGCACGGCGTTTACGTGTTCACCGATGTAGCGATTAAAGACGGCAAGGTGATCCCGATCAATGAAGAGGACTTCTACCAGTTCGGCAAGCTGTCACTCAAAACGCTGGCCGGCTCGCCCGAGATCCAGATCAATACGCACGCGAACGAGTACAACCCCCACTGGGCCAGCCAGGTGGCACAGGCCTTTGGCAGTGCTGGCGTGGTCACAACGGCATGGTGGCTGGGCTCACTGTTCGCTGAGCAGATCCGCCAGAAGCACAAGAGCTTCCCATTTTTCGAGCTGGTGGGTGAAGCAAACGCCGGTAAATCCACGCTGATTGAATTCCTGTGGAAAGCCTGCGGCCGCTTCGAATACGAAGGTTTTGACCCGAGCAAGGCCACCAAGGTCGGTCGCTACCGTGCCTTTGAGCAAGTGAGCAACCTGCCGGTGGTGCTGATCGAGGCTGACCGCGACAGCGGCGACAAGAACAAGGCCGGCCAGTTTGACTGGGACGAGCTGAAAACCGCCTTCAACGGCCGTGCGATTCGATCCATGGGGATGAAGACCACCAGCAACGAAACCCGCGAGCCGCTATTCCGTGGCGCGATCATGATCAGCCAGAACGCTCAGGTTGAGGCCAGTGAGCCGATTCTGAGCCGTATCACCCACATCACCGTGACCCGGGAAACCCAAACTGCTCAGACCAAGGTTGCGGCAGAGTGGCTTGAAACCATCCCGATGGAGAGCGTCAGCTTTTTCCTGCTGCAGGCCACCCGCGCCGAGCAGCAGCTGATGGAGGTGTTCGACTCGGCTTCACGTCACTACGAGAAGTACCTGTTCCAGATGGACGAGATCCGCATGTACCGTATCGCCAAGAACCACGGCATGCTGATGGCTCTGGTGGATTGCCTGGGCGAAAAGGGCCTCGGACTGCTGCCGGAACCCATCATCGCTGAAGCCCGAAAATTCGTGGTGTTAATGGCCATGGAACGACAGTCCGCACTAAATGCTGATCACCCGATGGTTACCGAGTTCTGGGAAGCCTACGACTACATAGAAGGCACCGGGGATATCAGCAAACCTAAGCTGAACCACTATGGCCCCGAAGCCAAACAAATATCCGTCAACCTGAAAGAGTTCGAACGCTGGTGTGGTGAATTCAAGCTGCGCACACCCGACATGCGCACGCTGAAACACCTGCTACGCACCAGTAAGAACCGCAAGTTTATTGATTCCAACCGCTCGGTGCGCAGCAAGATCACGGAGCATGAAAAAACCGTGAAGTGCTGGGTATTCGATAAAGATTGAAGTGGGCCGAACGGCCTGAAATGAAACGGCTCCCGACACCGCCAAGTATCCGGGAGCCTTGAAGGAGTATACCGATGAAAGCAAACACCAACGCGTTTGATTCTAACGCCCTGGGACGTGCCATTGCAATGCAGATCCTGCTGGAGCTGCCCCCTGCCGCACTTGAAAAAGTCAAACAACGCATCCGCGCACGCCGTGCACTGGCACAGGATCTGTCAACAAAAGGAGCCCATTCATGAACGCCAAACTGTCATTACACAACCGCGAACCCTCACTTCATGAGCAATTTTTGCGACTGGAAGCGTTTCAGATTGCGCTTAAAGAACGAGAGGAGAAAATTGCTGCACTTGAAGCAGATCGTACCTATTTGGAGAACGAACTGAAAATAAGCCATGAGCAAGAACATGAAAGTTATAAGCATGAAAAAAGCATGGAGCAGAGATTGACCAACGCTCAGCAGCAGCTGAAAGATGCCGAAACCGAGATCAAACGCCTGCGTGCACTAGATCCTGAACGCCTGAAAATCCAGGTGAAGCGACTGCAAAAAGAGAAGGCGAAAGCCGCCGCCGGTGCCCAGGAGCTGCGCACCAAAAACCAACACCTGACCAAACAGAACCGACAGCTAAATATTGCCCTGGATAAAGCAATTGCCGATGCAAATGCAGGCATGGAACTTAAGCCGGCACAGATATTCGAGCAAGCCCGAATCGGGCGCTGGGAGCTGTTCACCTGTGCCAAAGATGGCTGGTACCAGATCCTCGATACAGAGAATGAAGTCAGCCAGACCGTCCGTGTCGAAGCGGGCAACCTGGTAACACCCAAGATCCGACCGGTACCTAAAGCGATCGCAGCAGAGGTTCTGAAATTTCACCAGGAATACTTTGGGGGTGCAGTATGAGCAACCTATTAGCACAGGTCGCCTTTGAGCATAGCCTGCGCACCGAGCAGATCATCCACCTGGGCACCATGGCCTGCTCTATTCCGATGGTCGATGCTGCTCAGGAAGCATTTGAGGATGACTGGTATCAGGTCTGGGCAGCGCTCGGCCTGACGCCTCCAAGACTCGATGCAGAGTACGAGGGAATCAGCGACGCAATTATTGATAATCAACGCACCGGATTCCTTGTGCAGATCGGCACACCAGTAACCGGCTCCTGGAGCCATTACCGGCTGCAGTGGTTCTACGGCGAGAGTATGGAAGAGATCTATACCAAAGCCGCCAAGTGGCAAACAGAGTACATCGATAAAAAACGTGAACAGGCTTTAAGCAAGGAGAAAACATCATGCTGATTCTAACCCGCCGCATCAACGAAACCCTGGTCATCGACAACGATATCAGAGTGACAATCTTAGGCGTTAAAGGCAACCAGATCCGCATCGGTATCGATGCGCCGACTGATGTGGAAGTACACCGGGAAGAAATCTGGTACCGGATCCAGCGAGAGTTAAAAGCTGGCCAGCAGTTTCAGCAACAACAGGAGCAGCTGTGATGAAAAACAAACTAAGTGATTTGAACAACCACCTTTTTGCTCAGCTTGAGCGCCTGTCTGATGAAGACCTTAAGGGTGAAGATCTGACCAAAGAGATAGAACGGAGCCGGGCTGTGACCACTGTCAGCCGCGAGATTATCGCCAACGCCGACTTGGTTTTTAAAGCCGAAAAAGCCCGTGCAGAAGGGCTGATTAAACCTGCTGCCATAAAGGGGATGTTGAGCCATGACCAGTAAAAAGAGAAGCAAAATTGAGCTTTCTGAAGCACAGCTTACATTCCTTAAATGGGAACGGGAAACACCTCGAAAAGAGCTGACTGAAGCATTCAACAAACGGTTCGATACCGACCTGTCTGCAGATAATATCAAGGCGATATGTCTACGGCATGGATGGAAAACCGGCCGAACAGGCCGGTTTGAGCAAGGACATAAGCCTGCTGCTAATGCTCGCCCGGGTGGTCCGAACAGCACGAGTTTTAAGAAAGGCCACCGCCCAAAAAACTGGCAACCTATTGGCACAGAGCGCATCACCGGTGATGGGTATCTGCAACGCAAGATCACAGATACCGGAAACACCGTGGATGACTACGTGGAAGTACATCGCCTGGTATGGGAAGAAAACCACGGTCCAATACCCAGTGGCCATATCGTCACCTTCAAAGATGGCGATCGCCTGAACTGTAAAGATATTGAAAACCTGATGCTGATAACCAGATCAGAACACGCCGTCATCAACAGAATGGGCCTCAGTAAAGTTTCACCTGAGCTTAAAGAACCTGTATTGCAGCTTGCTCAGGTAAAACTGAAGCGTACTGAACGTAGTGGGAAGGAGGTGCCACATGGCTGATATATCAAAGTGCGACTGCCTAAATTACTGCGGTGACGATCCTAAAATTGGTAAAGGGCTAATTGATCCCTGCCAACAGTTTAAAGATCGCCAATATCAACAGAGTCGGCCCACTCGGATCCGTAAATGGGCGCATACCAGTGCTGATGATCTTAAAAGCACGCTCAAGTGCCTACTGGAAAACAAACCTGCTGAAACCGCTAAAGATTGTCTGTATGCCCTACTCCACGCAGATGTGAAAGGCAAAACACACCGCAAACACCTTGCGGCCGCATTGCGTGCAGCAAGTAAGCATCTTGAGGAGGTGCCACATGACTAATGCATACACTCAAGAGCAGCTGGAGCAACGTTATCGCGAGGCCATTGAAGTACTGCTGCCAATAGCGATGAAAGACACCAGCGGTGGCCGCGCCGCCGCTCAGGTGTTGCTTTCAACCTACAACGCTTATCAATTCCATCTGAACCCACTGGATCTCGGTCTATTGGATCCACAATCTCTATTCAATGCGGCATTTGATGTTCTGCAACTGCGCATCATGCTCAGCATTGAACCACATGAAATGATCGAAAACGGCGACGATCGTTTTCTGCAAGTGTGGCAGCGGTGGGAGCAACTGCGCATACAGAATCGCTACAAAGAGGCTGTTACCAATGCAGGAATATCTGGAACCCTTAGGGCGGAGAGGTCTTGATGCTTATTTTGAATCAACCGGATACAGGCGACCTTGAGGTGATCACACAGGTTCACTGTGTTTGCTGTAACTGCACCAATGAGGTGTTCTTTGAAGGCAACAGCAAAGAGATTGCCGCCATTAAATTAGAGCAGCTTGGATGGCGAACTTACGAGAGGACAGACGAAATTGGAGGCAATACCTGCCCTACTTGTATTGAGGATCTTAAAGAAATTTCGCTAGAAGAAGATTCGGAACAGGAGACCCCTTATGACTGAGCTCTATGCACTCATCCGCCCAGCAAGCAGCTACGCAGATCAAGACACTGGTGTGCCGTTCAGAGTAAAACTTAACCCTTGCCCTTTTGATGGTTACTACTGGATCGGGGGCCCCGGCGGCCAGTATCGCCACTCAGATCTGATACTGTTCGTGAAAGATGGCGACGAGTTTATCAAATGCCGTGCATACGCGGCCAACGGCGAACGAGAGCAGATCATCAGAATGATGCTAACTGAAATACAGACCGAATCCGAGCTCGGCTATTTTTACCCTGATGAAATCGAGTCTTGGGTCAATCAGCAACGGAAACAGCTGAGTAAGATATTAAAAATCGCCAAAGCAAACCGGCAGGAGGATATATGAGATTCTTAAAAAACCATCATTTAGATGGGTGGCCAATCTTAGACACTCAAACTCAAAAGCCGCTAAGTAAAGATGAAACTATAGAAATGTTGAATCTCATGAATACTAAGTTAGAGCGCATCACCCAGCTTGAATGCAGTCTCTATTTAGCGCTAAGTGCGTTGGATTTTGAGGCCGGTGAATGGAATGAAGAAGCCATTATTCGCCATCAACGTGAGCAGATTGATATCGGGCGTGATTACTTACGCAAGGCCTTCGATCAAGAAATGACGGATCGCTTATCTCAGCTGTTTCAAAAAGTGGTTGAATCTAGACCTTTCGACCTACCTCCAAGGAGATAGCTATGGCAAACCTTGCTCGTCGAGCAGCAATGCTCTGCCAGGATAACCACTTCAGGCTCTACTTGGATCGACGTCGCAGGGCAAAGTTTAATATGGATGTTCCAGACGGGACGCACACGGAACAGTGCGCCCGTGACTTTATCCTGCAAGTATGCGGTATCAAGAGTCGCGCTGAACTGGATCATAACCCCAATGCTGCAGCGCTATTTCATAAAATTTTGCAAGCCTATGGCAGATACCAACATAGGAGGAAACGGGATGCCACATGAGCAGTTGATGCCTCTGCATGAGTGGAGAAAACAACGATTTACTACACCTCCGTCCAGATCCACTGTTAAACGGTGGTGCATTGATGGTCACATTCCTGCCAAACTAATAGGCGGAAAGTGGTTTGTTCGAGTTGAAGAGGAGCGACGATCAACCGGTAATCCGCTGGTTGATCAAGTATTGGCAGACAATGGCAGCACGCATAAGAAGTAATAAAAACAGAGACCTGGAGCCAAACCTTTACGAGAGTGGCGGTTACTACAAGTACCGCCACCCTCAAACAGGGAAGTATCATGGCATGGGATCTGACCGGAAAAAAGCGAATGTGGCAGCGCGAAAGTTAAACGCGATGCTAATACCCACTAACGACCTCGTTTCCCGGGTGATCACCGAACAGAGTGTTCTGTTCGGTGAGATTATCACTCGGTACCGAAAAGAATATCTACCTACCAAGAAACTTAAGCCTCGCACCCTGGAAGAAGTAACCTATCGATTGAACCGGCTGGAGCGAGATCTGAAAGACAAACGTGTAGATTCGATGAGCATCAAGGTGATTGCTGATTACCTGGATGAGAACTTCCAGAACAATGCCTACATCAAATTCCGAGGCCTGCTGTCAGAGCTATTCCGATTCGGTGCAACAAAGGGGCTTTGTGACACTAATCCGGCAGAGAATACGCTGGCAAAGGTAGCGGATGATAAGAAACGCCGACCGCTCACTCGGGAGTGGTACAACGCAATCTATGCACACGCCGATGACTGGCTAAAGGTTGCCATGGACTTTGCCCTGATCACTCTACAACGTCGCAGCGACCTTTGCGCTGCAAAGTTTGACGATATCAGAGATGGCCATCTACATCTGATCCAGCAAAAAACCGAAAAACACGGCCTCAGAGCCCATCTTAGAATCAGGGTGGTGTCGTCTCTGGATAATGTAATTAAGCGGAGTAGACAGTCAGGTATTGCAAGCCCTTACATAATACACCGCCGCCCCGTTCGCATCCGACGCAGTAAATCCTTAGTTCACTGGTCACAAATACGACCAGAGACCTTATCAAAAGAGTTTGCCAAAGCTAGAGACAAGGTGCCTGAAATCGCTCAGCTTCCGATATCACAGCGCCCGACAATTCATGAAGTCCGTGCATTAGGCGGTCATCTTTACTTCGAAGCGGGCTTCCCTGATGAATACGTGCAGACACTGATGGGACACAGCACACTGAAGATGACGCACCACTACACCGACCGCCACATTAAGTGGACTGTCTGTGAAGCAGCCCTGCCTATCTAAAACGTTTCGCAGGGCCTGCATTTCACTGGAGATATACAGTGCTTCAGTTTGGCCTAACCATTTGATTCATAATAGGCCATTTCTAACACTATGCAGAGCGCTCCATAGACGATTAAGTTATCTAAATCATTAAGTTACTGGCGTTAAACCAGCTTTTTGACATGGTGGGGGTCGGCGGTTCGAGTCCGCCTAGTCCTACCAAGCCTATCTAAAAGTCAGCAAAGTCACTTTCAAGCCCTCCTTCCGTAAGTAATTTTGCCAGTAATTGCCCCCCGCTAAACATCCATTTCACCTCTTAGCCAGCCTGAATCTTTACTGCTTTGCATTGCGCGGTGATCTATATTAAGTTCTTTATATTCCCTGATATGACTGGATTTTCCTCAAGATGACAACGCGCGAAAATGATCACTCTTCTATTCAACGCAGCATCTGGAATGAGCTGGAAAAAGCCATATCCAATCGTCATCACGGTTGGCGAACCCCCGTGTTGGCAACAATAGATCAAAACGGACTGCCTGATGCTCGTACCGTTGTTTTAAGAGAAGTTGACACTAAAAACCACAAGCTAACGATCTACACTGACAAACGCAGCCCCAAAGTCTCTCAAATCGTGCAACAGTCTGACGTCGCACTGGTTTTCTGGTGTGCACAACTTAACTGGCAATTACGTATTCAAGCCTCAGCTAAGCTTTGCGACAATCAAGACCGCATCAACCAGGTGTGGCAACAGGTGCGCTCAACGGCGGGGGCGTCAGATTATCTGAGTATCCAGGCACCGAGTAGCCCTTTATATCACCAAGGTGCACTTGCTGAGGACCAACATGCCTTGTGTATTGTAGAACTCCATATTCAAGTTATTGATTGGCTGAGCCTTAGTCACCAAGACCATAAACGTGCCTGTCTAGAAAACAACCAACTGACCTGGTTGACACCCTAGCCCCCTGGCTCTCGTAGAGTCAGTGTTTAACCCTCTTTCCTCAGACATGAATTACGTGTATCTATTGACTACACGAAAAAACCACTTAAACTGTATATTAAACAGATATACAGGATGGTGTTATGGCCACAAAAACAGCTCCAATCAACATGCGGGTACTGCCATCGGTGAGAGATATTATTGATGCTGCAGCAAGCCTGAAAAAAGTGGATAGAACCGTTTTCATTCAACAAGCGGCGATCAATGAAGCGCATAATGTGCTGGCCGAACAGCGGGATTTTGTCCTTGAAGCAAAAGCCTTTGAGGCATTCGATCTCGAACTTCGTGCAGAACCTCAGACTCTTGAAGGCATGAAAGATCTCTTTAATAGGAAAGCACCTTGGGAATAAGTGCACCGACGCTACTGACCGATCAGCACCAACTCAATCCGTTTCAATGTGGCATTGAAGAGCTAGATATCTGGTTAAGCAAACAAGCCTTGAAGAGTCAAAAGCGGGGAACCGCGAGAGTATACGTGGTCAATGACACGAAGACTCGCCAAGTCGTTGGTTACTATGCGATTGCCATGGGCTCGGTATCAAGAGAGCATGCATTCAGTTCGCTAAGAAGAAATAGCCCAGAACCCATCCCCATGGTGATATTGGCTAGGCTTGGGGTTGATAGTGCATATCAAGGTCGAGGCATTGCCGCAGGTCTTTTAAAAGATTGTATATTGCGCTCGATACAAGCAATGAACGCTGTGGGCGGTGCAGGTATATTGGTTCATGCTATCGATCCTAGTGCGCAGTCGTTCTACAAAAAATTTGGCTTCAAAGAATCGGCGCTTGATCCTCTGGTATTGATGGCGCGGATCTGCGATATCGAGAAAACATTGACTCACCACTCTCTTTTTCTGCGTTTTGGTCTGATAGGATAGCGACCATCAGCCACCGCTTGAGCACCCAAGGTCCCATGAAAAAATCCCCAATCTCTCGTCAGTTATATCAACTTCATATTGAACTGGAAGGCATATCTCCTTCGATCTGGCGCAGGCTGTTAGTACCCAGCAACATCACTCTGGAGCAGCTGCACTTAATCATTCAGGTGACCATGGGCTGGCAGAACTGCCATTACCATGTTTTTCAAACCAAGGATAAATGTTGCTTTACCGAGCCAGGAGCGCTCGAAGAAGGGTTTGATAACTGGTTTGATGAAACCGATGTTGCCTTAAGCGATGTACTCCACAGTAAGGCAAAACAGCTGTCTTATGAATATGACTTTGGAGATTCATGGGACCATCGTATTACGCTTGAAAAAACCTTGCCTCTGATTGGCGATCAGCATGTCGATATGCTCTGCTTAGCCGGAGAAAATGCCTGCCCTCCCGAAGATTGCGGCGGCATTCCAGGCTATGAAAATTTACTTGAGGTACTGCAAGACCCTGCCCACCCGGACTATCAGGAGTTGCTGGCGTGGCTGGATGATTTGGATTTTGATCCGACAGTCTTTATTATCGAAACCAGAAATGTGCGCCTGCAAATGATGCTTGATTACAGCCCCTTGCTGATTCATGACGAAATCTATGCAAACTTTCTGAGCAGCAAAAATGAGTTAGACAACCTGCTTTCCTCAGTTTCAAAACAAGACGACTGGCAACGTCAGGCGATGATTGATCAGTTTTTGATGGATTCATTGGAAGAAGAGATCGCCTCCAGTGGCGAGCTACCCATGACACCGGATCAACTTCACCAGTTGCTCTACAACCCGTTTGAAGCTGCGAATGTCATCAGCTTTAATCCCAGTGTGGCAACAGTTAAAAACGCCCCCATCCTGGCCATCTTCAAGATACTGGCAGAAGCAGCCCAACACAAAGGCATTAAGCTGACTCAACGGGAAAATCTGCCCTTAAAAGTCACGCGGCAAATGGTTGATGCTATTCCCTCGCGCCTAAGCCATGGCAGCTTTGGCTGGAGCAGTTCTATTCGATCCGAGGAAGATGTTTACCCTGTTCACATCACTCGAATACTCGCAATCCTGTCAGGACTGTGCCGGATACAGAAAGGTACACTATTGCTGACAGCCAAAGGTCGTAAAATACTGGAAAAGGGCCAGTGGGATGTCTGTTTTCACGAACTGATGAAAGCCGCCTTTACTCAGTTTAACTGGGCTTATCTGGATGGGTATCCTGAACTCAGCATGATTCGATCCACTAGCTGGATGATGCTTTACTTACTCGACCAACCTGATTTAGAAATGCCAAGCGATGTCGCGGCTGAGGCGGTATTAACCGTTTTCCCGATGTTGGTAGATGAGATACCCGCCCATGAACTGCACTATGCGACCGCAGAAGAAACAGTCATTAATGCCATGTCACATCGCTGGCTGACACTGCTAGGCCTGATAGGCTTGATTGAGTACAGTGAGCGACATAATCAGCAATCGATCAGAGATGGGTACAACATTAAGCTCAGTGAACTGGGAAGAGACTATCTTGTTTGGATGATAGCGCCTGAATCCTAGTTTATGCTCTGGAAAACAAGGGATGCGGCGGCGTCATGCGAGTGGCGCCGACACCCCACTGGACAACTTCAATGCGTACAAATTGAAATCCATCTTGCTCCGGTGTACTATTTGAATACACACAAAGTGAGGGTTATGTTATGCCTCAAATCCCAGTAGGAACCAATGAACGCGTATCCTTACGGATAGCATCAGAGGAAAAATTATTGTTAATGCGTGCTGCCGCATTACAACATACCAATCTAACCGAATTCGTGATCAGCAACGTTGTGTCTGTGGCACAGAAAATCATCGACGAGCACGAACGGCTATCATTGACAGAAAGAGATAGCCTACGGATGTTGGCATTGCTGGATAACCCGCCAGCACCCAATGACAAGTTAATGGCGGCAGCATTGTCTTTGCCGAAGCGAGCATGATGCTACCCGCCTGGTATGAAGAGCCAATTGGCAAGTCTCATGACCGTTCGATGTTCGATTGTGGTGACGCGGCATTAAACCAATTTCTACGTCTCCACGCCAGACAGAGCCACGAGAAAGGTGCAGCAAAAACTTATCTGGCCATTGCAGATGAAGTTGGTAAAACGGTTATGGGTTATTACACCTTAAGTCCCGCTTCAATTGCCTATGAACGTACTCCCGAAGTCATCAAACGAGGCTTGGCTCGCCATGAAGTTCCGGTATTCCGACTAGGTCGACTCGCCGTTGATGTTTCAAGGCAAGGTCAGGGACTGGGCGGCCAGTTATTACTGTCTGCAGGACGGCGCTGCCTTTTGGTTGCCATGCAGGCTGGTGGTGTTGCGCTATTGATTGATGCGAAAAATGAACGAGTGGCAAACTGGTATGAAAGCTATGGCGCAATCCCACTACTGGATGCACCTTTATCTCTGATCTTATCCTTCAGAACGATCCATACCGCCTTGACTGCTGCAGGAAAACTGTAAGTGCCAAGTGATATTGAAGTTGAGATTAATAGCAGAAAAAAGTCCCCCTTAGCTGTACTAGCTCAGACCTGATCTGACAGTTACCCAGTTTTTAAGGTGCCGTGTCAGCCGGGTATTTGTGGCAAAGAACGCTGGACGTCAGCGATGAGATTGCCATCTATTATTAAGCTGTTATAGTCAGTTCTAATGCTATTTAGTAATCGACTACATGTCATTTTTTGTTAAGGAAATCCTGTGTGGCTTCGTACTAGTTGTTATATTTCCTTTGATGTTAGCGTAGAAACACCATTCATTCTCATGCTAAGGCCCCGCAGTGGTCTTCAGCAGTGGATAGCGCGCGAATCCTATACGCTCAAACCTGACAATATTATCGCGGTTGAGTATACGGATCACTATGGCAATCTTTGCCAGCGTTTGACCGCACCCGCTGGTGAGTTTTCAATACGCACGTCAGCCGATGTTTTAACATCTGACGTTATTGATGTATCACCTGGCGCGCCATTTGATGAGGTTCAGCACCTGCCAACCCATGTTCTCACTTACTTGCTGCCCACACGCTACTGCGAATCTGACTACTTTATTGATTTAGGCAAAGAGATAGTTGCGGGCATGCGACCTGGCTATGACCAAGTCGCTGCTATTGAGCGGTGGATCAGAGAAAATATTCGCTTTAATCCAGATGCTCCTCACTTTCAGCTTTCAGCCGTAGAGGTCAATCGGCAAGGGGAAGGTGTCTGTCGTGACCTGGCTCATCTGGGCATTTCACTTTGCCGTGGCCTGTGCATCCCTGCACGCATGGTGGTAGGTTATTTATACGATTTAAAGCCGATGGATTTTCATGCATGGTTTGAGGCTTATGTGGGTGGGCGCTGGTACACGTTTGACCCCACACAACAATCGCCAAAAGGCGGGCGGATTACAGTAGCCTATGGCCGTGATGCCGCCGATGTAGCAATATTTAATCAATTTGGCCCTACATTATATCCACGAGAAATGTCCGTACGGGTTGAAAAGCTAGCCACCGCACCTGAGTAATGATCACGCGTAGAATGCGGTTTTATTTCAATTCAGCACCCTATGTTTTTATATCCCAAATTGGTTACCTTACCTCCACTAAATCGCACTAATGTAACCATATAGGGACTCTAAATTAATAATTGACAACTTCTTTATAAAGTCCTAAATTCTATACATTGAGCACAAAATAGCTTTTCAATGTAACTGAATCAGGGCTTTGAGAGATGAGTGAAAAAACAGCATCAGCGCTTGCCGAAGAAATCGGTGAGCGCTTGAAACAAGCTCGACTCAATCAAGATCTCACTCAGTCTGAGGTAGCCAGCCTTGCCGGTGTCGCACGTAAAACCGTGTTAAATGCTGAGAAAGGAAAGGTTCAACTCGAGATATTGATCGCGATTATGATGGCTTTAGATTTGACTGACCATCTGGACTTGTTCCTTCCAATACAACAAATATCGCCTTTACAGTTGGCAAAGTTACAAGGAAAGAAACGCCAGAGAGCCTCCGGACAACGCCGCGACCCAGAAAAGGATATGTCTGAATGGTAATGGAAGTCATCAACATCACCTATCAAGCGCACGAGGTTGGAGCCGTTAGCTTTGATACCGACAGAGGGGTCGGTGCTTTCGAATACGACCCCAACTTTATAAAAACAGGGATCGAACTATCACCAATCAAGATGCCATTATCAAGACGCATCTATAGCTTTCCTGAACTTGACTTCCACACCTTTAAAGGACTACCTGGACTCATAGCAGATTCTTTACCTGATGATTTTGGTAATGCAGTGCTTAATGCATGGATCGCGGGCCAGGGCCGTTCCCCGAATGACATCACACCGCTACAACGGCTTCAATTTACCGGAAAACGCGGGATGGGTGCGTTAGAGTACACCCCGGCAACCCAGCTGCGCAGTCTAAATGCATCACAACCAGTCGACATTCAATCTCTGATATCAATCGCACAAGACATATTGGATGCTCGTGATCATTTCGAGATCGAACTCAAGCAAAATGGCCTGGAAGACCGTGAGGCGATGATGTCTTTACTTTCAGTAGGCATGAGTGCCGGCGGAGCCAGGCCAAAAGCCGTCTTAGCGTTCAATAAAGACTTTACCCAGGTTCGCTCAGGCCAAACAGCCGTGCCAGAAGGCTTTACCCATTATTTGATGAAGTTCGATGGTGTTAGTGAGCACAATAAAAACCGGGAAACCTTCGGCGACCCCCTTGGCTATGGCGCAATGGAGTATATCTATCACTTAATGGCGGAAAAATGCGGTATCGATATGATGCCGTGCCAATTACTTCCTGAAGGGAGCCGAAGACATTTTATTACCCAACGTTTTGATCGCATAAAAAACAAAAAAATACATATACAAACGCTCAACGGCCTGGCTCACGTGGACTATAAAAAGCCCGGTTCATTTTCTTACGCCGAATTGTTTGGCATTGCTCGCCAGCTAAGACTCTCTGCAACCGAAGCGGAGCAGCTACTAAAACGCATGACATTTAATATCATTGCGCGTAATCATGACGATCACTCCAAGAATTTTGCTTTTATGTTCAAAAATGAACGCTGGTCACTCGCACCTGCCTATGACCTGGCTTACAGCTATAAACCCGGTAGTAAATGGATTAACAGTCACTGGATGAGCCTCAACGGCAAACGAGACAATTTCACACGAGCTGACTTTTACAGCCTGGAAAAACTAAGCCCATTGTTCAGCAAACACAAAATTGACCAGGTTATTGATACAACCATTGAACATCTATCCAGCTGGCCTCAACTCGCCACTGAATGGGATGTGCCAAAATCACTGATCGAAGAAATAACCTCAAATTTACGCCTTGATATTTAGCGCCTCACCGAATTAACACTAATTTAATGACCTTGTGGTTGTCGTCGGTCGCAACACACCAGTTCTTTCCAAAATATTGTTATATTTCAATGCGGTTTCGGCCATTCTGTTTTGCACGATACATTTTTTGGTCTATCTCAGCGAGTATTGTTTCTAAAGTGTGGCCTGATCTAAATTCTGAAAGCCCAAGACTGACAGTGATGCTAAGATTGGCTGGAAAAGCGTGGTGTCTTATTGCGGAGCAGACCTTTTCAGCAACATTATGTGCTGTGTTTAATTCAGTTTCTGGACAAATAAGGATAAATTCTTCTCCACCCCATCGTCCCAGGGTATCGGTGCGGCGTATGGAGGATCTGACCACGCGAGCAATATCTATCAGCACTTGATCACCCAGATCATGACCAAAAGTATCATTTACTCGTTTGAAATGGTCAACATCAAACATGAAAATACTAAAGGGAGTTTTATGTCGGTCAAAGCGATTAATTTCTGCTTGAATAATTTCCAGCATCTTTCTTCGGTTAGCTATTTCGGTTAATTGATCGGTATTCGAAAGTGCATCAAGTTGTAAATTTTTTATTTTTAGTTCGACATTTTTATGAATTAATGCATTCTCGGTTAGCTGCTCAATAGCTTCTGAAATCATGCCTATTTCATTATTTGGGAAAGAGTACTCACTTATTTTATCACCCCTACCCTCGGTGATTTCTTGAACTCTATTTTGAAGTTTTTTCAGTGGTGCAATAATATGTCTACTTAGAACGAAGCTCATTAACCAAGTAGCGAGCAATGACCCTGTCACAATCATCAGCAATGTAAATATGATGGTCTTCATAATGGGTTGACGAATATCAGCCAAATTGACTTCGGTGACAACGATCCAGCCCAACGTCTCTATGCGATCAAAATGTGCAAGAAACTGCCTACCCTCGTCTCTGTAGTTCAAACTTCCACGAGTGACATCGGCAGATGGCAGGTGGGCGTATATGCCTTGATGAAATGTGTCACGCATCCCTTCATCTGGATGAATTAACACCATGCCTTGAGTGTTCAGTACATAATTATACACAGTTGGGTAGTGTTGATCTTTGACAGAAAGCGCTTCAATAATGGTGTCCATACCGGCATCAATCGACAAGACACCGATAATCTCTTCATTTGCATTTAGGAGTGTTTTGCCAAATGAGACCAGCCACTCTTTCGAAATAATGTCCTGATAGGGCATGCCATCGGAAATTAGCGGATGCATATCCAATGCGGCTTGATACCATGGGCGATCTACTGCGTTAAAATCAGCAGGTGGAGTGTAATTGTTAATCAGTAGTGATCCGTCTTCGTAGCCCGAAAAAATATAATTAACATTAGGTATGGTTTTTTGCAGCACTTCGAACAAATTTAATATTGCTTGTCGTGTATCATGTTCTTCAAAGCGGCTATGATCTATGCCAGAATCAGGACTGGTAGAGTATTCTATAGCCTGTCGCAATGGCGCAAAATAGCCCAATATTAACGTTGTAACAGATCGATTTTTGTTCCGGAGTGCTGTTTCAGCGCCATCAATGCCCTGAGTATATAAAATGGAGGAGATACTGATACCAAGAAGCAAAATGATGAAGAGCGCCAACGCTGTGGTTATCGTGAAAATTTGCCGCTGTAGTTTTGAAACTTTCTTCATGAAAAGTACCGAAATAGATCCAGATATACGCCGCTTTCATGAAGCGTAAACTTAACCAATGTTATACTGGATCAAGATTTATACAAACATAATAGCATGTCGCAAGACTAAAAATCAGTCTGTATATTCCCCTCGCTTTGACTCTAGCCACGGTAATCAAGAATCAAAACTGATAGACCGAATCGATTAAACTGTTCACTCAATTTTACTAATCAACAAGACCGACACAATCTGTTGTGCGGCGCCACTCCATACATAGCGGTAATGGCCACCCTGCACAGGAATTGACGTTGCGCGTGGTGTAAACAGTGCGACACACTCCCCGCCCTGATGTCGAACGCTGTTGAACACCATGCCTTTGAGCATAATCGATAAGCTTGAATTTGATGTAAATCGTATGGCGCTTCAGGCTTGAAACGCCATTTTTCAGGATCGACTATTTTTCCACACCTTGCATATCGCATTAAATGAAACTATATTTTCACTAATATTAAATTTATGAAGGTATAGTTAAATGAATACCAAGCAAAGACGTCAAGCTGTCGTCTTCCCTAAAGAGCAGAAAATTCTGCAGCAGCTTGGTGAGAATATTTATCTCGCGATGAAGCGCCGTAAAATTACTCAGACCATGATTGCAGAGCGCACTGGCTTATCCAAGCCTACGCTAAGAAATATTGAGCGAGGTGTAGCGACTGTATCTATCGGACACTACCTGCGCGTGTTGGCGGTACTTGGACTAGCCGAGGATCTGGCTCAGGTCGCCCTCGATGATGCAATGGGACGCAAGTTACAAGATATCGAATTGTTGCAGGCATCCGCCTCTGGAAGCAGACACACGTCAGATAAGTCCTTACAGGTAAAAACCAATCAACCTGCACACTCCCCTCTCTCAAACTCTTCTCAACATATACAGTCGCTGATGGAGTTGGCAAAGTCTCGATCAAAAGATCAAAAACTACGGAAACAGAGCAAACACGACAAAGATCCTGAGCCTATGCAAAACAGGGATAAAAAATGAGCCGCGATATCTATGTGTATGCCGATTGGGTGGATGAAGAGCCCACCTTAGTCGGCACCCTGACTGCCGAACAGGTGCGTGGCAAGGAGCATTTCAGCTTTGCCTATGCCCTGGATTGGCTCCAGAGAGGCGATGCTCCCTATCTGCAGGTTGATCCTGAGCTGCATTTATTTGAGGGCATCCAACATAAAGGAGATGACTACAACTTCAGGGTTTTTCTGGACTCTTGTCCAGATCGTTGGGGCCGTGTACTAATGCAACGGCGTGAAGCGGTATTGGCCCGTCAGGATGGCCGCAGACCGAAAACTCTATATGAAAGTGATTATCTGCTGGGCGTTTTTGACCAGTATCGCATGGGTGCTCTACGCTTTAAAACAGATAGACACGGTGCTTTTCTGGACGATGACGAGCGACTCTCGGCGCCACCAATAACATCACTTCGCGAACTTGAACATGCTGTTTGCCAGATTGAGCAGAATGTAGATTTGGATGACCCGGAGTATATGAAGTGGCTATTCATGCTGATTTCGCCAGGGTCCTCTTTGGGTGGTGCTCGTCCTAAAGCCTCAGTTATAGATGAAGAAGGTAATCTATGGATTGCCAAGTTTCCCAGCCAGCAGGACGATCACGATATCGGTGCCTGGGAGTTCCTGGCTTATCGGTTGGCAGTCGAAGCCGGTATAGTTATGGCCGACAGTCGTATTGAGCGTTTCAACTCACCCCATCACACGTTTTTAACCAAACGTTTTGATCGAGAGCGTGAGCGGCGCATGCATTTCTCATCGGCCATGACACAACTCGGATATTATGATGGCGAGGATGGGGCAAGCTATCTGGAACTCGCCGAGTTTCTAACCAATCACGGCAGCAATACCCAGCATGACCTGGCCGAGTTGTGGCGACGTATTGTGTTCAATATTGCGGTATCAAATGTCGATGATCATCTGCGTAACCACGGCTTTTTGTTTGAGGGTAAAGGCTGGAAACTTTCACCAGCCTACGATATCAACCCTACAGCCATTGCTAATGGTCTACACCTCAATATCGATGATAAGGACAACAGCCTGAGTTATGAGTTAGCCTTTGAAGTGATTGAGTTCTTTCAGCTTTCACAGCAACAAGCCGAGGAAATATTTGTCAAAGTTCTGGCCTCTGTTGGCCAATGGCGTGAGATAGCTAACCAGATTGGTATATCACGCGCCGAGCAGGACGTTATGAAATTTGCATTTAATATTGAGTAATAGAAAGCCAATGTTTCTGCCTATCTCACTCACTAATCACTTAATTTTACTAACCAACAAGACCGAAATAATCCGTTGTGCGGCGCCACTCCATACATAGCGGTAATGGCCACCCTGCACAGGAATTGACGTTGCGCGTGGTGTAAACAGTGCCACACACTCCCCGCCCTGAATTCGAACGCTGTTGAACACCAGTCCATAGCGACCCGATTGACGTTGTTCAAGTGCAAATTTCTGCGAGGCTGTATAGTCAGTCGGATCATGGAGCGCTTGATACTGACTGCCACGAATATCACCCAAGGGTAGCTGAATGCGGCTGATGTATTCACGCATCGTGATTTCAGTATCAGGTTCGCGGGTTGCTGCTAAAAATCGCTCACGATGGTAGCAAGTTTCGGCAATGGCGACATCCAAAGAATTTCCCGCGTAATAGACACCATAGCGCCCATCAGTGAAGCGGCTAGGTTGCCCTATATGTGTGAATGCCGCCATCACCGGCGTTGATCCTGGACCCGAGACTCTCTCTGAGGCAGGTACCAACTTTACATCCCCGGCTTCTTGCCTTAATCGGTCATTAGTCAGACCCTCAATCTCGAAAATGATCTCCAAATCATCTGGATCTGCGACAGTCTCAAACAGGTTGACAGGCGGGAAATGACTGGGGACCAAACGATGTGCGCTGTCCCAGTCCGGGACTCGTTGCTGCATCGGCTTAACCCCTCATGTAATCGAGGTAGCGCCAAACATCAGCGAGATTGATCATGTTGCCTTTGAGCATAATCGACAGAGCTGACTCCCCATCGAAATCCCGATTGGCTTTACCTGGCCAGGCGTTGGCTTGCTCCTCGGTTGGAAACAGAATCCTCAACGCTTTATAGATCCCCAATACATAGGAAATTCGCTCCAAGGTATCGCGACTGATGGGTGGGCCTTCACCATTTTTCCACTTGTACATAGTGCTGCGTGGCGGGTCACCCAGCAGTACCTTTTGTTCTTGCGTATTGAGGCCCCACTGATCGGTAATGCGAAAAAAAGTCTTCAGCGCAACATCAGACTTACGACGTTCATCTGTGTGTATGCTCGGCTGGGATGTGGTCACCATAGTGAGTACCTCAGATCATTTATTACACTCCCAGAATAGTCCACACAGAAACATAAATCAATTTATATCTCCATACAGACTATATTATTGATTGTTGTTTGCTCAATCCATACTGCGTTGATGGCATCCAAACACCACACTATCCAGTTTTTATTGATGAAATGAATGGCTATTCTGCTAGCTTTAACTGCAATTTTCTGTAGCATCAATGCCACGTTGGATTTAAGGTTGTATTAAAACAAGACGGAGAACCATGCCAATGAGCAATCTGCTACTAAGTGAATTGAATGATGCCGGTGTTTTGCGACTGACGTTAAATGATGCCAAACGTCGCAATGCGCTGTCTGAGGCCATGCTTGAGCAATTAGGCGAAAGATTTGCTGAAGCCTCCGACGACCCCAACGTACGAGTTATTGTACTGGCCGCAAATGGCCCCGCATTTTGTGCTGGACACAACCTTAAAGAGATGACGGCGGGTCGTGCTGACGCTGATGCGGGTAAAGCCTATTTCAGCAAAATTATGACACTGTGTTCCGGGGTAATGCAGTCGATGGTGCATTGCTCCAAACCTGTCATTGCTGAAGTGACCGGTATCGCTACCGCTGCAGGTTGTCAGTTGGTGGCTAGTTGTGACCTTGCCATTGCCGCTGATACCGCTCAGTTCAGTACTCCAGGAGTACATATTGGCCTGTTTTGCTCCACCCCCATGGTGGCACTGTCGCGCAATGTAGCCAATAAGCATGCAATGGAAATGCTGCTAACAGGCGATATGACGTCGGCCCATCGTGCAGCTGAAATTGGCTTGATCAACCATGCCGTTAGCCCCGAGTCCTTAAGCGAAACCACCATGGCAATGGCGCACAAAATCGCGTCTAAATCCAGCATGACACTCGCCACTGGTAAACGTGCTTTTTATGCACAACGCGAGATGACACTCGCAGAAGCTTACGAATATGCCTCGCAGGTGATGGTGGAGAATATGCTGGCTCAGGATGCAGTAGAAGGGATAAGTGCCTTTATCGAAAAACGCCCACCGAACTGGTCTTAAACACACACCCGGTTACGGCCCTGTTTTTGCGCGGTACAAAGACTCGTCAGCATTGCGGATAAGATCGTGTACAGTCAGGTCTTCACTAGGGATAAGACTAGCATGAGAGAGATGTCGCCGCAGGACCTTCGCAACGGAGCCAAATCGATAAGTAAGCCATCATCAGCACAAAGGGTAAAAAAATCAGCCTCGAAAAACCCTCTCTCCGTTTAATATATTTTGTTGAGAGAAGGTTTTTCAGCGGTCTACCATTTACAGACGTTCAAAAATTGTTGCGATCCCCTGGCCTCCGCCAATGCACATAGTGACAAGCGCATAACGCCCACCGGTACGCTCAAGCTCATACAGCGCTTTAGTGGCAATAAACGCCCCGGAGCAACCCACTGGATGCCCCAGTGCAATAGCACCGCCATTAGGATTGGTTTTCTGCATATCTAATCCCAAGCCTTTGGCAACAGCCAATGCCTGAGCGGCAAAGGCTTCATTGGACTCAATAACATCCATATCGTCCAACGACAAACCAGCTTTTTTCAACGCCAGGCGTGAGGCCGGAATCGGACCTTCACCCATGATATCGTTGGGTACACCTGCTACAGCATAAGAGACTATACGTGCAATAGGCTTATGTCCGGCACTGGCAGCCGCTTCGGCAGAAGCCAACACCATAAAAGCGGCGCCATCATTAATGCCTGAAGCATTGCCCGCTGTCACCGTTCCATCTTTTTTAAAGGCTGGACGCATTTTCCCCAAACTTTCAAGCGTAGTGCCTGGTTTTACATGCTCATCCGTATCGATCACAACGGTCCCTTTTCGGGTTTCAAAAGTGATCGGTACGATTTGTGACTTAAAGCGCCCTTCTTCAATGGCGCGTGCCGCACGGGCGTGTGATTCTACTGCAAAGGCATCCTGCTCTTCACGATTGATGCCCCATTTCTCAGCCAGATTCTCGGCGGTAATACCCATATGCCCGACACCAAAAGGATCATTCAGTGTTGCGACCATCATATCGATCATACTGGTGTCACCCATACGCGCTCCCGAACGCATCGATGGAGACAAATATCCAGAACGAGACATCACCTCAACGCCACCCCCAACACCATAATCACAATCGCCCAGCATAATATTCTGTGCAGTGGTCACAATCGCTTGCAGCCCTGAGCTACACAGCCGATTAACTGCCATCGCGACTGAATCCATCGGCAGGCCAGCCTGAATAGACGCTACACGGGCCACATAAGCAAAGCGCGAGTCCGTGGGTATACAATTGCCCACTGTGACATAGTTAATTAAATCAGCATTAACCTGTGAACGGCTGACAGCCTCCTTCATTACTTTACCCGCAAGCTCATGCGGCTCGATAGAACTCAAACCGCCCCCAAAGGCACCAATCGCTGAACGTACGGCACTTAAAACAACGACGTCTTTACCCATTATAATGTTCCTTTTGTTGTTATTTGACATCTGACAATGAAAGCCTGGTTATCATTCACCACCCCTCGTTTGAGAATAGCACAGAGTGCTTTTCTTAGTCGTCACCGCCTTTAGCCTCATACAAGTTGCACGGCACAGCGGGCTCCAGAGTGTGATCTGGCTAAATACGTTTCATCAATTGATATACCAATAACCCTAACTTTTCATGTAAGGCTTGTGCACTCTGGCGAAAATAGTAGGCCGTTGGCAGCCACCTGACTAACCCCTCAGGGGGCGGTGTAGCATACTGGATAGGTGCGGGCAGCACTTGCAAACCCTGTGCTTCAAATACCGGGACAGCCCGGTTCAAATGCCAGGCCTGACTGACCAGGACAACCTGTGATAACCCAGCTTCCCGAAGCATTTCAGCCGAGAATGCGGCATTTTCATAAGTATTGCGGCTGCGGTCCTCAATCCACTCGGCACTCAGATCAAAGCCTGATTTAAGCAAGCGTTGCATGAGTTCGGCTTCGCTATAGTCTTCACCATAAACCCGCCCACCTGTAAGCAGCATAGGCAATCCGCTCTCACGTTGCAGAAATGCCGAGTAAGCCAGCCGACTGATAGTCTGTTCACTGGGTGCATCCGGCCAGCCATATTCAGAACCGTCATAAGCACGCCCACCACCCAGAACAACAATCACATCAGCAGAACTCAGTGCCTCTATACTAACCGGTGGAAAATGTTCCAGAGATTGTTGCAGTGAATAACTGACGACCGGCAACCCCAGCAACCACAGCGATGCACCCGCAAAAAGCACTAACATACCACCCAGAAAACGCCGACCTAGCCAGATCAACAACAAGCCAAACAGCACAGCTATTGCCTGTATTGCTGGAGGTAACAACAAGTACTTCAGCAAATTTATCATCATTACGAGTCTCAGATTAATTTAACAATGAGTAACCAATGCCTAGAGACTACCGAAGCCTCCAGCCTATAATTCCAGTTGTTCACTAAAAGGTTTTGAATCAAGCCAATGAAAAACTCTGTCCGAAATTACCTGACAATACCACCAAAAAAGCCAGTGCCAAGAATCCTGTTTGCTCATGCGTCAATCTGATATAACGGCTTTGAGCGACTTGCATCAACTTTATTTATCCTCTATACAATGGCTTGCTAACCCTGAAATCGGTTATGTTACGCCTTTTTATTCAGCTTTCCAGTAAACGGATCGACTGGCTGGCAGAGTCTCTATTTCCACTTTTCAGGATTTAAATCATGTCGTTAAGCCAACGTCCGAGCACCTGGGTGATAATATTTCTTCCTTTTGCTCTCGGCTACTACCTATCCTATCTGCTGCGTACAGTGAATGCTGTCATTTCGCCGGACCTGACTCGGGATCTAAATCTGTCTGCCGCAGACCTTGGCTTATTGACCAGCGCCTATTTCTTAACATTTGGTGCGGCGCAAATCCCGCTCGGCATTGCACTGGACCGTTACGGCCCCAAACGTGTATTGGCCTGTCTGCTGCTCTTGGCGGCCTTGGGCTCAGCCGCCTTTGCCATGGGCGACTCACTCGGGCAATTAACGCTGGCACGTGGATTAATTGGCTTGGGTGTTTCGGCTTGCTTGATGGCAGGACTGAAGGGTTTTGCCATGTGGTATCCGGCAGAGCGTCAAAGTTCAATGACCGGATTTATCATGGCCGCTGGTGCCTTGGGTGCATTAACCGCTAGCACCCCCATGGAAGCCATGCTGCCCTTTCTCGGCTGGCGGGGTGTTTTCTGGCTGATCGCCGGACTGGCGGCGGCGTTGTCAGTCTTTGTATTTCTAGCCTTACCTGGAGACGTACAGCAAACGTCCCGCGAATCTCTGGGCCCAACACTAAAATCTGTAGCCAGGATTTTTATCGCCCCGGACTTTCTTCGCTTTGCCGGTTCTGCCACTTTTTTTACCGGCGGCTTCATGGCCATGCAAAGTCTCTGGGCCGTCCCCTGGCTGATGAATGTAAATGGCTTGCCACTGCACCAGGCAGCCAGTTATCTGATGATACTGAACCTGGGTATGCTGGCAGGCCAACTCTCCGTTGGCCTGTTTGGCACCAGACTTAGCCAGCGCGGTATCACGCCACTGAACTTTATGCAGGTTGCCTATGCTCTGATGTTGATTGTTCAGGGGCTGATACTGTCCGGCTGGGGGCCTATTCTGGTGTTTTGGTTCCTTCTGGGCGCTTTATCCGCAGCCAATGCACAGACATACATTGCAACAGCGGCCAATTTCCCTAAAGCGGCCTTTGGTCGTGTCAGTACTGCGATCAACCTGATGGCCTTTGCCGGTGCATTTATTGTTCAGTGGGGATTAGGTATTGCGTTGGATTTACTGCAGCAAAACGGTACCTCTGTGCCAGATTCCCTGCGCATGGCTTTTGCTGGACTTATTGCGTTGCAAATTATGAGTTTTATCCCACTAATATATAAGAAAAAGCTAAATTAAATGTTATTAAACCTGAATTCAGAAAATACGCACTAAAATAATGCAAATATTTCTATTATCAACTTATAAGTAAAAATGATGCACTAAATTAGAATATTATTCTAAACCTGAAAGTCATACCCTTATATATTAGGATAATCTAACCCTAGAGAAAAACAGTAAGATGATAAGCTGAATCCTGAGTATAACAGCAGTTAATCCTGTCCTGGTTCGAAAGGCTTAATAGCACTAAAATGACAACCAGAATCCATCTCTCGGCGCATGATAAACTGAGCAAGAATCACAAGTGGATCGAGCTGCTCCAGTGCTGCGAAATTCAGTTCCGAAAAGCCTTGTCGTGGAACCCGTACTGACAGCAGATAATCATCCTGTTCAAAACCAGTTTCCAGATTAACGCGTTGAGTATAGCCGGACACGATGATTTCATCTATGGCCGGTAAACCCGCCAGCAATACCCCCACTAACCTGAATACGGCCCCATGAGTATAGCGGGCGTACTCTCGATCTCGCTGAACCTCTGACTTGGCTTTCAACTGCAAGCTCTGCCCTCCACTGGCAAGCTGAGCGCTTTGCAAAGGGATTAAGTCGAGTGAAGGCAGTTTCAGGTCTATCCATATCTGCTTGCTATCTAAGTCAAGCTGAAAATCAACAAGTGTTTCACATGGCCAGTCAAGTTGCTCAAGTTCAGCAATCAGCACCTCAGTCATCAGGCCTTCATCCGTCATCAGCAAGGTGACAAATTGCTCCGCATAAACCGACTGTTCTGTATCATGTGCGGCTTTACGAGCTTTCCATACAGAGGTGTAGGCTTTGTAGCGCTGCCTTGCGCGATCTGCCGCTGACTTCGCCTGATGTGTTTCAGCTTTCCAGCGCAGCTTGGCTGTCTGCCACTCGTGAACAGCCTGCTGATGCGCCCGTACTAATTGTTGCTGCCGTCCTGGAATCAGCCGGTGCCAGAAATGCACAGCGGGAGGTTGCGGGTAAATCGGTTCAGCCGGTAGTTTAAGCAAGTCAGGACGTACAGGCTCAGGGTCAGGAAAAGCAGCTGGCAAGTAGCAAGGCCCATTGGTATCAATACCAGGGACTTCCAGGTAAATATCGATGTATTCAGCGATCTCTCCATTAAACAATGCCGCCTGCTCATCCAGCCAGGCCCTGAGTAACTGCGGGTGGGACTCCCATAAGGATGCCAGCTCTTCATCAGTTAATTCACGGCCATCAGCAAATGTCAGACGCAAGCAGCCCTGATCACTTAAAGACACATTGAGCTGTTTCGGATCAACAGTTGTTTTTTTGGCGTGTCCAGCTTCAACCGCATAAAGCTGCTCGCGCTGCTTCTGCAGCTGTTTTTGCTGAAATGCTCGGTGCTGATGTGCTCTGGAATTATCAAACCGTGTACGATAGGTCAGACCTGCACTAGGCATATTGATATTGCCATACATCGCCTGATCATGATCATAAAGAGCCTGAGCCCTTACCGTATCAGACAGGTTAATGCCCCGTTTACCACTTTTCAGGCGAACGCCCGGTACAATCCGTATAGAATGACGAAATCGAAATGCCAACGCTTTATCCTTAAGACCCGTGTTCAGATCATCCACTTTGCCAGCCCCAGGAGTGCGGAGCAAGCGCTATATCACAAAAAACTCTCTTGACTTTACCTGCCAAAGGACCCAACGCTTGTTCTGGATCAATACCTGCAAACGCTATACACCCTAGTATCCTTGAGTTGATGTCGTAAAGGTTACGACCTTGGTATTGCACTGGCTAACGACCGTGCCAAACCTGAAAATTCGGAGATACTATGAATGCCGTAACCCTTTTACGTTGCAGGTTACCAATCAGTGCTCTGGTCATTCTATTATGCCTGCTATCGGCTACGGCTGTGCTGGCAGAGTCCCCTCCGATTGTTTCAGCAGAATGGCTTGAGCAAAACCTTTATGAAGACGATCTGCGTATCATTGACCTACGTGAAGCTGAACAGTTTCAACATGGACATATCGAATCAGCCGTCAACATTCACTACATGATGTTATTTGACGAAAATTTCAATATGCCGCGCCTGGATTATCTACGTGAGCTTTTCAGTCAGGCCGGCATAGATCACCAGACTCGTGTAATAGCTATGGATGACGGCAGCTTCATCTGGTCAGCACGACTCTACTGGTTGCTTGAAACGCTCGGGCATGAAAAAGTCAGTCTGTTGAATGTCGGCTATGGCAACTGGTCCGACGGTCTGTTACCCACGACAACACAGGCCATTATACCCGAAGTCAGAGAATTTATTCCGATGGTGGATAACACCCGTTTGCAAACCAAACTGGGAACGTTACTGTCCATCGACAAAAAACCGATTCTTGATGGCCGAAGCCAGTCACATTATCAAGGCCTGAAGTCTACAGCAAAACGCTTTGGTCATATTCCAACAGCCCTGAACTTTCCCTGTTCTCAGAATTTTGAAGCCACAGATAGTGGCAATCAAATTCGTGAACTATCTGCACTGGCCCCTATCTATGAGGAGCTTCCTCAGGATCAGGAAATCATTCTCTACTGTGATGGTGGTGCAGAAGCTGCATTGAACTATGTCATTATGCAGGCCTTAGGTTACAAGGTAGCCGTCTACGATGGCTCATGGCTGGAATGGGGTAATGATCCAGCCTTACCCATTACTAACCCGTCGAGTGACATTGACACCACCCATTAAATTTTCATTATTTAATAAGCTGTATTAAGAAGTCGAGCATGAAAGACTCCCGCTTCAAAGGCTCTATCCGTAAACGCCTAATTGTCATGATTATGATGTTGGTGTCGCTAACCGGATTAAGTGGTTATTGCTCATTTCTCTACTGGTTCATGTCAACTCAGCAGCAACATGCTGTCAGTCAGGCAGAAACGGTTGCTCTGGTGCTGAGTCAGGATTTTGCCCGCCTGCTATTATTGAATGATGTCGCTGTCGCCGCTGATATTTCAGCCAAACTAGCCTCTTTCCCCACCTTAAAGTCGATGGTGCTCTATAACAACGATGAGAAACCGGTACACCAATATCAGACCACCGCTGAGCGCCAGAGCCCTCCTGACCTGACTGACCTGACTGACCAGACAACAGCATTGATAAAAGGAGAGCTCCGGGACAATCGATTGCATTTTATTCTACCCGCCAGCTACCAGGGTAGTGTTTTTGGGCAGGTCTATATTCAGTTGCAGGCCACCAGCTTGCTCCAGATCATCCGACGTGATGCTCCGGCACTGGTAGTGATTGGGATACTGATGATGCTGGCCTCATACCTGCTGGCAGCAACAGTGGAAAAACGCTTCAGTGGACCTATTCTGCGCCTGGTAGGTTTTCTTGAACGTATTAGTGATTCAAACCAGTTACAACAACGCATTTCCACCGGAGAGGACAATGAATTTGGCAAGCTTTATCTGGAAGTGAACACCATGCTTGAACGCCTGGATCAATCGCATAAAGCTCTGCAACTGGCTGCCATCGCCTTCGATACACCCAGCGGCATGCTAATTACCGATGCTGACAACCGGATTTTACAAGTTAACCGCGCCTTCACCGAAATCACCGGCTACACAGCTAAAGAATGCATTGGCAATACCCCCGCCATGCTCAAATCTGGCCGTCAGGATTCGACATTTTATGAGGCTATGTGGCACCAGTTGAAAACACATCACTATTGGGCGGGCGAAATCTGGAATAAACGCAAGAACGGCAAAATATACCCTGAATACCTGACCATACAGCCAGTGCTCAATGATAAACAGGAAACCCTCAACTATGTCGCTGCCTTTATTGATCTGAGTCGACAAAAATCCGCTGAAGATAAACTGGAATATTTCACGCTACATGATCCATTGACTGGTTTGGCAAACCGAAAACTACTGACAGAAACCCTGGAACAGCAGCTAAAGGAAAAGATTGCTGGTGCATTATTGTGTTTCGACCTGAATAACTTCAAGTTGGTAAATGATTCCTTTGGCCAGGAAACCGGCGATCATTTGCTGCTACAGATCGCTCACAGAATGCGCAACAAGCTCAAAGATGCTGATCTACTGGTGCGTCTGAGTGCGGATGAGTTCGCGCTCTGGTTTAATCAGCTCAGTGATCAACCTCAATCTGCCGCACTGGAAGCAGAGGGTCTGGCTGAACGGGTCATGGGGCTTATGACCACGCCTTTCATTATCAACAACCAACCGCTATCTTGTAGCGCCAGTGTTGGTATAGCCATTACCACCCCATCAGATCCGATTTCGGCAACTCAGTTAGTGCAACAAGCGGACTCAGCCTTGCACCAGGCCAAGCAGGGTGATGGCAATCAGACAGCCTTCTACGATGCCAGGGCCGCAACGATTGCCAGAGAATATATTCAACTGCACACGGCCCTGCTTCAGGCATTAAATAAAAATGAATTCAGCCTGTTTTACCAGCCGCAAACCAATGCTCAAGGCCAGGTAATTGGTGCGGAAGCATTAATTCGCTGGATAAACCCAGAAAAGGGGCTGATCTCACCACTGCATTTTATACCTGCCGCTGAACGCTCTGGATTAATTCTGGCGATTGGTGAGTGGGTACTGCAAACCGCATGCATGACACTACGAAGCTGGCAGGAAACAACTGCTACCCGCGGACTATCACTGTCAGTCAATGTCAGCACACGCCAGTTTTACCAGGAAGACTTTATTGATCGGGTCACAAAGGCACTGCAGCTCAGTGGTGCTAACCCTCGCTTGTTAAAACTGGAACTGACTGAATCCTTGCTAGCAGATGACCTCAACCGGGTGGTTGATACCATGAAAGCGCTGACCAATCTTAACGTGCGGCTTTCGCTGGATGACTTCGGCACGGGTTACTCTTCTCTGCAGTATCTGCAACGCCTGCCACTGCATCAAATAAAAGTTGACCAATCCTTCATCAAAGATATGCTCAACAGTCACAGCAAGAATGAAGCAATCGTACGCACCGTGCTTTCACTGGGTGAAGCCTTCGGTTTTGAGGTCATGGCTGAAGGGGTAGAAACCCTGGATCAATTGAAATTTTTACAGCAATTAGGCTACCGGCAGTTTCAGGGATACTATTTCTGCCGTCCAATCCCTAAAGACCAGTTTCTGGATTACTGCAAGCAATACAATTACAACTCGCCGGGGATCAGGCACTAAATCGCAACAAACAGATTATCCCAGACAATTCCGCCCCAGAGCAGCAGTGTTATTATCAAGGCAAAAAGTACTGCGGCAGAACCCAAATCCTTGGCAAGCCCTGCCAGGGCATGAAACTCTGTACCAGCCCGATCGACAACCGCCTCTATCGCTGTGTTCAACAGTTCGAAAATCAGCACCAGCAACAGCGAACTGATCAGCAACCCCAACTGCAATCCCGACTCAGCCAACCAGAAAGCAGCTGGCAGCAACACTACGGCGGCCCAGATTTCATAGCGAAAGGCGGGTTCACTGGCATATGCGGCTCTAATCCCCTTGATAGAATAACGCGTAGCATAATAAAAGCGCTTGGGTCCGGTGGCTTTTGTGACTTGTTTCATGCTTTACCCTCAAAGTACGTTGGCACTGTGCTTCAGACGCTCCAACTCATCACGGAAATTAGCCGCTTTTTCAAACTCAAGATTGCGTGCCGCTTCATACATTTGGTCTTCCAGGCGGGTCAGCGCTTTAGCCAGCTCTTTAGGTGACAAAGCGGCTTCATTAACCAGATAATCGCCCTGAGTTTCGGCCGCCTTGCGCGCACCACGAGATGATTTGCGAGAGCCCGGTGCCTGAGCACCTTCCATAATATCGGCCACAGACTTGAAGATGCCCTTGGGGGTAATACCATGTTCGAGGTTATAGGCAATCTGTTTGTTGCGGCGTCGATCGGTTTCATCCATCGCACGCTGCATCGAACCCGTGATCCGGTCAGCATAGAGAATCGCACGACCGTTAACGTTACGTGCGGCCCGGCCAATGGTCTGGATCATGGAGGTTTCCGAACGCAGGAAACCCTCTTTGTCCGCATCCAGAATAGTCACCAGCGAGACCTCAGGCATATCGATCCCTTCCCGCAGCAGGTTAATCCCCACCAGCACATCAAACTCACCAATGCGCAGATCACGGATAATCTCAACCCGCTCTACCGTATCTATATCTGAATGAAGGTAACGCACCCTGACACCGTGCTCAGCCAGATACTCAGTGAGATCTTCTGCCATGCGCTTGGTCAGCACTGTTACCACCACGCGTTCTTTCAGTGCCGTCACCTTATGGATTTCACCCAGCAGGTCATCCACCTGAGAAACCGCAGGGCGCACCTCGACCATCGGATCGATCAAGCCGGTAGGTCGTACCACCTGCTCGACGATCTGCTGCGCATTCGCCGCTTCATACTTGCTCGGCGTGGCTGAAACGAAAATCATCTGTGGCGCCAGTTCTTCCCACTCTTCAAATTTGAGTGGCCGGTTATCCAGCGCTGAAGGCAGACGGAAGCCATATTCCACCAGAGTTTCCTTACGCGAACGGTCACCCCGGTACATCGCCCCGATTTGTGGCACGGTTACATGCGACTCATCTATCACCAGCAAGGCATCGTTCGGTAGATAATCGAATAACGTAGGTGGTGCCATACCCAGATCACGCCCGGACAAGTAGCGTGAGTAGTTCTCGATGCCGGAGCAATAACCCAATTCCAGGATCATCTCTATGTCATATAAGGTGCGCTGCTCCAGACGCTGCGCTTCCACCAGTTTGTTGTTTTCCTTAAGCAGTGCCAGGCGCTCAATCAGCTCAGCCTTAATATACTGCGTCGCCTCGACCAGGGTGTCGCGTGGAGTGACATAGTGGGTCTTAGGATAAATCGTGGCACGCGGCACGCGACGCAACACTTCACCAGTGAGCGGATCAAAATAACTGATCTGCTCCACCTCTTCATCGAAGAGTTCTATGCGAATCGCCTCCATTTCCGATTCAGCCGGAAACACATCAATCACATCGCCACGCACCCGGTAATTACCGCGATGCAGTTCGACATCGTTGCGGGTGTATTGCAGCTCAGCCAGGCGACGTAACAGGGTGCGTTGATCAACCTGATCACCACGATCCAGATGTAACATCATCGACAGATAGGATTTCGGATCACCCAGACCATAGATCGCCGACACCGTTGCCACAATGATCGCGTCCTTGCGCTCCAACAGTGCCTTGGTTGCCGACAGGCGCATCTGCTCTATATGGTCATTGATCGAGGCATCCTTCTCGATAAAGGTATCAGATGACGGCACATAGGCTTCCGGCTGGTAATAGTCGTAGTAGGAAACGAAATACTCTACGGCATTATCCGGAAAGAACTCCTTGAACTCACCATAGAGCTGCGCCGCCAGGGTTTTGTTATGCGCCATGATGATGGTGGGGCGCTGTACAGCCGCAATAACGTTGGCAATGGTGAAGGTTTTTCCCGACCCGGTTACCCCCAGCAAGGTCTGTGAAGCCAGGCCCGACTCTATCCCATCGACCAGCGCACTGATCGCTTCGGGCTGATCCCCGGCAGGCTGGAAACCGGAATGCACTTTAAAACGCTGCTTCACATTAAACTCCTGGAATTTTTAATCATTTTCAACCTTTCGGGGATTTAGAGAATCACGTCTATACTGTATGCTTAAGTAAGTTATTTACACCAGTCAATCATGAGGGTTTTAGCTTGGACGTGCAGCTTTCCAACCGTGTAAACAGCATCAAACCATCCCCCACTCTTGCCGTAACCAACCGTGCCGCTGAACTGCGTGCAGCAGGTAAAAATATTATTGGTTTGGGTGCCGGTGAGCCAGACTTTGATACCCCCGATCATATCAAAGCCGCCGCCATTGAAGCCATTAACAATGGCTTTACCAAATACACTGCGGTTGACGGCACCCCCGGCCTGAAAAAAGCCATTATAGCGAAATTCAAGCGCGATAATGGACTCGATTACGAGGCAAACCAGATTCTGGTTTCCAGCGGCGGCAAACAGAGCTTTTTCAACATGGCGCTGGCACTGCTGAACGAAGGCGATGAAGTGATTATACCGGCGCCTTACTGGGTGTCTTATCCCGATATGGTGCTGGTCGCTGAAGGACAACCGGTGATCCTCGAAACCACCCAGGAAAACCGTTTCAAGATCACCCCGGAACAGCTGGAAGCGGCGATTAACGACCGCACCCGCGTTGTGGTGCTGAACAGCCCATCCAACCCATCGGGCGTGGCGTATACGCTGGAAGAACTGAAAGCGCTGGGTGAAGTCATCAAACCTTACCCGGACATCATCATTGCTACGGATGATATGTACGAGCACATTCTGTTTGGCGACCAGCCGTTCTGCAACATTTTGAACGCCTGCCCGGAACTCTACGATCAAACCATCGTGCTTAATGGCGTATCCAAAGCCTATTCCATGACCGGCTGGCGTATCGGTTATGCCGCTGGTCCAGCCAAGCTGATTGGGGCGATGAAAAAAATTCAGTCGCAGAGCACCTCGAACCCCAACTCCATCGCCCAGGTAGCTGCCGAAGCGGCACTGAACGGTGATCAAGGTTGCGTGGCTGAGATGGTTAAAGCCTTCAAGGCACGCCATGACTTTGTCGTCAAAGCGCTAAACGAAATTGATGGCGTTGACTGTATTGCGGCAGACGGCACCTTCTATGCCTTCCCAAGCTTTCAGCAAGTGATCGATAGCCGTCCTGAGATTGAAGACGATATCGCCCTGGCCGAATTCCTGTTACTGGAAGCCGGTGTCGCACTGGTTCCGGGCTCCGCCTTCGGCACCCCCGGCAATCTGCGCCTGTCTTTCGCCACCAGCATGGAAAAACTTGAAGACGCCATCGCGCGTATCAAGAAAGCCTTGCAGTAAAGCTCGGTGGGTACTCGGCACTGAAGGGGTAGTGGTGTAGCTTCTGTGTGACCGTCTGCCGCCAGGACGGCGGCAGTCGAGCAGCCAAGGACGGCGAACAGCGTGTCACACAGCAGCAACACCACTGCCCGGCCTGTCAGTAGTAGAATCCAGGCTTTCGTAGCCACAAACATACCTGTATATTACAAAGTAATGAACCATCTCGCCGACAAGTTGTGCAGGTAATCCAATGAAAACCAAGATCATTCCCGCCCTGCTGGATACAGCAGATGCTCCCATGCTACTGATCAATGATCAGGTGCACGAGTGGTCTAATGCACGCTTTCGTGACTTGCCGGAAGCCCTGCGTACACCGATACTCACCTGGGCTCAAAATCAGGACACAGAATGGCTAGAACTGGAAGGCTATCGCTTTCAGCGCCTTAGCGCCAAACAGCATACCGCGATTATTGGTTACATCGTTGACCGTAACCGCCTGCAACGCACCCTGCTGCTCAAATTACTGCCAGGACTCCAGGCCGGTGGCGACCCCTACCAAAACACGGCAAAAGTACTTGGACCGCTGCTGGGATGGAAAAACTGCCTGGTTGCAAAGCGTAAAACTGACAGATCACTGGAAGTGCTTGGCCACTGGCAGGATGGCAAACTGCTACCACCGGCTTCGCAGAAGCTCATCGGCAATGCCGCTCAAGGCTTGTATGAAGGTGAATCAACCCACATTTCCATTAAAGCCCTGTGCCGGGAGTTCCCTCTGGATGAGCTGCTCAGCGAAACACCATCGGCTTTATGGATAGGACACCGCATCGACCTGCCCGAGCAAAATGGTGTTGGGCACCTGTGCGTCTGGGGTCAACCGGAACACGTTGATACCGAAGCCACCGAATGGTTAATGGGTCTGGCCGTTGATACCCTCAGCGCCTGGCTGTTAAGTCAGCATCATGCTGAAAACAAGGATTATGAACCCTCCAGCGAACCACGAGATCAACTAACGGGTCTACCTGGCCCCAAAACTTTTGATCTTGCATTGACACATGCTGCTAGCACCTACCAGCAAACCCAACAAGATTTTCTGGTTGCTCTGGTCGATATTGATGGCCTTACCCATATCAATGACCAATACGGCAAGTTGGCCGGAGACAAATTAATCCAGCGTTTCGCCGACGAACTACTGAACATGTGCCGTCGCCGGGATCAGGTATTTCGCCTGGGTGGAGATGAATTTCTGCTACTGATGCCTATGACTCACACGCCTCCCCCCGTTGCCAAACGCCTGGATCGTATCAGTAAGCAACTGCAAGCTGATATTCCCGAATTCAACCTGAACCTGTCCATGTCTACTCTGTCAGAAGTCAAAGGCAGCAGCGAAGAGCTGATGCTGACCATCGATCAACGCCTCAAAGCGAACAAAGATAATCATAAAAAATAACTGCCAGTGATCTGCTTGCACTACTTTACGTATTTTTTCACAAAAATATTATTGAACTGACCGGTCAGTAAATATATTATTAGCACCTTTCTAGAACAGTCGGTTTAAAATATGACCAAAGGCAGACCCCCTACTCACAGTCGTGAGAAACTCCTTGAAAAAGGGATAGAACTGTTTCATCAAAATGGTTATCACGGCACCGGGCTCAGCACCATCCTGCAGGCCTGCAAAGTATCCAAGGGTTCTTTTTACAATTTTTTCAACAGCAAGGAAGAGTATGCCGTTGAAGTGATTGAATTTTACCAGGCTCTGGAGATTGATCGATGGAATCAGGAGTTTGCCCAGCTCAGTGGGACACATTTTGTAAAGTTACGCAAAGCTTTGGCGTTACTGATTGAAGATCTGGACTGCTGCCGCGAAAATGTAGGCTGTCTGATTGCCAACCTGTCCGGTGAAATCGGCAACGAATCGCCAGCTTTTCGCCAGGCGATGAGTCGCGCAACGTCCCGGGTCATCAAGCTAATGGCCGAAGACATGCAGATCTGTCAGCAGGAAGGTTGTGTTCGCACCGACTTACCGCCCGAGGTGCTGGCGTCATTAATTTGGGATTGTTGGCAGGGTGCACTACTACGTATGAAAGTCGATGACTCCCGTGCTCCACTACGCCAGACACTGGCATTATTATGGGACTATATTTTACCACCGGCTACATTTAAGACTGATCGAGATTTCAACAAGGGACCGCATGCATGAAATATCTACGCTCACCACTCACGTCCACCCTGCTTTGTTTCAGCCTGGCATTGTCAGCACTTCCACTGATGGCCCAGGAGTCACAGGGCCTGCCAGCTGAAGTTTACCAGGTTGAAACCTCTACACTAAACCATGTGCTGAACGCAGTCGGCACCCTGCGTGCCAATGAATCCGTTATTCTTCGTCCGGAAATCACTGGACGCATCTCAGATATTCTATTTGGAGAAGGTGAAGCCGTTGAAGCAGGACAAGCGCTGATACAACTGGATGGTGCTTCCTATGAAGCCGAGTTGGCACAAGCTCAGGCCCAGGCCAACCTCAGCCGAGTTGAATACCAGCGGGCGGCCGACCTGCTGGAGCGTCGCGTAGGCTCACAAACTGACCGTGACACACGGCTGGCACAATTACGAGTAGATGAAGCGCAAGTGGAACTCGCTCGCACACAGTTGGAAAAAACCACTATTAATGCTCCGTTTGACGGTGTGGTGGGGCTTCGACAAGTCAGTCCGGGCGACTTTGTCTCTGCCGGACAGGATCTGGTAGAAGTAACCGACTTTTCAGAAATGAAAATGGACTTCACATTACCTGAGCGCAATCTCAGCCAGATTAAAGTCGGGCAGCAAATTGAAATACAAGTCGAAGCACTCCCCGGAGAAGTCTTTCAAGGGGAAGTTTATGCCATCTCCCCTTCATCACGCAGTGGCAGTCACAATCTCAGTATTCGTGCCCGCATACCTAATGACAGCGACAAACTACGCCCAGGACTTTTCGCCCGCATTACCATCATCACCGGACAGGATGATCAGGCACTGATGGTTCCGGAAAGCGCAATCATCCCGCAGAACAATGAATTTTTTATTATGCGACTGAATGAAGATAACCAGGTCGGCTTAGTGCCAGTCACCTTAGGCAGCCGTCGTTATGGTGTTGTACAGATACTCAGTGGAATTGAAGCCGGTGATGTCATAGTAACCGCAGGCCAGATCAAACTCCGTCCCGGTATGCCGGTCACTCCACTGTTCCCACAGACTAACAGCCAGGGATCGGATGCATGATTCTTTCCGAAATCAGTATAAAACGACCTGTACTCGCAATTGTTATCAGTTTGTTGGTGCTACTTGTAGGTTTTATCTCCTATGACCGCCTGACACTGCGTGAGTACCCGCATATCGATGTACCCGTAGTCACGGTGGATACCAGCTATACCGGGGCCAGTGCGACTATTATCGAATCCCAGGTCACAAAAATTATTGAGGACTCACTATCGGGAATTGAAGGCATCGACTTTATGAGTTCGATCAGCCGTTCCGAGCGCAGTCAGATTACCATCAACTTCCGTATTGACCGCGACCCGGATGCTGCCGCCAATGATGTGCGTGACCGCGTCAGTCGTGTCAGAGGACAGCTTCCTGACGACATCGACGAGCCGATTGTGGCCAAATCAGAAGCCGATGCTCAACCGATTATCTGGATAGCCTTATCCTCCGATGTACATGACCCGATGGAAGTAACTGACTTCGCTCAACGTCGTGTGCGTGATCCGTTGCAAACCGTTTCCGGTGTAGCCAGTGTGCGTATGGGCGGGGAACGCCGGTATGCCATGCGTCTGTGGCTGGATCCGGACAAAATGGCTGCTTATGAAGTTATCCCCCAGGATATTGAAGCCGCTCTGAGTGCTCAGAATATTGAATTGCCAGCCGGGCGTATCGAAAGCAAAGACCGTGAATTCACCATTCTGGCACAAACTGACCTGAACGACACTGAAGAGTTCGAGCAGATCATTATTCGTCAGGATGGTGATTATCTGGTAAGGGTTGCTGACGTTGCACGCGTAGACATCGCCCCTGAAGCCTCACGTAATCACGCCCGTTTCAATGGGGTCAGAGCACAGGGCCTGGGGATAGTACGCCAATCAACCGCTAATCCACTGGATGTGTCCGCTGGCGTGCGTGAAATGCTGTCGACCATTGAGCCTACCCTGCCAGAGGGCATGAAGATTCAGGTCGCCTATGACTCCTCAGTATTTATTGAACGCTCTATTGAGTCAGTGTACGAAACGCTGATCATGGCCGGATTACTCGTAGTCGTGGTCATCTTTTTCTTCCTGCGTAATTTGCGCGCCACGCTGATTCCAGTAGTCACCATCCCGCTGTCCCTGATCGGGGCATTTGCAATGATGTACCTGCTGAACTTTTCTATCAACACCCTGACACTGCTGGCACTGGTACTTGCCATAGGTCTGGTGGTGGATGATGCCATCGTCATGCTGGAGAACATTTTCAGGCATGTCGAAGAAGGGCTGCACCCGATTCAAGCGGCATTCAAAGGCAGCAAAGAAATAGGGTTTGCCATCGTGGCCACCACAGCCACACTGGTGGCCGTATTCGTGCCTGTCAGCTTCTCCAGCGGCCAAACTGGACGCTTGTTTACCGAGTTCGCCCTGACTCTGGCCGGTGCAGTCGTTGTATCTACCTTTATTGCACTAACCCTGGCACCCATGCTCTGCTCACGGTTACTGCACCATGAGAAAAAACACAGCGCCATCTTCAACCTGATTGAAGGCTGGCTGGTAGGGCTGAGTAACGGCTACCACTGGTTGCTGGAAAAAACCCTGAATGGACGTATTTTCGCCCTGGCATTAATGCTTGTCAGCCTGGCTGGCGCGGGCTACTTCTACACCCTGCTACCGCAGGAACTGGCACCAGTTGAAGACCGTGGCACCATCATGACCTTCTCCGTTAACCCTGATGGTTCGTCTGTAGAATATGTAAACCGCTACGCCAAGCAGGTTGAAGCCATCATTTCAGGCATTCCTGAGCGTACACACCACTTCGCTATCACCGGTTTTCCCAGCGAAACCAACTCACTGACTTTCGTGCGCCTGGAAGACTGGGAAAATCGTACCCGCTCACAGCAGGAAGTTGCCGCCGAACTCACCGGCAAACTCTATAGTGGCGTACCGGGCAATATGTCCTTCGCCATCAACCTGCCCTCACTGGGACAGAGTTTCATCTCCAGACCCGTCGAGTTTGTCATCAAAACCACGGGTGACTATGATGACCTGAAAGTGATCACCGATAAGATGCTGGCAAAAATTGCAGAAAATGAGAACTTTCAGCAGGTTGACACAGATCTTAAGCTCAACAAACCGGAACTGAGACTGACACTCAACCGCGAAAAAGTGGCTGAAGCCGGTTTAAGTGTTGCAGAAGTGGGTCGCAGCCTGGAAACCTATATGTCAGGCCGTACCCTCACCCGTTTCAAGCGTGGTGGTGAGCAATATGACGTCATTCTGCAGATCGAAGACAGTTTCCGCGAAACACATGATGACCTTTCCAAAGTCTATGTGCGTTCTGCGGCGGGTGAAATGATTCAATTAGGCAACCTGATCACGGTTGAAGAAACCGTTGCACCACGTGAGCTGAACCACTTTGATAAACTCAAAGCGGTCAAAATTGAATCCATGCTGGCCCCTGATTACAGTCTCGGTGATGCATTAGACTATCTTGAAGCATCACTGGCTGAAATAGCACCGGATGCCCTGTTTGACTATGCCGGTCAATCGCGTGAATTCCGTGAATCAGCCAATACCATGCAGGTCACATTTATCCTGTCGCTGATCTTTATCTTCCTGGTACTGGCCGCACAGTTTGAAAGCTTCAAAAATCCGCTGATCATCATGCTGGCTGTTCCGCCCGCACTGGCAGGTGGCTTGATCGCCCTGTTCTACTCGGGAGGCAGCCTGAATATCTACAGCCAGATTGGCCTGATAACCCTTGTCGGCCTGGTGACCAAACATGGTATTCTAATTGTCGAATTCGCCAATCAGTTGCAAGATAAGGGCATGGAGCTTAAAGAGGCCATCATCGAAGCCGCCTCATTACGCCTGCGCCCAATTCTGATGACCACCGGTGCAACCGTACTCGGTACCCTGCCGCTGGCTCTGGCCGTTGGTGCCGGTGCCGAATCACGCCACCAAATAGGCTGGGTTATTGTTGGCGGTATGATGTTAGGTACGGTGTTGACATTGTTTGTAATACCTACCATCTATAGTATTTTTGGTAAACGTAACTTTAAAGTGATTGAGCCCGATTATGAAATCTAAGGACTGTTCTGTGAAAACGCTGAAAAGACTTTTACTCCCGACTCTGATCAGTTCAGCTCTGACAGTTTCTGGCTTCGCCTCTGCAGGCCCCCTGGCTGACCTTTACCGTATGGCATTGGACAACGACCCACAATTGAAGCAGGCTGAAGCCGAACTCATGGCAGGTCTGGAAGCGCCCATTCAAGGGCGCGCGGGTCTTTTGCCAAGCGCCAGCCTAACGGCAAATACCAGCGACACGTCTGGGGGTGATCACACTACCGGCTACACCGTGAGTCTGGAGCAGCCGGTTTTTGATGCCGCCAGCTACTATAATTTCAAACGTACCGAAGTGCTGGCCGAACGTTCCAATATTGAGTTTGATCAGGCACAACAAACCCTGATTTTACGTAGTATTGAAGCCTACCTGGAAGTACTCAGAGCGCTCAGCACACTGGAAAACTCCCAGGCACAAGAACGCGCACTGCAGCGCCGTCTGGACCAGGTCAATGCCCAGTTTGAAGTGGGCCTGATCGCCGTTACTGATGTGCAGGAAGCCCAAGCCGCCTACGACCTGGCGGTAGTTGTACGCATTGATGCTGAAGGTGAGCTGCAAAACAGCTATGAAGCACTGGAACGTCTGGCAGGCCAGCCGTATAGCCAAGTGGCTAAACTCGATGCCGAATTTCCAATAGTCTCAGTTGAACCCGCTGACCCGCAGGTTTGGCTGGAAAAAGCACGCCAGGACAATCTCAATCTGAAAGTTGCAGAAGCCCAGCTTGAAATCACTCGACGCAATGCACAAGCCAAACGCAGCGATCATCTGCCTACGGTCACTCTCGGTCTGACGCATAATAACAACCGCATTCATGGCAACAGCGCGCGTGATGGCTGGAACGACACCAATACAGTTGCCCTGCGTATGAACATGCCACTCTATGCCGGTGGCAGCCTGAACTCAGCACAGCGTCAAGCTGAGCATGAGCAGATTGCCAGCACGCATTTTCGAGAAGACACACTTCGTTCAGTAACCGAAGGCACACGCTCATTACTTCGTACATTGCAAACCAGTGTCCAAGGCGTACAAGCACGTCAGCAAAGCATTTTGTCTCGCGAAACGGCTTTACGGGCAACGGAAGAAGGGTTCAATGTCGGGACACGTAACGTGGTGGACGTACTTCAGGCAGAGCAAAACCTGTTTGAAGCCCGTCTGGCATACGAAAACGCCCGAATAGACCACATAAACGCGCTATTTCAATTCAAACAAACCATCGGTACCCTAAACCCCGATGATCTGTATGCATTAGATGGGTGGTTGATCCCGTAAATAATCGCCCGGGGACCGGGCTCCTACAACAACAACCCGTGTAGATGCTTCTGTAGGAGCCCAGTCTCTGGGCGATTGGATTATTCGCCCGCGGAGCGGGCTCCTACAACAACCCATGTAGATGCTTCTGTAGGAGCCCAGTCTCTGGGCGATTGGGTTATTCGCTCGCAGAGCGGGCTCCCACAACAACCCGTGTAGATGCACCTGTAGGAGCCCAGTTTCTGGGCGATTGGGTTATTCGCTCGCGGAGCGAGCTCCTACAATAACCCGTGTAGATGCACCTGTAGGAGCCCAGTCTCTGGGCGATTGGCCTATTCGCCCGCAGAGCGGGCTCCTACAGCCCTCCCTTCACCTCAATGGAGGGTAATCCCCAAGGGCTTGACCTGCTCTTTAATCACATCAAACTTGTCACGCAAATCTTCCAACGGAAACAGGCCGAAATCCAACGGATCAACCGGCAGCTCGTACCAGTCCAGCGTCCACACGCGAGTCATCAACTCAAACTCGCCAATCAGTGCGTCCATAAAGATCATCACCGCTTCCACGCGCGGGTCCATTTCCAGAATATCAGGCATATCTTCAAGATAGACAGCCAACTGCAACTTACCCTCTATTAAACGTAACGAGCACCAGAAATCTTCGATCTGACAGATTTCATCGCCCAGATTCACTCGTGCAGGTACAGGGTTGCAGCGCTCATTAAACGCTTTAAATTCAATGCCCCGCAGTGCCGGAGCCATGCTGACCAGGCTCAGCACCGAATGAATGGACTCGGGATAGCCATCACAGCCAAATACCATTTCAACCGGGCCTTCTTCGTCATCGCGTTCAAAGTGGAAGGTCAGGTTACGATCGATTTTCTGCAAACGCTCACGGTACTCTTCCAGTAACCGGTCAGCATCAAAGTGACTTTCATGCTGACTTTCAAGCAGCTGATCCAGCGTTTTTTCCAACTGGCTCCAGAAGGCCTCAATCTGTTCAAAGTCGTTTACCATAGTACCTCAATAATGCTTCAATGATTGCGCTCAGGTTCTCGGAACAACAACGCCAGTCTGGCCCTGATACTTGCCCGCACGATCCTTGTATGAGGTTTCGCAGACTTCATCAGCACCCAGGAACAACATCTGTGCAACCCCTTCATGTGCATAAATACGCGCTGGCAGAGGTGTAGTATTGGAAAACTCCAGCGTCACGTGACCTTCCCATTCAGGTTCCAGCGGCGTGACGTTTACGATGATTCCGCAACGGGCATAAGTGCTTTTACCCAGACAAATTGTCAACACTTCGCGGGGAATACGAAAGTACTCAACCGTGCGCGCCAGTGCAAACGAATTGGGTGGAATAATACAAACATCCGACTTCACATCGACAAAGCTGCGGTCATCAAAATGCTTTGGGTCGACAATACTGGAATTGATGTTAGTGAATATTTTGAATTCATCGGCACAACGAACATCATAGCCATAACTGGATGTGCCATAAGACACGATCGGCTGGTTATTGGCACGTCGCACCTGATTTGGCTCAAACGGCTCAATCATGTGCCGCTCCTGCGCCATCTTCCGGATCCACCGGTCTGATTTAATACCCATACACGCTCGCATTGTAATTTGTGACTGAACAACCCGCTATTTTAACCTGTTACGCAAAAAAAAACCGCCCCTTTTTACAGAGGCGGTAACAACCTGATACTAATATGCGGGGAACAAACTTCTTACTTAACTATGTATCAGTCATTTAAGACAGCAATCGATGGACCTTGGTTCCCGGCTTCCGCAATTTTTTTGGTTAATTCGACAGCTTTTCGTGCAATACCGCGATATATCTGCGCAACTCGACCCTCAGGATCAGCTACCACGCTGGGTATACCACTATCGGTCTGCTCACGAATCTCAATAACCAACGGCAACTGTCCTAACAGTTCGGTTTCATAATCCCGGGCAATACGTTCGCCACCACCCGCACCAAAAATAGCTTCTTCATGGCCGCAGTTACTGCAGATATGCAGGCTCATATTTTCAATCACACCCAACACTGGAATATCCACTTTACGGAACATTTCAATGCCTTTTTTACAATCTAGCAAGGCAATATCCTGCGGCGTTGTCACTATCACCGCACCCGTTACCGGCACTTTTTGTGACAAGGTCAACTGAATATCACCTGTACCTGGGGGCATATCAACAATCAGATAATCCAGATTATCCCAACGCGTTTGCATTAGCAGCTGCTGTAAAGCACCCGCCGCCATGGGACCACGCCAAACCATCGGCGTAGAGTCAGTTACCAGAAAACTCATCGACATAACCTGAATGCCGTGAGCTTTTAACGGCAGGAAATGCTTATCTTCATCGGCCTGAGGACGTGTGCCTGAAGGTATTCCCAACATCATGCCCTGACTAGGACCATAAATGTCAGCATCCAGAATACCGGTACGATACCCTTCAGCAGCCAGCGCCAGCGCCAAATTCACGGCAGTAGTCGATTTACCAACCCCGCCTTTGCCCGAAGCGACTGCAATAATCTGCTTAACACCATCTAGACCTGGGCGACCACCCATCTGTTGTACTGCTGACATATTCTTCTCCTGTGCACGTGCATTGACTTGTGCGTTAATTCCTACCAAGTTACCTGTAGAAGCTCGGTCTGTGGGGGCTCGGTCTGTGGGAGCTCGGTCTGTGGGAGCTCGGTCTGTGGGAGCTCGGTCTCCGAGCGATTGTTCGCTCGCGGAGCGAGCTCCTACAGCAAGATCCTACAGCAATTGTTCGCTCGCGGAGCGAGCTCCTACAATACTACCGTTTTACCAACCATACTCCACATTCTAGATGATCGGTATAGGGGAACTGATCAAACATGGCGAAGCGCTCGATTGTGTGGGTTTTGCAAATTTCGCGCAAATTCTGTTGTAAGGTATCAGGGTTGCAGGAAATGTATAAAATCCGCTCATAGGCGACCACCTGCTGTACTGTCTCATCATCCAGGCCGGAGCGTGGCGGATCGACCAAGACAGTACTGAAGTTGCAGGTATCCAACGCCAGACCTGCTACCTTGCGGGTTTCCTTCTCACCGCGCAATACCTTAACCAGATCTTCCGAGGGCATGCGCAATACATCGATATTATCAATACCGTTATCAATGATATTATCTCGCGCCGCTTTCACGGATGTTTTGGAAATCTCAGTTGCCACAACCCGACGAAAATTCTGCGCCAGTGGCAGGGTGAAATTGCCATTTCCACAGTAAAACTCAACCAGATCAGTCTCACCGGCACTGTCACGGGTGACATCCAGCGCCCAGTGGATCATATGCCGACACACTTCGGCGTTGGGCTGAGTAAAGCTGTTTTCTGTCTGAATATAGCGGTAATCTCGACCGTTGATAGGCAGCGTTTCCACCACATAATCCCGGTCCAGCATAATCTTGGATTTGCGTGCACGCCCCACTATGTCGATATTGAAGGCTTCCCGCAGAGGCGTTACCGCCGCCACCCAATCATCCCCAATTTGACGATGATAGAGCAAGGACACCAACAACTCACCCGATAAAGTACTTAAGAAGTCCACCTGAAACAAACGGTAGCGCAGCTCCTTAACCGGGCGTATTGCATCCAGAAGTGCAAACATCACCTCATGTATACGCTCAGACACCATCGGGCAGTGGGTTACCTTGACTGGCGCACGTTTGTTGCCCGGCTCAAACATCACATAATACAGATCATCACCTTCATGCCAGGTACGAAACTCGGCACGCATGCGGTAGTGTTCACGTGGTGATTCAAAAACTTCAACCGCAGGCAGTTCAAATTCAGCGAATTGCTGCAATAATCGCTGCTGCTTGGCGGCCAGCAACTGCGAATAGCGTTCAGGATCGACCTGAGGAAGTGACATAAAAAGCCTCTGTATGCATCGGACAACAAAGGCGGGATTTTATCAGGCTAGCGCTTTGAAAACGACACAATCAGCTACGCATGGCACTGGCTACTTCATGCGCCGCCATTTCCCATTTTGGCAATTGATCGATTACACCAATAGAGGTCAAATATTCACGTGATAGCCGCCCACCCAGATTGCAGCCCATCGCATTAAACAAGGGTGGCAGCAGTGAATCAGCCAGATGAACTGCGGTAAGCGCCGAAAACGCACTATCCCCCGATGCACCAGGCACATGGTGAAACAACACGGCATGCACCATTTCCGGTGCCAAATTCCAGCGATCAAGCAAGAAGGCACCCGCCTGAGCATGGGTTGCACCCAGTTTCATTTTTTCTACTACATAAATCGGTTGATTCAACTCTCGCGCCCGAATCATCACTTGGTGATATTCTTCGCCATCACCCATCGCCAACAAAATCATCCCCACATCCAGCAACAACCCGGCAAGACGTGCCTGCGCCTGCATATTACGGTCATAACCCGAGTCCCGACAAATATCAGCCGCCAGTTGACTCACCACGACTGAACGCTCTTGCAACTGTTCGAAAGAGAAGCCACGCCACTGGGCGGTTTGAGGCATGGACTCAAACAGATGCGCCGTCAGAACCAGATCACGTATGGTTCTCAACCCTAATAAGTTGATGGCTTCCTTGACGGTAAAAAAGTTATGGGATGACAGGCCAAAATATGCAGAATTCACCAGTTGAAGTATTTTGGTAACAATGCCCGGATCACGTTGAACGATATCCGATACTTCTTTAATACCAGCGGTTTCAGAGCGCAGCGCTTCGTCCAGATCAACCAGAATGGCAGGAAAAGATGGCAAATGCCCCAACGAAGAGATGTAATCACGCAGTTCCGGCTGTGTCAGCAGTTGCTCTGCCTTGATCGCACGATCCACAGCTTCATGCAATGCACGCTCGGTATAATCCAGAGATAAACAGCGATGGGCCACTTCAGCGGCATGTCCCGCTTCGAAGGGTTTCATTGGGTGAGTAATAAGAATGCGGCCAATACCAGGACGCATTTTACGTACTTTTCGCAACAGCTCGATGGATTCTTTTACATGTGAATGTGTTTTAATCACAATCACATGATAGTCGCGATCAGCGGTAGCTAAAGCCTGAAAGGCTTCTTCAATACTGAACACTATGCTCTGATCGGCCTGTAAAGGAAGCGATGCATCGCCCTTTTCATCACGCAAATCGCAAAACAGCACCTGTGTATCAATATTAGATGATGGCATTAAAAGACCCTTTTACAACGCATTGCAGATTTTAATTTTTGTTTGAAAATAGCGATTGAACTTAAAAGCTCTGTCAGTGAGGTTCATTAGGCAAAAAAAACAGCGTAGAATCAATATGCAAATCCAATATCCTTATTGTAAATATAGTTTTGAGCCAAAAATGAACGCTAATTCACGCAACATACTCGTTACCAGTGCCCTGCCCTACGCAAATGGTCCCATCCACCTGGGCCATATGGTCGAATACATTCAGACCGATATCTGGGTAAGATTCCAGAAACAGCGTGGAAATACCTGTATTTATGTCTGTGCAGACGACGCACATGGTACACCCATCATGCTCAAGGCCAGTCAGATGGGTCTGACACCTGAAGAACTGGTCAGCAAAGTGAGTATAGAACATCAGCGTGATTTTGCTGGTTTTATGGTCAATTTTGATAATTATCATTCGACTCATACAGAAGAAAACCGCTACTACGCCTCGTTAATCTACGAACGTCTGCGCGATGCCGGCCATATAGCTCGGCGCACCATCACACAGGCCTTCGATCCGGAAAAAAACATGTTTCTACCGGATCGCTTCATTAAAGGCGAATGCCCGAAATGCGGTGCCGCTGATCAATATGGCGATTCCTGTGAAGCCTGCGGCGCTACCTACAGCCCAATAGAATTAAAAAATGCTTATTCAGCTATTTCCGGTGCCAAACCCATCGAAAAAGATTCAGAACACTTCTTCTTCAAGCTGGCCGATTTTGAAGACTTCCTGCGCACCTGGGTAGATGGTCACGTACAGGAACAGATGTCACATAAGCTCAATGAATGGTTTGAATCCGGCTTGCAGCAGTGGGATATTTCCCGCGATGCGCCCTACTGGGGCTTTGAAATACCGGGTGAAAATGGCAAATACTTTTACGTCTGGCTGGATGCCCCCATCGGCTACATGGCCAGCTTCCGTAACTGGTGTGAACAGAACCAGGTAGATTTTAACAGCTACTGGGGCCCGGACTCTCAGGCTGAGTTGTACCATTTCATCGGCAAGGACATTGCTTACTTCCACACCCTGTTTTGGCCTGCCATGCTCAAAGGGGCTGGTTTCAGAACCCCAACCGGTGTTTTCTGTCACGGCTTCCTGACGGTGAACGGACAGAAAATGTCCAAATCCCGCGGCACTTTCATTATGGCGGAAACCTATCTCAAGCACCTGCGCCCTGAATACCTGCGCTACTACTTTGCCGCCAAGCTAAGCTCCGGCATTGATGATATCGACCTGAGCCTGGATGACTTTCGCATGCGCGTGAATGCGGATCTGGTGAATAAAGTAGTCAACATAGCCAGCCGCTGCGCCGGTTTCATCAGCAAAAAATTTGACGGTCAACTGGACAGTCAGCTTGCCGACCCGGCGCTGTATCAACAGGCCGTCGCCCTGGGTGAAACTATCGCCAAGGCCTACGAAACGCGCGAATACAGCCGTGCTATGCGTGAAATCATGCACCTGGCTGACAAAGCCAATCAGTATATCGACACCGCCGAACCCTGGGTTCTGGCCAAGCAGGAAGGCAAAGAAGCCGACGTACTGGCGTGTTGTACACAGGGCATCAACCTGTTCCGCGTCATCATCAGTTATCTGGCGCCGGTATTACCCTCTGTGGCAGAAGAAGCGGCAGAGTTTCTCAATATTGATGGATTTAGCTGGGATGCCATTGAACAACCTCTGCTGAATCACCGTATCAATAAGTTCAAACCCCTGATGCAGCGTGTTGATACCGATATGATTGATAAAATAATCGAAGATTCCAAACAGGATCTGCTGGAAGCCAAGGCGATCACCGACAAACCCGTCATGCAGACCGAACTGGAAAAAGAGCCGCTGGCAGATACCGTCGAATTTCCGGACTTTGCCAAAGTAGATCTGCGTGTTGTGCGTATTGCCAAAGCGGAAGCCGTTGAAGGTGCCGACAAATTGCTGCGGCTGACACTGGACCTGGGTGGAGAGACGCGCAATGTCTTTGCCGGGATCAAGTCAGCGTACAATCCGGAAGAGCTGGAAGGCAAACTCACGGTGATGGTGGCCAACCTGGCACCCAGAAAAATGAAATTTGGGGTTTCTGAAGGCATGGTACTGGCCGCGGGTCCTGGTGGAAAAGACATCTGGATACTGGAGCCGCAAGCTGGTGCACAGCCCGGCATGCGTATCCGCTGAGTTTTTTTCTGGAGACCGAATGGCCAATAAAGACCTACAAAAAACGTCTGACAGACAGGCCATAGATCTATTCATAGATCAAGTGAACAAGATGCCGGCCATTCACACGCGTGAAGGTCGGCTCATCTTCGCACTGGATGCGACTGCCAGCCGTCAGGCCAGTTGGGATCAAGCCTGTGAATTACAAAGTGAACTGTTTCTGGCCACACGCGACCTCGGTGGCCTGAGCGTTCAACTCTGCTATTACCGGGGTTTTGGTGAGTTCCGTGTCACCCCCTGGATTAATGACACAAGTGAGCTTTTACACCGTATGAACGGTGTCAGCTGCCTGGGTGGTCACACCCAAATCCGCAAAGTACTTAGCCAGGCGGTCAAAGAAACCCGCATCAAACAGGTCAGAGCCATCATACTGGTGGTCGATTGCTGTGAAGAAAATCCGGACACCCTGTGCCAGACAGCCGGTGAGCTGGGAATGCTCAACACACCTGTGTTTATCTTCCACGAAGGTCAGGACAGCCAAGCTGGCCAGATTTTTCAACAAATTTGTAAACTCTCCGGGGGTGCCTATACCCCGTTTGACAGTCATAGCGCCGATGTACTTCGCGATTTACTCGCCGCTGTTGCTGTCTACGCCAGTGGTGGTCGCAAAGCGCTGGAACAATTATCCACTTCTCAGAGTCAGCATATTAAACGCCTGACACAACAACTGGGTAAACAGGAGTAACACGTGCACCCTTTCGGATTAATTGTTCTGACAGCTATCGGCCTGATCGGGCTATTGTGGTTTCGTTCCCAGCCCAGTGGTCAAAAGCGCATGGCACTAGCCAAACTGATTCTGGTCATGCTGATTCTGGGTCTGGTCTATCTCAGCATCAGTGGTCGACTGCATATCCTGGGGGCCTTGCTGGCTCTGGCTCTGCCGTTCGTTCAGAGGCTCCTGCCTTTCATACTGCGCTTGCTACCGGTAGCCAGGCTGTTCAAACAGCGCAAATCAGCGACAGGCCAGAACAGCAGTAACAGTGGTAACCGCTCCCGCGTAAGCACCGCATTCCTGGAAATGACTCTGGATCATGATACTGGCGTTATGGATGGCACCGTACTTCAGGGTGAATTTCAGGGACGCTCGCTCAGTGATCTAAGTGAATCTGAATATATTCAACTATTAAAGACCTGCCGTAGCCAGGACGGCGACTCAGCCCGATTACTGGAAACCTACCTGGACAAGCGTTTTGGTGAAAGCTGGCGGGCAGACGACACTGGACCCGCTACAGATCAGAGTACGGAAGGCTCTGGTGAACTGACGCGACAAGAAGCCTATGCCATTCTCGGCCTGGAACCGGGCGCCAGCCATGATGAGATTATTCAGGCACATCGTCGGCTGATGCAGAAAATGCACCCTGATCGTGGCGGCAGCACCTGGCTGGCAGCGCGTATTAATGAAGCGAAAAAGTGCCTGACTAGTTAAATCGCACTAAGGTACTTGACGGCGGCCACCGGATTCCCATGGCATGGGGGTTCCCGCTGGCTGTAAGCGTAGTCCATTGTGGCCATAACGTGGGTGAAAACCTCGCATATACAAACTCCCATCGGCCGCCATATCAAACAACAAAGCTTCCTGACGCAGTTGAGGATCGGGATCATCCAGCGTAACCAATAAACGTCCGCCGGAAAGCAACTGCCAGTGCCCTTTACTCGTCAAGGCAGGCTGATTATTCAGATAATCTTCGGTTAACCCAGCACCGCCGTCAGGATCAAGGTTCAGGCGCACATCTCGTGTTGCGACATTGTCAGTTAACTGATAACCACTAAACAGCGCCAACCGGGCCAAGTTGCCTCGCTTGGCACAACCTGTGTAAATACGACCATCCAACTCCATCTCAACCGCCAAGCCAAACCAGTTTCGGGTATCCTGACAGGCTGTAGGTTGCACTCGCAGTGATAAGTGATGTTTGCGCTGACGCACCTCTATGTCACTTCCCCAGACCCAATCGGCTCCTTCACGAACAATTAGGTTGATTGGAAATACCAGTGTGCGTCGCTGCTGTGGCAAAAATACAGAGACTTTATCTTCAGTGATATTCGCCTGCCAACCCGGAGCATAACCCTGAGCATGCAGCAAAACCCCCGCCAGTGTTTGCTGACAAGAGGAGGGATCTACCGACACATAACGCAACTCGTCAATACGAATCTCACCGGCAGTATTGGCAAAGGCGCCCAACCATTCAACATAGAGCGGCGCAGAAACACCTCGTTGATTAAACAGGCGCCGCAGTTCACTCGGCACCGCAACAACCGGCACCCGCGCCACTCGCTGACAGGAGCGCAAATAGAACTGCTCATCATCGACACTCACCCAACCGCGCTGGTAGTGTTTTTCGGTCGAACCGGTCAACGATAAGCCAACACAACCTGATAAAGCCATCAGGCTTAACAATATCAAACTGCGGATTACACGCACACGCCACGCTCCTTTATCCAGCATCACAACACTCCAGCAACTGAGCAACCAACTGGCGCAAACGCTGCAGTTGTAGCCGCTTTCCCTGTAAACTGCAGCGACAAGCCGCTTGCTGCGGGGACTCCAAACGTAGCACCCTCGCTACCAACAATTCCTGATCGACATCAGGCAATGCCGCGATAGTTTGTATTATATTAGCAGACTCAGTCCGACAGCCCAGCAGTTGCCTGATCTCCGGCAAACTGTCTTCAAATCCACGTTGCTGATACGCAAAACCTTGTAAACGCAGCAAGGTATCTTTACTGCAGGATTGAGGCACCCGTAGTCCTGTCAGACAAGCCAGTATCAATCTGTGGTCATACGCCTGAGGTGTTGCAGCAAGTCGTAGCAAAAAACGTGATTCAAAACGCTGTTGAGCCTGCTGCGATATAATGTCGGCCCTATCTGACAGGGCCTGAAATACCAGAACCGGCCAACCTGCCGTCACCGAATCGCAACGCTCGCCCATACGCAGGGGAACATAAGTACTCTGCTGCCAAAAATGCAGCAGCGTCGGGGTCGCAGCAAAGGCTGCAGCACAAAAATCCAGCGATTTCTGCTGCGCCTCTGTCCGTACCTGAGACAAGAGCGCTGATCCCAGCCCCTGTGACTGAAGTGCGGGATGCACTGCAATGCGCATCACCCGCCAACCTTGCAACTCAGCGGCGTCAAGCCAACCCTCTCGCGCCACCAATGTCTGTGGGATCAAATCCCCACCCGGACGGCGCTGCCCTGCCCACACACCCTGCGCCAACTCAGCATCCAGCGGGCCTTCTTCAACCAGCAAGGCAACCGCGACCGGACAACAGCCACGCTGTAATACACGCAACGACAGGTCAGGACTGTCCAGTAACTGTCGCAGATCATTCGGCGTAGTACGATAATGAGCGGCAATCAGCAAACCAAACAGCTGACGTAACAGGGCTTCATCAGCCAGCAGGTCGGTCGCACTGACCGAGCGGTAAACCAGCCCAGCCGTTTCAGAATCATCAGGCTCGACTGGCTCAGCATCCAACAACAGTAACCGGTAACTCAGGGCTTCCAGAGGATCCTGCTCAGCCCAGCGCACAGGGGTGTGAAGCTGATAACCCTGCCACGCTCGACCACTATCCGTCAGGTACTGCAAAAATCGCAGCTCAAAGCCGCGTCCATTGCCTTCGTAGCCATGCAAGGTGGTAGCAAACCAATGACGTGACCAATGCTGGCAGATCGCCTTAAGCAACGACACAGAGATAGCCGCCGCCTCATCGACAATAATCAGATCGGCTTCCGGACGTTTCTGCAACAACACCGCGGGCGGATAAAAGCGTACCTGCAATGCCGCATGACTGAAACCACTGCCCTGCAACACGCCTTCAGGTAACTGACGTTGCAAGGCTGCAAACAGAGCATCCACAGCGCTGCGCTGGGGGGCACAGACACAGACATTGAGAACCTGCTGCTGACACAACGATGCCAGTGCCAACCCCAATGATGCACTTTTACCCCGGCCACGGTCTGCAGTAATAACTGCAGTTTGCTGTGCCGGACCCGTCAAAAATTGAGTCGACAGGGATGCCACCAACGTTTCCTGCTCCTGGCTTAAATAAGCCGCGCTGCTTGGCAATCTTGCAGGGACCTCAGTAAGTGGCAGAAACCAGGCCCCTGTTCCAGGCTGCATAGCCTGTCGCAGTTCACGGGTTAAGCGCTGCAAAAAATAACCGGCAAGTGTCGTCTGACGGTAACGACTACCGCACAGCGCGGCATATTCAGGATCAGCATAGCCTGGCCACTGATCTGGCGGTGGTGTGAGTAAAATTAACTCTCCGCCCCCCCGCAAGGTACCGCATACCTGGGCAAACGCATTGGGATTAAAACCGCAAAAGGCATCAAAAATAACCCGATCTGTTTCGCTTCCCAGCCACTGCACAGCCTCACGCGCTGAAACAGCGGACAGCCCAGCCAGTGAATGTTCAGAGATCAACAGCGTATGTGCCACAACAGGGTGTTGCGACAAAAAATGTTGCAGACTGGCGTCAGCCGTTTCTTCTGTAGCCTGCAACCAATAGCAGGCACGAAACTGACTGTCGGATGAAATTTCGCTACCCACTAGGCGTAAGTCGGATTAAAGTCGTGACTGTATTCAGCATGGAACACCACCGTACCGGGAGCTGTTTCCAGGGCATTAACCAGGGTTTCTGTCACCAGTTGCTGAGCCATTTCAGCACACAACGCCGCCGTGGGTTGAAAGGTGCAAGCTCCCAGAGTCAGTTGTATCTGGCCGGGTGCAAAAGCCTCTAAAACAGCTTGATAACAGCGCTCGGCGAAACTACCAGCATGTTCATTGGTTGCCGGAAGCAACAACGCCAGTTGCTGTTCAGCGCAACGCCCCAGCTGATCCCCTGGGCGGGATAACTGATGACCCAAAATTTCTGCAGCTTGTCTGAGTACCGCTGAAAACTCCAGATCGCTGTCCAACAGCTGAATATCCAGCTGCATCAAGGTCAAGGGGGTGAACTCCCTGACAGCGCGTCGGCACTCGTTATCCAGTTGTTCTATAAAAGGCAGGGCCTTTAAAGCACCGGTTTCAGGGTCAGCCCGACTTACCCGTTCAATCTCATTGTCGGCCCACTGCCGATAGTCCGATAATTCGCGCTTCAGGCGATTAATCTGTAAGGTCAAACCGACAGACAGGAGAGCCAGCACTAAAGCCAGAATGATGAATAAAGTCAGAGCCACACTTTCTCCGCGACACAAGTTGGATTATCCTGCTGATCTGACTCAAGCTTATAACGTAGACAGGGTAATGAAAAGCCCGATTATAAAAACCTTACGGAGAGTGGGATGATAGATCTATATACTTGGGGCACACCGAACGGTCAGAAAGTCTCCATCATGCTGGAGGCCTGTCGGTTGCACTATTCCGTCCATCCCATCGACATTCTCAATGACGAGCAATTCGGTGACGATTTTCTGCGCATCAGCCCCAACAACAAAATTCCGGCGATTGTTGATCCTGAAGGCCCCTCTGGTGAACCGATCAGTCTGTTTGAAAGCGGTGCTATTCTGATTTACCTGGCCGACAAGACCGGTGAGTTTTTACCACCGGAAGGCGCTGAACGCTATGACGTACTGCAGTGGTTGATGTGGCAGATGGGCGGTTTTGGCCCCTTTCTCGGTCAAGCGCATCATTTTAACCGCTTCGCGCCGGAGCAGGTCCCCTACGCCATCAAACGCTACAGCGATGAAGCCAAACGGCTCTGGGGCGTGCTGAACACCCAGTTAACCAAGCGCCAGTTTGTCTGTGATGAACTCACCATTGCGGATTTTGCCATCTACCCCTGGGCCGCTCGCTTTGAATGGCAGGGCATTGATAAAACAGACTTCCCGGCTGTGAATACCTGGATGGAACAGATGGCAGAACTTGCCTTTGTTGAACGGGGTATGCAAGTTCCTTGAAATCGACTAAGGATAACACTGTGCACAAAGTCGCTATTATCGGTAGCGGTCCGGCGGGCTGCTTTCTGGCCGAAATACTGGCTCTTAAACTGGCCGCTGTGCAAATCGACATTTTCGAGCGCCTGCCCCATCCCTTTGGACTGGCAGTGAATGGGGTTGCTCCAGACCACTTGCATACCCGCAAGGTGACTGAACAATTTGAGCGTACCCTGGCGCGCGACAATGTAAATCTGATCGTCAACACCGATGTGGGCCGCTCAATCAGCTACAGCGAACTGAAACAGCGCTATGATCGGGTTGTATTTGCCACCGGCGCCAGTGAAGATCGCAAGCTCGGTATTCCCGGAGAACAGCTGCAGGGAATCTATGGCTCCGGCTGTTTCACCCGCTGGTACAACAGCCACCCGGACTATAAAGACTTAAAGCCGCTGATCGGTCAACGTGTGGGCATTATCGGCAATGGCAATGTGGCACTGGATATCGCCCGTGTACTAGCCAAAACGACTGAAGAACACCAGACCAGTGCTCTATCGAAGTCTGTCAGAGCACACTTGTCGCAGTGTAATATTGGTGAAATACACATCTTAGGACGCCGCGGCCCCGCCGATGCCAGTTTCTCATTACCCGAACTGGCTGAACTGGGTAGCCTGTCACAGGCCGGAGTCCAGGTGGCTGCTAATGCCCTGGCCGGGGTGGAAACACAAAATCTGCCACCCTCGCAGCAAAAAATGCTACAACAACTGCAGCACTATGCCGAAGCACCCGAAGACTCGTCCGTGGCCCCACAAATACAATTCCACTTTTACGCCACCCCCATGGCAGCAATTGGCACTACGCAACTGGAAGCCTTGGAAATCCGCGACACCCGTCGGGGCACCCTGTACACTCTGCCGCTGGACACCCTAATCACCGCCATCGGCTACCGCACCCCCGCCATTGCATATGTTCCCTATGATGCTGAGTTGGGGCGTTTTGCTCATCAACAAGGGAACATTGAATCCGGTGTATATTGCCTGGGATGGTGTCAGCGAGGCCCCCAGGGAGTCATTCCAACAAATCGCAGCGAGGCCATGAAGCTGGCACGCCAACTGATCCGGGAGCTGGAGAGCTAAGATGTTAATTGATCGCCGCCAGTCACGCCTGCTGGTCGTGGACCTACAGGAAAAACTCATGCCCGCCATCCACGATGGTGAAAACCTGCTCAATAACTGTCGCTGGATGGTTCAAGTCGCCAACACAATGGATGTACCTGTTCTGGCCTCGGAGCAATACCCCAAAGGCCTGGGACCCACAGTGGAGCCCATCAGGTCGCTGCTCAGAGACGAAGCCTTCATGGAAAAACACTATTTTTCCTGTCTATCCGATGACGGCTGCCGCAGCACGCTACTAGATAAACACTACCCACAGACAGTGATTATCGGTACAGAAGCTCACGTCTGCGTAATGCAAACCGCACTGGAAATGAAAGAATCAGGCCAGCAGGTATTTGTTGTAGAAGACTGTATCGGCTCTCGCGACCCCAACAACAAACACTTGGCCATCGAACGCATGCGTCAGGCAGGCATCACCCTGGTCAGCCGGGAAATGGTCGCCTTCGAATGGCTACGCCGAGCCAAAACCCACGTATTCCGCTACGTAAACCGCACCTTCATCGCCTAACCCACGCCCCCTGCGAACAACTCCTCCCTTCGAACCATTCCTCCCTTCGAACAACTCTTCTCCCTTCGAACTATTCCTCCCTTGTAGGAGCTCACTCTGTGAGCGATCCCTTCGCCCGCGGAGCGGGCTCCCACAACACCCTCACCCCTCCCTGTAGGAGCTCACTCTGTGAGCGACCCTTTCGCCCGCGGAGCGGGCTCCCACAACACCCTCACACCTCCCTGTAGGAGCTCACTCTGTGAGCGACCCTTTCGCCCGCGGAGCGGGCTCCCACTACACTCCCTCACCCCTCCCTGTAGGAGCTCACTCTGTGAGCGATCCTTTCGCCCGCGGAGCGGGTTCCTACAACCATACCGCATCCCAAAAACTATATTCTCTAACAGACCGCACAAGACCCGCCCGGATAGGATTGGCTACCACATAACGCGCCATGGCCACCAAATCTTCTTCTTTTCGTAACTGTCGGTCATGAAACCCTTTCTGCCAGACAGGGCCCGTCTCACTCCCGTAACGATGAATGTCCCGGCTTGTTTGTGCTTTAAAAAAACGAACAGACGCTGACAAATCAGCTCCCTCCTTGAGCTGCAATAACCAATGAACATGATCAGGCATGATCACATAGCTAAGCGTATCAATAGAAACCGTCGTCTGACGTAACGCCTGCTGAGCAATTCTGGCATGTTTGAAATCTAGAAAAATGGCACGTCGATCACAACACACCGTGGTGATGAGGTAAATCTGACCTGAAGTAGAAAAGCGTCCATGACGAAGTCGATGAGAATGATACATAGCGATCCCTGCTATACAATTAAAAAATAATCGCCCGGAGACCGGGCTCCTACCACAATAATATAGTACACATTTTGTAGGAGCTCACTGTAGGAGCTTGCTCCGCGAGCGAAAAGCTATCGCGATAATCGCCCGGAGACCGGGCTCCTACATTGGGTGTTACGCGTTCGCCCGCGGAGCGGGCTCCTACCGCAGTGGGGTGATGTGCTGCAGGAGCGGCTGGGGTTTGATGACGCCGTGCACAGCGAGTTCGCGGCGTTCCTTGCCTTGCTGATCAAAAAACACCAGCGCAGGTGGACCGTATACCTGAAAGCGCTGATTCAGTGCTCGTGAATCGCCATCATTACGAGTCACATCGATTTTGATTTTGACAAACTCAGACAAGCCCGTTTGCACCCCGGCATCCGCAAAGGTGATAAATTCCATTTCAGAGCAAGTCACACACCAATCAGCATAAAAATCCAGCATCACCGGTTGCTGTGCTGCTTTAGCCTCTGCCAATAACGGCTCAAGTGCTGCTAAAGAGGTCACGGTTTGGTTAAATTGCATTGTTGTTGAACCTTGTGCCGAAACTGCCGCGCCAGCAGGGCCTGCAGCCAGGCTCATGCCCTGTAAGGGATACACCAGGCTACGTCCACCTGCAAACAAGCCCAGTAACAAGGCTACGCCATATACCAGTAACACCAGACCGATACCTTTCCACAAACGCAACCAACCACTGGCGGTATCTGCTAACTTATCCAGCGCACTCAAATACACCGCTGTGATAATCAGAATAATCGCCGTCAGGGCCATAGTGACCTGTAGAGGTACAATCCGGTCTAGCATCCATACGGCCAACAGCAACAGCAGCACACCAAAACCGGCCTTGATCGCCTTCATCCAGCTTCCGGCTCTAGGCATGAACCTCCCTGCTGACGTACCTATCAGCAACAAAGGTACCCCCATACCCATCGACATGGCGAAAAGTGCAGTCCCGCCCAGTAACGGGTCACCTGTCTGACCGATATAGATCAATGCACCTGCCAATGGTGCTGCCATGCAAGGACCAACGATCAGCGCTGAAAGAAAGCCCATCACGGCAACACCGGTTACCTGTCCTCCCTTCTGGCTGCGACTCGCCTGATTCAATCGGTTCTGCAAACTGCTGGGGAGTTGTAACTCATAAAAGCCAAACATGGATAACGCCAACAGCACAAACATGCCGGCAAATACGGAAATGATCCAGGGATTTTGAAAACTGGCCTGAATATTGGCCCCAAACAACCCGGCCAGAACGCCGGCCAGTGTATAGGTCACCGCCATCGCCAGCACATACACACTGGACAGCCCTAACGCCCGACGCGTTGTAACCCGCTCCTGTTGCCCGGCAATAATACTGGAAAGAATCGGAATCATCGGGAAAACGCAGGGAGTCAGCGACAGCGCCAGCCCGGCCACGAAAAATGCCGCCAGGATCAATGGCAAACTACGCCCGCTTAACAACTGCGTAAACCGATCATGTTCGGATACCGAAACAGCTGAGGATTCAACAGAAACACCCTGTACTGGCGGCATACCTTCAGGCCAACTCAGGCCAGCAGCCAGCGGCAAACCGGATAAAGGCACAGTTTCAGTTACTGGCGGGTAACAGATCCCACCATCCCAACATCCCTGGTAAGTCACCTCCAGCGTGGAATTCTCAATCACCTCATCAGCCGAGCCGATCAACACAGCGGCAACGGCCTGGTCATGCCAGACATCGACCTGACCATAGAGTGAATCATCCTTAGCTAAGCCGGCCTGGCGCCAGCTGTCCACTAACTGCACCCCCTCTGGTACAGAAAATTTCAGATGGTCACGGTAAAGGTAATAATCTTCATGCACGGTCCAATTCAGCTCAATCACACCCGGAGCCATCACCCGAGCATCAAGCTGAAACACCTCTTCAACCGGCAAAGGGCCATCGGAGGTGTTTGAACGATTAAAAAGTGAGAAAAACCCACCCCCTGTAGGAGCTCGCTCGGTTGTAGGAGCTCGCTCCGCGAGCGATCCGCCCGAGGTAGCTTCGCCCGCAGAGCGGGCTCCTACAATATACTTAACCTCTTCGTCACCTGTAGGAGCTCGCTCCGCGAGCGAATCATCCAGGGACTGGGCTCCTACAGAGCCTGATAGGCTTAACAAAATAATCGTGAGGGGTATCAATATCGGTTTAAACACAATCTATCCTTCAACCTGGAAGCACTTCAGTCTGCAAAATCAGACCATTTAATGGCCCTATCGTTCCAATAGCGGATATTATACCTCTTTCCCCTTATATGCCGTGCAGGGATATGTAAAAATACCCTTACGAATCTATCTGCTTTCAGGAAATAACAGAGATGACCGATACCCGCTTAGAAGACCTCAGTATTGAATCCATCACACCGATCATGACTCCGCGCGAACTTAAAGCCAAGCTTCCATTGAGTGAAAATGCCGTTGCTACGGTGATTCGTGAGCGTCAGGTGGTTAAAGACATTCTGGATCGTAAAGACAAGCGCCTGATGGTCGTGATCGGCCCCTGCTCTATCCATGATCCGGAAGCCGCACTGGAGTATGGTCGTCGTCTGAAAGTCTTGGCGGAAGAAGTTAAGGATTCGCTGTATCTGGTCATGCGTGTGTATTTTGAAAAGCCACGTACTACAGTGGGCTGGAAAGGTCTGATCAATGATCCGAAAATGAACGATTCATTCGAGATCGAAGAAGGTCTACGTATCGGACGTCAACTGTTGATCGATCTATCGGATATGGGCTTGCCACTAGCCACCGAAGCGCTTGATCCTATTTCGCCCCAATATATGCAGGATCTGATCAGTTGGTCTGCTATCGGCGCACGCACCACTGAATCACAAACTCACCGTGAAATGTCCTCCGGTTTGTCCTGCGCTGTGGGCTTTAAAAACGGCACCGATGGCGGCCTTACCGTTGCTATTAATGCCATGGAATCTGTGTACCACCCGCACAATTTCCTGGGCATCGATGAAGAAGGCAAGGTCTCAATCGTCAAAACACGCGGCAATGCCTACGGCCATGTGGTCCTGCGTGGCGGGAACGGAAAACCCAACTACGATTCAGTCAGCGTAACTTTGTGCGAACAAGCGCTGGAAAAAGCCAAGCTCAGCAACAACATCATGATTGACTGCAGCCATGCCAACTCCAACAAAGATCCAGCACTACAGCCACTGGTCGCTGACAACGCCGCCAACCAGATTCTGGAAGGTAACCAGTCCATTATTGGTCTGATGGTTGAATCCAATCTCGAATGGGGCAACCAGTCGATCCCGTCTAATCTCTGCGACCTGAAATACGGCGTATCGGTGACCGATGCGTGTATTGACTGGAAAACCACTGAAGAATGTTTACGCGGGATTCATGAGAAGCTGAAAGATGTATTGCCAAAGCGATAAAAGAGTTAGCTTGTAGGAGCCCGGTCTCCGGGCGAATGTTGTGATGCTATATCGCTCGCGGAGCGAGCTCCTACAAAGAGCTTCGCCCGCGGAGCGAGCTCCCACAAAGAGCTTCGCCCGCGGAGCGGGCTCCCACAGCGAGCTCCCACAGCGGGCTCCTACAGCGGGCTCCTACTGGTCGATGTTGATGTGTCCGCTGTCGACCAGGTGGTTGATGATGGCTTCATCGGTTGTCATGGTGCTGGTATCGATTCCCAGGTCAGCGAAGGATACGCCATCCAGCATGATTGACTGGGTTGCGCTGGATCCGTCGCCCATGGGGGTCAGTTCAATCAGCGTACCTTCAGGTGACTCAGTCACACTGATGTATTCAGTGAGGCTTCCGGTTTCTTCACCCTGCAGGAGATCGGCAATATCCACCACATCGCCTTCGCTGGGGTTAAAGTCCATAACCGTATCATCACCGCCCTGTGTCGCCAGAGTCCATTTGAAGGTATCTGAACCAGCCCCGCCGATCAGGACATCGTCAACATCTGTTGCGAAGAGATAATCATCTCCGCTGCTGCCGACGATTTCGCCGTCTACATTGGTATAACTGTATCCCATTGGTTTGATGGCGAAGGATGAATCTTGTGATCCGTCAACAGCCAGATAGCTGAAGGGTTCTGATGATTCAAACACCATGGTGCCATCGTCCAACAACTCAATTTCAGTTGGCGCACCGATGCGATTTCCAGCCTCATCAAACAGCGAGAAGGTGGCAGAATCGCCCAAGTCACCCTGCACCTCAAAGCGAATGCTGTTCAGTGGCTCTTTGAACTGCAGCAATAACGCTTCAGGTTGCTCGATCATGGCCGGGTCGTCGTTACCCTTGTGATCCACGGCCAGGAAGCCTGTAGCACTTAGGGTCACGGTATGCGGTCCTTTAGACATCGCATCATTATCCAAGCGACCATCCTGGCCCTGGTTTGCATAAGTGCCGCTATTACCCTGTCCCTGTCCATTGCCACCGTTATGAGCAGACACGTCCAGAATGATGTCCAAAGGCGGGTTGCTATCAGTCCAGTCAGACGGAACACTATCAGGTACCGGAGTATCTGTCTGCATGCCGATCTGAACTACGACTGGATCACTGGCATTGCCTGCCTCATCAGTCACCTGGTACTGAAACTCAGCGGCAGGCACTTCTTTAAAGCTAACGCTCTGCAGAAAATAATCGCTGCTGTCAGCCGTATTGGTTTTACCACCGTCACCGTACTCAGTTGCACTAAACCTTAATTGGTCAAATACCACACCGCTCAGTGTAAAGGCTCCGCTACCACTGCCAGACCCTTTGGAGGTATCAAAACCAGATGACGGGGTAAAGTCGATGGTATCGCCATTGAGCAAGGAGGTGGCACTGCTGCCGGTGAATGTCCAGCTGCCAACAGAGGTACCATTCAAAAAGGCTTCAACACGACCCACTTCTTTCTCACTGAAGATCAGCCGGCTGACAGCAATCTCAGCCTCACCTACCGGATTGCTAAAGTCGAGGATAAGAGTTTCAGAATTACCATCACGGTACCCCAGTTGATTGGGCACCTCGGACTGTCCGAAGCTGCTGCCATCAATGCCCACCCCTTCAGAGGTAAACCTCAAAGTAGACGCATCACTCTGGCCATCCATGGTATAGCCATGAATAGACACGCCATGAGCCTGCCAATCAGAAAGTGAATTTCCACTCAGCGTCAGGGACGGCAGATCGGCCACAGCCGACTGCACTTCACCGGCGGTGGCGACCCAATAAAGTCCGCCCTCAACCGAGAAGGTATTTGTAGCCAGATTACTGGCATCAAAGGGCACATAACCACTGTCGGTATTCAGGTACAAAGTCCCGTAGCTCGGAAGATCGGTAACCTGAAAGATCAGATCGGCTTCCTGGGTTTCCTGGTCCTGGCCACCCAGTGACGCTTCCAGCTCGGGTATAGACGGTAAAGACTGACCTGCTTCAGGCGAATCAACCCCTCCACCCACGCTGAATTGTTTAAAGAACACCGCATCATCCGGCAACCCGGCAGGGAGCGTAGCGAACGCAACATTAGCCTGGGTTAATACCGGATCAGCAACGGGTGGCGTATTTTCAACCAGATTGATGGCTACAGAGCGTTCGACCGAATCACCATCACCATCAGTCACCTTGTAGGTAAAGGTTTCCTGCTGACTTTGCTGCAAGGAGTCTGGTGGCGTATACAGCAGCTCACCCGCGGCACCAATTGCAAGACTGCCGCCCAGACTACCAGTGTTAAACTGAACAGCATCCTGCAGACTGCCATTCAGATAACCATCAGGTCCTGCCACGATGCCCAGAGAGGCGATGGCGTCAGCCGACAATACATAATCACTGACACCAACAGCAACCGGAGACTCATAGGTAAAGTTTTCAGCCAACGGGCCGGCATCCTGGAAATACATCACCGGACCGATATCAATGCTGGCATCGTCTGAGTCACTATCCGAGTCATACACAGTTTTGCTCAGACCCACAGCCCCCGCTGCAATGTTGACCACATCAGAATCACCCACCACATTCGCCAGCGGATGCTCAACGGCACGCATCTGATCCAGCGTAACGACACCTGTTGCACTGTCTACGGTGATGATAAAGACCGGCTCATCACTGCCACCAAGGGTGACATAGCCATGCACTGCATCGCCTACCATTTTCAGCAACACCTCCTCGCCGGAGGCTGTGTCGACCAACTCGCTGGGGCCACCGGTCACACTCAGGGTGTATACAGAGGGATCGCCCTGCTCATCAGCACCATAAACATCGGTAAATGCAGCCGAAAAGTCAAAACTGGCATCCGCATCCAGTGCACTTTCGCTAACAGTCAGATTGGCATCGCTCCAGGCCACATTGATATTGACATCGTTGTAGTCATAGTCACTGCTGTTACCGTAAATATCTTCCCAGTTCAGATCGCCTTCCGTCAGGTTATTCTCGACATGCGAAGTACCATTTGGATGCAGATCACCGTCACTGAACAGCGCGGGCATATTCGTATTCTGACCTACCAGGGGGGTAACCGGATTTCCGTCGCTGTCAGCAACCCAGGCCTGCCAGACTGTATCACCGTTGCTGTTTTCAAAAGACTGGAACACAACCGGGGTATCATTGCTCAGCTCAGGATTATGATTGGAGCCGTTAGCAATAACGAAATAACCTATCTCGCCCGGCGCATAACCACTGACCACGCGCACATCATTAACGTCATTTTTCACATTGCTCCAGAACAGCACACCGGTTGTTGGTTCACCGTTCTCACCAATCACATAGTAGCCAAAGCTGTTATTGTAGCCCGTACCTGAATCGCTACCGAGATTGGTAATCGTCACCTCATGTCCGGATGGATCTATAGCAGTGACTTCAGGCAAGTCATCATGAACAGTTACATTCACCTGGGCTGAAGCCGATTCAGTGCCATCAAGGTCAACTGCAATCACCTGAATGCCCTGAATTTCCAGCTCATCGACACCCTGGTTATGTGGCAGATTATCCAGTTGCTTAACCTTGACAGTAACGTTACCACTTTCACCGGCAAGAATTTCACTACCCGACAGGCTTAACTGGATCACCGGATTGCCGTCCAGAGACCCCACCAGATCGCCATCGACATTCATAGCCCAAGTAAGTGTTCCATCCAAACCCACCAGCGTAATCGCATGGGTCTCACCAAATTCGAAGCCAGTGATATTGTCGCTACCAGCGGTAAAAGTCAGGGTGTTGCTGTCGTCACTGACCACATTGGCACGCAGGTCTATATCGCTGGTCACCAGGTCAACGCTACTACCAACCCCCTCGTCACCGCCCGATGTCGGGCCATCACCATCAACGATAGTGATGCTATGCGTGGCATCAGCTTCGTCCAGATCACCATCAATCTTAATCAACTGGAAGCTCAACTGTGGGTCGCCTTCACTGTGATCCAGATTGGTGGCAGCGACAAAACTCCAGGTTCCGTCTGCATTAAAGGTCAGCAGGCCCAATCCGGTATCAATGGCCTCACCCGTAACTAACGGCACAGGATTAGCACCATTGATGGAGACCTGGCGCTCTGCCCCCTGTTCATCAGCACCGGGGTCGGTACTCCAGGTACCCGTTACTTCAGAGCCACCTTCAACGGCTTCAACAGCACCGTCCACCTCAGCGTCAGGCAGATCGTCATTAAAGGTAATAAATTCACCGAGATTAAACGGCTCGGTGGACTGGCTAACGCTGTCGCCATCGCGGTCAGTCACGGTGACACTGGCGGAAAGAGTCACCAATCCATTCAGTGTCAGCTGATCAACCAGTACTTCACCCTGATCACCGCCAAACTGCAAATGATCAATCGGCAGCACCTGTGTCAGAACCAGCTCACCGTCCTGGATTGCAAGGGTAAACACGGTTTCAGGACCCTGCTGACCATACAGACTACCGGTAATGGATTGAAGGTCATCAGACAGTTCCAGGAATATCGGCTGACCACCACTGAGCAGGCCTGAGAAAACGCCAACCGGTGGTAACTGATCACCCTCACCAAGCAGCAGCCCCAGGGCATAGCTCCACTCTGCTGTCCCCGGACCATCGGCACCAAAATCGATACTGGCACTGAACAGGTCAGACAGATTAGTTTTATCTCCGCTGCCGCCCTCATCCAGGGTTTCAGCATCGTACACCATCAGGTTCAGGCCTTCGGCGTTTATATTCAACTCAGCAATTGAGGGACCGTCATCAAAAATAGTGATATCAAAGGTAGAGGATGTGCTTAGACCATTTTCACTAGTGGCGGTAAGCGTAACTTCCACGCCAACCGGATCATTGGGATTTGCATCATCAGGATGCTCAACCGCACTCAGCTGTTCAAATGTATAAGAGCCATCAGGATTAACCTGTATCTGCCAGGAACCGCCGTACTCATCCGGGCCATAGGTTAGCGTGCTGCTTAACGGATCCCACACAGCCCCCTGAGCCGACAGCTCTATGCTGCCAGTCAAGCCACCAAAATCGACTCCCAACGGAGCACTGAAAGTATCAAAACCACCGCTCTCGTTAACCTCGCCACCGACAGGATCAACAACTGGAGCTATCGCATCCTCAGCCGCCGCAACAAAATCGGCTTCACCAAGTGGAGCCTCAAAGTTACTGACCAGTTGCTGCTCAAACTGGAAGGCAAGTGGATCAACACTTTCTGAAATACGCATCAGGCGAACAAACGAACCACCGCCTCCATCTGGGGCTCCATCAGCACCCGCAGCCGGTGCTTCCAGCTCATCCAACAGGTCACCGTCGCCCTCCAAAGCAGCCAGAATAGCATCCACACTCGGATCAGTGACCTCGCTTTCAACGGGTTCAGGAGCAGATGCCGTGATCTGTGTTTCAGTCAGTTGCAGGCTTTGTGAGCCCTCAACACTGACAAGCTCACCATTGCCATAATCTAAAACGACTTGAGATCCATCTGCAGAAATCAGGACTTCGCCTGCGTAGAGTGCATCTCCGGGTGATAACACACGAAGAGTGCCATCTTCTGCACGTGCAGAAACGTCACCAGAAATGCTAATGATGGTTGCGACTTGGGGGCTCATGACGGTTACCTCTGATTATAATTACTGCTGAAGCTCTATGGCTTCAATTCATTCTGAGGAATCCTTTCTATGCCCTAAGTATAGAATCGAGTTTAAAAAGTAGTATTGTACCGAAGTACATATCCAGTAAACATGGGCCCTACAGCTAACGTAAGGCCATGCTAATGTGTTTTAATTTTTACCTTATGATTTTTAAGTGATTTTTTTAGAACGAACGAAACCTACGCCAAATTAGACAGCATATCATCCACAATGACCTTGGCTTCGCTCACCAACTGATCCAGATGAACCTGATCGACAAAGCTTTCAGCATAAATTTTATAGATTGATTCCGTTCCACTAGGTCGGGCAGCAAACCAGCCATTGGCGGTGATCACCTTGACCCCACCGATTGACTCAACATTACCGCTAGCCTTGACCATAATATCGGTGATGGGCTCGCCCACCAGATGCGACGAACGGATATGCGAAGCCTGTAACCAGCCCAACACCTTTTTCTCAGCCGGTGTGGCCGGTGCATCAATACGTTTGTAATGTGGCAAGCCCAGCGTCTGGGTCAACTCATGATAATACTGACTCGGTGACTTGCCGGTCACAGCAAACAACTCAGCGGCTAACAAACACAATAAAATACCGTCTTTGTCCGTTGACCAGGGCTCACCCGCCATTGTCAGGAAACTGGCTCCGGCACTTTCTTCACCGGCAAAAGCCAGGCGCTTCTGATGCAGCCCTTCCACAAACCATTTAAAGCCCACCGGCACCTCATACAAAGTCCGACCGTGCTTAGCCACCACCCGATCCAGAATAGACGAGCTGACAAGCGTTTTACCGATGGCAAGATCAGGGCTCCATTGCGGCCGATGCGTTAACAGGTAATCAACCGCCACCGCAAGAAAATGGTTCGGATTCATCAATCCAGCCGCATCCACAATACCGTGCCGGTCAGCATCCGGATCATTAGCCAGCGCCAGATCATAACGGTCTTTAAGTTGAAGCAGATTTGCCATGGCATGAGGGCTGGAACAATCCATGCGGATTTGACCATCATGATCCAACGGCATAAATGCAAAGGTAGGGTCCTGCGAGGTATTCACAATACTCAGATGCAAATGGAAACGACTGGCAATCGCCTGCCAGACTTCGAGCGAAGTCCCGCCCATAGGATCAACACCAATCCGCAACCCGAAGCGCTCAATAGCACCAATGTCCACCACGTCCGTCAGATGCGAGACATAAAGATCAACAAAATCGAATGGCCGAACAGCCGCTTTTGCCTTATCCTGAGAAACACGTTTAATGCCATTTAAGCCTTTCTCCAGCAAAGCATTAGCGCGGTCCTGAATTTCCCGAGTCACACTTGAAGCCGCTGGCCCCCCGTCAGGAGTGTTGTACTTAATGCCACCATCACCCGGCGGATTATGTGAAGGCGTAATAACAATCCCATCAGCCAGCGTCTCCGGCTGATGTTGATTATGCTGCAAAATAGCATGCGAAATAAGCGGAGTGGGCGTGAAGCCCTCGTCCGGATGCACGCACACATCCACACCCTGCGCTATCAAAACTTCAATAACACTACCATACGCTGGCACAGACAGTGCATGGGTATCGATACCCAGATACAAAGGTCCAAAAATTCCTGCTGCAGTGCGGTATTCAACAATAGCTTGTGTAATCGCCCAAATATGTGCCTGATTGAATGACGCATTGACCGATGTACCACGGTGCCCGGATGTACCAAACGTCACCCGCTGCGATGCCACACTCGGGTCAGGTACTTGCTGAAAATAGGCTGAAATCAGCGTCGATATTGATAGTGCTTGCATAGAACATTCCTTTTTCAATAGTCACTACACGCGCTTTCATGACTCTGCGGTCTGTAAAACGCGAAGCATATAGTTTCAGTAAACTGATTCTAGACTACAAAAATGAACGTCCCATGTCTCTAACGAGCGTTAGAAAAATTACTTTATTTTGCACTGCACACAGCAGGTGTTTGAGATTTAAGCATTATCAGGAAAACCGGGGCTTCTGTATGGCAGATATACATCATATACTGTTATCTGTGTTAAAAATGAGTTTGCTCTATGACCCGTATCACGCTTCGTTCGGATCGCCATGCCCAAATTCAGGCGCTGTTTGACGAGTACATTAAACTCTATGCCTCACGCGATGATCGGCTGACAACACTCTTCAGCGAAGATTTCAGCGGCTATACAGGTGGTGGAAGCGTTCTGATCACGGACCGCGATGAGTGGATCAGAATCACCCGACAGGATTTTTCCGAAGTGCCCGGTCGTATCGGCATTGAAATGCACGATATCGCCCTGCAGGACTTAAGCGAGCAGGTCGTCGTCGTAACTGCTTTTTTCAAAATTCACCTGCCGATCCCAGAGCATATTCTTTCACAAGAAGTGGCGCGACTGGTCTTGATCTTCCGCCTTGAAGACGAAGCCTGGAAAATTGTCCACAGCGGCATCTCCATTCCCTACCACCTGGTGCAAGATGGCGAAGTTTATCCACTCAATAACCTGCAAGAGCGCAACCGGGCACTCGAAGCTCTGGTTGAGGAACGCACCCGGGCACTGAATCAAAAAGAGGCGTTTTATCGCCTCTTGACCGAAGATACCCTGGATGTGATCTGGCGAGCAGACAGCGAACTTCACCTCACCTACATCAGCCCATCGGACGAGCGTCTGCGTGGCTACAAAGCAGAAGAAATGCTAGGCCATCATGTTTTTGAATTATTCAATGAAGAAGGCATCGCCATCGTCTCCGAAGCATGGCACAAGCGGCAGGAAGCTGAACGTGCAGGCAATCAGCTTGGTTTTGTAAACTTTGAAGCCCCTCACCGCTGCAAAGACGGTAGCGTGATCTGGGGAGAAGTGTTCTCAAAGGCCGTGCGTGACGAGCAGGGAAACGTTATCGGATATCACGGCATCACCCGGGAAATTACCAAACGCAAGCAGATGCAAGACCAGGTTCGGCAACTGGCGTTCTATGACACGCTGACCCAACTTCCCAACCGCCGATTACTCAGCGACCGCTTAAACCAAGCGCTGGCTGTCAGCGCACGCTCTGGGCGTCACGGGGCGTTAATGTTCGTCGACCTGGACAACTTCAAACCACTGAATGACCGATACGGACACTTCGTCGGCGACCTATTACTAATAGAAGCCGCCAATCGCTTAAAAAACTGTATACGCGAGATGGACTCGGTAGCACGCTTTGGCGGTGATGAATTTGTGGTGATGCTTAGCGAGCTGGACGCGGATCATGCAGAATCCATCGCTCAGACCAAAGCCATTGCAGAAAAGATCCGCATCAGCCTATCCGCCACTTACCAATTGAATGTCACACGTGAAGGTGAAGCCGAAAGCAGCGTTGAACACCACTGCTCAGCAAGTATTGGCGTATATGTGTTTCAAAACCACAAAGCCAGCCCAGACGATATTCTCAAATGGGCCGACAAAGCTATGTATCAAGCCAAATCAGCCGGCCGAAACACCATCCGGTTTCATGAGTAGGAGCTCACTCCGTGAGCGAACAACCTCACCTGTAGGAGCTCACCTGTAGGAGCTCACTCTGTGAGCGAACAACTCCGAGAGCAAACACCCCCCAAATTATCGCTTATTACGCTTCCGCAACCAGCCCATACCAGCCAACCCCGTCAGGAATAACCAGACAGCAGCAGGCAGAGGTGTTTCAGTGATATTGCTACTATAGAAAGTAACATTGGAAATAGCATTCTGATTAAATTCATAGCTACCCAGTGCTGTATCAATCAGGAACACCGCCCAGGTAGACCCTTGCTTGATACCAATCGCGACCTGAGAAAACATAGAACTGATCGACTCAGTCAGGGTAATAGTAGTCACACCCCTCTGACTCGCCCAGATAGAATCACTACCTTCAAACTTGGTCACATAGGTGTAACCTTCACCGACCGGGTTTATTAGAAAGCCATTATTGTCAGGATTACTGGTCAGATTAGTGCCTGAAGCGCCACGACTGGAACCGGACAACAAACACTCCCCTCCAGACAAACTAAAGCCCGAACAACCACTGGTATTACTAGGTACCGGTGCGGCCGACAACTTACCCGCCAACAAACACACACCGACCAGAATCAAAACAACTATTTTTTTCATAACATCACCCAACTAGAACCTCATTCGCTTTGTAGGAGCCTTAACCTTGACCTTGTAGGAGCTCACTCTGTGAGCGAATTATGGCAATCTTTTCGCTCACAGAGTGAGCTCCCACAGACCGAGCTCCTACAGACGAATTATGACAATCTTTTCGCTCGGAGACCGAGCTCCCACAAACCGAGCTCCTACAGACCGAGCTTATATGGACCCGCCCGTGTTGCAAGCTATTTTTGACTCGAGCAGATGTGTTGCACGCTTATATCCGACCTATTTGTGTGAGCATATCTGCTCGGCCATTAAAAGATGTGCACTCACTTTCGCTAATCTCCTACTCGGCTTCTATGAGCCAGCCCAATCCCAAGGATAAGTGAGTCGATTTTATCTGTCTTGTCTTAATAGTCTGCGCAACGCTTTGGGTATTTAACCTTTAATCTATCTTTTATTTCAATCTGTTACATTGTTGCTAAGCGATATAACCACGCTCTTTCATCATCATGCTCCACACGATCCGAGCCAGCTTGTTCGCCAACGCCACTATAATTTTATTGGCATGCTTGCCACTGGCTTGCATGCGTTTTGCCCACTCGCTCAAACGCCCCGTTGCGTCTTCTTTGAGCAGGACCCGATAGGCCGAACGCGCCCCATGCACCAGTTGCTTTCGGACATGGCCATTGCCCTGTTTGCTGATGCCTAATAATCGCTCTCGGTTACCACTGGAGGCCTGCTTCGGCACTAGCCCTAGCGAGGCGGCAAAGTGTCTGGCACTGGCAAAGCGCTTTGCATCACCTAAGTAACTCAACAATAACGAGCCTGTAGAAAAACCAATTTATAGTGCATCAATCTTTCCTCGGTGCTCGATTTGTTCATTTATAATGCCACTCCCTTCAATGTCTGTTTCGGCGCTCTCGGGACTGGCATTTCTTTGTCTTACTGCCACATCAGTCAACAGTGGCCTGATTGATAAGGCTTTCAGCCGGGCTTACGCCTTCGTTGCTTCAACTACTTAACTGTCCGTATTTTGCCAGTTTTTCAACATTATGCACCAAGCAGTACAACTGCCACTGGCCCTGAACCTTGCTTTTGCCGCGCAAGCTAAAGCGGTTTAGCCTTTTGTTGGTCCCAATGTTGCCGAATACCGGTTCCACCACAGACATTCGGTGACTATAAATCTGCTTACCCTTCGGACTATCCACTCGGTGTTTCATCCAGTCGGTGTAGGTGGGTGCTCTTTGATCATTAAGCGCAAAGCTCACTTGCCTTCCGGCTCCTTTGCGATGGTCAGCTGATGTCGGATTTTTCATGCAACTCGCTTTTTTAGAACAATGACGGCACTGGAGCAACCGACCTTCAAAGTAGGCTGTAAGTTGGCCGTGTTCATTAGTTCTGATACCTCGATGACTTATTTGCTCACCCGCTGGACATCTGCACGTCATCGTCACGGGATCAAACTGGAACTCACTGGCTGGAATAAGGTGTTTAGCTTTAGGGTTACCGGGTGTCTGGTGGCGCTTGCCGTATTTGTCTTTCTGGTGTGCGAATTTGGGATCACGGCTTCTAAACTGATTGTCAGGAATGTAACCGTTGATCTGGTTCTGGTGAAGATATTCCATATTGGCTTCATTCGCAAAACCCGTATCGGCCGTCGCTATGATGCCACTTGCATATACGTTGTCATTAATGCCCAGTCGTTGATAACGAGCCTTGATACTTTCCAATACTGGTTGCAGGGTGTGGTGCTCTTGTCCTTCACCGAAGGCTTGAGCATCAATGACAATCTGATGCTTTTTATCGACGGCGGCCACACCGTTGTAACCTTGAATGGTGCCTTTACTGGTGGTCATTTTTGCTGATTCAGGATCAGTGATATTACTCTTCACTTCCTTGCTGCGTTTGCCCTTGCCCATCCTTGGCTGGCTGCGCTTTAAAAAATCACCGATCTTGTTGGCCGCCGCATCCAGTGTCTGGATGGTCTTGGCCTTGCGAATATCATGCTCCAGCGCTTCTTCGCTTTCATGGGTATCCTTTTCCTGATGCTCACTGAGGTGATGCTGGATCAGGCGTTTGAGCTTCTGGCGCTTTTGTTCCAACTCCTTAAACGTACCAGACCATTCCTTCGACGCATTGGAGCGCATCTTACAGCCATCGATGGCAAAGAGTTCATGACCCAGCAACCCTTGTTGATCACAGATCAGCAGCACCTGTTCAAATAAGGCTTCAATCGCCTGGCCTCGGCTACTGATAAAGTGAGCAATCGTGGTGAAGTGCGGCACGGTATCGCAGGATAACGCTTTGAAGATGATATTGGTTTCGCAGCACCACTGGATTTCACGGCTGGAGGTAATGCCCTTTGAGTAAGCAAATAAAATAATCTTGAGCAGTATAGCCGGATCATAGGCTGGGCGGCCTTCAGCATCATTTTTATAGGGCTGATGAAAAGCAGACAGGTCGAGTTTTTCAGAGATCAGGTAGTGTAGCGCAAATTCAAAAGTACCCGGTTGAATCTGTTCCAAGTAGTTGATGACCACCATCGACATCTGGTTGTAGTCGTAATGTTTGAATCGAGCCATCCCAGAGCCTCCGTCTCCTGAAAATCTCATCAGACCATAGATGAAGAGGTTTTTCTACAGCCTGAACGACGCATTAATCGGCCCAACACCCGGTATTTCCAGTAGCTTCTGACACTCAACGTTCTCTTTGACGTAGTCTTGAAGCATACAGTCATAACGCGCGATGTGGGCCTCTTTCTCTAACCACTGCTCCCGTAAATCGGCTATCAACTGTCGACCCTTAAAGGTCAGTGGCTGATCGGCATCTTCAAGCAGTTCTGGAATCAAGACACGCAGGCTGCCATGCCCGGTGGGGATAACGACACCCATGTCAGCTAACAAGCCCCGTAACTCGTTACCTATGGCGGTCTTCTCGCGAACCAGACGTTCTCTGACACGATGAATCGCTTGCAGATCGAGCTGCTCTTCACTCTTAATCGATACCGACGGCGTTGACGGCAACGAGGCCGCTAACGCAATCGCTTCAGCATCGCGTATATCATTCTTGTTAACCCGAACAAAGGGCTTTACATACTGAGGTGCTATTAGCTTGACCTCATGCCCCAGGGCTTTGAACTGACGTGCCCAGGCATGTGCACCAATACAGGCCTCCATCGCAATCAAACAGCACGGTAAGTTGGCTATAAACGCTTTCAGGTCTGCTCGATACAGTCGTTTTCTGAACACCGCCTTGCCTTGTCGATTGAGACCATGCAGTTGAAAGACATTTTTGGCCAAATCGATACTTAGGATGCTAATATTCTTCATAGGACTCGCCTCTCTTTACTCAGATGCCGGTTTGCTTTTGTTTGCACATTAAGCATGGCACATTGTTAAGGGGGGCGGGTCCATCTTATTTCCTACAGAGTGAGCCTGCAAAATACCACCTGTAGGAGCTCACTCTGTGAGCGAAGAAAATTACGCAGCAACTACCAGAGCAGCCTGCTGTTCACGCTTAGCTTTGCGCTTTTTCACCCAACCCATGCCAGCCAGGCCAGTGATGAACAACCAGGCCGCAGCAGGAAGTGGTGTTTCAGCTATATCAACGGTAGAGAAACTGATACCGGTCAGCTTGAAGCCTTCGTCATAGGTTCCCATAGGGTTATCACTGAAGACGGCATTATAAACACCCACCAACCAATACTGAGATGTCAGGCCACCTTCAACCAGTTTCGGAGTTCCTTGAGTCACGCCGGTATAGGCATTCGCATCACCAGCCGTTGAAAAGCCACTTTCCAGTAAGTCAGACCATTTCTGACCATTTAATGTGGTTAGCGGAGCGGTATCTGTGTACGCCAGAACGCTGGCCCAGTTATTGTCCGAGTAAACCGCATCGCCTACTGTGAAACTATCCAGAGAAACTTCACGACCAAAATCAAACATAACCATCTGGTATTGACGCCCAGTTACGCGACGACGCCCATCCCGATAACTAACCTCATTATTTGAAACTCGATGTGCTCCATTGCTGTTGACTGCATTGCTGGTCGGCATACCCAATCCCCAGCCAGCCCAGGTTTGCACGGAAGATCCAGAGACAGATCCACTATTTAACCCGGAGAAACCGCTTACGGTTAACTGATCATCACCATAGGCGTATGTCAGTGAGTTGCGGGCACCTGAATTACCACTGGTAAAATTCAGATCAACAGAAGCTGCCGATACAGGAGCTGCTACAGAAAAAACCAGAGCAGCCGCTGCCGCCAACTGAATGACTTTGTTCATGTAATTTATCCTTAATTGTAATTCACATAATAATCAGCAGGTTTTGACTAGTGCCACCTAAAAGGTCGCTACACTGGCCAACAATTTCCCTGCTATAGTTTTCAATCGCATGTTTGAATATTTCAAACAAATATCCGAAATACTGCATATCGGCTTACTGACCTAAGCCAACTATATACAATAACATAACCTCAAACATCGGTCCGTAGTACAATACTTTTCAAACACCAATATGAAATAAATAGTAATTTTCTTACCAAATATTTCACTTACACAAAAAGTCTAATGAAAACCTCATGATAACCTTTTAAAACAAACACTTATAAATATAACGACGCCAAAAAACATTTGTTTAAACAAGATGCTTCTGTAATAATTAATTTTGCTTAGCAGTCATAACAGCCTCAATCCACGGAATATGTGCAGCAAACGCCAAGGATTGATCAAATCAAACACATCATGAAAAAGGAACCAAACATGAGAACGTTACTTTTGGCAGCATTGCTACTCTGTGCCAGCCAACTCACACAAGCCGCTACGATTTATTTCGATGCGGATGGAAGCCCTCAACTGACCCTAACCCCAAGCTATTATATGGATAACGTTCAAGCCAATGGCCTGACCAACAGTGGCTATGCGAGTGTGTCCGCGGCTACTGGCGGCCCCTATATAGCCTATAATGGAAATGAAGCGCCTCTGGTTACCTTCGGCTGGAACGGTGCAGATACCTTTGACCTGAACAGTTTTGTGATTGCTGGCGCGTGGGGCTCTCAGACCCTGACGATCAGTGGTTACACAGACGCTGTTCTGACCTATACGGCTCAATTGTTTGTCGACACGGCTGCCCGTGTCTTTCAAGCCGACTGGTTCGGCCTGACCAGCTTCAGTATCGCCACTGGTAACGATTTTGAGCAATCCAGTGATGTTACCGGATCAGGCCAGCACTGGGCCCTGAATGCCATCACATTAAACGAAGTACCGCTACCTGCGGCCGCCTGGATGTTCATAGCTGGTATTGCCGGCGTTCTAGGCATCCGTCGCAAAGCTGCACGTAAAGCAATCAGCTAAGTCTGAGTCAAACACCTTTTATCGTCCACTTTACACGGGCGATAAAAGGTCAGTATCCTACCCCCCATTGCGTAAACACCTTACTCAATCACATCCAGAAAAGATCCAGTTAAACTGCCACTAAGGCACCCATAGGAAAACCGCGTTGAACAACCACCTCCAGTCCCTATTCACCTGCACACAAGAGCGCTGGCAGCCCACTATTGGCGATCCACATTTCATGGGCTGGGTAACAGTTGCTGGCTACGGGGTTGCGGCACTGGCTGCACTGACAGCACTGCGGCATGCCCGGACACAGCGCTTACCCCGTGCTGAAATACTCTTCTGGTATCTACTCTGTCCCGCCCTGCTGATGTTAATGATCAACAAGCAACTGGATATTCAAACACTGTTCACAACAGTCGCACGCTGCGAAGCCCAACTCTCCGGCTGGTATGCCAACCGCAGGCCGATTCAAATCGCCTTTATTCTGGGACTGATGTTGCTGAGTATCGCTCTACTGGGGCTTTTTTCCTACAGACTACGCCACTCACTGAACCGACTCTGGCCAGTGCTAATCGGCACCATCACCCTACTCACCTTTGTATTGGTCAGGGCAGTAGGCTTTCATCATGTTGATATACTAATCGGCACACAACTGGCTGGCTGGCGGCTGAACTGGATAATCGAACTAGGCGGCATCACCCTGGTAATCATGGGATGCATATACTACAACCGCAAAAACTAACCCCGTACAAACGAAAACCTTCGCCCGGAGACCGGGCTCCTACAAAACCACCAAGACCTATCCCCAATCTGTAGGAGCTCACTCTGTGAGCGATTCTTCCGCCCGGAGACCGGGCTCCTACAAAACCACCAAGACCTATCCCCAATCTGTAGGAGCTCACTCTGTGAGCGATTCTTTCGCCCGCGGAGCGGGCTCCTACAAGAGCAAACCTTCGCCCGGAGAGCGGGCTCCTACAAACGAAAACCCTTCGCCCGCGGAGCGGGCTCCTACAAGAGCGAACCTTCGCCCGGAGGCCGGGCTCCTACAAGCGAGTAACAGAAATCCTGACAACCTCAGCCTCACTCAACCCAACGCCATCAAAAAGCCGATACACAATCGTTTCCGTGCCAGCAAAACCGGGGTTGGATACATACACTGGGTGGCCAGCCTGCCAATGGATCACCCCGTTCTCTGGATGCTGAAGTATCACCACACTCATACCCGAGGCCTCTGCACCCGGTATATCCAGGGGTAAAGGAACCTCGGAATTAGCAAGATGCTCGGCAACCGGCAACGCAACCGGCGAAGAATAGTTATTTATGCCCTCTTCCAACCAGACATAAGCGGCTCGGGAAGCGAGTTCATAAACACCACTGCGGGTTTCATTACGGTGGACCGCTCGAATCTGGTAATACACATCTCCAACGTCAGGCGCGGTCTGATCCTGATATTGCAGTACTTCTGCCGCAAGCATTGATTCAGTGAGACGCTGGTATCCAGAGGCCAGCCTATTGGAACGATAGACATGATAGCCTTCCGGAGCACTGCCGGAAGGTGCCTGCCAGGTTAATGTTACCGAATCAGTATGACGGGATGCAGCAGGGTTTAAGGGAGGCTGTGCCACATGCATCCGCAAGGTAGGATCGCCCATCAGATTGATATGCACCTGACTTTCCAGATGAGTGTAGTTACCACCAGGTACAAATTCACCACCATTGTGAGCATTATTAACAGTCCGCTGGTGTGAACGACCCACCGTCCAACCCGCAGCCATTTGATGCATATGCCATGCAGGCCTTGCTCCCCATCCGGCCGCCAATCCCCAGTCAGGTTGCGCCAACAACATACGTATCGGGTTGTTTACGTTATGCCACTTCTGCTTACCACTGCCAAAATTCAGGAAAAACAGGGCACGGTTATTCACGTCACCATAATGCTCCATGCTGGAACCGCTATAGTGACCAAAATCCATTGCCCATAGATAAGCCTCGCTATTGAGCTCCGGCTGGAAGCTTGCCGCGTTGACGTTATCAGCACCAAACAGAGTTCTAGCCCAGCTATGTTCCTGAAAAAGATGACCACTATTCAGCAAGGCCCGATAAGGAACCTGTCGATCACCATTGCGCCACGCATGGGTTTTATGAGTGTAATCACGAAGCAACTCAACTTCACTTTTTTGAACTGCGGTTAATCGAGACATATCCACCCGACCCACCATAAGATCTACCGCATGAGGAAGAGTGGTGTGATCGAATTTACCATCGCCCTTTATATTGGAGCTAGCCTCACCCCCCTCCGCCGAATAGGACAGAATATCCAGCCAGTTTCCTTGTAAATCAGCATAGTACAGATCGGTTTCATGGGCAGTGTCATTGTGTCCATCCGGTGCAGAAAAGCCGGAGCGAGCAACAGGGATTTTACCAAACAGATACAACCCCTTAATGTCAGGATCAGCAGCACAGGCCTCCTGAATAGCGGCATGCAAAACACGATGATCACCCAGGCCCTGCGGCGGTGTTAACAGACGGGTAACTCCCCATCCATCACCGGCAAGGTCCAACTCCAATAGGCGAAGCTCCATCTCCATTTCATCGACAAGCGTCTCATCAATCACCAACAAAATATTGCCGGGCTGATCCTCCAAGGGAGCATCAATACTCACAGCCGCATAGGTAGCGGCCTGAGTGTAATTTTTACTGGCAAGGGCCGGGCGGTAAACGCGATACTCATAGTGTTTACCCGTTTCCACACTGCTGTCGGTAAAGTGAGTTACCGAAGGCGGTAACACAGCAATGGGTTCAAACAGGGTCATTTCAGAAAAATCTTTAACTTGGGTGCCATCCCAAATATTTTGGTACCAAAGTCCGCTTTTCACCCCCAGTTCCCGACGATATACAGTAACCTGCATCTCCGTTGCCGACCCCGGCTGCTGATCCCAGGAGAGCTGAACACTCGGATCAGGTTCGGTCACGACCTCTATATCAACGGTTATCTGCTTTCTATCCGCAAACGCACAGGGAGTCATCAAGCCAAAAACAACGGCCATGATTAGGATTTTATATTCCAGCATGCAATTAATTCCCATCAAATACCGCCCCACTCTGTGTTCAAAATAAACACTATATAACATCCTCCCTGTAGGAAATAAGATGGACCCGCCCCCCTTAACAATGTGCCATGCTTAATGTGCAAACAAAAGCAAACCGGCATCTGAGTAAAGAGAGGCGAGTCCTATGAAGAATATTAGCATCCTAAGTATCGATTTGGCCAAAAATGTCTTTCAACTGCATGGTCTCAATCGACAAGGCAAGGCGGTGTTCAGAAAACGACTGTATCGAGCAGACCTGAAAGCGTTTATAGCCAACTTACCGTGCTGTTTGATTGCGATGGAGGCCTGTATTGGTGCACATGCCTGGGCACGTCAGTTCAAAGCCCTGGGGCATGAGGTCAAGCTAATAGCACCTCAGTATGTAAAGCCCTTTGTTCGGGTTAACAAGAATGATATACGCGATGCTGAAGCGATTGCGTTAGCGGCCTCGTTGCCGTCAACGCCTTCGGTATCGATTAAGAGTGAAGAGCAGCTCGATCTGCAAGCGATTCATCGTGTCAGAGAACGTCTGGTTCGCGAGAAGACCGCCATAGGTAACGAGTTACGGGGCTTGTTAGCTGACATGGGTGTCGTTATCCCCACCGGGCATGGCAGCCTGCGTGTCTTGATTCCAGAACTGCTTGAAGATGCCGATCAGCCACTGACCTTTAAGGGTCGACAGTTGATAGCCGATTTACGGGAGCAGTGGTTAGAGAAAGAGGCCCACATCGCGCGTTATGACTGTATGCTTCAAGACTACGTCAAAGAGAACGTTGAGTGTCAGAAGCTACTGGAAATACCGGGTGTTGGGCCGATTAATGCGTCGTTATTGTTGAGTTACTTAGGTGATGCAAAGCGCTTTGCCAGTGCCAGACACTTTGCCGCCTCGCTAGGGCTAGTGCCGAAGCAGGCCTCCAGTGGTAACCGAGAGCGATTATTAGGCATCAGCAAACAGGGCAATGGCCATGTCCGAAAGCAACTGGTGCATGGGGCGCGTTCGGCCTATCGGGTCCTGCTCAAAGAAGACGCAACGGGGCGTTTGAGCGAGTGGGCAAAACGCATGCAAGCCAGTGGCAAGCATGCCAATAAAATTATAGTGGCGTTGGCGAACAAGCTGGCTCGGATCGTGTGGAGCATGATGATGAAAGAGCGTGGTTATATCGCTTAGCAACAATGTAACAGATTGAAATAAAAGATAGATTAAAGGTTAAATACCCAAAGCGTTGCGCAGACTATTAAGACAAGACAGATAAAATCGACTCACTTATCCTTGGGATTGGGCTGGCTCATAGAAGCCGAGTAGGAGATTAGCGAAAGTGAGTGCACATCTTTTAATGGCCGAGCAGATATGCTCACACAAATAGGTCGGATATAAGCGTGCAACACATCTGCTCGAGTCAAAAATAGCTTGCAACACGGGCGGGTCCATATAAGCTCACTCCGTGAGCGAATAACCACCAAAGCCCCTTCGCCCGGTGACCGGGCTCCTACATTTATCACCACCCAACCATTTCGCCCGCGGAGCGGTCTCCAACCCCTGTCCTATAGTACAATAGACCTAGAAGGCTAATACGAAAATAATCATGGGCTTAGGTGATCACTAATATGGAAAGCGGGTTCAAAGGATTCGGAATGACTGACGCTGTACTGGTAACCGGCGGCGCCGGGTATATCGGCTCACATACAACAGTGGAACTGCTTAAGGCAGGCCATGACGTAGTTGTGCTTGACAACCTCTGCAACTCCAGTGCCGTGGCACTGGAGCGTATTGAACAGATCAGTGGCAAGGCACCCCATTTCATTCAGGGGGATGTGCGCGATGCTGTTCTGCTGGATCAGGTTTTCAAGCAATACAATATCAGTGCCGTACTGCACTTTGCCGGGCTTAAGGCAGTAGGTGAAAGTGTACAACAGCCGCTGCGCTATTATGAAAACAACGTCTACGGTTCACTGGTGTTGTGTCAGGCGATGGCCAAAGCCGGTGTGCGCAAGCTGATCTTCAGCTCATCCGCTACGGTCTACGGTGAAGAAGCCAGTATTCCTTATGTTGAAACCCAACCCAGAGGCAAAACGGCCAATCCGTATGGCACCTCCAAGGCGATGGTGGAGCAACTGCTCACCGATCTGCAAATCGCTGATCCAGAATGGTCCATCGTACTGCTGCGCTATTTCAACCCCATCGGCGCGCATGAATCCGGCTTGCTAGGCGAAGACCCGCAGGGAATCCCCAACAACTTACTACCCTATATTGCTCAAGTGGCCATAGGTCGCCTGGAGCAACTGGCTATCTATGGTGGCGACTACCCCACCACAGACGGCAGTTGTGAGCGTGACTATCTACATGTAGTTGATCTGGCCCTGGGGCATCTGCAATCCATGCAGAAGCTAGGTACACCTGGGGTACATATATATAACCTGGGCACCGGTCAGCCAGTATCTGTACTGGCGATGGTCAAGGCCTTTGAAAAAGTGGCACAAAAACCACTGCCTTACCGCATTGCAGCACGCCGCGCTGGCGACCTGCCCGCTTTTTGGGCCAACGCTGACAAAGCACAACAAGAATTAGGCTGGAAGGCCACTCGCCCCCTCAACGCCATGTTGGAAGACACCTGGCGTTGGCAAACCCGAAATCCGAAAGGTTTCTCCAAATAAAACATGCGTTTATAAATTACTGGTCCTAAGCATACGATCACAGTAGAATAATCAAATTGCTGCATTGCAAAAAAGTTACGGGCCAGACAAATCCAGGGAGTAGTTACAAGCATGAATGTATTTGCGACAGAAGCGGGCACCGATCTTTACGAACATGCCACCGTCATGGGCAAGGCCCATATCGCTTCATTGTTTCAGCAGAATGCCGAGCGCTTTGAAGATTTCAGTTTCAGCGTCCCTGGCCTGATGCTGGATCTATCCAAGCAACGTATCTCTTCCGAAACCCTGAACCTGTTGTGTGAACTGGCCCGGGAAAAACACCTTAAACAGTGGATCGAAGACCTCTACAACGGCGAAAAAATTAACACCTCCGAAGATCGCCCAGCCCTGCACACCGCCTTGCGCGCACCGGCAGATCAACGCCTGAATGTAGATGGTGAAGACGTCATCGCCCCGATCCACGAAAACCTCAGCCGTATGGAAACCCTGGTTAACTGCATCCATGCCGGTCAATGGCTCGGCTGTACCGGCCACCCTATCGACACCATTGTTAACATCGGTGTTGGCGGCTCGGATCTTGGCCCCTTCATGGCCTGCAAGGCCCTGAGCGAGTTCACCACAGACAGCAGTCGCAAGGTGGATATTCACTTCGTATCTTCCATGGATGGCAGTCATATCTCCAGCCTGTTGGACAGACTCAATCCAACCCGTACCCTGTTTGTGATCTCGTCGAAATCTTTCACCACCATCGACACCCTGGCCAATGCCGAAACGGCCAAAGAGTGGCTGAAACGCGCAGATCAACATGATCAGATGAACGAAGCACTAATCCTTAAACGTCATTTTATCGGCGTCTCAGCCACTCCCAAGCGCATGGTCGACTGGGGCATCCCGGAATCCAACCATCTGTATTTCTGGGAATGGACTGGCGGACGTTATTCCATGTGGTCCACTATCGGTCTGCCCATCGCCCTGCGTATTGGCATGCAGGGATTTCGTGACATGCTGGCAGGTGCTCACGCAATGGACACGCATTTCCGCAACACCGAGTTTGAATCTAATTTACCCGTATTGCTGGCCCTAACGGGTATCTGGAACATCAATTTCCTCGGCATTACTGCACACGCCATCCTGCCTTATGATGGCCGTTTGAGCCATCTGCCCAGCTACCTTGAGCAGCTGGAGATGGAAAGTAACGGCAAAAACACCACCCGCACTAACGAGATGGTTGGCTACAACACCTGCCCGGTACTCTGGGGGGAAATCGGCACCAACGCTCAGCATGCCTTCTACCAGCTACTGCATCAGGGTACTATTCCGGTAATGTGTGACTTCATTACCTGCTCCACGCGCTATGAAGGTCCCAACAACACCGAACTGAAACATCAACACCAGCTCAACCTGTCCAACTGTCTGGCGCAGTCACAGATTCTGGCACTGGGTGATACGGTTATTGAAGGGGCCGAAAACTCCCCACCACATAAACGCTATCGGGGCAATCAGCCCTGCTCCACCCTGCTGCTGGACAAACTGACACCAGAAACCTTCGGCATGCTGATCGCGATGTATGAGCACAAGGTCTTTGTCCAGTCAGTGATCTGGAACATCAATCCCTTTGACCAATGGGGCGTTGAACTGGGAAAAACCATTGCCACCGGCTTACTGCCAGCATTGAACGGATCAAGCGACGGTGTATCACTCGACAGTTCCACACGTGGCCTGATCAACCACATCAACACCAAGCGCTGAGCCAAATGAAAACCGCCTGGAGGGCAGAATGAATATTGCAGTATGGGGAAGTGAGTTAATTGGCTGGACTGCCGCCACCGCCTTTGCCGAGTTTGGTAATCAGGTACATATCAACCAGACACCAGAGAGCAAACAAAGCCTGGGAGAACAATCCGACCCCAACAGTATTCTATTTAACGAGCCGGGTCTGTTATCGCATGTAAAGGCCCAATACGACCAGGATAACCTGACATTTGGTGACCCCGATGCTGCACTGGAATGCCCAATACAAATACTGGCACTGCATCCAGATCAGCTCCCCCTTGCCAAAACTATTATTCAACGGGTAAACCAACAGACTCAGTCACAGCAACTGGTTGTGATCAATTACTCCACCTTCGGCCTCGGAGCCACCGACGAACTAGCGTCCCTGTTGGATACTGGCAAACAACAGGCCATTGCCTACATTCCCGATCAGCTCTCTGAAGGTAGCGCCTACGATAACTTCATCAAAGCCAAAACACTGGTGATCGGCTGTCAAAGCAACGAAGCCAACAAAATCATCAAAGCACTGTACAAACCCTTCAGCCGCTCGCTGGAACAAATGATGATCGTCAAGCGTCGCGAAGCTGAGTTTATGAAATTCGCCGTCAACGGCATGCTGGCACTGCGGCTGGGCTATATTAACGAACTGGCCAACCTCGCCGACCTGCTGAATATCGATATCGACACCATCACGGCAGGCATGGGCAACGATCCACGTATCGGCAAGCATTACCTGTCACCGGGTTGTGGCTTCGGTGGGGCTCACTTCAGTAAATCTATCCAAACCATGGCCCAGTTACTAAAAACTAACCGCAACTCCATTATTCTAAATACCCTGCTGGAAGAAAATGAGAAACAGAAGGTTCTTCCCTTCCGCAAACTCTGGCGGCACTACAAAGCAGATGTAAACAACCTAAAAGTCGCCGTTTGGGGCCTATCATTCAAACCCAACACCGCCAGCATTCAAAATGCACCCAGCCTGCAAGTGGTAGAAACCCTACTGGCTCAAGGCTGTAAAGTCCACGCACATGATCCACAAGCGATGATGAACTTCGCCAAACGATTTCCCTCCGATGGTAAGATCGCCTATTACAGCAGCGCGATAGAAACACTGAAAGACGTCGATGCGCTGATTATCCTCACCGAGTGGAATGAATACTGGTCACCCGACTACTACCAGATGCTGGAGATGATGAATAACCCGGTCATTATCGATGGACGTAATATTATGGATAAGGAGCTGATGGAAAGCTTTGGGTTTGTATATTATGGAGTTGGGAGATGAATACATCTACAGCATCTGAGCCTGTAAAGCTCAAAGTATACTACCCATATTATGACTATGTGCGCTTTATAGCAGCAAGTGTTGTTATGTTTGGGCATGCCAACTTTATAACTTGGCGCCCAGCAGGGGCTATTGCTGTAGATGTATTTTTTGCACTTAGTGGCTGGCTTATTGGAAACATATTATTAAATACCAAAAAAGAACAATTACCTCAATTCTATTTCAACAGAGTTATAAGGATATGGATTCCATATTTCATATCATTTTCTATACTACTCCTTGTGGCACTTTTAAAAGATAACATTACATTAAAATGGCTAGAAATCGTTATGTACAAAGCTACATTTGTATATAATATATTTGGACCAGATCAGTTAGCCGAATACAAAAACCTTATGCCCCTAGATGGAACAGGAAACCACTTTTGGAGTGTAAATGCAGAAGAACAATTCTATCTTTTTGCACCTATATTACTAGTTTTAATACCACTACTAGGTAGAAGAATTTTAGTTTGGTTTCTTCTAGCTACAGCAGCACTGATCTACGACATTTACGCACCAATATTTATTGGTGTACTTTTGGCCTTAATACTTAAAAAGCATGATGGAGTTGAAAAAAATATTTTTTTCAAAATAACATGTGGATTATTATTTATTGCAGGCGTTTCACTATTTATACTCAATATGTATATGGACACTGCATCCGCTCTCTTTTCCGCTTCAATTGTTATGCTCCTTAAGATACCAGGAAATCCTCACCAAATAGGATTATTCCTAGGGGGAATATCTTATTCACTCTACTTAAATCATTGGCTAGGTGAATTTATTGCAAACTTTGTGGTAAAACATACTTTTATAACGAACATTTCGATTAGAAATTTAATTTCATTTTCATCTGCTTATATAATCGCTAGCATTATTTACATTATTATTGAGAAATACTGTATTAAAATGAGACCGTTATGGTATACACCAATATATGGAAAATATTCGATTATTGCAGCTTACGGAACTGTGACTTTAGGCTTGTTTATAGGCATATACCTCACAAAAACAATTGGCTAGATAAAATTATCAGACACTTAACTAAACGAATGAATTTATATATTAAAAAGATGATAGTATACTCCTAAAATTAATGGATTAGATTATGAAAAAATTTTATATGCGGCAGGTCCTGGTAACATTATTCAGACCTACGGATGCTGGACTCAGGGCATTAATGATCCATCGCAGGTCGCACTTACATACTCAAAACAGTTCTATGAATTTTGTGAAGAATCAGGCATTTCCGCGGTAGCTGTATCATCCAACTCAAGAACAGAAACTCTGCAAGATAAAGGCTTCACCCTGTATAACCAACCTAAACCAGAATGGCTAAACAAAGGAATAATGTATCATTTTGGCCAATTATACACCAGTTTCCGCTTACTGAGATTAGCTCGAAAGCATCAGTATAATCTAGCTATCGTATCTAATTACAATGACTGGTTCACACTAGTGCATTTAAGGTTATTTGGTATACATATTATCCCTACTCTTCACTGTACCTTCTGGACTACTAGGCTTAAGCCAAAAAACTTTAAAAACAAGATAATCCGCAAGTTAAACGGCTGGTTTTGGCAACACTGTGTCTCAGCAACACTATGCATCTCACCAGAATCCGAAAAGCAACTCAGAGAGATTTGCCCCAATTTAAATTCACCAGTATTTCAGGCTCGTCCAACTTATTTAAAAGCAGCATTTTCTGAAATTCAACCACCCTCGCAAAGTTCAAAACAATTTCACTTACTCTTTGCTGGAAGGCTTGAAGAAAATAAAGGTGTATTGGAACTTTATGAAACTGCAAAATTATTGGAAAAATCACACCCCGGTGTTTTCAAGTGGCATATATGTGGTACTGGCAGCCTGACAAAGATATTAGAACAACAAATTAGTGCCAATCAAAGCAGCGAATACTTTATGCTAAAAGGACACCTGAATCGAGATCAGATGCTAACTTATTTTTCTCTCAGTCATATATTTTTAATACCGACTCGCCAAGACTTCGCTGAAGGATTGAATAAAGTAGCGATTGAGGGAGTATTAGCTGGTCGTCCAGTCATTGTATCCAAGTACATTCCTGCAACAGATATTCTAGGAGATGCTGTCATAGTAGCTGATAAAATTGATGCCAGCTGTCTTTCAGAATTAATTGTCTTACTCTATGAAAAACCAGAGAAATATTTTCAGGCCATATCATCAACTCAAACAGTTCAAGACATTTTTTTGATCCTGAATATAGCTGGAAAATGGCACTAAAAAAAGCTGTTAATTCAAGCAACACCTGATATAACTGCTACACTCTACGCAAGTACACAATACAGTGGATAGGTATTCATATGCGACAACTAAGGCTTACAACACTTTTCTTTCTGATAATATCCGCATTAGCTCATTCAGGCACTTCTTCCCCGCTGGCAGTTGCTGCAAACCCTGGCAATGGCATGATCACCGTACTCACAGAAAAGAGCCGATTGCTCTATTTCGATTATTACGACTGGGGACCAGACTGGAGTGGTGTTCATAGAAATAACAGTACCTCCGAAGCTGATGATCAAATCAACTTCACTTACGAAAACAGGCTTGCACGTACTGATGCTGAGTTCACCGTTGAGGGTTTTTGGAAGGCTATCGACTCAAATCAGCTTCAATTTGAAGCAACATTAACACCCAAGCAAAGCTCAGAGCTTATTCAAGCACAGTTTTCCCTCCAATCAGGTGAAGCTCTTGATGGTGGAAAGGCGCTTATTCACAACTCTGACGGACAATTTCGAGAAGTCTCTCTCCCCTTCTCGCGCGGTCTTCTTGGTGATGATGTTGTAAGTATTGAGTTTTTTCTAAATAACGAATCAGTAGCTACTCTAAGCTTTAACCAACCCACCTATATTAGTGCCGATCGAAATGAAGCCCGAATTGCTATAGCACGGGATCAAATTTATGAAGGTCAATCTGAATCACTTGATATGACATTGACACTGTCTCAGCCATTCCAGTTTTATCCAGGACCAGAGTCGGCACCTGATTCACAGGCTGGCTGGTATCCTTTCGAACAAAATGTGGTTATTTCGTCAGATAGTCCTTTATCAATGGCTAATTGGTTAGATAGCCCGGCTGGGAAGTATGGTCGAATTGTGGCAGATGGTGATAGGTTATTACGAAACAATAACGAAATTAAACTTTGGGGAACTAATCTATCATTTAATGCCTGTGCTCCTAATAAAGATCTAGCAGACAAACGTGCAGCTTTTTATGCGGCTATGGGTATAAATTCTGTTCGTTGTCATAAATATGCCCAAGGACCAGGCTGGCGGGGTATTACATCAGACAGAAGTGCAGTCATATTTGATCCAGAAGAACTTGATAAATTCGACTATTTCATATCAGCATTAAAAAACCATGGGATTTATACAAAACTTTCTCCTGTGTTCATTATTAATCCTGGACCAGATGATATTGCTACTATTCCCTACTTGAATGAATTTGCGAAAAACAGTAATGGTTGGTACGACCCAAAACATGGAAGCATTTATTTTAGCCCAGAACTACAATCGCTACTTATTGAACAGTTTACTAATTTACTTACACACAGAAATCCCTATACAGGGTTGACCTATGCTGAAGATCCAGCCATTGTTTATGTAGAACTATACAATGAAGATAGTATTTTCTTTCACGGTACAGCAAGAGCATTGGCTCGCTCAAGTACTCTTAGAGCAAATGCCGGTAATCTTTTTTCTCAATGGTTAAAAAATAAATATCAGACTGAATCAGCTTGGATTGAGGCTTGGGGAGATAAAGCAATTAACTCTAGTATTCTAAGAAATCAAAAAATTCCAACCGATGAAAACTGGTCTGCTGATCGTATCTACCCAATTGGTAATCCATGGTTCTTTGATCCAGAAAACATCTCCACATCACAAAGCCCCTTTAAGCAACGGTTATACGATACGATGGAATTCCTACATAAACAACAAAATGATGTCTATGATCGGCTTGAATTATCTGTACGTGAAACTGGCTACACTGGAGAAATAATTAGTTCCAACTGGGTTGCTGGCCGTCAAATGAGCCATTTTTACAATCTGTACTCTGATTCTAGAATAGGAACAATTGACCGTCATAATTATTTTGGTGGTGCAAGTGGACCCTATCATTCGAATTCATCTATGCTTTCAAAGCCAGGCAGTGGCATTCTAAGTTCAGGACTACATCAGGTTGCAGATAAGCCTTTCATGTTATCCGAATGGATACATACAAGCCCGAATGAATGGGCAGTTGAAGGCGTTTCAATTATTGGAGCATACGGCATGGGCTTACAGGGCTGGGATGCTTCCTATGCTTTTCAAAATCGAGACACGGGCAGCTTTAGTCCTGCATTGCGGGATAGTTGGGATGTAACAGCACCCAATTTTATTGGATTATTTCCTGCAGTCTCTCGGCAGGTATTACGTGGTGATATCCACCAATCAGGTATTAGTCATACAATGAATGTTCACCTACCTTCATTTCAAGAAGGTAAAGTAGGTTTCGAACTTAGAGAAATAACTAGTGGTGATATTAAATCAACGACAATAGATGCTTTTCCCTCTGAAGGCCTAGGGATAGTGCGTAGTCAAATAAAATTTACGGATGTATTTGAAGAAACAACTCTATTCAATCCAGAAAACCATAGGGTTAGTAATGGATATAGTTCATCAACCGATGAACTTATCTGGATCCCTGGTGACTCAGAGCAATCAGGATTTATTACAATAGATACGGCTGCAACGCAAGCTGTTATAGGATTTGCAGAAAATAAATTACAAACTTTATCTACAAGTCAGATTGAACTTAAAAGCAACTTTGGAGCAGTATATTTAACAGCAGAATCACAGTCTGGAACACTTGATAGTGACAATATTTTAATTACTGCAATAAGTAGAGCACGCAATGCTGGAGCTTCAATAATAAAAGATCGATTTATTCTAAGCGCTGGTACACGCAGTAGACACCAGCCTACAGGGCCAGTACTGCTGGAACCAGTAATTGCAGAAATTAATTTCAGTCATAGTAACATTGAGGTCTACGCTCTAGATCATAGTGGGGTAGTTACAGAAACCATGATACCAGTTGGTGAGGACGGTAGTTTTACTATAAATACTGGGCTATATAAAACACCCTATTATTGGATAAAGAAATTAAACCATTAATTTAAAATGCATTTAATTTGCCAATGAGAGATACCAATTTCACTAGTCATTGGCTACGCCAACTAAATAAAACTACTGCCTAACAATCGATACTTTTTCTTTAAAATTACTTGAAATAATATCAAACGAACGACCAAATAGAGTTCCAGCTACAAACCAGTAAAAATAATTCATTGATGAATTAGGAATCTGATCAATTAGTACTAAAGAAACTATAAGTGCATGTGAAGCCAACATAAAACGTTGTGACTTTATAGATTCATAATTATAATTACGTATTGATAATTTTTTACCCGCAACATAAGACATATAAACACAAAGAAATATGAAATATAGTTCCGACAAAAAACCTAACCAACCTTTTGTACCTAGCATAATAATCCATCTCCCATCTGTGACACTAACATCCTCAAAGGTTTCAGGATCGTAAACTCTATTTCTACCCCAACTTCCCCAACCAAACATGGCTTTTTTATTAGCATGTTCAAGTAGTTTTCCTTCATGATAAAACCTAAAACCCAATGATTGTGCTCGTGCAGGATCAACTGTTACAGCCAACTCAACCATTTCATCATGTGGAAAAAGTTTTGTTGCACTCAATATTGGGTAAGAAAAATATAAAAATAGAAGTGAGAATGTTGCTATATATATATACTTAACATTAAAAAATCTCACCATAAAAAAGCCAAAAACACCGAAAAGCAAAGCTGCATAACTTTTAGATAGAACAAGTACAACAAACAAAAAAGCACAGACAAAAAAATTCAAACTAATGCTATTTATAATTTTAATTTTAATTTTAAATAAAATTAATGATACAATAAATGCTACAGAAACAAAAAGAGCAACTAACAATCCATGCCCCATGAACACAACGGCTCTAAATCCTCCAGCTCTATATTGCTGTGCAAATGAATGAGGGAAGTATCCATAAAGCATAGTGTGTAATTGTGGACTCATTCGAATCTCATATAGAATAAATACAGAATATAGCAACGCAAATAAAACAAATGCACGCAAAAATAACACTTGTGACTTAGAGTCTCTGAAATATTTAAAACCTAACAAAAATGGGATAAAAACTAGCACACCACCAACAGATTGTGACAAACCGTCATAAAATGTTATAGCAGGAAGGTATAAATATCTCTCTGTATTTGTCATTGCAGTCAAAAATGGAGAAATCAAAAACAGAAACAATATAAGTTTTGAAAATTTACTTAGCTCAGCAACACCAAAAGATTTACCTTTTAATACTAGAAATAGCAGTATAGAAATTACAGTAATCGTACCTTTATTAAATGCAGGAATCCCAGGCAAATTAATTTCAAAACTAGCTGGCAAAAACATATAGCTTAAAAAAATTGAAAATAAAATTCCCTTTTGTATACCTTGCTTATTTAGAAGAGTAAAAACAACAATAGGCCATAGCACTATTGAAAGATAAGCAATACTATTAGCCATAAATATCCCAATTAATCATTACTAAATTTCAAACGATGATATCATTTTTTTCAAAGCTGTGAGCGATTTATTTTTATAGACTTCTAGAGATTTGAAGTCGAAGTCAGAAATAGACTTAAGCGCTAGATCTACTAGATCACCACTTTTAACATTCAAATTTTCAAAACTATAACCATAATAACCATCTGTCTGACTATCTGGAATTGATCTTGGTAGGACAAAATCCCTGCAGCCGATAGTGTGAGAAAAGCCAACTAGCTTGGGATGATAGGATATTCCTACAAATGGTACTTTCTGGCTATATGCAAGAACACAGCTATGGAGCCTTGAAGCAATAACCAGCGAAGCCATAGAATATATTTTAACTAATTCTGTAGGGTGAAGATGATGCTCTATACAGTGTATGTACTCATTATCTTTAATGAGGTCTGCAACTATTTTATGTGTCACTCGATCATCATCAAATTTCGATGACATAGGAACAAAAACAATATCTAATCCCGTTTCAGAATGAATTTTTTTAACTTCCATCGAGATCCACTTATACCATGATTCATTATCTTTCCATGTATTACACAATGATATTGCAATATATGAGTCAGGTAAAATTAGATCATTAGGAAGCATAGTAGATGGATAAGACCATAGAGCAATATCACCTACTGTTTCAACATTAATCCTTTTTATATTCCTACGAAGAACAGCTTCCGAGAAGTAGTCACGAGTGTAAACACAACCAGTTGTAGACTTATTCATCATCCTTTTGAGTAAAAATTTGTTTCTAAGATTGTATTGGATACCAGGCTCAACCGATATACCTAAAAAACCGATTTTTGATTTATGAACCTTATTAATATAATCATATAATCTTAACATCACACATGATTTTTTATTCTCAACCATCCCACCACCTATCATAATGATAGGATTATGTGAAATATGTTGCAGCTTATCATGATCTAATAAACCTATAACCCCCTCTAAATCCGGGGAGTCAAATCGAGACAATATATTTAAATCAACAGCGCAATTAATTTCATCAAACATATTTTTTAATGCAAAAGAAATAATTTCATCACCAATGTTATGAAAACCAAATGATCCACAAGCCGTAATACTTCTCATAAAGACACCTTATATAAAATTAGAAGTAGTTATAGTGATAAAATATGCTAAAAGAGCACCTACAGGATAAAAAACAAGCCCCCTAGCTTCCTTATATACATCAAAAAAGAATAATTTTTTCATATAATAACTCGATACCAAAAATCTAATAAATGGGTTTAATGCAACAGCCCAAACTGCTCCATAGAAGCCAAATAAATAATAAGCCAAGGGCATAAATAAATAAAGGCTTAATGCTTGAAAGAAGGCTATTGATGATAATTTTTTAGACTTCCCATCGGCTAACAACAACTGTCCAGCAAGTTGAAAACCAATCCAAATACATCCAAATGATAATATTTTTAATATAGCCGACACATCCTGATATCGCTCATCATATAAAACGGATATCAATAAGTCTGAAATACCATATATAAACCCTGCAGAGAAACAACAAAAAGTGTCAACTTTAAACCTAATCGAATAGTACAAAGGTTTAATATCGTTTTTATCATCTAACTTTCTAAGTGCAGAGCTCAGCATTGGAAAAAACAGTGTAGATATAAATTTCTCCACTAGCTGTTTAATGAATGAAGCTAATATAACCGCTATAGAATAGAATCCTAACGCAGACGAAGTGATCCATATTCCTAAAATCAATTTATCACCTGAATTAATAAGAAACCCCATTACTGAACTAACAACAATCCATTTGCCAAAGGTATAAATTTCTTTAAAAAGCTCTTTATTAAAAGCAAACCCGATTGAAACACCAGATAAATATAAATGTGATAAAGCCATCTTAACTAAAGCTGACACTATAGATCCATATATTAACACTAAAATATCGGTACTATATTGCGCATATACTAGCATAACTGCAATACCTGATATTGCAGCTAATAACTCTATTAAAACTAGTTTTCCTAGCTGAACTTTACGTGAACACTGCGCAATTTTTATTGAGTTAAAACCAGTAATCACAGGGACAATAGCCATTATAATTAAAGCAATTGGTAAATCAGGGTGAGCATAAGCATTTTTATATACAACCATTGCTGGCTGTATATATATTAGCATTATCATACCAAATACTAATAAAAATATTGATACCACAACACCATGAATAACTTGCATCGTCCATGCAGCCTTTAGAAACAGATCATTATCCCCTTTCTTATTTTGTACAACCGCTTGTTTTATTCCAAGATCCGTCATCATATTAAGTGCAGTAATGATCGTAAATACAAGCGCCATCACCCCAAACATTTCGGGTGCAAGAATCCTAGTCAATACTAAATTACTAAGTAAACGAATCCCTTGAGAGCTGAAATGACCAAGAGTGATCCAAATAGATGCTCGATTTACCTGCTTTTTACTTATATCAGATGATGGCATGTGTGGTTTCACCATTACAATGCAAGCAATTCAATAAATTCTTTTAACTGCTTTTTTGTTGCTTCTTTATTATATTTCTTAGAAATTTCTAAACCCGATGATCTCAAATGTTCTTTTAACTTTTTATCTTTAACAACCATTTCTACGTATTCAATTACTTTTTTAACATCTCCATCATTTGCTACTAATGCAGTCTTCTCATGAATCATAAACTCAGAAGCACCGCCTCCTGTAAACCCTATTACAACTGCACCACATGCCATTGCCTCTAAAGGTGGAAGCCCAAAACCTTCTGGATATCCTGTCGCAATAAAAACATCTGATTTTTGATATTCAACTATCAACTGATCTTGACTCAATCTATCTGCATAAACAATATCGACAGGTAAATTTGATATTCCTTCAACGATACTTTTTAAATTTTTAGGATTTTTACGTGGCATCATTAGAACTCTATTTTCCACTCTCAATTCTGATTTTTCTTTGAAAAAATCATGATCAATATAATTGCTTACAAGATGAACCTTTTCCGTAGGCTCAACACTCAACTGTTTTTGCAAATACTTACTGCAGCACATAACATGCTCATAACAACAATCAGTATATAGTCCTTTAAACTTTTGACTTTCTAATGGATGATCTTCATATAGACAAAACCAGGCTTGAACAAAAATAACTCTTCGCTGATTAATAAAGCATTTATAATAGTTCTGGAGAACTTCAGGTATTACCACCACATCATCTTCAGTCATTAATTGCTGAACTTCATTTAAGCTTTTAACTTTTACATCAAATCCGTAAAAGTTCCCTTCATACACACCAAGTCTTACAGGTATTACTTCAAAGCCAAACTCTTTCAATAACATACAATGTTGGTAGATAACCTTTACGCCACCCAGTGGGTTTGATCTACCTAAAATCTTATTAGAAAAATGACTTTTGAATTTTTTTCTTTTTATAGACCGCAATAATTCCAATAATGAATAATCCCTTTTTGCAACATCAGGTATTAAATAATATATATTTGCCAATTTCACTCTCCACATGCATTGAAGACAGAATTAAAAGCCTTTAACAACTGCGCCTGCCAATACATCTTTAGTCACAACAGCATTAGCACCTATTCTTGCATGTTCTTCAATAAAAATAGGGCCCAGAACTTTAGCACCCGCTCCAATATCTATGTGCCCACCAACAACAGGCACTCCTTTCCCATTAGTACCGATTGTTACCTGTTGAAAAACAAGGCAATTGACGCCAATTACTGCATCAGGATGAATAACTATCCCATTAGGATGCGGCATTAACAGCCCTCCACCAATTTCACAATTCAGCGGTATATCAGCACCAGAAACAGCCGACCAAAATCGATATCGCACTACGCCAAAGTACTTCAGCCACCTCAAAAATGGTTTGTTACTATATTTTTGATAAAAACGAATGGAACGTATCAATCGTACACCCGGATTCCAGTAGCGTTTAGACGTTTCTCGACTCCAGTCCGGTACTGTGGATGACACTGTCGCTGGTTCAGCTTTTTTCACTACGTCCATACACATCTTCCAAACGCACAATATCGTCTTCACCCAGATAAGAACCTGACTGCACTTCTATCAACTCCAGATCAATACAACCGGGATTATCCAGGCGATGTACTTCTCCACAAGGAATATAGGTGGATTCATTTTCGGTCACCATATAGGTTTCCTCACCACGAACCACCTGCGCTGTTCCGGATACCACGATCCAGTGTTCGGCACGATGGTAATGCTTCTGCAATGACAGGCGTCCTCTTGGACGAACAGTGATGCGTTTAACCTGAAAACGTTCGCCTTCACCCAATGACACATACTTGCCCCAGGGTCTGAATACTTCTTTGTGGCTATTGGCTTCCGAGCGGCCAGCATCACTGAGGCGATTCACCAGGGTTTTGATCGCTTCACAGTGGGCTTGATCCGCTACCAGAATGGCATCTTCGGTTTCGACAATAATCAGATCCTTCACCCCCACAGCGGCCACCATGCGCTGATTGGCATAAACGCTGTTATTTTCGCAGTCTTGTAACCAGACATCGCCATGACAGTCATTGCCCTGAGCATCTTTAGACTTAAGCTCACGCAGTGCCGCCCAGTTGCCTACATCGCTCCAGCCAGCATCCAGGGGCACCATACTGGCATGCCGGGTTTTCTCCATCACGGCATAGTCAATTGATTCAGACGGACAGTCGGAAAAGGCCTGTGCGTCTATGCGGATAAAGTCCAGATCGGAACCAGCCGTTGCAATGGCATTAACACAAGCCTGGTGTATATCAGGCCGATAGGTTTCCAGTTCCTGTAAAAACACACTGGCCTGAAACGCGAACATTCCGCTGTTCCAGAAATACTCTCCGGTTTGCATAAAGGCCTGAGCCGTCGGTAGATCCGGTTTTTCTACAAAACCTTCAACAGCACGGGCAGCAGAAGCTGAATTGATGCTCTCTGCTTTGATATAGCCATATCCGGTGGCGGCATAGGTTGGCAGGATACCGAAGGTAACCAGTTTCTGCTGTTCAGCTTCGGTTGCGGCCAGCATAATCGCTTCCTGAAAAGCGGCGACATTCTGAATAGCATGATCGGCCGCCAAAACAAGCAGGGTTACTGGCTCCTTAAGACTCTGGGTTGCATACAGGGCGGCCAGAGCAATTGCCGGTGCCGTGTTTCGTCCTACCGGTTCCAGCAGAATATGAGCCTGCAGATCGATTTCACGTAACTGTTCAGCCACCATAAAACGGTGCTCATCATTACAGATCACGATAGGTTGCAGCATCGCCAGGCCATTCAGACGCGACAGGGTTTCCTGCAACATACTCTGGCCTGACACCAGAGGTAAGAACTGCTTCGGTCGGCTTTTGCGTGACAGGGGCCATAGGCGCGAGCCTGAGCCACCGGCTAAAACAACAGGTAAAACTTTCATCCTTGCATCTCCATTAGTCGTATTGAGTGGCTATCCACTGACGGTAAGAACCATCCATAACCGCACGCCACCATTGTGGGTTTTCCAGGTACCAGTGCAGTGTTTTACGAATGCCTGTTTCAAAACTTTCACGGGGCAGATAACCCAGTTCACGTCCGGATTTATGGGCATCGATGGCATAACGCCGATCATGCCCGGGCCGGTCTTTCACATAGGTAATCAGGGTGGCACTCTGGCCAGCAATCGCTGAGAGCGCTTCGGGGTATTGTTGTTTTAGGGATGCATTGGCGGCAAACGCCTTGTCCATTTCGGTACAGATGTACTGCACGATATCGATATTGTGCCACTCGTTGTGACCACCGATATTATAGTTTTCGCCCACCTTACCCTGCAACAGTACCTTCTCGATACCGCGGGCATGGTCTTCCACATACAACCAATCCCTTATCTGGCGGCCATCGCCATAGATAGGCAAAGGACGGTTTGCCAGAATATTGGTGATGATCAATGGAATCAGTTTTTCAGGAAAATGGTACGGCCCGTAATTGTTGGAGCAGTTACTGGTGCTAACCTGCAGGCCATAAGTATGGTGGTAGGCACGCACCAGGTGGTCAGAAGCGGCTTTGCTGGCGGCATAGGGTGAATTGGGAGCGTAGGCAGTGTCTTCGGTAAAGGCCGGATCACTTGGCTCCAAGGTGCCGTATACCTCATCGGTGGAGACATGATGGAAACGATGCTCTGCACACTGGCCTTCGGTTAACCAAACCTTGCGGGCCGCTTTCAGCAGGCTATGGGTACCGATAATATTGGTTTCAATAAAGGCATCCGGACCCAGAATCGAACGATCCACGTGTGACTCGGCGGCCAGATGCACCAGCGTATCAAGTTGATGCTCACGCAGTAACTGCTCCATTTTAGGCGTATCGCAGATATCGGCCTGCACAAACTGAAAGTTGGGACTTTGCTGCACAGCTTCCAGGTTGGCAAGGTTACCCGCATAAGTCAGGGCATCGACTACCAGAACGAAGTCGTCAGGATGTGCCTGCATCCAGTAGTGTACAAAGTTAGCACCGATAAAACCGGCTCCGCCAGTGACCATTAAACGCTTCATGCGTTGGCTCCATTGTTTTCATAATCAAGTTCAGCAATCATTAATTGCAGTTGCTCACGCCAGTGTCTGGCATGCCCTAAGTCCTCCCGACTACGGCTGCAATCCATTACCGAATAACACGGCCGGGTGGCGGGGGTTGGGTAGTCTTGGGTACTGATGGGTTTAAGCTGACAAGCGCTGGTAATCAACCCGACTTTGGAACCGGCTTCATAAATAGCCTGGGCAAAGTCGTACCAGGAGGCCACACCGGCATCTGTCCAATGATATATTCCCGAGAGCGTCGGCTGATCTACGGCTGATAGTACAATCTCGGCCAGACGTCCGGCATGTGTCGGTGTCCCGACCTGATCAGCGATAATGCCCAGACTATCGCGCTCGTTCATCAGCCGGATCATGGTTTTTACAAAATTTTGACCATGACGTGAATATACCCAGGCGGTACGAATGATCAACGCATCCGGTAAGGCCTTGAGTACCGACTGTTCACCAGCCAACTTACTCTCGCCATAGACATTGATCGGGCCAACCGGATCATCCGGCTGCCAAGGCTTGCAGTTATCACCGTTGAACACATAATCGGTGGAGATATGTATCAAGCGGATACCTGCCTGACTGGCGGCCAGCGCCAGATTTTCAGGTCCTTTGGCATTTACGGCAAAGGCGATGTCACGCTCGGATTCGGCTTTGTCTACGGCGGTATAGGCGGCGGCATTCACGATCACATCCGGCTTGAATGCCGCAACGGCTGCTTCAACCTGTGCCAGGTCACAGATATCCAGCGTGGCCTGATCGGTCGGTTCCAGGTTATAGGCTGCGGTCATCTGTGCCACACGTTGGCGGATTTCCGAACCCAATTGCCCATTGGCGCCCGTTAACAGAATACGTTTAGTCATAGCCAGGTGCCTCTGCCAATGTCAGGCCTTGTTGATCTTTAGCCGAGAGTTCAGGCGCACGAGCCTGTACCAATGGCCAATCGATGCCTAGCTGAGGATCATTCCACTGCAAGCTGTATTCATCACCCGGGTTGTAGTAATCGGTGCACTTGTAGACAAATTCGGCTGAATCACTGGTGACATAAAAACCATGTGCAAAACCCGGTGGCACCCAGAGCAGTTGTTTGTTTTCGGCAGACAAATACACGCCGACCCACTGACCAAAGGTGGCTGAATGGCGACGCAGATCCACGGCCACATCAAATACCTCACCGCTGACCACCCGCACCAGTTTGCCCTGAGGCTTTTGCAGCTGATAATGTAAACCTCGCAGTATGCCCTGACGTGACAGTGAATGGTTATCCTGAACAAACTGCAAAGGCGCACAGTGCTGCTCGAACTCATGCTGGCGAAAAGTTTCCATAAAAAAACCACGTTCATCACCAAACACATCCGGCGTCATTAACACCACATCGGCAATCGCCAAAGGTTCATACTTCATGGTTTCATCCTTCCCCGCTCCAGCAGGCGCATCAAGTAGGCGCCGTAGCCACTTTTCAGCAAGGGTTCAGCCTGACGCTGCAGGGCCTCAGCATCAATAAAGCCTTTACGATAGGCAATCTCTTCCGGACAACAGACTTTAAGACCCTGACGATCTTCCAGGGTTTGCACAAAGGTGGAAGCCTGCAACAGATTGGCATGGGTACCTGTATCCAGCCAGGCATAGCCCCGGTCCATGATTTCCATATTTAATTGATTCTGCTTCAGGTACACCATATTCAGATCGGTGATTTCCAGCTCACCCCGAGCTGAAGGCTGGAGCTCGGCGGCAATATCAGGGGCCTGGCTGTCATAAAAATACAGACCGGTCACTGCATAAGGTGACTTCGGCACCTTGGGTTTTTCTTCCAGTGAGATCACCTTGCCCTGGGCATCAAACTCAGCCACACCGTAAGCGGTTGGATTGTCTACGTGATAGCCAAATACTGTCGCTCCCGTCTCGCGGGCATTGGCTTCATTCAGCAGTGTTTGCAGGTCATGGCCATAAAAAATGTTGTCGCCCAGCACCAGGGCCGAAGGCGCTCCATCCAGAAAGGCTTTGCCCAGGATAAAAGCCTGTGCCAGACCATCCGGAGACGGCTGTATGGCATAGGTGAAATTCACCCCCCAGTCACTACCATCACCCAGTAAGCGCTGAAAGGAGGCCTGATCTTCCGGCGTGGTAATAATCAGAATATCCTGAATATCCGCCAGCATCAGTATGCTGATCGGGTAGTAGATCATCGGCTTATCATAGATCGGCATTAACTGCTTGCTGACCCCTTTGGTCAGGGGGTAGAGCCGGGTTCCCGAACCACCCGCCAGTACTATTCCTTTGCGTTTCATTGTGCCTCCTGATCGTTTGTTGCGTTTTCAAGACGCTCCAGCGCTTCAGCAATCTGCTGTCGCAGGCTTTCATTTTCGCCTGTCAGTTCTGCAGCCTTGTTCAGATAGCCCTGAGCGTCACTGTTACGGTTCTGCTCTAACAGTATGCGGCCATAGTGATAATTGACCTCGGCCAGGTCAGGCAGCCCCTCTACAGCCCGACGAGTTACCCGCTCGGCTTCCTGTACCTGACCGGATTTAAATAGCACCCAGCCGTGGGTATCGAGGAAGTAGGGTTCGTCGCTATTACGAAAACTGTTCGTCAGCTCAAGGGCGCGCTGCACATTGGTTTCGGTTGGGGAATGGCTGATCAGTAAAGACGCCAGGTTGTTCGCAACCACCTGGTTACTGGGTGCCAGTTCCAGCGCCGCTTCATAGTCAGCTATGGCATCTTCTATGCGGTTGTTCTGCTCCAGCAAGGAGGCTCGCAGGGCATACAGACTTAGATCATTAACCTCATCCAGGCCACGGTTGTAGGCTTGCAGTGCATCATCCACCTGCTCCTGCAGTAGATAGAATCCTGCCAGTTGAGTGTAACCCTGTACCCACCCAGGGGTTACTGCCAGGGCCTGATCCATCACCTCGATGGCACCGTCCAGATCCTCTTCCTGTCTTAGCACCGCGGCTTTAACACTGTAGTTACCGATATATTCAGGGTCAGCGGCGATACGGGCATCCAGCCACGCCAGCAGACTGTCAAGCTGGCCCAGCTCTAACTGACTAAGTGCATAACCTTCCACCGCACGTAAAAAGCGTGGTTGCGCCTGCAGCGCCGCCTGGTAACGTGTCATCGCCAGCTCATACTGCTCTTGCCCCTGGAAAATACGGCCGCTCAGGTATTCACTCACGGCCCGGTCACCTTCCAGTTTCTCCATATCGGAGACCACTGCAGCGGTACCCGCCCAGTCATTACGCATCAGGCGCACCTGCGCCAGCAGAGACAACAGGGATTCATTATTGGGTGAACGGCGTAAGGCATTCTGTACGATCTGCTCAGAACGCCCCAGGTCTCCATCGGCAAGCAAACGGTTGATCACCGGCACCGCCGCACCCACATTGCCCGGATTGAGGCGCAGCACCTGACGGAAATTACCATCAGCCAGTTCTGCTGAGCCACTGCTCATGTAGGCTGTACCCAGCAACATCAGACCAATTTCAGAATCCGGATTGTTGCGCAATACCACCCTTAAATCACGCACCGCGTCATCAATCATCTGTTGCTGCAGATGGTAGCGTGAACGTACCAGCAAGGCCGGTTCACTCTGGCTGTCTTCCTGCAGAATCTGATTAATTAATTCCAGCGCCGCTTCGTCATTGCCCTCGGCAAAGTAAAGTTCGGCACGGCGTGCCTGTGCTCGCTGACGTGTCACCGCCTGCTCCGAGGTCATGAGCTTTTCCAGTAGCTCCAGAGCCGCACCCGGTTGATCGTGTGCTCTCAGTCGTTCGACCAATACGAATTCCAACTCATCCACATCAGCACCGCTGGCACGGTCTATAAAGGTCTGTAACAACGCATCAGCCCGCTCACCTTCTCCCTGAGCATCGACAACCTCCACCAAACCACGCACTGCCCGACTGCTGCCAGCATGTTCTGTGGCGAAGGTATGCAGAAGTGTTTCGGCTTCCTCCAGACGTCCCGTTTCACGCAGCAATCCGGCCATGGCAATAGCAAACTCTTCAGCGTCCGGCTGATTTTCCATCAGATAACGCAGATCAGCTTCGACCTTGTCCATTTCACCTTTCTGCCGATACATTTCCATGCGGATCATGCGTGCAGCCAGGGCAGAAGGATCTTTTGCCAACGCTTCATCGAGTAACAGGAAAGCCTGAGGTTCATCGCCCATCATGCGCTGCGCACCAGCTAGTACGGTCAGAGTGTCAGTATTATCCGGGTCGATCAGGATGCTTTTCATGCCTTCGGTCAGAGCCCCCTGAGGATCACCCTTCTGCAGTGCCAGCGTGGCTTTTACCAACCAGGCATCCGCTCGCTCTTGATCCACAGCCAACACTTCATCGACTTTCTCGCCGGCATTCGCTCCCTCGCCTACCATCAGCAACAGGCGTGCCATACGGATTTTGTTGTCCAGATCCTCCGGTGCCAGACGTTCGATGCGTTGCAGATGTGAATACAGGCGCTCCCAGTTCTGCTGCTGCTCAGCGATATCAGCCAGATAACGGTAGGCCTGCACGTTTTCAGGATCTATCTGCAACACATTGCGGAACTGCACGTTAGAACGGCCCAAGTCTCCCTGTTCGAGAAACTCGCGACCACTTTCCAGGTAGTTCTGCACACTTTTTTCTTTATCGGCACAACCGGCCAATACAGCCGCAACCAATAACGACAGGGTTCCCCGACGGAGCATTTTTACGTTCATAATTCACCTTTCCCAGGTAATACACGGACCAGTTCCGGATAGGCGGCCCGTACAAATTCATTCAAACGCTGCTCTGCTACCTCGACCGGTTCCGATGAATGGAAGGGGGTCACTACCCTGATCAAGGATCCATCGGTACGGTTATAGGCCAGGGCATCTTCAAGCAGCTTCCACTTCTTTAAATATTCGTTGGCAATTGGTTCGCCGCGTTCCTGGAACCAGTAATACACCAGTTGCGATTCCAGACCCCGGCGGATAATCACGCGATTAATCGGTATACCCTCAACTTGTGATCGACGGATATCAGCAATTTCCCAACCGCCACCGGGAATGCACACCCGCGGTGAATGGGGCGACACACCTTTACGCTGCGAAGCATAATACGCCACGTAGAGGTTAATCATCGGTTCGGCTTCGCGCTCAAAATTCATCATCAGGTAATCGGTAAGCTGTAACACCTGCATCACCCGGGTTTCCAGACTGCCGTAAGTGCCGTTCCAATCCTTGATTTGATCAGGAAAAGCAGCCAGGTAGACGTCTTCCGGCACGGCTTCCATACGTTTATCAAAGGCCTGCACACCCAAAGCCGCGGCAAAGGTTAAACTCACCACCAGCAGCATGGCGACAGGTAGGGTTCGACGAGGCTCACGTTGTGCGGCAACCGCCAGCAGCTCATCAGCTGGGATCTGTATATTCAAACCAAATACATCCAGCAGACCACGACGTCGGGTCAGGCGTTCGAGTATTTCAATCTCCAGCGCCAGAATAGCGGCACAGGCAATAAAAATAATCCAGCCTTCAAAATCATGCAGAAACCCTTCGGCCATGCTGATTCCCCAACGATCAACCAGCCAGCCAGTAACACCGATACGAAAACTGTTCATCAAAATAGTGATGGGAATAGTCGACACAAATAACACCGCACGCTTCCACACTGGTGCCTGGTAAAAATACGCGGCAATAAAGCCCAGGCAAGCCAAGGGAAACAGGTAGCTCAAACCACTGCAGGCTTCGACAACCTGCAGTTTATAGGCACCCAGATCAATCACATTACCGCTGAGATACACGGGAATGCCCATCCATTGAATAAACATCACCCCAATCTCAGACGACAACAGCTGCAATCGTGCTGTCAGTACTGCTTCCAGGAAGTAAGGTAGCGGAATAGCAAATGCCAGCAGAATAATGGGTATAAAGGTATGTCTAGCTGCTTTGCCCAGGGCCGTTATGGCAAACCCGGCAAGTAGCAATAAAAAGGCATACTGCACCAGAATATACAGCGCGGATATCTCGCCGATAAAGGCTATCAGCAACGCAGCGATTATTACTGGCACCCCCCACCAGCTCCCCGATCGGTATTCAACGGCGATTGTCAGGCGTTTTTCCCAGAGGATATACAAGGACACCAGCGGGATCAGAAAGCCATGACTGTACTCTTCCTGAGCGATCCAGCGTTCAACCACTTCAGAAAGCCCACCAAAGGATAGAAAAAAAGCCGCGGCCAAACCACAGCCAATCAGTGCCAGTGCAGGCCAGGAAACAACCTTGTTCAGACGGGAAAACTCCTGCTGTATTTCCTTAACTAAAGACACATTCACCTCATTATTCAATCATGATGCCATTACAAAGCATCAACCCAGTCAGCATTACTTAAAACTACTGACATATAAAGAGCGGTATAAATACACACAAATACCACCAATTAACACGATTGGTACAGCAATCGAAAACAGATCAATACTGCCATAGGATGCGAGTATGGTTTTCAGGGGTATAACCAGCTCATGGAGTACAAAAATCGGGAAGGCCAGCATGCCAGTCACGGCAAGTAGCTGAAAGCCTAATCGGTAAACCGGTTTTAGCTTGTCATAGTACCCAAGGCTCCATTCGGTCAGCGCAATCAGAATCATGATAAAACCAGCATAGCTCACCCAACGCCAGATAAAATTGGTAGAAACCGGCCAAACAAACCAGTTGTCTACACCTGTCTGATGAATCGACAGTACAATACCCAATAAAAGCAACACGGCACCCACTGGAAATAAGTAGCTCAGATCACTGAATGTCTGCTTGCAGCGGAACATTGTCAGCCCCACAGCCATTCCCAACAAACTCCCAGACAGCATTTGAAAGTAAGCATATTTGGCAGAAAACAGCAGCTTGACGAATTCAGCAATCCCTTCAGTCTGGAGCAACCCCATAGGCTTAAATACAATCAGGTCTAACAGGTAGGCTAATAGCGCCATCATCAGCGCACCGATAACTTCAAATCGGAAACGTGACAGCAGATAAAAAACCGGATAAATGCTGGCTGTAACTAACAGATAGTAAGTCAGTACAGAATAAAATGAATTGGCAAAATCCGTCAGGGTGATATCAATACCTTGCCTGAGCTTTTCCCAAAAAAACACAAACCCCATTATTAAAATACCCGACAACAGCAGTGAAAAAGTCTTTTTCAAAATGCCTTTTAGCCGGTCAGGATCAGTATGAAACAGTGGATACAAGGCATAGCCTGCTCCAACTCCATAAATAATGGCGAAGCCAGGTGTTCCCATCGCCAGCAAGGGGCCGAAAAAATTGGTGACTGCCTGCGGATCATTAATCGGCAAACGCTCAAGCACTCCCTGGTGCCAGTGCGCAATGACGACCAATAGCACCATAAATCCACGTACTATATTAATCGACAGGCTGTTTTTCACAGACTGTCCGCGAATCTGGTGCCGAGATCCATCTGCTCCATCCACCTGTGTCATGCGTTGCGCGATCTCTCTGATCGTCAACCCTTGAAGCAAGCCTCTGGATATATCAGATGGCACGCCCTGCCGTTCCATTTCAATCAGGGCTGATAGAGCAGATAGGGAGTCACCGCCAATATCATAGAAATTATCGTCAGGATCGATATGATCCGTCTTCAGTATTTGCTTCCAGATAGACAATATCTCCAGCTCTACAGCAGAGAGACCTATAGTAGAGGCCGTTTGCTGAAGAGTACCCAGCGGTGCCGGGTCGGATGAACTTTTCTGTTGCTCAGTTTGCAAATACTGTTCAGCCAATATTTTTCGCTGGACTTTGTTAGTACTTGTTAACGGGAACTGATCAACCCATTGAATTTTTAATGCACGGCGGTTGTTAACGCCATAGCCCAGTAAAACCTGGTGCATAGCTTCCTGTAGCTGGCGGGTCTCCAGATTCAGTGAATTCAATACAGACAGAAGCACTGCATTTCCCATCAACTCATCGGCTACAGATGCAATGGCAATGCCTTCTTTGATACCAAGCTTTTCTCTGAAATCACGCTCCAGCGCATCAGGCGATAACTTAATGCCACCACAATTAATCAGATCGTCGGCTCTGCCTTTATAAAACAGATAGCCATCCTTGATTTCCCCCAAATCACTGGTAATGAACCAGCCCTGTGCATCCAGATTGTCGACGTACTCTCCTTGTATCAGCAGGGTCTTGGCCACATGAGGCCCCTTGATGGCAATCCGTCCGCTATCAGTCAGTTTAAACTCGGTCTTTCCATAAGCACATCCGACAGATTCCAATACAGGACCTGATAGTTTATCAATACGCAAAAACGTACTGCGAGAGGCTTCAGTTAAGCCATAATGCTGCGCAATGATGGCATTTGGGAACAGGGTACGAAGTTCTTGTTTTTCTGCCTGGCTCATATACTGACTGCCAATTTCAATCCAGCGCAGACGTTCAGCTTCTGTGGAAAAAATATGTTTATGATTCAGCAGCACACGCCAAAGACTGGGAACAGCTGAAACCGCATTGATCTCATCGTTGCTCAGCATTTCCCGAATTTCGAGAGGATTAAAACCATTCTGAGGTAGAAAACATGCGCCGCCGGCCAGGCTAACCGCACGGAAGCGTCCAAGGCCAAACGAGAAATTAGCAGGAACACCAACATACTCACGTATCTGATTATTTACTTCCATCACCAGATTCAGACGTTCCGTAACATCAGAAAGTGCCTGGTGCGTTAACAACACCCCTTTAGGCTCCCCCTCTGTACCTGAAGTAAAGGCAATCTGCGCCAAACGATCATCTACAGAGAAATCATAATGCTCGCTAAACCAACCTTTGGTAGCATCAGGTGAAATAACCTCCGTTACTCCGAGCAGGTCAATACGGGCGTCATCTTCACTGCGAAGCAAAACCACGACTTTATTGCTCTGATAACAATCAAAAAGGGTTTTCACATATGAAATCGAGTTGACGGAAACTACACCGACAACCTGCTGATCGCTCATCATCCTGACTCTCCCAGCACTTTCAATTTAATGCCTCCAGCACTGCATACAGTGCTCAATACCTTAATCAAGGCAGCAATTTCAGCATCATCTACACAGGCTTGCTGCACATCCAACTCTACGCAGGATGAAACCTGTAGGAACTCGTTGACAAAATTATACAGGCGTTCCATCTCGGGATGACTTGGCCTTCCGGACAATACCAAATGCATGCCCATATCAGTATCATACTCAGTGGTCACGCTACCATGTGCCGGAGGACAGCGCTTAAAACGCAGGGGTAACAGGCGTGCGAAGAGCCTGACGGCCATGATCCCATCGTTCCAGTAGCGCTTCCACAGGTGTGGTTCCTCCGTAATACGCCATAACCATTCCAGCCCCACTTTTTGCCATATAAGCGGTGCGCGGCGTACTGTACCCGCGACAAAATTGACAACGGCACCCAGATGACTGACAACAGGCACTTGCAGTGCATCAAGGTTATGCATGATCCACGCCTGCCCTTTTTTAGCACCAAGCGATACAACTAAAAAATCAGCCTCTGCTGCATTGATTTGAGCAAGAATCTCAGGCGTGCTCATTGATGTAACATCGCCTCGTCCAGGATCAAGAAAGCCACAACAAACGGCATGATCAGACCGACCATTCAATACAGCAGATGCTTTTTCTGCAACCCCCGGATCACCACCAAAGAAAAATACCCGCAACGGCCTATTTACACTGCTGCGAATAACCAGCTCATCAAATAATGAAGAACCGGCTACTCGTTCAGAGATCGGCAGCTTCAACCAACGCGCAGCCCAAATAAGTGGCATACCATCAGCCAGATTTAAATTACTGAGCATAACCGATTGGGAAAAAACCTCATCATCACTGGCACTGATGACAAAATTCAGGTTTGGCGTCGAGATAAAACAGCGCTGTCGTTCACGAATGGCAGCAAAAACCCGGTCACAGGCCTGATCCAGCGTAACGGCATCAAAAGGCAGTCCCAGCAGCAACCATTGTTGGCGAAAGCGGTAATGCTTTAAAAATCCGGCAGCTTCAGACATGAATTCCTTTTTCCTTATGGGTCATTTCAACTGCTTTCTGCTTTCCATGCAGCAAAGCCCGCATCTGATATTTTCGCAGAAATTGACGAAATTCTTTGTTTTGATAACGGGGTTTGGCTGTTAGCGCCGCACGTAACCAACCCCAAAGAATGGCGGCACTGCCAGTGATATAGGGCTTTTCATTCAGACGATACACAGCGCTAGCCAGCATAAACAGAAAACTGGTACCCATATAATACTGTCCATAGCCATGGCGCATACGCCCTGTGTGGATGCCCACCTGACTACTACCCATGGGTCGCAAGTGCACAAAGCGTAAGTCAGGTTCATCCCAACTGCAGGCTATCCAACCATGCATACGACAGGTATGACAATCGATACCATCCCACATCACTTCGCGAACAAATCCACCAATTTTTTTAAAGCAGCTGTGCCGATATAACTTGGTCATTCCCAGTGATGTTTCATCGCCATGACGTTCATTTTCCAGCCCATGTGGCGTTTCAATATAAGCCTTGCCACTGCAGGTGCCAATATTCGGATTGTCTTGCATTCGTTGCAATAAGATTTCGAAGTAGCGTTCGGGTAACCGCAGATCAAGATCCAGCTTACAGACAAACGCATATTTATCAGCATCAACCGCATTATATCCGGCATAAAACGCATCAATAACACCGGGCCCCACGGCCCTTTTACCACGGTTTTCACGGGTGATGATCTGTATCCAGTCATGCTGCGCCGCATAGGCTTTCAAAATTTCCGGCGTTTCATCGGTCGATCCATCATCAACAATCAGCCATAGATCGGGCTTTCGGGTTTGCGAGACCATCGTATCCAATGTCTGTCGCATGTATTGCGACTCATCGCGGCATGGAGAAATTACCAAGAGTCCATCTTCTGTCATCACTTCACCCCTTGAACCTGAGACCGATTAAATTCTACGACCAGACGGTCGACATTACTTTCCAGTGAAAACTCATCCGCAACATGTTGCAAAGCACGTGCCGTTATTTCTTCAAGCCGCTCTCTGTTAGCCAACAATCGACCAACCGCATCTTGTAGAGACTGAGCATCACCCTGTTCTGCCAGATAACCTGTAACATCAGGAATAACCAATTCAGGGATACCAGACAAGTTGGTAGTTACAACAGGCACTGACTGAGACATAGCCTCCATCAACACCACAGGAATACCATCCATATCACCATTTGCATCAATTTTGCATGCCAGAACAAACATATCCAGCTGATCCAGCCACTCACCGACTTGAGAATGCTGCAACGCACCATCAAAGTGCACCTTATCATCGACAGCAAGCGCTTTTGCTTGCTGTTGAAGCACTGACTTCAACGGGCCATCACCGGCAATACGTAAAGTAATATCCCACTCCGGATACTCAGTTATTAAGCTGGCGAGGGCTTGCAGAAGAACATCCATACCCTTCTTTTCAACTAAACGACCCAACGAGCCGATGACCAGGGATTTTTTGTCAGACTGAAGGTTGGGTGTTTTACGTTTGTAGCTCAATGCAACGCCACACCTGACAATCCCTAAGCGGGATTCCGGTACGCCCTGATCTTTCAGAAACTTCAGGTTATAGTCAGAAATAGTAAAGAACCGTGTTGAACGTTCGGCCTTCAAGGCCAAAAGTAAACCGCGCTCAAAAATATCATTAGCATGTGACGTTACAGTGAAAGGTACGCCTGTCATTACTGACGCGTACATAGCCACCTGAGTGGGAACATGGGCAAAGTGCACATGTACATGACTGATCCGGTTTTTAACTAACGCATCGGCAAGATTAACGGCAGCCAGGAACTGAAAACACAGTTTTGCCCGCGTACGTAAACCGGATAGCTGGCGCAGATCTGAAACCAAGGCACGCAAGCCCTGGCCAACGCGAATACCAGACCGAAACATATTGCGGATTGCCTTTAAGGCAACTGCAAGATAACCCTCGGCATACAAGTAATGTGTTCGATCACGCAACGCTTGTTGGTCTGGTGCCGGATCATGGGGGGTATGTAAGGAAAAACTACACACGCTGATGCCACGCTTCTGCAATTCATGTATTTCCTGATACACAAAGGTTGCAGAGCGGGCCGGTATTTCTGGTGCCAGATATGCAATCGTCATAAAGTGTCACTTATATTCCATTAATCTTATTTGCTTATGGGTAATCAGCTCCCATACAGCTCTGGACATGCCCTGAAACTCCGCAAACTTGATCAGGAGCATATACAAAGCAAATTTTGGTCGTAATTGCTTTTCCAGTTGAGGATTACGTAAATACACTTTAAGAAAAAGTATTGGGTAAAGTAATAGCAGTAACAACAGCCAGTTTTGGGATGTAAATATACCCAACAAAATCAGCATCGGTAGTAAACCAGCCCAGACCAGCGTACGAAGGACATTTTTTTTCCAGATCTGCACTGAACTGTTTCGATGCAACCAGAAAACACGGAAATAAGCATAACCACCACGTGCACCACGCTTCCACCACTGACTGAATCGAGTGATGGCGGCATCATGCAGTGTCATTTCTTCATCCAGACGGAATATTTTCCAGCCCTGCATACGCAAACGGTGGCACATTTCCGGCTCTTCGCCAGCAATCAAGTTAACATTGTAGGCATTTACCTCGTGTAGGGCTTTAATGCGCATCAACGCATCACCACCACAGGCTGTTGCTTCACCTACTGGGGTATTCCATTCAATATCACACAAGCGGTTATACACTGAAGCATCAGGGAAACGCTCACGCCTACGCCCACATACCACGGCAACACCTGGATTGGCATCTAGATAGGCTGCAGCCGCGTTTGGCCAACTAGCGACCAATTCACAGTCGCCATCAATAAACTGTACATATTCGAGATCTGGCTGGGTCTGATATAACAGTGTTAGTCCAGCATTGCGTGCACGTGCGGCAGTAAAAGGCTGGTCCATATCCAGATTAACTACCTGAGCCCCTGAGGCTTCAGCTTTTTGCACACTCTGGTCTGTAGAGCCTGAATCAACATAGACCACCTGAGCAAAGGCTTTACATACTGACTCCAGGCAACGCTCAAGCCGCTCACCTTCATTGCGCCCAATGATGACGCAGCCCGCATTACTCAACACTATTGGCTCCTTCCATTACAACCAGATCCTGTCTAGGAAACACTTCAGCACGGGGTAATTTAACGATTGAACCTGATGGCACATCAAAGCTGACTACGCTGTTGGCACCAATAACCACATCGTCGCCTATAATGATATTGCCAACTATTACTGCTCCAGCACCGATATCTACCCGGTTACCTATGATGGGTCTGCCGTTGGGATCCCTTACTGTTTTGATACCGATTGTCGTATTTTGCCGAATTATTACATCATCACCTATCTGCCTGGCATTGATTATAATTCCACCAAAATGTTCTATTTTTACCCTTCGACCCACCTTGACAATATAATCCAATTGAATACCACAAAATATCTGACACCATTGTCGCAAAAATAAATACATAAGCGTTAAAGGTGCTCTTACTAGCTTATTTTTAAATGACATACGCCAGTTACCAAACCTATGGCAAAGTAGCGCAAAAAAACCTTGATTGAATATATGTCCACCATGAGTAGCATAATCTTCTTTCAACAAGTTGATGAAACTAAGTTCTGATGGGTTTTCATTATTTCTTCCATCAGACACTGGTGGTGATATTTCTGGCATTACTTATTCCCCAGAATAGCATAGGTCCAGAATCTGGCTATAGAATGCCCATCCTTGGGCTTGCGTTTTTTAATGAAAAAAGAAAGCATATTATTGAAAATACGCCCTGCTATCCATGCGATGCCACACATAAAGGCTTTTGATTTTGAATGGTTCTTAAAGTAAAAACGATGCCAAGATTGATACCAGTATATGGGTATAGAAGATTTTTCAACTTTACTACCGACTATTCCTGTTGAAACACCGGCTATATGTACAACCCTTGACTGCGTTGATACTAATACCGGAATGGCCTTTTCACTTGCTCTCTTCATATAATCAACTTCTTCATAATAAAGAAAGTACTGCTCATCCATACTGCCTAATTTTTCATAAGTTTTCATAGGGATTAAAAACCCAGCACCGCACACCCAGTCACATACAACTGTTGATTCATTTGTTGGCAGTACCAATGAAGCCGAAGGAAACAGGCGAGTTACCAGACCGATATTGGCACCCCGGTTAAACTCGGAAACAACGGAGGGAAAACGAAAAGCAGACGCCGCTTTATTACCTGCCTCATCCAGCATTTGTGAACCAACGATGCAGTATTCAAACTTGTTTTTTGCTAGCTTAATGGTCTCGTCGATCGCACTATTTTCAGGCACGGCGTCAGGGTTGAGCAAATAAAAATAGTCTGGTTTAAATGCCGATGCCAAAGCTGCTTTAATACCCAGGTTATTACCATAAGCGAAGCCGCCATTGCGCTCAGCTTCAATCAAGGTGACATGGTTTGAAAGCCCAGTTTCCTGAAGCTTTGCTGACAATATCTGACGTGACACATCGGTCGACAGGTTATCGACAATAAAAATATGTACGGCCAGTTGGCCAGAAACTGACTCCAGTATCTGCTGCAGGTTGCCTGCCAATAGTTCACCGGCATTGTAATTAACAATGATGATGGCTACGTTATTGTGTTGAGTGCTCTGTTCCATTAGCCTCTTTCCTGCCTTTTCTGACTACCAAGACGGCAACCAGCGCCTGCTAAGCGCTTAACTCCAGGTTATATTCGTTCGCAAGCCACTGTTTAACACGACCTACTTCTTCAGTTATGGATTTACTCCGGCGTATCACTGCGGTGGTACTACGGTCTTCGATCATATCCATAACCAGAGCGGCATCAACTACAGGGTGCTCATCGGCAAAGGCATATACCAGCGACATATCACAGAGGGTGTTAATGCGCCTTGGAACCCCTTCGGCGTAACAGAAGATCACGCCCATGGCGCTTTCGGTAAACAGTGCTTTATCGCCACCGGCACACTGAATCCGGTGCTGGATATAAGCCTTGGTATCGTCAAAGTCCATCGGACGCAGATTGAATTCCACACCAATACGCTGAGCAAACTGGGTTAATTCCGGCTGATTAAGTTTTTCAATCAATTCCGGCTGACCGATCAACATCATTTGCAGATAGATTTCACCAGCCACATTGATATTGGAGATTAAACGCAACTCTTCCAATATTTCTGTCGACAAGTTTTGTGCCTCATCAATAATCAGGATGATATGCTTACCATCACTATACTGATCTATTACAAAATCGGTAAAAGCCCGCAGGCGCTGGGCGTTGTCCTGGAAGTCACCTTTAATTTCAAACGCATCCAGCACCCAGGACATCAGATCGCCAAAGGCGGAATGGGTGTTACTGATCACACCGACAACGGTATCATCATCCATCTTGCCGATCAGATGATGTACCAGGGTTGTTTTACCGGCACCAATATCACCGGTAATGACGGTAAACCCCGCATGGCTCATCAAACCATACTCCAGCATGGTTTGAGCGCGTGTGTGGTTCTTGCTGAGATACAAATAGGCCGGGTCTGGCGTCAGACTGAATGGCTTCTCTTTTAATCCGAAAAACTCTCTATACATGCCTGAGCCTATTCCTGTCCTTTGCTGGCGAATTTCTCGGACGATTTATTCAATACCGTTCCGATCACATTGGTAATGGAGATTAACTCACGTGAGCGTTCTATCTGGTCACGGGTATTTTCTCCATCGCCGACAATCATTAACACCGCGTCCAGGTCTCCGAGGACGTTTAACGCGTCATCAGTAGGCAGAACAGCGGGCAGATCATAAATCACGATTCGGGACTTATAGCGCTTTTTGGTTTCGCGAATAAAGGCCTTCATGCGTGGCGTTGACAAGAGCTCTGAGGTATTCCCTTCGGCTATACCTCCCGGCACCACCACCAGGCGTTCAATACCAGGATTGACCATCAACTCCGAGAGTTCGGCCTTGCCTTTAAGGTAGTCATACATAGTCTTTTCCGGCTGCAAACCAAAGTTGGCAGCGATGCTGGGATTGCGCAGATTCAGATCCACCAGCAGTACGGTCTGGTTCACTTCCATAGACAGGGCAACCGCCAGATTACAGGCAACCAGACTTTTGCCGCCTTCTTCGGTGGGCGATGTGATTGCCAGAGTATTCCAGCCATTGGTGCGCATTTTGTGAATAATCTTGGTGCGTAGCGTTCTGAAAATCTGCGCGCGCGGGTCATTGGCAAAACCGGCAATAATGCGGTTTTTTTCCAGCGTTTCCCGCGGCAGTTCCACCACACGGGTTTGCGAATAGTTGATCATTTCCAGTGGTGATACGTGCGCTGATACATTGCCTCGCAACTCGGCGCGCTTCTCTTTGGCTTTTTCTAATGCTTTCTGAAGTCGAAACATCCTGATTCTCTCATTAGATTTGCGTGGTTTACATCAGATTGATGCGGCCCATGACTTTGAGCCAGAGAATATCCAGGCTCATCACAAAAAAGTGCACGGCCGCCACGCCAGCAATAACTAACAATACCGCTAGAACGACATAACTTATGTGCCTTGCCCGCTTCAGCAGGTAATCTTTGGGGGTCATGATCATCGGTATGGTCATCAACGGATCTGCACCGAGAATACCTGCCAGTCGACGTGATCCACGAATACCCCCGTCCAGCATTTCTACCAGCAGCATCAGCCCCACACCAAAACCACCCGCCAGCATAATCCCCATAGCGGCAATTTTCTTACGATTAGGTTTAACTGGATCTGTTGGCGCTATAGGTGGTTCCAGTAATGTAAAGCTTTCTGCCTTACTTTCTGTTTCCAAATTCTGGGCAACTTCTGCTTCCAGCTCTTTGGAGCGTAGTTCATTGTATTTTTGCAACTCACTTTCATAATCACGTGTCAGGTCTTCATAACCGCGCTGTACCTGTGGAGTTTGCGCCACACGATCACGGTATTCATCCACTTCCTGCTGCACCCGCTCGCGTTGCGTTTGCATACGCACCAGGTCACGCTGCAGAGACTCTATCTGCAAGCTGATCTGACGGTACTGTGGATTCTCTACCTGCCCTGCCGGGCTGCTGCTGCCTACAGTTTCACGCAACGCTTCAATTTGTCCCTTTAGACGAATTACATCCGGATGTGCATCGGAATAACGGTTAGACAGTTGTGCTAGTTCGCTTTGCAACGCGGCCAGCCGTTGCGGGCCGGTCATTACCCCCCCCTCTATCGGCGCTGGCAGGTAACGGTTCATGCCCGACAGTTCGATACCCAGCAGGTGCAACTGATCTTTGATCTGGGCTTCCTGGTTCTGAATGCCGAGTAAACGCTCTTCGCCGCGCTCGATCATCGACAAATTGAAGTTAAGCATTTCCGGCAGACTGTTACTGAACTCGGATTTAAATTGCGCGATACGGTCTTCCAGCACCTGTACACGGGTACGCATACGGTTGGCTTCTTCACGTATAAAGGTCGTAGTTTCGGTCGCCCTATCGGTACGCACCCTGACGTTTTCGCTTAGAAAGGTGGTCACCAGATCATTGGCGACAGCCTGTGCTTTGGCCGGCACAGGATCATAGAAAGCCACCGTAAAGGCTATATTTGCAGTTCTTGCACGACCGCTCGAATCCAGCACACGGGCACTAACCATATCCACAGAAACATTGCTGCGAAATTCCTGTGCGATCTGTGTCGGTGAAGCCTTTTGGCGCAGCTCAGGATAAAGGTTGTGCTTCTGTACTGCCTCTTGAATCAGTGCGGTAGTCAATACACGTTGCTCTATCACCTTGATCTGCTCTTCAGCAAAACTGGTTACGGTACTGCGCACCAGATCACTGGGGATGTCCTGGCTTTCGATCAGGATAACCCCTTGTGAGCGATAGATAGGTGGCAAAGTCAGCGCAATGGCTATAGCCACTAACGCCAGTATTGGAAAGGTCAGGATGAAATAATATTTACGACGCCGGAGTATATCCAGATAATCCGACAGGCCTTTTTCATTTTCATCGAACACTGAGGTCATCCTATTGACTGAAAGGAAAATTAAAACTTGTAAACAAGGTTCATTTGAATTTGGTTAGAGTCGGCGCTGGGCTCGTCCTCGCGCTTCTGATACTTAAAATCATAGCGTGCTCCCAGTGTCATATTCCGGCTAAGCTGCCGGCTATATGCGGGTGAAAAGGACATGAATTCACGGGTTTGTGTATCATCAGTGGATTGCAACCAGCTACCGTTAACACTGACGTTGCTCAGTTCACTCAACTCATAGCGCCAACCCAGGCTAAGCTTATCCTGCTCGCGCACGGCGCCATCACTGGAGGGAGACAGGTCGCGGCTATAAGATGCGGTGTAGGTGCTTTGCAACGTCTGATGATTCCATTGCACACTGGCAAGACTGCCACTATTGGTACTTTGTGTGGATTGATTTAAAAGCACAGTGCGCTCTTCAAGATCCTGCCAGTTAGCCCCCAGCAACGCGGTCAGGGTGGTACGTTCAGACCAGTTATAAGTCGCCCCCACCGAAGCTCGCCAGATATCCGACTTGGTTTCAGTTAGTGCACCCTGTGCTTCATAATTTGTGTATGACAGATTAGCGCGCAGAATGGTACGTTCACTCAGATCATGCGCCCAGTTACCTCCCAGGGTATAGCTTTGGTTGTCACTGGACGTGGCTTCACTGTACTGACGCTCGGTGTAACCGAAAGATAGCCCCAGATTATCGCGTTGCGTCAGCTGGTAGTTATACGCAGGTGCAAAGGTGTAGGTTTTAACCGTGTTTTGCGTGGAGAAATCACCCAGATCTTCTTCAGCATCTTCACGCTGCTCAGTCTCGGTATAGCCTATGTTCAGGTTGAACAAGGCTCTTTCTCTGATCCAGGCCTGTTGCCAGTTGAGTCTGGGGTCCTGGCTGTTATAGCGACTGAAATCAGAATAGCGGTTAACTGCCAGCGAACCGGTCAGGTTACTGGTATAGGTTTCGGTACGATAGTAACCCGTTACTCTGGGTGTGATCGTATAATACCAGGTGCTTTGGGCATCATCTTCAAGCAGGAAGTTGTCATTATAACCCAGTGTTTGGGTTACAGAGCCTTCAATACCTGTATCTGCCGCAAGCACCAGAGTAGAAAATGGCAAGCAGACCAGCAAACCGCATAAACTCCATTTCATCTCAACTACGCCTTTGTTCAGGGAACGATAATCACATCACCGGCACGCAGGGTATGATTATATTCAAGATCACCGCTACGCTCGATGGCTGTATAGTCTACCGGCAACAGTGTTTTTTCTGTGCCCTGTTCGCGAATTATCTTGATCCGTCCGGTTGATGCAAACGGCGTGAAGCCACCGGCTAATGCCAGTGCCTGAACAACAGACAGATCACGAGACATCAGAATCGGACCGGGATTGTTCACCTGACCAAACACAAAGGCCACGTTGCCGCTGACAGCCGTGACGCTGACACTTACCTGAGGTTCAGTGATGTATTCTTCCAGGTGCTCGGCCAGTAAGTTTTCCAATACTTCGGCACTCTGCCCCGCTGCCATGACATGGCCTACCAGCGGATAGGAGATACGCCCATCGGGGAGTACAACCAACTGACGATTCAACTCTTCTTCTTTCCACACCGAGATCAACAACTCATCACCCGGTTGCAGTCGATATTCATCAGATGCAGATGCCCAGCCAGCAGGCAGAGCCAACATCAGAACCAATCCGGTTATAAAGCGCTTTAGCATACAATAACTCCCTCTATATTTGAGTCGTACTACACCTGCCTGAGTTTAACACCAGGCCTGTCAGCCAGGTACGTATTTTCAAATAAAAAGGGGCCCGACAAGCCCCTTTTTGAATCAGGAACGTGCTTAGGCTGCAACAGCCTGCATGTTTTCCTTTCTTGAACGACGACGCAGCGCCAATCCGCCCAGCAGTACAGAACCGAACAGCCATACAGCCGCTGGTAGTGGTACTTCAGAAACAGCTGGTGGGTAAGAGAAACCAACAGTGAAGCTGCTGATTGCGGCTGTACCCGTCATGACGATGTTATACACAGTACCACTTGCCATGGTGAACAGTGAAGAAACCAGTGTGTTAGCAGCATTGTTGCTAGTCAGCACAGTTTCGTTCAGGCCGTCAAAGATAGACAGAGACCAATCAACCAACGTGGAGGAGACAGAGAAGTTAGCCTGAGCCAGCGCGGCTCCTGTTAACTCAGTATCCCAAGACAAAGAAACAGCTTCACCTGCATCAAAGGCACTACCGAAGGTGTATTGAATATCAGGAGCAGTAAAGCTTGCTACGTTACCGCTTCCCGTCGTTACAGTTGGATTAGTGATGGACACACTTGCAGCCGAAACCGCAAATGACGCCAACATCAGCACAGCACCCAGTAAAAGTTTTTTCATCGTTGAATCCTCAACTTCTTGCATTTAAATGAACTCATGAATTCCGAAGGCTCAAGCTAGGACTGCTACACCTGATACCTTCATAGACACATCCGTGTCACTAGGGATTATAAAGAAGCGTGATCCAGAAACAACCCTGTACCATGGTACAATGTTGCCATGCAACATAATGATTCAGCCCCATGACAATCAGCACCATTCCTGTGCATTCCCTTACAACTCAGCCGGATAAAATCCAAGTAAATTGAACAACAACGCAAGGCTACCACAAAATAAAACGGATGTTTAGTATAATATTGCAGCGCAAAAAAAGAGACTCAAAGAGTCTCTTTTATAACTCGGCAATTGTGTTTATCAGGCCGCTACAGCCACCTGCTGCGCTTTACGGCGACGCAGCGCCAAACCACCCAGCAATACAGAACCAAACAACCAAACTGCGGCAGGTAGCGGAACTTCAGACACTTCTGGCGGGTATGAAAAACCTACAGTAAAGCTATTGATTGCCGCTGTACCCGTCATGATGATGTTGTACACAGTTCCGCTCGCCATAGTGAACAGCGAAGAAACCAATGTATTAGCATCGTTATTACTAGTCAGTTCGGTTGTGGTAATACCGTCAAAAATAGACAGTGACCAATTTACCAACGTAGAGGAAACGTTGAAATCAACCAAACCCAAAGCAGCACCCGTCAGCTCAGTATCCCATGACAGAGATACCGATTCACCCACTACAAAGTCAGTGCCGAAGGTATATTGAACTGTTGGAATGGCGAGTTGCGTAAGATCACCGCTTCCCGTCGTTACAACTGGATTGCTAATGGATACACTTGCCGCCGAAGCTGCAAATGACACCAATAACAACATTGCGCCGAATAAAAACTTCTTCATAGTTGAAACCTCAACTTATATACCTATAATGAACTCATGAATTCAAGAGGTTAGGCTAGGACTACTACACCATTTAACCTCTATAGACAGATCCGTGTCGTTTCGAATTATATAGAAATATCGCCCTCAAAAGACCTGTACCTTAGTACAATGCTGCTATGCACTATGATCTGAACACGCCCTTTCACTCAACAACAAATCTATAATTTATTCTTAATATTCAAAAAGATAAAATTAAATCTTATTAAGAATCACTATACAATCATCAAGAAAACAAACAGCCGTTTTAGATAATGATGCAGCGCAAAAAAAAGGCTCAAAGAGCCTCTTTTCTAACCTGGAACGTATCTGGCATCAAGCCACTACAGCAGCAACCTGCTGAGCTTTACGGCGACGCATTGCCAAACCACCTAGCAGAACAGAACCAAACAACCAAATAGCGGCTGGCAATGGAGTTTCTGCGATCTGAATGCTGCTAAGCGCCAGAGAAGCAGAGAAAGATTTGCTGGCAAAGATATTGCTGCTGATAGTGCCCGCAATAACCGCCGTCAGAGTATCCCCTGCCGAAATCATCAGACTTTCAAATACAGATCCGAGTGAACCAGAGGTCAGCAGATCACCGCCACTGTTCAGGATAGAAACTGTCCAGGAAGCCATTCCTGATGTACCAGTACCACTAACCCCCAAAGAGAAACTGGCATCAACATCCGAACTTAACGCCCAGGAAGTGCTTAACTGCCCTCCCAAAATAGCATAGCCAGACTGAATGGTGTCAGTACGCAGGGTATCGGTCAGCGTGGTATTAGTATAACCAGGGCTTCCTATATAGAAATTGCCTGGAGACACTGTTGGATTACCAATAGAGATGCTGGCAGCCGATACCGCAAAAGACGCGAGCATTAAAACCAGGGCAAGTAACATTTTTTTCATAACGTAATTTCCATATTAATGAGTTCATGAGCAAATAGTGATCAGAGCTAGGACTACTACACCCCAACCACCGCATGACAACTGATGTCAGAACATATTATAACCCTGTTTTTTAAACAATAGCACCCTGTACTGAAGTACACGAAGTATGATTTTATTGATTGCAATCAACTGTTTTTAAAGTATTTTTTTGCTGGCCTAAAAAAACATCATATACCTTAAATTCAAACGCTTGAATTATTATCTTTGAAATCATTAATTTATAATTGATTATTAATACAACACTAGAGTAGGAGCTCGGTCTCCGAGCGATTGGGGTTGTTTTAGGGTATGGGGGGGGTATTCGCCCGCAGAGCGGGCTCCAACAGTGGGCTCCCTCAGGGGCTCCAATAGGGGCTCCAATAGGTGGCACCTTTGTAGGAGCTCGGTCTCCGAGCGATTGGGGGTGTTTTAGGGTATGGGGGCTATTATTCGCCCACAGAGTGGGCTCCCACGGCGGGCTCCCACGGCGGGCTCCAATAGGGGCTCCAACAGGGGCTCCAACAGCGGGCTCCAATAGGGGCTCCAACAGGGGCTCCCTTGTAGGAGCTCGGTCTCCGAGCGATTGGGGGTGTTTTAGGGTATGGGGGCTATTCGCCCACAGAGTGGGCTCCCACAGGGGCTCCAACCGTTACAGATCAATAGGCGTTTTTGTCTACGAAGCCTTTGAATACGGTGAGGAAGATGATTTTGATGTCTAGCCAGATCGACCAGGTGCGGATGTATTCGAGGTCGTAGCGGATGCGGCCTTCCATTTTATCCAGGGTGTCGGTTTCGCCGCGGAAGCCGTTGATCTGGGCGAGGCCGGTGATGCCGGGTTTAACTTTGTGGCGCAGCATGTAGCCGTGGATCTGGCCGCGGTAGAATTCGTTGTGAGATACGGCATGTGGGCGTGGCCCAACAACGGACATGGAACCACCGATCACATTCAGGAACTGGGGTAGTTCATCCAGCGAGGTACGGCGGATAAATGCTCCAAAGGGGGTGATACGGCTGTCATTTTTGGTTGCTTGCTTCACTTCGCCATCACCCGCATCCATAACCCGCATGGAACGAAACTTTAGCACGCCGATTTCCTGTCCGTTTACGCCGTAACGTTTCTGCTTGAATAATACCGGCCCCGGAGAGCTGAATTTCACGCCGATGGCGATAATAATCATGGGAATAGAGATCAGCAGTAGAATCAGGCAACCAAACACCAGATCCAGTGCCCGCTTGCTCATGCTATTGATACCAACATGAGGGGATTCAAAAATACTGATAGCCGGCATACCATTGAGATCAATCCAACGGGCACTGAGCAGATCAAAACTGAACACATCCAGCATCATGTGTACCGAAACAGTGGTATCAGCAAGCTCATCAAGAAGTGTTTTGATACGTTTTTCTGCACGCAGTGGCAAAGCGATAAAAATCACTTCAATCTCCCCCGCCCTGGCACGGGCCACCAGCTCAGCATGACCGCCTTCAACCTGGTCTGACTGACGACGCCCTTTTTCAAAATTACGGTCGTCAAAAAACCCCACGAAGTTATAGCCAGCCCAAGGCATATCAGTGATCTTTTCTTTTACTTCCTGGCCCAGTTCGGTTGCACCATACACTGCAACGGCGCGGGTATTGTGACCCGTTTCCCTTACCGTACTCAGAACGGCACGAATAATCGCATGCCAGCAGATCAGCTCAATCGGTGTTATCAGGAACCAGGTCAACAGCAGTTCGCGGTTATACAGATCGGTAGGCTTAAAGAAGAAATCCACCAGAATGAACAGCATGATCACAGCAAGCCAGTTACTGGCTACGGAGACAACTTCTGCGCCCAGGCCAACGCCACGCCAGGAACGATAGGTAAGATTGATTTCAGAGATGAAGTTAAACACCAGGATGGCGATCAGTGCCATGGCGTAATAGGACGATATCCATTCGACACCGAACAACTCAATAAGGCACCAAAGGGTAATAATAATGATGGCGGCATCTGCCAACCTGGCAAGTGCGCTTAATTTTGATTCGTGGGGCTTAATACTCAGCTTTGATGCCATACCTGCGTTAACTTCCTACTACGTCCATGACAATTAAGTGTATTCGAAAAAAGTACGAACACTTGTTTCAAGCACCTATTATTACACGATTTTGCCCATAAAACGCAATAAACCTGATGCCGGAATGCCGACATCAGGTCTGAAATAGCTGAATCAATCCAACAAATTAGGCTACTGCAGCAAGACGTTTCTTACGACGCATTGCCAGCCCACCCAAAAGTACGGAACCGAACAACCAAACAGCAGCAGGCAGTGGTACTTCAGAGAGTTCGATATTGCTCAGTGATACAGTGATATCGCGCCCTGCATTGCCATCCCATGACTCGTCACCGAAAACAAGCAACTTATACACGGTACCGGCTTCAACTTCGGATGTCAGTCCGGTAAAACCACCAAACAAGCCACCACTCCACCAGCTACCCAAAACTGTAGCCACATTGGTTGAGGTATTCAGAATGCTTACGGTCCACTCATCTACAGTGGTAGAAATATCGAAGCTCAAAGTCCCAGTAGCAGACGTCAGCACATCCATTTCAACCGCGAATGATTGCAGGGTATCCAGCCCAATAAACGTAGCTACAGCCGACGTATCAGTGGTAGCGAACGATGTCAGCGATACCGGAAAATTACTTGCACCCGTCACAGCTGTTGGATTGGAAATTGTAACACTTGCCGCTGATGTAAACGCGGAAACCAGCAATAGAACCATACCTGTAATTATGCGTTTCATTTCAAAAACTCCTTGATTTACTTATATAGTTATTCAACGATCAGGTTACCGCTGCTGATCAGGGAATCTATGATTTCAGCCTCATTGCTACCCAGTGTAGACAGATCGACATCTTTTAGTACGATGTTCTGCGTTATTGTACCATCACCGTCATTACTAATGGAGATGACGGAGTCACTACCGCTGACACTGACAGAAAGGAAATCGGTTATTTCGTCTGATCCACCACTAAAAGACAGCAGATCAGCCAGATCAATGCGATCCGCATTGGCATCTACACCAAAATCACCCAGTGTGAAATCACCGACAATATCCAGCGCAGGTGCTGCCTCTGTCCCTTGATCACCCAAATCCCAGGCAAAGGTATCAGCCCCCAGGCCGCCGAACATAATATCATTTCCGGCACCGGCATTAATCTGATCATCGCCTGCATAACCATGAATCAGATCATTTCCGGAGGTGCCTGTCAGAACATCATCATTAATTGAACCTTCAGACACTGTGTTAGTGGTCACATCAACGACTATGGCCAGATCTCCAGATACACTTTCGGATACGCCGTCCAGCGTTGCCGTGGCTGTAACATTCAGTAGCAGATCGCCACTAAATCCTACTGGTGGCAGAAACTGCAAGCCTTCCAATTCTGCTGGTGTGAAGCTCCAGATACCACCGCCCTGATCACTCCCGGCACTGAAAGAAGCTCCGGCCGGAACGCCTGAGATCTCAACAGACAAGCTTTCGCCTGGCAGCGCACTGCTCAAGGATGCATCAATTGACAGATCCACTGGCTGACCGTAATAGTCAGAACCATTGAGGGTAAAAGCAGGCTGAGAAATCGCCAGCGCTGAATCGAAGTTGGTGTCACGACCATTCAGGACTAACCAGTCAAAACGGTAGGTACCTTCCTGATCAGCTTGATAGTTGAACTGTCCATTACCTGTTATGGCGGCTTGCAGCTCTTCAGAAGAGCTGACTTGCAATACTTCCTTGGTGCCATCAGGTTTGGTGACAACTACCACTACCAGATCATTCTTACCTTCTTCAATGTAGCTGACCGTTCCTTCACCATTATAAAAAACCCAGCCAAACTGAATTCCTGTGCCTTCCTTGACGGAAACCTGAGATGAAGTCAACTTGCCATCCCATGCATCCACCGTATCTGTGTGATTTACAACGCCGTTGCTATCCGGATTAAACTGATCAAGTGTACCGGGTTCCAGCCCTAACTCGGACTCGATAAATTCTTTTGGCAACCCCTGCAAACTTGCTGGACGCGTGCTGTTAGGGCGTGGTGCCGGATTGTAGAGTTGATGCTGTTCAAAATCACCCAGATCAATCATGCCATTTGCTGTAGTGATTGCTGTTGCGCCAGCCAACACCATCTGAACAGAAGACAAGGCCAATTCAGGTGGTAATACAGTGCCATCATCCTCATCAGCAAGTAGCTCATCCTGATCACCAATAGGTGCTTCGAAGGGCTCTACAGCTAGCGGGTCAAAAGAAAAGGCCAGCGGATCAACTGATTCAAAGATACGCACCAGCTGAACAATACTGCTGCCGCCGCCTTCAGGCGCACCATCGGCACCAGCCGCAGGTGCTTCCAGCTCATCCAGTAGATCTCCATCACCTTCCAGTGCGGCCAGAACGGCATCGACACTTGGATCGGTTAACTGATTATCCTGGGGGGCAGGTTCTGAACTACCCAGAAGCTGTTCATTCATCTGAATGGCTTGATTTGGTCCAAGCGCGGCTATTTCTCCGTTACCGAAATCCAGTACCACACGACCGCCTTCAGCGGTTACCAGGGTTTCTCCGGCAAAAAGCTCATCGCCCGGCTGCAGAGATCTGAGTGAACCATCCGCTGTCCGTGCAAATACTTCTCCACTAGTCTCTAATACCACTGCAATAGCTGTTTCCATTTCAGTATCCTTATTTTTCGGACTGTACTGCTTAACCAGTTAGGTTAGATTTACAGACTTACTTGTGTATTCTTTCGCTGATGTACAAATGTACATTTGTGCGGTTATGCATGGCATTATAAATGACTTGAGCCCTGTGCATATTGGACCGTAGTACAGATAGGGTTATTGTTTGTGGGGTATTTAGATTGGGGTTGTTCGCTCACAATTGAGGTTGTTCGCTCACAGAGTGAGCTCCTACATGTAGATGCCCGGTTTGTAGGTGCCCGGTCTGTGGGAGCCCGGTCTCCGGGCGAATATAGAATAGGGTTTTGATTGAGGTTGTTCGCTCACAATTGGGGTTGTTCGCTCACAGAGTGAGCTCCTACATGTAGATGCCCGGTCTGTGGGAGCCCGGTCTCCGGGCGAATGGGTTTGGTTTAATTTGGAGTGGTGTTTGAATACGCAGATTAGTCGTCTTTGTTTGCTGGATACGCCGATGTTGAAGGGTGCTGGGGGTGAGGTGCCTTTGCAGTTGCGCTATCGTAAGGCTTTGGGGTTATTGGGTTTTCTGGCGGCGGAGAGGAATCGTAATCACTCGCGGGCTGTTATTGCCAGTTTGTTCTGGCCGGATCTGGATGAACCGGCGGCGCGGGTGAATTTGCGTCAGGTGTTATCGATTCTGTCGAAATTGTTTAACACCACTCCATTTCATACGGCGCTGATTGTGGATCGGCATTTTATTGCACTGCAGAATCATGCACTGCTGCATTTGGATATTACCGATCTGGAAACCTTACAGCGCCTTCCTAACTCCAAGGTGAATAACCTCGAGCATTTCAAGGAAGACAGCCTGCTGACTGGCGAGTTTATGGCGGGTTATTCGCTGCCGGGCTGCGAGGAGTATGAATACTGGCTGGCCGATAAGCGTGCGTATTTCCGCAGTTGTCAGATACGCTTGCTGAATACACTAATCACGCAGGCGCAGGACGATCGTCAGTCAGGTCTGGTGATCAGTTATGCACAGAAGATACAGCAACTAGACCCTGACAATGAATCCTTACTGCGTGAAGTTATGCGGCTGTGTTCTGAAAATGGTCAAACACGTCTGGCTTTGCGTCTTTATGAGAACTTTACCCAACGCATGCAGCGTGAACTGGGCGTTTTACCGGACAGTAAGTCACAATCACTTTACAGCCAGCTGACTCAGCAACTTAATGAACAGCCTGCGCGTACATCGCAACTGGATCAGTTTCCGGCTATTGAGAAAATTTCACCCGTTGTAGTCGTGCATCTGCAGTGGCGCTGCAGCTTGTCAGATCCGGAAGCAGCAGCACAGCAACTGTTCGATGCTGATCACTACTCGCGCAAGCTGATCTGTGATGAAATTGGTGCCTTTCATCTAAACAGTGCCGGTCACGGTGCATTCTTCTACTTCGGCTGGCCTCTGGCGCTTGAGGATAATGCCTGGCTGGCTGTTCGCAGCACGATACGCTTAATGCATTATGCCCGGACTCATCCAGAAATAGACCTGCGTGCCGGAGTGCATACCGGCACGCTGTTTTCATCACTGAGTGCCGCCCTGCCCGATCTGCTGGGTAATGTGACCGAAGAAACCAGCTTGCTGTGTCAGAGTGCTTCAGATGGGCAGATTTTACTTAGTGAACCCTGCTACCGCTTGTTAGAGCGCAAGGTACAGGCGCGTAAAGTCACCGAGCGCCGTCGCCGCAATGATGGCAGTTTATCCGGGGCTTTTTTGCTGGTGGATGAACCCGGTTGGTTTACAGAGTCAGACTCTCTGCCACTGCCGGAACAGCAACCCCTGTACGAGACACTCAGTCAGCAGCGTGACCGGATTGACCCTCACCAACACCCCTTACTGGTGAATATGACCGGTCCAGCAGGCAGTGGTAAGACTCTAATGCTGTCACAGTGGCTGAAACATCAACGCCAGTCCGGTGATAGAGTATTCAAACTGCGCTGTTATCCTGACCGCCAACAGCAACCCTTGTTTCCACTGATCAGCTGTTTGCGTCAACTACTGGGGTTTCAGGCCGATGAAACCGTCAAACCTGATATTCTCAAAGAGCGTTTACGCCGACATGGCTGGGACCAGTTGCTACAGCAACCGGTTCTGATCGATCTGATGGCCTATAACGCACACCCCACCGAAGAAAACATTCAACAGGCCTTTGATGCCATCAGCCAACTACTGCACGGGCTCAATGGCTCTTGCCTGCTGGTGTGGATTGAAGATGGCCACTGGATAGATGCAACAACACTGGCGCTGATTGAGCACCTGGCTGATCTCACATCCTGCCCGCTTATGGTACTGCTCAGTGCCCGCAAGCTCCCCGATACAGCAACACATCCAGCATGGTTTAGCCTGACACTCCCCAGACTCAGCCACACTTCGGCAAACCGTTTACTCAAGTTTTTTTCCCGTAGCAGTCAAAACTGGCGCTCCCCGGATGAGTCCGCACAGCTGCTGGAACTGACTGATCACAACCCGTTTTTACTCAAGGTAATGGCCAACTCTTCTGAAGACAACCAGTTGCCCGGTGAAGTCTTGCAGTACTTTAGTTATCGCATTGACCAACTGGATGAGTGGCGTGACAGCGCCTTGCAACTGGCTTTATATTGGCCGGATATTCACTCGGATCAGGCTTTGCAGATAGGTCAGATACAAAATCTGGCAACGCCGAACGAAACGATAGAACAACTGATTACGACCAAGCTGCTGCAGTGGCAGGATAAAACACAGCTTGCCTTCACGCCGCCCTTGCTGCAACAGGTGCTGGCTTCATTAAATCCACCGAGCCGCCAGCGCTACGTACACAGAATGTTGGCCTTGCAATTGGAACAGAAACAACGCGGTAAAACCCCATTTGAAATCAAGGCGCGTCTGGCTTACCACTGGTGCGCAGCAGGTGAGCAGGATAAAGCAGCGGATCTTTACTTACGTTGCGGTCAATCTGCCTTACAGCAGCGCCGCTATACTGATGCCGCTCACTGCCTGGGTGCAGCTCTGAAACTTGATACTTCGGTGGATTTTTCCCTGGAACTGCGCGTAACGCTGCTAAATGATCTGGCACAGAGTCGTATCATGGCCTTTGGTTACGGTGACCTGTATGCCTTCAAAGCGGCTTCTGAAGCCTTACAACTGGCGAAGCAGGTTGCCGATGAAACCGCCAGTTTCCGCTCCCTGTATCTGCTGTTTTTAGGGATAGGCTCGGTAGATACTGAACGATCACGTTTGCAGGCCGCGAATCTGTTATATGATCATGCCGACACGCCAGCCCAATTGACTCTGGCTCATTGGGCGTTGGCCAACAGCCATTTCTGGATGGGGCACTTCCAGCAGAGTCGCAGCCATGCTGAGCAGTCGCTATTGCTCACACAACAGGTTAATGTTGAGGAGCTGAATAATTACAGCCACGAGAATCCCGCCGTTCTGGCTATGGGCTTTCTGGCCTGGGCCTGGTGTTTTGATGGCCAACCTGAACAAGCCAACAGATGTTGCGAGCAACTGCTGGCCTTGCCTGCTGAGACCCTGACGCCAAGCAGCCATTGCTATCAATTGTTTTTTGCCGCTTCGACCCTGACTCACTGCAATGAGCACGCATATGCACTGGAATACGCTCGGGCCTGTCATGAAATTGCAACCAGATTGCAGCATCATTTATGGCTGTGTGCTTCAGAGCTGCTGATTTTAAGCTTGAGTGCAACCGCCGATGAACCCGTTCGCAGTGAGCAGATCGACTGGCTGATTAATGGTATCCACAGTGCCTATGCCGACGGTTTGCCAATGGCAGTATTGATGGGAGCCGAAGCCCTGATCCGCTCAGATCTCAAAAATATGGCGCGTATTTTGCTTAAACGAACTTTGGATAGCACAATCAATCAGGAACATGATTTATTGTCAGAAACTTTACAGCGTTTGTTACACAGCCTATAAGTTATTGCAGTGACTGATTACTTTTTGCTTACGCTTAAGTGCTAACCTACACTGAATACAATCATGTTTAATGCTTTAATCATGGGTGAAAGGAATGAAAATAATTAAAGCTCCACGCACGCTACTGGCTTGTCTGATCTCTGGCAGCTGCCTTTTATCTGTCTCTGCTTACGCTCAAATGGACAGTACCACCATTGCTGACATTGCTCGCAAGGCAATTGAAACCAATCCTGAAGTGCAGGCCAGTTGGCACGCTTTCATGGCATCTGACTATGACACCGAGTTTGCCCGCGGCGGTTATCGGCCCATTGTCGATTTTACCGCAGGCTACGGCCACGAGTACCGGGACTGGGAAAACTATACTGGAGAAGATGAATTCTCCGGTGCCGCCGCTGAGATCAGCCTGACACAGATGCTTTATGACGGTTTCAGAACCCGTAACGAAGTCAGACGCTTTGAAAGCGCCCAACTGGTACGCTACTTCGAATTACTGGATAACGTTGAAAATACAGCGTTAGAGGCGGTGAATGCTTACGAAGACGTGATGCGTTACCGTGAACTCGTAGCGCTGGCTGAAGATAACTTTGACGAACACATCACCGTGTTTGACCGAATTGAAGAAAGTGCCAGAGCCGGTGTTGCACGCCGTGCCGATCTGGAACAGATTTCTGGTCGTTTATCTTTAGCCGAGGCCAACCTGCTGACCGAACTCTCTAACCTGCACGATGTCAGTGCACGTTATTTACGCATAGTGGGCGAATTACCTGCTGACAACATGCTGCCTGCCACACTCAATGACACCCGCATTCCTGACGACGTACGTGAAGCCTTACAGCTTGCCTACCAGGGCAATCCAGCCTTCCATGCAGCGATTCGTAACATTCAATCCCAGGAAGCCGCGGTTGATCGCAGACGCTCTGATTTCAGACCACGCCTTAATCTGACCGCCCGCTACGGCACCCAGGATTATGATGACCAGGGTTTTGATAACCGCCGTAGTGATGGCCGGGTTGCGCTGGAATTCCAGTACAATCTGTATAATGGTGGTCGCGACCGGGCATCTTTGCAGCGTGCTTACGAAGAAGTGAATGTTGCCAAATTTGAGCGCGACAAGGCCTGTGTCGATATGCGTCAGACGCTGCAGATTGCCATTAATGATGTGCGCAAGCTGGATGAGCAACTGCCGATCCTGAACCAGCACCGTATTTCTTCTGACCGCGTTCGTACTGCCTACAAAGACCAATTTGATATCGGCGATCGTACCCTGTTAGACGTACTGGATTCAGAAAACGAATACTTCCAGGCTAGCCGCGCTTACACCAATGCTGTCTATGATCGCAGCATTGCTGCTGCGCGCACCCTGACAAGTATGGGCGAGCTTCTGCCAGCACTGGATGTTGTACGCGAAGGGCTGCCGAGTCTGTCTGATCTGGGCGCAGAGAGCTTTACGGTTGACGCTGAAAGCGCCTGCCCTGATCTGGATGTCAACAGCAGTATTGCGCAAAGCCGTCTGCAACGTTGATTAAAAACCATTTATTGGTTAAGTTCTGATCTATACGGGCCTGATTTTCAGGTCCGTCTTTTTTATCTGACTTGAGACACTGTATGTCTGTGTTTACTGAAACCCCTGGCGGTGCATTACTGGGCTGTTTGCTTATTCTGTCACGGTTTCATGACGCGCCGGTTTCTGCAGAAACAGCCATAGCGGGACTGCCGTTGGTCAATGGCATTCTTACCCCTTCTGTTTTTGGACGTGCGGCCAAGCGTGCGGGTCTTGCCAGCCGCATCAGTCATAGTCGCCTGGATCAACTCAATAGTAATCTGTTACCCGCTATCCTGTTATTGAAAAATGACAAGGCCTGCGTGGTTAACCGCATTGATACTGAACAACAAACGGCCGAAATCGTTTACCCTGAACTGAGTGAAACCGTAGTGGCTGTGCCACTAAAGGAAATTCAGTCACAGTTTTCCGGTCAGGTAATCTACGCCCGGCCCGAATTTCGCTTTGACAGCCGCGCACCGGAAATTAAAAAAGTACGTGACCGCCATTGGTTCTGGGGCGTTATTGCTGAGAATCGCCGACTCTACCGGGATGTCTTGCTGTCGGCAGTGATGATTAACTGCTTTGCCGTGGCCATGCCGCTGTTTGTGATGAATGTGTATGATCGCGTAGTCCCCAACCATGCGACAGACACCCTGTGGGTACTGGCGGCCGGGGTGTTTATTGTACTGTCGGCTGACCTGGTATTGCGGCTGATGCGCAGTTGGTTTGTCGATCTGGGCGCCAGCCGCGCCGACGTCAAACTGTCTTCAGCGATTATGGAGCGGGTATTGGGTATGAAAATGGCCAACCGCCCGGCGTCTGCTGGCTCTTTTGCTGCCAATGTGCAGTCCTTTGAATCAGTGCGCAGTTTTATTGGTTCACTGACCGTAGTTGCACTGGTTGATCTGCCCTTTGTGCTGTTGTTTGCCACGATTATCGCAATCATCGGCTGGCCACTGGTGCTGCCTATTATAGCCGGGGCATTATTGGTATTGATCTACGCATTAAGTGCACAGGCCAAGATGCATAGCCTGTCGGAAACGTCTATGCGAGCAGGTGCGATGCGTAACTCCACGCTGATCGAGAGCCTGTCCAACCTGGAAACACTGAAAAGCTTTGGGGCTGAAAGTAAAATTCAGTCTGTCTGGGAAAAAACCACCATTTTCCTGACACGTACAGCGGCACAGATGCGGCTGATTTCAGCGTCTATCACCAACGGCGCGCAGTGGACACAGCATAGTGTGGCGGTTGCCATTATTATTATCGGTGTGTATATGATTATTGAGGGCAATCTGACTCAGGGTGGCTTAATCGCCGCTTATCTGTTGTCTTCTCGTGCCATGGCACCTATCAGCCAGGCGGCTGGACTGCTGGCCCAATACCACCATTCCGCTACAGCCATGCAGTCTCTGAACGAGATCATGGAACGCCCCATTGAGCGTCCGGAAAACAAAAACTGGATTAGTCGTCCTTCGCTGCAGGGTGAAATCGAATTCAGACGCGTATGCTTTCGCTACCCGAATGATGAGCGTCAGGCACTGACCGATGTCAGCTTTAAAATAAAAGCCGGTGAACATGTTGCCGTACTCGGACGTAACGGCTCGGGTAAGAGTACGCTGGAAAAATTAATTCTGGGTCTGTACGAACCTGAATCCGGCGCCATTCTGATTGACGGTGTGGATATTCGCCAGATTGACCCTTCAGAACTGCGACGCCAGATCGGCTATGTGCCTCAGGATGTGTCGATGTTTTTCGGCACCTTAAAGGACAATATTATTACCGCCGCCCCTCAGGCAGAAGATCACCAGATTCTGCGTGCGGCGACGCTCAGTGGCCTGGCACCCTTTATCAATTCACATCCTGCTGGTTTTGATATGCAGGTGGGTGAACGTGGTCAACTGCTTTCGGGCGGTCAACGCCAGTCGGTTGCCATCGCCCGCGCACTGATCAATGATCCTCCCCTGCTGCTGCTGGATGAACCAACGGGATCACTGGATCACTCCAGTGAAGAAACCATCAAGCAGAATCTGGCACGCTATTCACGAGGCAAAACCCTGCTGGTAATTACTCATCGCAGCTCTTTGCTGGCTCTGGCCGACCGGTTACTGGTCATCGATGCTGGCAAGGTTGTGGCAGATGGCCCGAAAGCCGAAGTTATGGAAGCGCTCAAACAGGGTCGTGTGGGGAGTGCAAACTGATGACTGCGCAGAAAACAACACTGGAACAGCAAGGCTTCGACAGGGTCGGACAAATCAGCCAGACTGTTGGTCAGCGTGGTTCGCCCATGTTGGACCGTATTTTTGGGCGCTGGCTGGGCAACCCGGCTGACAAAGACTGGGTTGTCGATGCTGAATGGGGTCGTATTCAGCAGGAACCGGTTCATGCCCGCCGCTTACTGTATATCATGGCTCTGGCACTGATCGCACTGCTGGTCTGGGCGGCTTACGCGCCGCTGGATGAGGTTGCTCGTGGCGACGGACGCGTTATCCCTTCGCGCCAGTTACAGGTGGTGCAGTCGATGGACGGGGGGATTATTGAAGAGATACGGGTGCATGAAGGCCAGATCGTTAATCCTGGTGATCTGTTACTGAAAATTGATCCTACCCGTGCCGTGTCCAACCTGAGAGAAAGTCGTGCACAGTTCCTCGCCCTGCGAGCCGAAGTTGCACGGTTACAAGCGCTGGTCGGCAATCTCGATGAGCCTGACTTTCCGGTCGATCTGGTATTGGAAGCACCGGATATTGTGGCGCATGAGCGCAGCACCTTCTTCAGTAACCGTGAAGAGTTGAATGAACAGATTTCCATCTATCAAAGCCAGTTGGAGCAACGTGAGCAGGATCTGCGTGAAGCCAGTGCCGCTCGCTCTCAACATGCCAGAAGCCTGTCATTAAGTTCCCGGGAACTGCAGGTTACCCGGCCGCTGCTGCAATCTGGAGCGGTATCGGATGTCGACATTATTCGTCTGGAGCGTGAAGTATCCAATGCCCGCGGAGAACTGAACCGGGCGGAAGCGATCATCAGCCGGAATGAAGCGGCGATTGAAGAAGCACAAAACAAAATTCGTGAAGTGGAGTTGACCGTCCGTAACCGCTGGAATTCGCAGTTATCGGAATCACGGGCACGCCTGAATGCTTTATCCCAGGCTGAATCGGGTCTGGAAGACATCGTCAAGCAGACCGAGATCCGCGCGCCGGTTCGCGGTACCGTGCAACGTCTGTTTACCAATACCGTAGGCGGGGTAGTGGCGCCCGGACATGAAGTGCTGGAAATTATTCCCCTGGATGATCAACTGATCATCGAGGCACGCATTCCGCCCAAGGATATCGCCTTTATCCGCCCGGGACAGGAAGCCATGATCAAATTCACCGCGTATGACTTCGCTGTGTTTGGTGGCCTGGATGCCGAAGTGGAACATATCAGTGCGGATACCATTACCGATGAGCAGGATAACACCTACTACCTGGTCAGACTGCGCACCTATGAATCAGGTTTTAATAACGACCTGACCATTATTCCGGGGATGATCACCCAGGTGGATATACTCACCGGTAAGAAAACCGTATTGGAATACCTGTTAAAACCTGTTCTTAGAGCAACATCTCAGGCAATGAGTGAAAGATGAACCATAAAAATTTGTTTCTGACGGACGAAGCCTTTATCAGCCCACGCTGGCAAGCGGCCTTTCCAGACGCTGATATTCATACCAGCATTTCACTCCCTCCTGCGGCAGATGCGGATACGCTGGTGTGGATTCTGTCTGCCAGCCGTAACTGGCTGGATCTGGTGTCCTTCTATTCTCAAAGCGGTTGCAAGGTTATTGTTCTGACCCGGCTGGAAAACACCGATGAACTGCGTAACGCGCTGGAAGCCGGTGCACGGGGTTATACCGAAGCCCTGGCCAATATAGCCACGCTGCAACAGGTTGCCCTGAGTGTACATCAGGGCGCCATGTGGCTGCCATCTGCGCTGGTTACGCGGATGATTGGCATCCTTTCAGACGTTCTGAAGCAACAGCAACGTGATGAGGTTGATCTGAGCATTCTGACTGAGCGTGAGAAAGAAGTGACCCAGGCAGTGATTACCGGCGCCAGCAACAAGGAAATTGCCCGGCAATTGGATATCACTGAGCGTACCGTTAAAGCCCACCTGAGTGCTATTTTCCAGAAACTGGATGTACGTGATCGTATGCACCTGATGCTGGTTGTACGTGGCCACTGATTAGCATTGTGCTATGATTCAGGCTATAAACGTCAGGGAGTCAGAGGCATGTATATCAAGCGAAACAGCAGCGGTAAAATTATCGGAGTGAGCGAAACCCAATCCGATGCCTTTCCTGAAGTGGCTAATGAGCGTTCAGAAGAATTTCTGAATTACGTCAAATGCGAAGCCTGCAAAGCCACTGTAACTGCTTCAGCGCTGCAAACCACCGATACCGAGCTGGTCAGGGTGCTGGAAGACGTGATCGATCTGCTGACTCAGAAGGGCCTGATACAGTTCACTGATCTACCCAAAGCGGCACAACAAAAGTTGCTGACACGCCAGACTCTGCGTGAAAACCATCGTAGTCTTAATCTGATCGGCGATGATGACGACGAAGAAAACACGCTCAGATTTCTTTGATACCTGGCCCCGTATAACCATCCATACCCAGCATTTTCAGCAAGGGGGTTTGTGAGCCCGCTTTCACACCGTCTGCAATCACCAACAAGCCGATGGAGTGCCCCAATGTTGCTAATCCGCGCAGGAAGTTCTGGTTAGTGTTATTGCCTTCCAGGTCGCTGATAAAGGCATTATCCACCTTAATATAATCCAGCCCCAGTTCTTGCAGATTGCTGATCCGGGCGAAATCGGCACCCGCCCTTTCCAGACCGATGCGACAGCCCAGCGGTTTGATCTGCCGACAGAACTCTTTGAACACCTGCGGATGCTGAACAACACAACGTTCGCTGACTTCAAACCAGAGTAACCGGGCTTCCCGCGGCCGGTCTTTCAGCTGATCACAAAGGCGATTTACGGCAACCAGATCACCCAGGGTTTCGGCTGATAAGTTAATCGCGGTTGACGGTGCATCCTCTAAACGACGTAACTGCTCCAGTACAAAATTCACCATGGCGACATCCAGTTCCGGTAACATACCCAGTCGTCGCGCCCAGGGAATAAAGTAACCCGCTGAGTGCACCTCACCCTGCAACTCCAGACGCATCATCGCTTCCTGATGTAGCAAACCGCTATCGCTGGCCAGTACCGGATAGTATTGCGCTGTTACACGATCACGTATCAGCGCCTCCGTCAGCACCATACGCCACTCATCAGCGCTATGAAAACGCGGGGAATTCTGATGTGCCAGCGATATTTCTCGGCAGGTTATCTCGCGTTGCTCAGCATGAGCCAGCAAGGTATCCAGTTTCATCATCAGGTCTGCACGGCTATCGCCGGGTGCAAAATAGGCGGCAGCCATGGGCAGTTGTGGAACCGGATTGTAGTCAGCCGACAAGGTTAGCAATTTATGCAGCAGCGCCTCACTGATCGAATCCAGATCCAGGGCATCGGTCAGCAGTAGCACAAAGTCACTGCCATTCAGACGCCCGACATCGGCCTGGGTGAAGTCATCAGCGGTATCTTCAGTGACTTTCTGGATGACATTTGCCAGATGTTTCAGTAAAGCATCAGTCTGTTTATGGCCAAGTTGCTGATTGAGCAGCGCCAGATGGCGCACCCGAATCAATAACAGCGCATGCTGACTGTCGGAATCAATACTGTTGAGCTTGGTATCCAGCTGACTGAGGAAGTATTCCCGGTTTGCCAACCCGGTGAGCTCATCATGCTGATTTTTGTGGCGCATCTCTTCCAGGCGCTTACGTTCACTGTCCAGCATCTGGCGGATACGTTCAGACAGAATATTCATCGCTTTTACCACCCGCCCAAACTCAAGCGTACGTGGCTCTTTGGACTTGATGAAACGTCGCCCACCGATTGCTTCAGCCTGCTTGACGACATCATCCAGTGGACGTGTGATCAATTTCAGAATCAAGGTACCCAGACCACCTGCCACCAGGGCCACCAGCAAAAACCATACTAATAAGTCGCGGGTGGTAGTCCAGAGGGCCTGATAGGCAAAACGTTTATGGCTTTCAATATAGAGAGTCCCGTACTGAAACCAGCCATCCTGCACCTGGGCAACGCCCGGTTCTATGTTCAACGAGGTGATCGCCTTAAACCACTCGGGCACACCGGTTGCATCATCACCTTCATAGACTTTGCTTTGCAGAGGTTCACCTTCCGGACTGAGCAGTTCAATGCGCTGGTAGTGGCCGGTATCAAATTGTGCGGCAATCAGTAGCTCCAGTGTGACCGGGTCTTTTTCAATCTGAGACAGTGTCAGTGCAAGCGAGCCGGCATTATCAATATTTTTCAGCAATAACTGTTCTTCAAAGTAAGCCTTTGCTTTATAAGTACTGATACTGAAACTGCTGATAAAGGCAATGGACATCATCACGACAACGGCTATCCACAATTGACGTATCAGTGACATAAGCAACACTCCTGTTCCACTCTTTGACTTGCCGATCTCATTGAAAACTCACCCCTTCCTGCTGTATTTTTTCTAGTAGGTTACGCCAGCGTGACAAACGTGCTGTTGCACTGGCAGCTGGCGAGGTTGCTCCCCCTGCCCACAAGCCTTCACTGTTAAAACTGAACACCGGTGCCAGGTCACCGCGTTCTGATGCCGGACGAATGTTGGCGATCAGGCTGTCCAGTATCAATGGCTCAGATGTAGGGGTAACGTAATAGCCCAGCACCATATGTGCCTGGGTAATGCTACTGCGCGCCCCCCCCGTTCTGGCATTAACATAGATCAGCCGCAAACGATCATCACTGATACCAGCCTGGCGTAAACTGACATATTGAAGGATAGCGTAATCTTCACAATCCCCCAGACCATTCCCTAAGGTCTCCAATGGCGAGGCCCAGTAATCTTCAACTCCGTATAGCCTGCGGTCGAGTCGGTAGCGCACATACTGATGCACAAATTGGTTAACAATTTCCAGCTTCTGCTGCTCGGTATCAGTTTGTGCCGCCTCTCTGAGCATGGCCTCCCAGCGCTGCGACACCTGCAGGCGCGATGAGCCAAAGCGGCTATCCATTAAACCGTGAAACCGGCTGAATTCAATACTGGCCCGGCTGAAAAGCCCACTGCTGACCGCCAGGCTGATAAACAGCACCGGAATAATCAGCAAGGTGTTTACTGGCCGGGCCAGTTTTTTCAGCATGAGGCAATGTCCATTATTCAAACAGAATATTTTCTGAACGCATTCTGCTACAGTACTATATTAATGGTATGACAGTATAATACAGGCTTTTATCCAGACCTTGGATTTCTGTAAAATAGTTGTGCGATAGAAACAAAATTACGACAAAAACTATGACTCTTGGGGTGACTGACTTGAATGCTGTAATGACCTCTGAGGATTCTCAGGAATCCCTGATGGCGCCAGACGGCCTGGCTCTAATGAAACAAAATGCCGCTGAAGCAGCCCGCTTGATGAAAGCGCTGGGCAATGACAGTCGATTGCTAATATTGTGTTACCTGGGAAACCGCGAATTATCGGTAACCGAGTTGAACAGCTTTCTGGATCTGAGCCAATCAGCTCTGTCTCAGCATCTTGCGCTGTTGCGCCGTGACGGGCTGGTTAAAACCCGCCGTGAATCGCAGACTATCTATTACTCGCTGCAGGGCGACAAGGCCAAACGGCTGATTGGCACCCTGCATGATATTTTCTGCCCGACGCTCTGATTGCACGGATGCTCACTGCTGTAAACGTAACATTTGCCAGTCTTCAGTAGGCTCATGCAGCATCAGTTTCATATCAATCACGTCTTCTTCGGCATTGTAGCTGTTACGGAAGCCCAGCTTCCGTGCCAGCGCCTGCATACCCTTGTTGGACGGCAAGGTTGAGCCCATGATCATCAGTGTGCCGCGATCACGGCAATACTGAATGATCTTCTGCATCAGCACCACGCCCAACCCTTCTCCCTGAAGATCATCGCGCACGACCACAGAGAACTCTGCACGAATATTATCGGCATCGGTCACCGCTCTGGCGACACCGAGCGTTTCATAGCCTCGCTCATTTGCTTTGGGAGCAATCACGATTAAGGCCATTTCCCGGTCATAATCAATTTGCGTCCAGTTAGCCAGCTCTTGATGGGTTGGTACCCCTCGGCTGTAAAAATAGCGCAGTCGGATCGATTCTGGAGACAGCTTGTTGTAGAACTCCAGATGTGCAGGCTCATCCTCACCACGAATCGCTCGGAGTGTTGCCGGACGCCCTGATTTTTTCAGGCGAATATGCTCCGTCAGATGCTCCGGATAAGGCGACACTGACAAACTGGCCGGCTCTCCCAGTGATACGCAGACATCCACAGCCAGCAGACCACGTTTATTCAGTAATAAGGGGTTAATCTCCAGCGCTTTGAGCTGCTTCAATTCAACAGCCATCTGCCCCAGCTTGATCAGCAGATCACAGATGTTTTGCAGATCACGTTCAGGCCAGTCGCTGTTTTCAGCCACGATCCCATACACGCGTGACTGTTTCACCAGTTGTTCAGCCAATGCGGAGTTCATTGGCGGCAGCATCAATGAGCGGTCGGCCAGGGTATCTGCGGTATAGCCACCGATACCAAAGATGACCAACGGGCCGAACACCGGATCACGTGTTATGCCCAGATTAATCTGCAAGGATTGAAAGCCGCGCTTCATCTGCTGCACCGCAAAACCCATTTGCTGCTCCGGCGCATAACGCTCGCTAACACGATAGGCCAGTTTGGTGGTTGAGTGACGCACCTCAGTCATGGAGTACAGATCCAGGGCAAGATCACGCCAGCGCAGATTACGATTACCATCGCGCTCATAGCTGAATGGATAGACATTGCCCTGATGCAAGGCCTTGATGGCAACCGATCCGCCCAGTTGACTGGCAATATCGACTACCTGAGCAATATCTTCAGCATAGTGAGTGTTGGATGTTGGAATTTCGTACAGATCCAGCAGTTCACAGGCTTCTGGATGGGTGAGGTAATCGCGCCCTTCGTCGATGACTTGTTGAATAAGCTGCTGGGCTTTATTACGGTTGGGTTCATTATCGATACGATAAGGGGCCGGGGTCTGCCGCATCACTTTCTGGTTACGGTGATACTCCACCATGAACATAAAGGCATCTATCGCCTCTTCCGGATTCAGGAAGGTGGTTATACCAGAGGCATTGCAGCGATTACGTGCCGCAATAGCGGACTCACGCCCCATCCAGCAAGTCAGCACGTTACGCGGGGTTTTTTTGGCGATTTTAATTACCGCATCGGCTGTTTCCACACTCGGTGCCATACGCGTGGGGGCGTGAATAGACAGTACCGCATCTACATTCGGGTCTTTGGTTAGCCGGGCCACAACCTCAGCATAGCGTTCCGGCGTGGCATCAGCGTTAATGTCTACTGGATTGCGACCATTCCAGTGAGGCGGTAAAAATTCGGCCAGCCCCACCACGGTTTCCTCGGTAAGCTCAGCCAACTGCCCTTTTCGTGATTTCAGGCGGTCATGTGCCAGGGCGTTCGGCCCCATACCATTACAGACAATCGCCAGACGCTCACCACGCATGGGTTTCATCCGCGTAAGTGTTTCCAGGGCGTTAAAGAGCATATCCGAGGTATCGACCCTTACTACACCGGCCCGGCGCAGCGCAGCGTCGTAGACATCATCCTGATCGGCGATGCCTTCACATACCTCTTCCTGCATGCGCCCATCGGGAATAATGCCGGACTTCAGTACCAGTACCAGCTTGTTACGTGAGGCGGCCCGAAGCGCCGAGATGAAATTACGAGACGGACCGATCACCCGGTCCATCTGCAATAAAATCGCATGGGTGGTGGGTTCACCGGCCAGATAATCAATAATGGAGGGTAGATCAACATCGACGCCGTCACCCAGGGTTAAAAAATGCGAGAAACCTATCTCTTGACCGTTGGCCCAGTCAATCATTGCGGTGCCGATCAACCCTGACTGGCCGACATAAGCGACCCGCCCTTTGCGGATGTTAACGTGGGAAAAACTGGCATTCATGGCCGAACCGGGAATCAACATACCCATGCAATCCGGCCCGAGGATACGAATACCGTAAGAACGTGCCGCTTCGCGAATCTCATCCTTGATACTGCCCTGCCCGGTGATGCTTTCCAGCGTTAGTCCCCCGGTCAGAATCAATGCAGCACGCACCATATTGGCACCCAGTTTTCGTACCAGGTCAGCCACGGTGTCAGGCGGAGTACAGATGATGGCCAGATCCGGCATTTCCGGCAGGCTGCTAACACCCTCATAGCAGGTCACGCCATTCACCTGCTGATAACCTTCCTTGTTGACCGCCATAATCGGACCTTTGAAACCACTGTCCAACAGGTTGCGCAGCACGATACCTCCAAGACTGTCATGCCGTTCTGATGCACCAAATACGGCGATGGAACGTGGCTTAAAAAAACGCTTGAGGTACTTTGTAGACATAACTGACTTCCTTCGCTTTGGGACAGAGCGATTCAAACTTTAGTGTAAACCATTCTATCCATTTCGCACATGCAGCAAAAGGTGTATAAGGATATTTACTGATACAACTGGATGAAGTTTGATTATTTTTGACTAAACTGAACACATGGCTAGGTAATTAAAAAGGATACCATTCATGACTGGCATTCAAGGGGCCAATATGCCCGAAATTAAAACAACGCTGGATCGTCTGATCCACGCAATGGAAGGACGTTACACTAAAGGTATGTCTCCGGCATCGCTGCTGCTTGCCTATATGGATTGGCTCATTCATATGGGCCATTCGCCGGGTAAAATGGCCGAAATGACCGAGAATATTCTGCGTAAAAATTCGGCCTTTATGCTCTGGGCATCGCGCGCGGTGTTTGATCCGGAAATCAAACCTTTCATCAAACCCCTGTCGGACGATCGGCGCTTCAAAGATCCGGCCTGGAATAAATTCCCTTACAACGTCATTTCACAGAATTTCATGCTCAACGAACAATGGTGGCACTACGCAACCACCAATATCCCCGGCGTCGCCAAGCATCATGAAAACATGGTGACCTTTTCTGCACGCCAGTGGCTGGATATGCTTTCACCGACCAACTTTGCGGCCACCAATCCGGTTGTAGCCAATAAAACCCTGGCATCAGGGGGCATGAATTTGATGCAAGGGATGCAAAAGCTGATTGAAGATATGCAGCACACACTGCTGGAAGAACAACCGGCAGAGTCAGACCTTAAAGTCGGCCGGGATCTCGCTGTCACGCCTGGTAAAGTGGTGTACCGTAACCGTCTGATTGAGTTAATCCAGTACACGCCCACTACCGAGAAAGTCAAAGCTGAGCCAGTATTGATTGTGCCCGCCTGGATAATGAAATACTACATTCTCGATCTTTCACCTGGCAAATCCATGGTGCAATATCTGGTGGATCAAGGTTATACCGTGTTCATGGTGTCCTGGCATAACCCCACGGTGGAAGACCGTGACCTGTCGATGAAAGACTATACCCAAAAAGGCATCATGGCGGCACTGGATGTGATCAACAAGATCGTTCCAGATCAGAAAATTCATGCTGCCGGTTATTGTCTCGGTGGCACCCTGTTGTCAATTGCTGCCGCAGCCATGGCGCGTGATGAAGATGATCGACTGCAATCCATGACTCTGTTCACCGCACAGACTGACTTCACTGAAGCCGGTGAGCTGATGCTGTTTATTGATGAAAGCCAGCTGAGTTATATGGAAGACATGATGTGGGATAAAGGCTATCTGGACACCAAACAGATGGCAGGCGCCTTCATGCTATTGCGCTCCTATGACTTGCTCTGGTCAAGGATGGTCAATGAGTACCTGTTAGGGGATAAACCCGGTACCAGTGAACTTATGGCCTGGAACAGTGACGCCACGCGCATGCCTTATCGCATGCATTCACAGTACCTGCGTCTGCTGTTCCTCAATAACGATCTGGCCAGTGGCCGCTACATAGTCAACGACCGCCCGATCTCTTTACGGGATGTTCGCGTACCCGTGTTTGCCGTTGCCACCGTGACAGACCACGTTGCCCCCTGGAAATCGGTGTATAAGATTAACGATCTGTTCAATACAGAGATCACGTTTGTGCTGACCAGTGGCGGCCACAATGCTGGTATTGTCAGTGAACCCGGCCACCCACGCCGCAACTTCCAGATTGGACTGCAGCGGGCTGAAGACAAGCATATACCACCAGATCAATGGCTGCAGCAGCATGAAAAACACCAGGGTTCCTGGTGGGAGCCTTGGGTGGGTTGGCTGGAATCCAAATCGTCTCCGGGCCATGTGCTACCACCCACACTAGGCAACCCGGATGACGGAGTTTTCCCATTATGTGATGCCCCGGGCAATTATGTGATGGAGAAATAGTTATCTATAGGATTTTTTTTGATTTGCTATAGATTTTTTTAATTTTGAGCCCTGGAGGTTCGGCACTATATTCGCGGTTATGTAGCCGGGCTGTTAAGCACGGCTACAGTAAACATGAGGCCTTGTCAGGCCAACGTATTAACCTTTGGGTGAGAGCAGAACAGATGGGCACAAAAGTACGTGTCGATCAGGTCGCTATCGATGAGATAGATGACTGGAGCGAACAGTTTTCTGAAGACGACGAGGTCGGCCGCAGCCGCCTCAAATACAACGGCAAGCGTCGCCGTCAGATCGAAGATATGATGGAAGAACGCCGTTTAATGAAGCAAATCAGCGACGTGTTCGACGAACACGTGTGATTTGGTTTGTAGGAGCCCGGTCTCCGGGCGAAGGTTTTGATCTGTGGGAGCCCGGCTGTGGGAGCCCGGTCTCCGGGCGAAGATTTTGATCGCTCGCAGAGCGAGCTCCTACAGGCGAGCTCCTACAGGCGAGCTCCTACAGGCGATTAAGCCGCGCAAATTACGTCGCCGTGGTCTTCTTGCTCTATGAGGGCGTGGTGAAGGGCTTTTACGGCATTTTCGTAATCGCTTTCCTTCACTACACACTGCATTTCAACCTGACGCATCGACTGGTGCAACGCCTGGATACTGATATTGGCTGATGCCAATGCGGAAACCGTTCTTGCCAGTATGCCGGATACTTTCAGATCCGAACCTATCGCCGAAACGATCGCCACTTTGGTCAAATCGACTACGGCACCCTTGTAGGCTTCACCGATCAGGCGTACGGCACGATTAACCATCTTGCGCGTACCTGAAACATAATAGGTGATGCTGTTGGCATCAGAGTCGCGGTTGACGATGTACAGCTTCAACTGATGCAGCAACCTGGCCAGCTCAATATCGTAATTACTGTCACCAAGCATATCCTGATCAAATATTTCAATCGCAAAGACATTACGACGGCCAGCGATGATCTCGACACAGGGTTTGGCACTGCAGTAATCATTACTGATGACCGTACCCGAATGGTCCGGTTCAAAAGCATTTTTGATTCGCAACTGGATGCCTTGCTGACGCAGCCCTTTGGCCGCTTTGGGGTGGATCGCTTCCATCCCCAGGTTGGAGAGCTGATCGGCTACATCGTAGTTGGTACGCCCGATGGTGACGATATTATCCAGCCCAACGACGGCAGGATCTGCACTACTCAGGTGATACTCTTTATGAATAACCGCTTCATGTGCCCCAGTCAGGGTAGCTATTTTACTGAAGGTCATTTCACTGTAACCGCGGTCAAAGGTACGCATCACGCCTTCGCTACAATGCGCATAACCTGTGGCAATCGGCAGTTGCGAGCTTAAATCTATATCTTTGAAATGATGCTGGATCATCTCGTCAAAACTGAGAGGGTGCTCCTGGTGCCAGCCAGACAGGTCGACAAAGCACGCATTGACACCGGCATTATTCAGCGCCAGCACCGAGTTAAACGCGCTGTGCGTTTCACCCAGTGATGCCAGCATTTCACGGACCCTTAACAGATGATCTTCTAACTGAAAGTGACCCAGACTGCAAAGCTGTTGCAGATTTTCCATGCAACTGGCGGCATCCTCGATCCGTTCAAGAATGAAGGTGTCGGCCTTGATCAGGTCATCTCCGGAAAACAGCTCAGCATTCTTGGTCAACATGGCGGTGCGGACCTGATCCAGCGTTGCCTGCCAGGCGGTTTCATGTTCAGCATCGGCAAACCGAGCGTAAACGCCCGGTTCACCCGTCTTCTTGTGTTCCAGCAACAGGTTGGTGATACCACCATAGGCTGAAACCACAAAGATTCTATTATAAAGTGCCGCGCCCTGACGTTTCCCAATCAAAATGGTATCCATCAGTTCGCTGAAGCGGCTCATTGACGTGCCGCCGATTTTTTCAACTGTGTGCATTGTGACTCCTGTCCGGATCGTTTTTACTCGCTCAGCGGGTAAACGCCGTTCTCATCATGGACCTCTTTACCGCTGAGGGGCGGATTAAACACGCAGGCCATGACCATGTCTTCTGATGTAGCACGCAACAGGTGCTCATCATGCTTATCCAGGATATAGAGCGTACCTGGTTCAATCGGATACACCTTGCCATCAGCCAGGGTTTCCACTTCGCCATAACCACTCATGCAGTAGACGGATTCCAGGTGGTTCTGATACCAGATATGTGTTTCTGTGCCTTTAAAGATGGTCGTAATATGGAAAGAGAATCCCATCTTGTCATCTTTCAGCAGCATTCTGACGCTTTTCCAGGTTTCTGCTGTAACGCAACGTTCTGATGCTTCGCATTCTTTCAATGTACGTACTATCACGATGTATTCCTTACTCTCTGATTATTAAGATGCTTTGCTATTTTTTTCAGCCAGGGCCTGAGCAAATGATTCATCCAGTACTCGCAGACCAAACTCAATCTGCTTATCTGTGATGACCAATGGCACCAGACATTTCACTACCTGTGAATGAGCACCGCTGGTCTCAATAATCAGACCCTTTTCAAAGGCGATACTGGTAACACGATCAGCCAGGTCTCCATTTGGACACTCAATACCACTCATCAGGCCACGGCCTTTCAGAATCATACTACCTTTGCCATGCTTATTAATCAGAGATCCAAGACCTGCACGCAATTTTTCAGCTTTGCGACGCACTTCCGCAGCGAAAGTGTCATCTTTCCAGAAGGTTTTAAAGGCTGTGGCGGCCGTTACGAAGGCATGGTTGTTACCACGGAAGGTACCGTTATGCTCACCCGGTGCCCACTGGTCCAGCTCTTCGCGGAAAATAGTCAGCGCAAACGGCAGACCATAACCACTAAGCGACTTCGACAGGGTAATAATATCCGGCTTAATGCCGACTTTTTCAAAACTGAAGAAATATCCTGAACGGCCGCAGCCTGATTGTATATCATCAACAATCAACAGCATGTCATGCTTGCGACAGACTTTTTCCAGGTTACGCAACCATTCGAAAGAGGCTGCATTCAAGCCGCCCTCACCCTGAATGGTTTCAACAATCACAGCGGCAGGGTGATCAACACCACTACTCGGATCAGACAGGACTTTGTCCAGGTATTCGGTAGTATCGACGCCCTCACCCAGATAGCCGTCAAACGGCATGCGAGTAACGTCAGACAGGCTTGAACCCATACCACCACGGTGGTGTTCGTTACCAGTACAGGCCAGCGCCCCACCGGAAACCCCATGGAAACCATTGGTGAAGGATACAATTTCACTACGCCCAGTAACTTTACGTGCCAGTTTCAGAGCGGCTTCGACAGCGTTGGTACCGGTAGGACCGGTAAACTGGACACGGAATTTATCCATGCCACGCGGCTTCAGAATGATTTCGTGAAAAGTGTCCAGAAACTCGCGCTTGGCGGTTGAGTACATATCCAGACCATGCGTAATACCGTCAGCCAATACATAGTCCACCAGTGCTTTTTGCAGCGCTGGATGGTTGTGCCCATAGTTTAGTGTGCCGGCACCGGCCAGAAAATCGATATATTCCTTGCCATCTTCGGTGAACAGTGACGCACCTTTGGCTTTGTTAAATACGACTGGGAATGAACGTGAATAGGTACGTACATCTGATTCAACCTGTTCAAAAATATTCATTATTTCTCCTCGTTATTAATTAGATTCTACGTTTGGGCAATCGGCACTCAGGCCTGAGGTTTACCCATCGGTCCGCCACGCCATAACACTTCATCATCGTGTTGGCCGGCAAAATGTTCTTTACGACTGAAGAGCACCGTTTTTTCCAGTGGTGCCTCAAGATCGCTGTATACCCGGCTGAACAAGGCTTCTGATGCCACATTGCCCGGGGTAATTGTGGTTTCAATGTAACGAACTGACTGCTCTGCCCTGCAACGCTCAATTAACGCCGTTAACATCCGCTGGGCCAATTTTTGGCCACGGCAGGTCGGGTCGACAGCTACTTGCCAGACGAACAGTGCATCTGGCCGTGAAGGCGGAATATAGCCGGAAATAAATCCAACCAGGGCGCCATCAGCATCCTCGACAGCAATAGAGGTATCTGCAAAATGTGTACATTGCAGCAAGTTGCAGTAAGTAGAGTTAGTGTCCAGCGGCGGGCAACGACTGATTAAGGTATTCAGCGGCTGACCATCCGTTGCTACAGGTTTTCTAAAGTACTTCGTGTCGCTTTCCATAGTGTCCTTTATATTTAGCTTTACTATGGATCTATTATAAAACACATCCGCAGATTGTTTCAACCCCAGCATAAAAACAGCATAACTAAGCTATTATTAGGCGCAAATAGCGCCTCTTTGCATCTAAACCCTAAATATTATATCGTATTGCATTACAATATAATTAACGGGAGGTGATTCCTATCAATTTGCATTACCTTTATGAAAGCGATACAAAGAGCGGCTTTTATGACAGTAACCCTAAAGAGCTGGAAACCCTTATGCAGAAAAGTCAGGATGTATTGGTGCTGTTACGCCAGATTATCCGTGCTGCTGAACTTCACGATAAACAGTTAAGTCGTGCCACCGGCCTGACCATGCCGCAACTCATGTCAATGCAGACATTGCATATGCAGGGTCCAATGACGGTTGGCGCCCTGGCAAAAGAGATGAACCTGACTCAAGCGACGGTTACCAGCATTCTTGACCGTCTGGAAAAGAAACAATTGGTCACCCGGGTTCGCAGCCAGGAAGATAAGCGTAAAGTGCTGGTTTATCCGACCGACGAAGCGCTGATACTGCTTGAATCCGCACCTGCAACACTGCAGGACAGGCTGGTGGAGGAGTTTGAGCTCATGCGAGGGTGGGAACAGTCGATGGTGATATCATCATTAGAGCGCATTGCCACCATGCTCGGTGCGCACACCATTGACGCGGCTCCTATGCTGGATGTTGGTGCTTTGGATCGCTGATTACTATCAGGTTATTACCCTGAACAGATTTGATCTGTTAAACTGAGCAACTCGTCACCTTCCAAGCTTAGTTTATCTGGGGCAATATTTGTCATGAGTAAATTCTGGAGCCCGGCCATTCGCTCCCTGGTACCTTATACGCCGGGTGAGCAGCCTAAAGTGCTCGATCTGATCAAGCTGAATACCAATGAAAATCCTTATCCGCCAGCACCTGGCGTAACGCAAGTGCTGCGCGATTTTCCAACAGACAGGTTACGCCTGTATCCTGACCCTGATTCCAGCAAGCTGAAAACGGCACTGGCTGAATATCATGGCCTGGATAATTCACAGATTTTTCTCGGCAATGGCTCTGATGAAGTATTGGCGTTAGCCTTTATGGCCTTTTTTCGCCACAACAAGCCTCTGCTGATGCCTGAGACCACCTATAGCTTCTATGAAGTCTATTGTGATCTTTTGCAGATTGAAGCCAAAAAAATCCCGCTGGACAGTGAGTTTCGGATTAATCTGGCTGATTATGATCAAGAAAATGGCGGGATTATTTTTGCTAATCCCAATGCCCCGACAGGGATCGCCCTGCCTATCAACCGTATTGAACAGTTATTACAACGCCACCCGGATAGCCTGGTACTGGTCGATGAAGCCTATGTAGACTTTGGCGCAGAAACCGCCATCGGCCTGATTGCACGCTACCCTAACCTGCTGGTAACACACACCTTTTCCAAGGCGCGTTCGCTGGCTGGCATGCGCATCGGTGCCGCGTTTGGACATCCGGATCTAATCGCCGGACTGGAACGGGTTAAGAACAGCTTTAACTCTTACCCGCTGGACATGCTGGCCGTTGAAACGGCAACGGCATCTATTGCTGATGATGCCTACTTCAAAGATATCTGCCAAAGGATTATGCATACCCGCGAGCACACTACGGCCGCATTGACTGGCAAGGGGTTTAAAGTACTGCCATCGGCAACCAACTTTATTTTTGTAACACATCCGCAGCGGGATGCATTAGAGATGATGCAAGCCTTGAGAGCGGAGAAAATTTTGGTGCGTCATTTTACCCGACCGGGCATTAATCAGTTTTTGCGCATCAGCATAGGGACAGATGCTGAAATGGCTCAGTTGATAGATAAATTGTAAATTCTGGGGTTATTCGCCCGTTATTCGCCCGGAGACCGGGCTCCCACAGTGGGCTCCTACACAACATCACACATGCCCCCCCTTGTAGGAGCTCGCTCTGCGAGCGATCTTTCGCCCGGAGACCGGGCTCCCACAGCGGGCTCCTACACAACATCACACATACCCCCTTGTAGGAGCTCGCTCTGCGAGCGATGGGGTTATTCGCCCGGAGACCGGGCTCCCACAGTGGGCTCCTACACAACATCACACATGCCCCCTTGTAGGAGCTCGCTCTGCGAGCGATGGGTTTATTCGCCCGGGGACCGGGCTCCTACAGCGGGCTCCTACAGGGGATATTAAAAGGATTCACCTTCTACACGGTTTCCGCCGCTTTGGCGGGCTACGGCGAGGTTTTCCATCACTCTGCGAATCATATCTTCAGATGAATCTTCAATACCTGCCAACGTTGCCACACCGACACTGACTGTGCAGTTGATATTGCCGGAGGCGAAGGGTAACTCCAGATCGCTTGTCAGTCTGCGCACGCGTTCACCGGCCAGTAATGCCTGGTCATGATTGGTTTCAGGTAGAAAAAGCACTAGCTGGTCATCACTGAAGCGAGCCAGAAAGTCTGCGGTTCGTTTCATTCTGTGCAGCTCGGTAACCATATGCCGTAGCAGTTGATCGCCGCCATCCCAGCTATGTTCATCATTGATGCCACTGAAATCATCAACATCGATTAATAACATACTACAGATGCCATCATAGCGCTGCGCCTGGGCAATATTTTGTTCCAGTACGGGCATTAATGCTCGACGATTGTAGGCGCCAGTCAGTGGGTCACGCTGCGCCTGGCTGGTGATGCGCCGTTCAAGTTTCTTGCGATCATTGATATTGCGCAGAGACCAGATCAATCGGTCGTCGTCGGTAACTATAATCCGGCTATGGAACCAGATCACCTCTTTCAGTCCCAACGCTTTGAAAGCGTGCTGGTGATCCGGGCGGAACACCAGTTCATTTTTAACTACCTGACGTTGTTCGCGGGCCGTTCTGATATAACCACGCAATAATGTTAGAAAGTCTTGAGGGAACAGGTCTTCCAGTGTTTTACCGGGCAACTCACTGACCAATAACCAATCTTCATCACCCGGGCTCACAATACGAACTGTTTCATCTTCAATGACAAACACCAGATCAGACGTCAATGCTAACAGGGCATTAAATGAATCAGTCAGTTGTTTCTGTTCCTCAGACATAACTCTCTTCCTCAGGTAATTTTATTCAGCATACGCTTACTGCAGACGACCTACCAGCTCTTCAACGGCAGCATGTATCTGCTCTTCTGTGCAACTAAAACAGGTCCCTTTAGGTGGCATAGCACCCTTACCGGATATTACCGTTTTGGCCATTGCATCAATACCAGTTTCCAGGCGCGGAGCCCAACTGGCTGCATCACTAAGTTTTGGTGCACCGGCTAATCCAGCATCATGGCAAGCCTGACAATGACGATCAACAATACCTTCAATTTCGGCATCAGCAAATACAACATTACTACCAAGTAGCAGTGCTAAAGAGAGTGGAGCAAGTATTGTTTTCATTGGAATATCCTGACAGGTTGGAATGATTTTATTTCAAGAATAAACCAGAGTGACAAACAAATCGAGAGGGTTGGAGACAATATCGCCCGGGGACCGAGCCTTCGCCCGCAGAGCGGGCTCCCACAGCGGGAAAATCGCCCGGGGACCGGGCTCCTACATTAAATTCTGTAGGAGCTCGCTCCGCGAGCGAAAACAGGGTGCCAAATGGGGGTATTTTCGCCCGGGGACCGAACCTTCGCCCGCAGAGCGGGCTCCCACAGCGGGAAAATCGCCCGGAGACCGGGCTCCTACAGACCGCTTGCCCGGAGGGCGATATTGGTTAGGCGCTTAATTCAAGCAGCAGCTTGTTTAAGCGTGAGGTGTAGGCAGCAGGGTCGTCCAGTTGACCACCGGCGGCCAGGTCGGCTTGATCGAACAATACCAGAGCCAGGTCGGCAAAGCGGGCTTCGTCAGGTTCCTGATCCAGTTTTTTAATTAACGGGTGATCAGGATTGAGTTCGAAGATCGGTTTGTTTTCTGGTACTGGCTGGCCAGCGGCTTCCATAATGCGACGCATCTGCGCACCCATGTCGTAGTCTCCCAGTACCAGACAGGCTGGTGAGTCGGTGAGACGATGGGTAACGCGAACATCTGACACGCGGGCATCCAGCACGGGCTTCAGGCGCTCCAGCAAGCCTTCCAGCACCTTGGCGCTTTCTTCCTGCTGCTGCTTCTCTTCTTCGGTCTCGACTTCACCCAAGTTCAGTTCGCCCTTGGTGACATCCTGGAAGGACTTGCCGTCAAAGTCGAACAACTGGCTCATCATCCACTCGTCAATACGGTCTGTCAGCAACAGCACTTCGATACCTTTCTTGCGGAAGATTTCCAAATGCGGGCTGTTTTTAGCGGTGTTGTAGTTGTCAGCCACGACGTAGAAGATCTTCTCCTGACCTTCTTTCATCCGCGACACATAGTCTTCTAGTCCTACGCTCTGCTCGGCATTACCGGTATGGGTAGAGGCAAAGCGCAACAGCTTGAGAATTTTGTCACGATTGGCGTAATCTTCAGCAGGCCCTTCTTTGATGACCTGGCCGAACTCTTTCCAGAAGCTGGCATACTTTTCAGCATCGTTTTTGGCCAGTTTGCTGAGCATATCCAGTACACGCTTGGTCAGGGCACTGCGCAGCTTGTCAACATTGGGGTCTTTCTGCAGGATTTCACGAGAAACGTTCAGCGACAGATTATTGCTGTCGACCACACCCTTGATGAAACGCAGGTAGAGTGGCAGGAACTGGTCAGCCTGATCCATGATAAACACACGCTGCACGTACAACTTCAAGCCACGAGGCGCTTCACGGTTCCACAGATCAAACGGTGCATGACCGGGCAGATACAACAAGCTGGTATATTCCAGGTTGCCTTCAACCTTGTTATGCGACCAGCTCAGCGGCTCGGCAAAATCATGGGAAATATGCTTGTAGAATTCCTGATACTCTTCGTCGTTCAGGTCACTTTTACTGCGTGTCCACAGGGCTGTTGCACTGTTAACTGATTCGAATTCAGGTGCTTTGGCCTCAGGCGCTTCTTCACCTTCTTCAGCCTCTGGTGCTTCTTTTTCCATTAACACCGGAAAGGCGATATGGTCAGAATATTTACGTACCAGGCTACGCAGACGCCAGCCATCCGCAAACTCAGATTCAGCGTCTTTCAGATGCAGCACGATACGTGTACCACGTCCGGCTTTTTCAGTCGGCTCGATGGTGAAGTCACCCTCACCGCGTGAAGACCAGTGCACCGCGTCAGTCACAGCTGTACCGGCACGACGGGAAAACACATCGACCTGATCGGCAACAATAAAAGAGGAATAAAAGCCGACACCAAACTGACCTATCAGTTGACTGTCTTTGGACTGATCACCGGTAAGATGCGACATGAAGCTGGCAGTCCCGGACTTGGCAATCGTCCCCAGATGCTCAATCACTTCATCGCGGTTCATACCGATGCCGTTATCTTCGATGGTGACCGTTTTGGCGTCTTTGTCAAAGCTAACGCGAATTTTTAAATCTGAATCTCCTTCATAAAGCTCGGCATTTTCCAGGGCTTCAAAACGCAGTTTTTCGGCTGCATCAGAGGCATTGGAAATCAGCTCACGCAAGAAGATTTCTTTGTTGGAGTAGAGCGAGTGCACCATCAGGTGCAGGAGTTGCTTAACCTCGGTCTGAAAACCAAGTGTTTCTTTCTGGGTTTCTGTACTCATTTGTACCTCAGACTCATGTTTGACGAAAAATCATCAAGGCTGAATGCCTTCACACTGGCTGAGATATAGGGGCAAATTTCAGAGTTTCAAGTTATTGTGTGCCATTATCGATGTTAGAAATCACTGGCCGGTTCAGTTCAGAGCTCATCATCAGGGTTGTCAGGGTTGAAGAACGAAACTCACGACGGTATAGCACAAAGACAATTACGGCACTCAACACCATGAATAACCAAGGGTTGATAATCCAACTGAGTATAGCAATACTGAAATAATAGGAACGTAAACCCAGGTTAAAGCTATTGGCGGCCATGGATGTCATCTTGGCGACACGTGCGGCATGCGCTTCCATCTCACGTTCGCTCAACCCCTCTCCCGGTGCCGGTGCTCCACCGACCATCACCGAAGCAAAGCCATACTGGCGCAGGCTCCAGGTAAACTTAAAGAAGGCATAGACAAACAGCAGCAACATCACCAGCAGTTTCAGTTCCCACTCTTTGCGAGTAGCCGACATAGCAAAAGGCAAATCTTCAATTAGGCTGATCACCTGCTCGGTCGAACTCATGACGGTGAGAATACCGGCCATCACCAGAATAGTAGTACTGGCAAAAAATGACACACTACGCTCCAGATTAGAGATGGCGGTAGTATCGGCGATACGATTATCACGTGTCAGCATGCGCCGCATCCACTCGGTGCGATAGATATGCATCACGCTCGCCAGACAGGGCGTAGTAAAGCTTTTCACTCTGGCATAAGCCATATAGCCATTAAAGCAGATTAGAAACCAGGTCAGAGCCAAAAGATTGAGCCAGTTATCCAGAATAAATGCGTGCTGAAAATACATTCCCATGTCCCGCGCAGAAGTTAACCCTTAGTCTAATAGATCACTCAGGGCAACTCTAGCGCAACACGCTGTATTTATCGAAATTGCTGATCAGGATGAGCAGGTCAGGCAGATTGCGGCGGCCCAGTCCGGTGGTGAGGCCAGAAAACGTTGTGCTTTGGCATCGTGGCGTTCACAAGGGTGACGTAGAATCGGCAGTAACTGATTCACCAGCCGGTAATCACCCTGCGTCGCTTCACGTATAGCCTCCTCCGCCATGTAGTTGCGCAGCAGATAATAAGGATTCACAGAACGCATCTGCTGATGCCTGATGGGCTCACTGGCATGCTCCTGCATGACACGTTGCTGATAGTCCTTAAACCACTGAGCCCAGGCCGCTGTATCTGGTTGGGTAAACGCCTGCAGCTGTTCAGCCTTGAGCTCATCAGGCGACAGCTCTGTCAGCTCACTGAAAAAATGGGTAATGTCGGTTTTCTGCTGTTCAAACAACTGCCACAGCTGACTTATCAGCTCGGCGTCCCCTGCTTGCTCGGTTTGCAGGCCAAGACGGGCTTTTTGACGACTCAATTGATACTCAGCCACCTTGGCGGGAAAACTCTCCAGCCTGGCTTCCAGCGCCTCCCTGGAGATCAGGGGTAACAGCGCCTGTGCCAGGCACGCCAGATTCCACTGCACTATGGCTGGTTGCCGGAAGAAGGCATAGCGCCCACCGTCATCATTTTTGTTGGCAACATGATCCGGGTCATAGTTGTCCAGAAAGGTGTAAGGCCCGTAATCAAAAGTCTCACCCAGGATCGACATATTGTCGGTATTCAGAACACCATGGACAAAACCGTAGGTTTGCCACTGTGCCACCAACCGTGCCGTGCGCTCCATGATTTCATCAAACATGGCCAGATAGGGTTGATCAGCCTCGCTGCACTCTGGATAGAAACGCGTCAAACAGTAATCGGCCAGTTGTTTCAGTTCATCATGGCGACTGCTGTAATACAGCCATTCAAAGTGACCAAAGCGAATATGACAGGGGGTGACGCGCAGCAACATGGCACAGGGCTCCATCCCCAGGCGGGAGGTATACTCCTCACTTCCCACCAGACACAGTGCCTCGGTTGAGGGGATACCCAGTCCATACATGGCTTCACTGACCAGATACTCGCGAATACTGGAACGTAACACCGCCCGACCATCACCAAAACGTGAATAGGCCGTCTGCCCTGCCCCCTTCAGATGCAGGTCCCAGCGTTGCCCTTTGCTGTTAACCACTTCACCTAGCAGCAAACCTCGACCATCGCCCAAGTCTGGGTTGTAATGGCCAAACTGATGTCCGGTATACTTCATTGCTATGGGCTTAGCGCCTGGTAATACCATCTGACCACCAAAATAACTGGCCAGATCCTGCGGATGTGTCTGACAGGGATCCAGATCAAGATAAGCCGCCACACGCGGATTAAAGCTGATTAAATGTGCATGTTTCAGTGCTTTAGGCTCAGTACGCTGAAACCAGTGCGAGGGCAGTTCTGCATAAGTATTATCGAAATTGAGCGTATCAAGTGTGCGCATTCCAACCATGCCAGTCTCCCTTATATTACCGGTGGATCTGGCTATACCATACCATTTATGTCAACTATTTTCATCTATTCTTAGCGGCTCTCATACAACTATAATTTGCGGAATACTCAGTGTATATTCCAGCGATAGGGTTTAAGGATGTATTTATGTGGATTGATTTGACGGCGCTGATATGGATGAGTCTGATCGCATTGATTGCGCTGTTGTGGTGGCAAAATCTGAAGGTTCGGGAGTTGGCCCTGAAACAGGTTAAGCGCTATTGTGACCGAGAGGCTTTACAGCTGCTGGATCAGAGTGTCGCCTTGCGACACTTATCCATGGCACGCAACCCGCATAACGGCCAGTTGCACCTTAAACGGCGTTACAACTTTGAGTTCACCAGCACTGGAGATGAACGCTATCAGGGTCATATAGAGTTACTCGGGTCCCGCTTGCTGCATATTGAAGTTGATGCCCACAGGGTGCCATAACATCTAGACAACACAGTTTCGTCCGGTTGCTTTGGCTTTGTACAAGCGGCTATCTGCTGCATGGATCACATCATTAATGGCATGCTTATCGATATAGCGGTACTGCTCAGGTGCAATTTCTACAACCCCAAAGCTGGCCGTTAATATCTGCGGCTCGCCTTCAAAACAAAATGGCGCGCTTTGCAATGAAGCGCGAAGACTTTCAGCCCGATTATAGGCTTGCTGGTAGCTGGTTGAAGGCAATACGATTAAGAACTCTTCCCCACCAAAACGGAAGATCAGATCCGAACGCCGTAACTGCTCAATCATACGCTGTGCAAAAAACTTCAGGGCGGCATCACCAACAAGGTGCCCCTTATCATCGTTCAACAGCTTGAAGTTATCCAGGTCACACATGACTACGCAAAACGAGGTTTCGGTGGCTTTGGATATCTCCATTTGATTGATCAGCACTTTATCCATTGAGCGACGTGACAACAAACCGGTTAGCGGGTCCTTATTATACGTACTGACCAATATCATATTATTGATCAGAGATATTTCACTGCCCAGATCCAGGGACAAAAATTCAGTTCGTTTGATTAACGCGTGCATACGCAAATTATTACGCGCATGGTGTAATTCTTTAGCTATAGCCGCCGAAGTGCCGTGTAATTTTTGATGCAACTCTTCTATATGTTTACGATGGCTGCTATCCCGGATAATTTCCTGACCTTCACCATACAACCATTGACCAAACTCGCAACACAACGGATTGGACTCAGGCAGCAGCTCAGGATTATTACTTAATACCGCTTTTACCAAGTCCTGCATCCAGAGCAAGTGCGCTTCGAAATGTACCAGCAGATTTTTTTCACTCAGTGCATTGATATGCTGAATGCGCAAGTGATTACGCTTTTCCAGATCCTTAAGGTAATGCTGTATATACAGACTGGCAAAACTATCTTCGAGTTGATTAAACTCATTCTGAGTGCGTTCCACAGCGACCATATCTGCATTGACAACTGCAACATTGATCGCCTTGGTTCTAAGTGATGCTAGCTCATGTGTGATCAACGTAAACGGGATCTTTTGCTCCGATACAGCTAATGCAAGCTGCTTAATGTTCGAGCTTTGAAAATCCTGCCCCAGCAGCACCTCTATTTTGCGTGCCAACTGTTGAATAGATTCCTGATGAGAGTTGTCAGCAATTACTGACTGGTTTTGACGGTAGGGTACATCCACTGCTTTTTGATCTCAAAATGCGAAAAACGGGTGATTATAAAGCTAATGTGCTAATAACGATTGATACAAATCAACAACTGTACAAAAAACACTCAGGTGCAGCAAAAAAAATAGGGCAACCAAAAGGCTGCCCTATTACTAGCGTGTGGCTATAAATTACTTGGTTGGCCAACCGGTCAGTTCAGACAGTGCCTTACCTATATCAGCCAGCGAGCGAACTGTTTTAACACCGGCATCTTCCAGTGCTTCAAACTTCTCTGCCGCGGTACCTTTACCACCGGAAATGATCGCACCGGCATGGCCCATGCGCTTACCAGCAGGTGCTGTAACACCGGCAATGTAAGACACAACAGGCTTGGTCACATTGGCTTTGATGTACGCAGCGGCTTCTTCTTCAGCAGAACCACCGATCTCACCGATCATAACGATCGCTTCAGTCTGTGGATCATTCTGGAACAACTCCAGAATATCGATGAAGTTAGAACCCGGGATTGGATCACCACCGATACCGACACAAGTAGACTGACCGAAGCCAGCATCTGTAGTCTGCTTAACCGCTTCATAAGTCAGTGTACCGGAACGCGATACGATACCGACTTTACCTGGCAGGTGAATATGGCCAGGCATGATACCGATTTTGCATTCGCCCGGGGTGATAACACCTGGGCAGTTAGGGCCGATCAGGCGCACACCCAGTTCATCACACTTAACTTTACACTGCAGCATATCCAGTGTCGGGATGCCTTCAGTAATACAAACGATCAGTTTGATACCGCTGTTAGCCGCTTCCAGGATAGAATCCTTACAGAAAGGCGCAGGTACATAGATGACAGACGCTTCAGCACCGGTAGCTGCGACAGCTTCAGCCACAGTATTGAATACTGGCAGACCCAGATGTTCAGTACCGCCTTTACCCGGTGTAACACCACCGACCATTTTAGTACCGTAAGCAATCGCCTGCTCAGAATGGAAGGTACCCTGGCCACCCGTGAATCCCTGACAGATTACTTTGGTGTCTTTATTGATAAGAATTGCCATGATTATTTACCCTCCGCTGCTTTAACGACCTGCACTGCTGCATCAGTCAAACTGGTGGCTGCAATGATATCCAGACCGGACTCAGCCAAACGCTGGGCGCCCAGCTCAGCATTGTTACCTTCCAGACGTACAACAACTGGAACTTCAACGCCGACTTCTTTCACAGCACCGATGATACCGTCAGCAATCAGGTCACAACGTACGATACCGCCGAAGATGTTAACCAGAACCGCATTCACACTACTATCAGACAAAATGATCTTGAAAGCTTCGGTAACACGCTCTTTGGTTGCACCACCGCCAACATCCAGGAAGTTGGCAGGCTGGCCGCCGTGCAGTTTAACGATATCCATGGTACCCATGGCCAAACCGGCACCGTTGACCATGCAACCGATGTTACCTTCCAGGGCAACGTAGTTCAGTTCCCACTGAGCCGCATGCGCTTCGCGCTCGTCGTCCTGTGAAGGATCATGCATCGCCTGAATATCTTTGTGGCGGTAAATCGCATTGCTGTCGATAACGATTTTCGCGTCCAGACAGTGCAGATTGCCAGCGTCAGTGATAACCAGAGGGTTGATTTCCAGCAGTGCCAGATCTTTTTCTTCGAACATTTTTGCCAGACCCAGGAAGATCTGTACAAACTGTTTGATCTGATCGCCCTGTAAACCCAGTTTGAAAGCCAGTTCACGGCCCTGGTATGGCTGTGCACCAGTCATAGGATCAACAGTAGCCTTGAGAATTTTCTCAGGCGTTTCGTGCGCAACTTTTTCGATTTCAACACCACCTTCAGTAGAGGCCATGAAAACGATGCGACGGGTAGAACGGTCAACAACTGCACCCAGGTAGAGTTCGTTGGCGATATCGGTGCAGGTTTCTACCAGAATTTTGGTAACTGGCTGACCATTGGCATCTGTCTGGTAAGTTACCAGACGCTGGCCCAGCCATTTTTCAGCAAAGGCTGCTGCATCGGCAGGAGAGTCCACCAGCTTAACACCGCCAGCTTTACCACGTCCGCCTGCGTGAACCTGGGCTTTTACAACCCATTTGTCACCACCGATTTTTTCTGCTGCTGCGGCTGCGTCTTCCGGTGTATCTACCGCGAAGCCTTTGGAAACCGGCAGACCATATTGAGCAAACAACTGTTTGCCTTGGTATTCATGAAGGTTCATGTTCTGATCCGTTGAATTATCGATTAAACATGTACAGCACAGGGCTGTTAACCGCTGACTGCACCTTGTGTGAACTGCACGCGCAGTGAAGCAGGCTTATGGCCTGTCACTGCACAACAATCCTTCAGGTTAGCGCTTTTTACGGTTGGCTACATGGATAGCATGGTTATCCACAGCCAGTGCGGCTTCATGAACCGCTTCACTCACAGTTGGGTGAGCAAATACTGTCATCTGCAGATCTTCTGCAGTTGAACAGAATTCCATCGCAATCACCGCTTGCGCGATAAGTTCTGAGGCGATACCACCAACGATATGTACACCCAGAATACGATCGGTTTTTTCGTCAGCAATCATTTTGACGAAACCTTCTGTGGCATTGGCTGCCATTGCACGGCCTGATGCCGCGAACGGGAACTTACCAATCTTGATCGCTACACCTTCATTTTTCAGCTCTTGCTCGGTTTTACCGACCCAAGCCAGTTCAGGGAAAGTGTAAATGATGTTCGGAACACAGTCGTAGTTTAACTGTGCTTTATGACCGGCGATGATATCCACGACCATAATGCCTTCTTCAGACGCTTTATGCGCCAGCATCGGACCACGAACAATATCACCTATGGCATATACGCCAGGGGCATTGGTACGGCATTGCTCATCAACGAAGATGAAGCCACGCTCGTCCAGTTTGACGCCAGTGTCGTCAGTGACCAGGCCCTGAGTCAGTGGGCGTCGACCTACAGCTACGATCAGCTTGTCGACTACCAGTTCCTGTTCACCTTTGGCATCAGTGTACTTAACAGTCACTTCCTTGCCTTTGACTTCAGTTCCGGTACAGCGGGCACCCAGTTTAATATCCAGGCCCTGCTTGGTCATCTGTTTGTGAGCTTCTTTGGCAACGTCCTGATCGGCCAGGGCCAGGAAAGAGTCCATCGCTTCCAGTACGGTGACTTCTGAACCACAACGTGCCCAGATAGAACCCATTTCCAGACCGATAACGCCAGCACCGATAATACCCAGGCGCTTGGGCACTTCATCGATATCCAACGCACCGGCATTATCCAGAATCAAGCCTTCTGTCAGAGGCGCTGGCGGAATTTCAACCGGTACAGAACCGGAAGCCAGGATGACATTTTCGGCTTCGTGCAGGCTGACAGAACCATCATTGGCAGTCACTTCAACCTGTTTGTTGGCCAGCAACTTGCCTTTACCCTGCAGTAAGGTAACGCCATTGGCTTTGAACAAACCAGCGATACCACCGGTCAGATTTTTTACGATCTGGTTCTTACGGCTCACCATCTGTTTGGTGTCCATATGCACGTTGTCAGCCAGGATACCCTGTGCAGCAAAGCCATGTTGTGCTTCATGCAACTTGTGGGTCGTTTCCAGCAGTGCTTTAGACGGAATACAACCTACGTTCAGACAGGTGCCGCCTAATACCGGCGCGCCCTTATTATCAACCCATTTTTCAACACAAGCCGTTTTCAGGCCTAACTGTGCGGCACGTATAGCAGCTACATAACCGCCAGGACCGGAACCAATTATAATTACATCAAACTTATCAGACATTAATCTATCCTGTTTTCAGTTGAGTGACTATCCGTACTTAGACTTCAAGCAGCAGACGTGCAGGATCTTCCAGTAGATCTTTTACCGTAACCAGGAATTGTACCGCTTCCTTCCCATCAATCATACGGTGGTCGTATGACAGTGCCAGGTACATCATTGGCAGGATAACCACCTGACCATTGACAGCCATTGGACGCTCCTGAATTTTATGCATACCCAGAATAGCAGTCTGCGGTGGATTCAGAATCGGCGTAGACATCAGTGAACCAAATATACCACCATTAGTGATGGTAAAGGTTCCACCCTGCATATCATCCATACCCAGCTTGCCGTCACGTCCACGCTTACCAAAATCGGCAATCGTAGCTTCTACATCAGCGAGGCTCATACTGTCAGTATCGCGCAGGACCGGCACCATTAAGCCACGATCTGTGGATACAGCCACACCGATATCCTGATAACCATGATAAACCATATCCGTGCCATCGAGTGACGCGTTGACACCCGGGAAACGTTTCAACGCTTCTGTGGTGGCCTTGACAAAGAAGGACATAAAGCCCAAACGGGTGCCATTATGGGTTTTTTCAAACAGGTCTTTGTACTGTTTACGCAACTCCATGACCGGCTTCATGTTAACTTCATTATACGTAGTCAACATGGCGGCATTTTGCTGTGCTTCCACCAGGCGCTTGGCGATGGTGGCACGCAGACGGGTCATGGGAACACGTTTTTCAACACGCTCACCAGTGGGGATATTTAAAGCTGGAGTGGGTGCAGCGGCAGCTTTAGGTGCTGCGGCAGCTGGTGCGGCGCTACGGTTGCTCAGATAAGCCTGAACATCTTCTTTAGTGATACCACCATTCTTGCCGGTACCCTTAATCTGCGAGGCGTCCAGATTATTTTCATCAATCAGCTTGCGTGCCGCCGGGCCGACTTTTTCAGCGTCGGTGGTTGAAGTATCGGCACTTGCCTGAGAAGCTGCGCTTGCTGCAGGAGCTTCTGACGCTACAGCACCCGCTTCAAAAATCGCCAGGACTTCTTCGCTTAATACCGTGTCGCCTTCACCCTTGACGATCTCTTTGAGCACACCGTCTGCCGGTGCAACAACTTCCAGTACAACTTTGTCAGTTTCAATATCAACAATCAGTTCATCAGTTACACAGGCTTCACCTGGCTGTTTGTGCCAGGTAGCGACTGTACCGTCGGCGACCGATTCAGGAAATGTAGGTGCTTTAATTTCGATACTCATGTTCTTTCCTTTTTGTATGCTGCTCAGTGGTTCATTCGAACGTGTTATTAACCATTAATCGCTTCATTAACCAGTTTTTCTTGCTGTTCTATATGTACAGAAATATAGCCTACAGCTGGTGCTGCTGCATGAGGACGTCCGACACCTTCAAGGAAGAGTTTCGGATTATGCTTCTGTAACACATGACGCATGTGGTGCTGACTGCAATACCAGGCACCCTGGTTCATCGGCTCTTCCTGACACCACACTACTGACTCAAGGTTAGTATAGTCGGCTATGGCGTTGGCAAGAGGCATTTCCGGGAAAGGATAGAGCTGCTCGATACGTACGATGGCAACGTCTTCTTTTTCCAGCTCGGCACGGCGGTTGTACAGATCGTAGTAGACCTTGCCACTGCACATGACCAGACGCTTGACTTTCTTGGCGTCCAATTTGTTCACTTCCGGAATAACCGGCTGGAAGGAGCCTTCAGCCAGATCTTCAAGCGAGCTGGTCGCCTGTTTGTGGCGCAATAAGGATTTGGGTGACATGACCACCAACGGCTTACGCAGTGGGCGTGTCATCTGACGCCGCAGCAGATGGAATATCTGTGCCGGCGTTGTCGGTACGGCAACCTGGATGTTGTGCTCAGCACACATCTGCAGGAAACGCTCCAATCTGGCTGACGAGTGCTCCGGACCCTGCCCTTCAAAGCCATGCGGTAGCAACATCGTCAGGCCACACAGGCGACCCCACTTATGCTCACCGCTGGTGATGAACTGGTCGATAACAACCTGAGCACCATTGGCAAAATCACCAAACTGCGCTTCCCAGATTACCATGGTATTTGGCATGGTGGTGGAGTAACCATACTCAAAAGCCAGCACCGCTTCTTCCGACAGGTAGGAGTCGTAAATATCAAATTTTGGCTGATCTTCTGCCAGGTATTTCAGCGGGGTGTAAGCAGTAGCATCTTTCTGACAGTGCACGACAGCATGACGATGAGAGAAAGTACCTCGACCAACATCCTGCCCGGTAAGACGCACCGGATTACCTTCAGCCAGCAAGGTGGCATAAGCCAGTGTTTCGGCGAAACCCCAGTTGATTTCCATGGCGCCTGCAGCCATACGCACGCGGTCGTCATAGATTTTCTGCACCTGACGCTGAATCGAAAAGCCTTCAGGGAAGCGGCACATTTTTTGTCCCAGCTCCTGTAGCAGCTTTATGTCGACGCGGGTGTCGGCTTCGAAGCTCCACTGGTGACCGAGGTATGGCTTCCAGTCAACGAACAGCTCAGTGTTCGGTTCCAGTACCAACGACTTGGCAACATGCTCGCCGTTTTCAAGTGCTTTACGATAGGACTGTTCCATCTCTTTGGCTTCATCAGCCGAGAGCACACCCTCGTCCTGCAAGCGCTGCGCATAAAGTTCACGCGTGGTTTTCTGCACTTTGATCTGTTTGTACATCAACGGCTGTGTACCGGAGGGCTCATCCGCTTCGTTATGCCCACGACGACGGTAGCAAACCAGGTCGATGACGACATCTTTATTGAATTCGTTGCGGTAGTCCAGTGCCAGTTGCGTGACGAAACGCACGGCTTCCGGGTCATCACCATTGACATGAAAGATAGGCGCCTGAACCATTTTTGCGACATCGGTACAGTATTCAGTAGAACGCGCATCTTCTTTCTTCGAGGTGGTGAAACCCACCTGGTTGTTGATCACCAAATGTATGGTACCGCCAGTCTTGTAGGCGCGGGTTTGTGACATCTGGAAGGTTTCCATGACCACACCCTGACCCGCAAAGGCAGCATCGCCATGGATAGAAACTGGAATAACGGTGTTACCGACAGTGTCTTCACGACGATCCTGGCGTGCACGTACAGAGCCTTCAACTACGGGAGAAACAATTTCCAGGTGTGACGGGTTAAACGCCATAGCCAGGTGAACTTCGCCACCGGGGGTCATCACGTTGGATGAGAAGCCCTGGTGGTATTTAACATCACCGGAAGTTTCCAGGGTTTTCTTACCTTCGAACTCACCAAACAGGTCTGACGGATTTTTACCAAACAGGTTCACCAGCACGTTCAGACGGCCACGGTGAGCCATGCCGATGACGATTTCTTTAGCGCCATCTTTACCAGCACGCTGAACCAATTCATCCAGACAAGGGATCAGTGACTCCCCTCCTTCAACACCAAAGCGTTTGGCACCGGCGTAGCGTGAACCCAGATATTTTTCCAGACCTTCGGCCGCCGTCAGCCGTTCCAGAATATGTTTGCGGGTAGAGGGCTCCAGCACGGGGTCACAGCGAACTGGTTCCATGCGCGACTGAATCCAGCGTTTTTCCTGAGTATCAACGATGTGCATGTACTCAGCGCCTACAGATGAGCAGTAGGTTTTTTTCAGATCGGCAACGATGTCTTTAAGTGGCGCTTCTTCCTGACCGAAGAACAACGAACCTAACTGGAAAGTGCTATCGTAATCAGCTTCGGACAGCTCATGAAAACGCAAATCGAGATCAGGTACCGGTTGACGCTGCAGCAGATTCAGTGGATCTATTCGAGCAATCTGATGACCACGCACACGATAGGCGTTAATCATGCGCAATACACGAACCTGTTTCTTTTCGTGCTCGGAACTGACGCTACCCTCAGCGGCCGGCCCGGCTCTACGCTGGGTTTTAGCGAGCAGTTGGAAGTGTTCACGGACGGGAGAGTGTGGAATATCCTGAGTAAGGTTACTACCTGTTCCAGGGAGTCTGTCAAATTCTTCGCGCCATTCTTGTGGAACGGCATTGGGATCTAGCAGGTAGGTTTCGTATAGTTGTTCGACATATGAAAGGTTGCCACCGTATAGGTGAGCGTTCTTCCACATCAGCTCCATCATGCTGTCTTGCATTATTATATCACCCTGAGTCTGAGGTAAGCTGTCCGGCAAGGCTGCACCACTCCTCACCACACTTGGCTGGCTTCCTCTTAGCTGATTACCGTTTTTTTTATGCGGCCTGATTCGTGAAACAGACGCATACTCGTTATTTTACGACTTTTCTGCTGCGCTTAACACAGTTCATCCACCGGAAATTCTACAGAAAATAATGGCTGACGTAACATAGACCTTTTGGGTAGATGCAAAAACGGCGCCCGAGGGCGCCGTTTTGTGAGTAGAACCGTGATCAGGTTGCTCTTTGCAGCAACAGATTACGGATTTTACCAATGGCCTTGGTCGGGTTCAGACCTTTCGGACAAACGCTCACACAGTTCATGATACCGTGGCAACGGAACACGCTGAATGGATCATCCAACTCTGCCAAACGCTCTTCACGGGCGGTATCACGCGTATCTGCCAGAAAGCGATACGCCTGCAACAAGCCAGACGGTCCAATAAACTTGTCCGGATTCCACCAGAAAGATGGGCAGGCTGTCGAGCAGCAGGCACACAGGATGCACTCATAGAGCCCATCCAGTTCCGCACGATCCTCTGGTGACTGCAAACGCTCGATAGCCGGTGCAGGCGTGTCGTTAATCAGGAAAGGCTTGACCTTTTCATACTGCTTGTAGAATTGAGTCATATCAACGACCAGGTCACGAATGACCGGTAACCCTGGCAATGGACGCAATACCAGCTTGTCCTTCACGACAACCTGAGACAAGGCTGTAATACACGCCAAACCATTTTTACCGTTCATGTTCATGCCATCAGAACCACACACACCTTCACGGCATGAGCGTCTGAACGCCATGGTAGGGTCTTTCTCTTTCAGCAACTGGAGCAGGTCCAGCACCATGATGTCCTTACCGCCAGGGATATCGATATGGATATCCTGCATATAGGGCGCATCATCTGTTTCAGGGTTGTATCTGTATACACTTACCAGCATATCATCAGCCTCTTAGTAAGTTCTGATCTTGGGCGGGAAGGCGTCCATGGTTTTAGGTGCAAAGTTAACTGCACGCTTACCTATACGCTTATCAGCCGGATAATAGACCGAGTGACACAGCCAGTTTTCATCATCACGCTCGGTGAAGTCGTTACGGGCATGTGCACCGCGAGACTCTTTACGCTCGACAGCAGCAACGGCAGTGGCTTCTGCTACTTCCAACAGGTTTTCAAGTTCCAGCGCTTCAATCCGTGAGGTATTGAACGCCTGAGACTTGTCATCCAGATGCAGATTGGCAACTTTGTTACGGATTTCACCCAACAACTGCAGGCCTTTATCCATACTTGGACCGTCACGGAATACGCCGAAGTACAGCTGCATAGTGCTCTGTAATTCTTTACGCACATCCGCGATTTTTTCACCACCAACCGAATTATTCAGGCGATTCAGACGCACCATGGCTGCTTCGATATCAGCTTCGGTTGCATCTTTCACTTCATAGCCTTCACGCATCTGCTGTTCAATCTGAATACCCGCTGCACGACCAAATACCACCAGATCCAGCAAAGAGTTGCCACCCAGACGGTTAGCACCGTGAACAGATACACACGCGACTTCACCACAGGCAAACAAACCATCAATAATCTGGTCATTGCCTTCGGCATCCGGCGAAATAACCTGACCACCAATGTTGGTTGGCAAGCCACCCATCATGTAGTGACAGGTAGGTACTACTGGAATCGGCTCTTTAACCGGATCTACCGCTGCGAAGGTTTTTGACAGCTCGCAAATACCAGGTAAGCGTGAGTGCAATACTTCTTCACCCAGGTGATCCAGCTTCAGCAGTACGTGATCGCCATCAGGACCACAACCGCGCCCTTCCAGGATTTCCAGGATCATTGAGCGCGCAACTACATCACGCCCTGCAAGATCTTTAGCGTTAGGTGCATAGCGCTCCATGAAACGCTCGCCATCTTTATTGATCAGATAACCGCCTTCACCACGGCAACCCTCTGTGACCAGCGTACCCGCACCGGCAATACCGGTCGGATGGAACTGCCACATCTCCATATCTTGCGCCGCAAAACCTGCACGCAACGCCATTCCCATACCATCGCCCGTGTTAATAAGCGCATTGGTGGTTGATGAATAGATACGTCCAGCACCACCTGTAGCAAGCACAGTCGCCTTGGCTTTGATATAAACGGTTTCGCCGGTTTCAATGCAAATAGCAATACAACCCACCACAGCGCCATCAGCATTTTTAACCAGATCGACGGCATACCATTCATTAAGGAATGTCGTGCCAGCCTTCATATTGGCCTGATACAGAGTATGCAGCAAGGCGTGACCGGTACGGTCAGCCGCGGCACAGGTACGTGCAGCCTGAGTCGGATTATCCGGGCCTTTTGACTGACCACCGAACGGACGCTGATAGATGCGGCCAATTTCAGTACGTGAGAAAGGCAGCCCCATGTGATCCAGCTCAAATACAGCCTGAGGACCGACAGAACACATGTATTCAATCGCGTCCTGGTCACCGATATAGTCCGACCCTTTTACGGTGTCGTACATATGCCAGCGCCAATCATCGTTGGGATCCGCACTGGCAATCGCACAGGTGATACCACCCTGAGCCGATACGGTGTGCGAACGGGTCGGAAATACTTTAGTGACACAAGCGGTTTTCAGGCCTGACTGAGCCAACTGAAGCGCAGCACGCATGCCTGCACCACCACCACCGACAACGATGGCATCAAAGGTTAAAGTACGCAGCTTAGTCATCGTTTAGACACTCCACAGAATCTGAATGCCCCACACAACGTATATAAACGCCAGCAGGCCACAAACGGCTTGAAACACGAAACGGACACCGGTCTGTTTGATATAGTCAGTGGAAACCGACCAGAGACCGATCCAGGCATGCGCTACCATAGACAAAATTGCCAATAGAGTGAAAATGCGCATGGCCGTGTTTTCAAATAATGCAGACCACTGTGCATAGCTCAGATCAGAACTGAACAGCAGGTAGCCCAACATGAAAATTGTATAGGCCATCAGCACGACGGCTGTGACGCGCTGCATCATCCAGTCGTAAAGGCCGCTACGGCCAAAATTCGTAATTGTTGTTACCATATCCATACTCCTGCCAGAAGAATCAATACACCGCCGACAATCAGGGTGACTTTAGCAGCCAACTGGCCTGACTCCAGCTCTTCGCCGTAGCCAAGATCCATAATCAGATGCTTGATACCGGCAACGAGGTGGTACAGTAGTGCGGAGACGAATCCCCAAGCGATGAGTTTTGCCAGGAAACTATCCTGGAGAAGATCAGCCGCGGCATCAAAGCCTGACTGAGAATCCAGCGACAGTCCCAATAAATACACCGCAAAGATGGCACCAAAAAATAGTGCGACACCGGTTGCGCGATGCAGTATCGAGGTGACCGCCGGAAGTGGCAGTTTAATAGTTTGCAGATCTAAATTTACAGGTCGTTTTTTGTTCACGGCTCTAGTTCACACTTTTGAGTCCCTTTGCAGGACGGGTTGCTGGGAAGTGCTCAGAAGCAGTAGTTCGTTCGCCGAACTGGCATTGCACATTTGTGTCATTGCACAAGTGTACAATGGCAACTCAGGCCCGGAGTATAGACATTTACCAGTTTGAATACAACGCGACTTGACGCCTGTACAACAATGGTCTAACACCCACTACGCCGCTACCACACCACTTTCTGCTACATTCTCAGTAGATATGCACGGCCAAGGGATTCAGATCACTCATACTGTTATATTATGCTATGCTGCAATGCAGTATTCGCCTTTAGGTTGAATTGACAAACCCTTCCCAAGCTCTATAGTTGTCGGGTTCTCATTCAGGTAGTACCTGACAATGTAATCAAGTGACTAAACAACTAAGTCATTGTAATTATAACCGAATGATAGGAGCCAACTATGGCTGACAAGAAAGCTCGTTTGACGGTCGATGGCCTGGACGAAACGATTGAACTTCCTGTGTATTCCGGCACTGAAGGCCCGGATGTCATAGATGTTCGTCCACTGACTGGCAAAGGTCTTTTCACCTATGACCCCGGCTTCGTGTCTACGGCTGCCTGTGAATCACAGATAACCTACATAGACGGCGACCAGGGAATACTGCTACACCGTGGCTATCCAATTGACCAACTGGCTGAGAAATCAGACTATCTGGAAGTCTGCTATCTGCTGCTGAACGGCGAACTGCCGGATGCCGAGCAAAAGAAAACCTTTGTTACCACCATCAGCAACCATACTATGGTGCATGAACAACTGATTTCCTTCTTTAAGGGCTTCCGTCGTGATGCACACCCTATGGCGATCATGTGTGGTGTTGTGGGTGCGCTTTCGGCGTTTTACCACGACTCATTGGATATCAACAATGCCCATCACCGTGAAGTCTGTGCTTATCGTTTGATTGCCAAGATGCCAACGCTGGCGGCCATGTGTCACAAGTACTCTATCGGCCAACCGTTCATCTTCCCACGCAATGATAAGGGTTATGCTGAAAACTTTCTGCGCATGATGTTCGCTACACCCTGCTCAGATTATGAAGCCAATCCGATACTGGTCCGCGCCATGGATCGCATCTTTACCCTGCATGCCGATCATGAGCAGAATGCCTCTACATCAACTGTGCGCCTGGCAGGCTCATCGGGTGCCAATCCATTCGCCTGTATCGCTGCCGGCATTGCTGCACTATGGGGACCCGCTCACGGTGGTGCAAACGAAGCCGTTCTGACCATGCTCGAAGAAATAGGTGATGAAGCCAATATCCCTGAGTTCATCCAACGCGCCAAGGATCCTGATGATCCGTTCCGCCTGATGGGCTTTGGTCACCGCGTTTATCGCAACTTCGATCCGCGCTCACGGGTAATGAAAAGAACCTGCGATGAAGTGCTAAACGAACTCGGCATCAATGACCCACTGCTGAAAATCGCCACTCGTCTGGAAGAGATTGCACTGGAAGACTCCTACTTTGTAGAGCGTAAGCTATACCCGAACGTAGATTTCTATTCTGGTATCATCCTCAAGGCAATGGGCATTCCAACCAGCATGTTCACGGTGATCTTCGCCCTGTCTCGCACGATTGGCTGGATCTCTCACTGGAACGAATTCCATTCCAGCCCGAACCGAATTGGCCGTCCACGCCAGCTCTATACCGGTGCCAAAAAGCGCGATTACCCGGGTTAAGGGAAATGTTGGAGCCCGGTCTGTGGGAGCCCGGCCTGTGGGAGCCCGGTCTCCGGGCGATTCTATTAGATTCGCTCGCGGAGCGAGCTCCCACAGCGAGTTCCTACAGCGAGTTCCTACAACGAGGATATAAAACCCCTGTAGGAGCCCAGTCTCTGGGCGATTCGATTAGATTCGCTCGCGGAGCGAGCTCCTACAGCGAGCTCCTACAGCGAGCTCCTACAGCGAGCTCCTACAACGAGGATATAAAACCCCTGTAGGAGCCCAGTCCCTGGGCGATTCGATTCGCTCGCAGAGCGAGCTCCCACAGCGAGCTCCTACAGGCGATTTCTTTTTAGGGTTTACGAATTTCAAAGCAGCTATGGATGCGTGGGTTGCGTTTGAAGTCTGGGTCTAGCGTCAGCGCGGATATATCCTGTATCTGGTATTGACTCAAAGCATCATAATCCATCTTGAAGCGGCGGTAGTTGTTGGAGAAGATCAACAGCCCCTGCGGTCGTAACAAGCGCATAGCACCCTCAATCAACTCCACATGATCACGCTGAACATCCAGCACGCCATCCATACGCTTGGAGTTTGAAAAGGTCGGCGGGTCCATAAATATCAGGTCGTAGGCCGGTCCTGGCTGACGCTTTAACCATTTCATGCAGTCTTCACGCACCAATTGATGCTGTACATGCGACTGAGAATTCAGGTCGAGGTTTGCTCTCGCCCACTCCAGATAGGTCGTCGACATATCTACACTGGTGGTCGTTAGTGCGCCACCCACGGCCGCGTGTACGGTGGCCGTGGCGGTATAGCAGAACAGGTTGAGGAAATCTTTACCGGCAGCCAGAGACTGAATCCGGCGGCGTACCGGGCGATGATCCAAAAACAGACCGGTATCCAGGTAATCATGCAGATTCACCCGCAAGTGGCAGCCGTGTTCCATCACTTCAAAAAAATGGCCAGTTTCATTATGGCGCTGATACTGCTCAGTACCCTGCTGACGCTTGCGCTGCTTAAGAATAACCTGTTGTGGCTTTTTCTCCAGCACCAGGGCGACCACTGCTATAGCCTCTGACAAACGATTAAACGCTTTCACCTGATCGATACTGGCGGGGGCCTGATATTCCTGGATCAGCACCTGATCAGCGTAGATATCCACGGCAACTGCGTATTCAGGAATGTCGGCATCATAAAGACGATAGCATTCAATGCCTTCCTGCTTGAGCCAGCGGCGCATATTTTTCAGGTTCTTCTGCAAGCGGTTTGCCAGCATCTGCGCTGTTTCGGATAAGGCCGGCTGCTGCACTTGAGCTAAATCAGTTGCTTCACTCTCAGGCCGTGCCGCATACACCTCAAACAAAAACAACCGACTTTCCAGCGCGCCGTTAAACAACTGATAGTCTTTATGCGACTTCAGTCCCATCACTTTACACAGCATGGGGTCAGCCGTCAGTACAGCAGCACGCCAACCGGCAAATTGTGCCCGAAGCACCTGTCCCAACTGCTGATACAGAAACATCAACTGATCAGCTTCACCCAAGCGCTCGCCATAAGGCGGGTTAGTCACCAACAACCCTTTCTCCACACCCTGCGGACACTTAACCTGACTGAGTTCACACACCTGCAACTCAATCACACCATCCAGCTTGGCCCGTCTGACATTTTCCCTGGCGGCAGCGATTACCTGGGCATCCTGATCCGAGCCATACAACCTGACTTGAGTTGCAGCACGTCCTTGATCGGCTCGATGCTGTGCCTCATCCTGCAGTGTTTGCCACAATTGACGATCAAAATCTGGCCAGCGCATGAAACCAAAGCGCTGACGGTATAGCCCTGGAGCAATATCCAGACTCATCAGTGCCGCTTCCGTTAACAAGGTGGCTGAACCACACATGGGATCAAACAACTCAGTCATGTCACTCTGTGGCCAGCCTGCGCGAACTAAAACGGCCGCAGCCAGGTTTTCTTTCATCGGTGCTTCACCGGTTTTCGCCCGGTAACCGCGACGGTGCAGACTCTCTCCGGACAGATCCAGTGAAACCGATACACTGCCACGGGAAAGGTGCACATTAACGCGCAGTTCCGGCTGCTGCTTGTCAATTTCCGGTCGCTGCCCGGTTGCGGCTCTGATCTGGTCTACGATGGCATCCTTGACTTTCAACGCACCAAAGTGGGTATTGCGGATTTCATCGCTGCGGCCATTAAAATCCACACTGAACGTACCCGATGGACGCAGACGTTCCAGCCAGTCAATCGATTGCACTGCGTCATACATTGAATCCGCCGTTGTTACCGGCGTTTCTACAAGGCGCAGCAACACCCGACTAGCAAGTCTTGACCAAAGACAGATGCGATACCCCAACGCCTTATCACCCTGACAACTCACCCCGGCAACCGTCATTTTAACCTGCTCACTTCCCAGGCTGGTCAGCTCGTCTGTAAGCAGCTGTTCCATCCCTTTGGGGCAAGTCACAAAATACGTGTGTAGGGAACTATTCTGAATTTCTGTTGCCATGTTGACCTCGGGGCATCTCACTGGAATGAAAAAATTTCACGACAAAAATCGCTTAAAGTAATAGGAAAGTAACTAACTGATTCCTATGGTGATTGTGCAGCTGCGCTATCCGTAACACTATGAACGTTATGTTACATTATAGTTAATATTAATAGCCAAACCTGCTTATTTCAGATATGTATAGAGGTGTAGGTTGATTGCCTTATAGCCTACACGCGAAAGGAACAGTTTGTTATTTTCTAGCAACTGTTCCGCGATGAAAAATAGAAATTGAGAGGCGTATTTTATGAGAACACAGAAACGAGACCGTAGCTCTACTCTGCACAACCGTGGTTTTGTGGCCGGATTGACCGGACGATCACGTGAAGAGTGCCCAGTTCAAGTCGCAGATCTGCGATCACACTGGATGAACGGTTGGCGTGAAGGACGCGAAGCACACTGGAATGGTATGTCCGGCGTTTCTGCAATTCAGGTAAACCCCACCTTAGCATAAGTATTGATTCATCAATTCTGATTATGGAGCGGGATTGCGGCAGAGTTCCACACTGTCGCAATCCTTAACGACGAACTAAAGATTCCACCGCCTTAACCGACTCGTGTATCAATCTTGGACCACGATAAATCAACCCAGTATAGATCTGTACCAGACTGGCTCCCGCTTCAATTTTTTCGGCTGCATCAAATGGCTCAGTAATACCACCAACACCAATAATGGGTAGCGCACCATTCAAATGGCGTGACAAAGCCGCTATCGCAGCGGTCGAGCAGTTCCTGACCGGTGCACCACTCAGCCCACCAGACTCCAGCGCCAGAGGTGAATCTTCTACACCTTCGCGGCTCAAGGTAGTATTGGTGGCAATCACGGCGTCTATTTCATAGCTTTTCAGCGAACCAGCCACCAGTTCAAACTCTTCTTCTTCCATATCCGGCGCAATTTTCAACGCGATAGGCACATACTTGCCATGCAAGCGGGCCAGGCGCGCCTGCTCATTCTTCAATGCGTCCAACAGACTATTCAGCGAGTCTCCAAACTGAAGCGATCGTAGCCCTGGTGTGTTGGGTGAGGAAATATTTACGGTGACATAACTGGCACGATCATAGACACGACGCAGACAGTAGAGGTAATCGTCATGCGCTTGCTTATTCGGAGTATCCTTATTCTTACCGATATTAATACCCAGAATGCCGCTATAACGACTTTTTTCCAGGTTTTTCAGTAACTGATCAACACCAGCATTATTAAAACCCATGCGGTTGATAATGGCATTATGTTCCGGTAAGCGAAAGATTCTGGGTTTCGGATTACCCTCTTGTGGGCGCGGCGTCACTGTGCCCACTTCAATAAAGCCAAAGCCCATCGCCGCCAGGCCATCCACGGCAGTGCCATTTTTATCCAGACCTGCAGCCAACCCTACCGGATTGGGGAAACGCAGCCCCATGACTTCGACAGGCGCCTGGCGCATTCTGGCTCCGGTCAAATGCTGCAACCCGGTTTCAGATAATAGATTCATGCTGATCAAGGACAGATTATGTGCTGTCTCAGCATCCAGTCTAAACATCAATGATCGGGCAAGTGTATATAACATAGCAATCTCAGCCAGGGTTTTAAAAACGGGAATAATTATACCCTTGGCAGGGGGGGAAAAGACAGTCTTCAGCTCAGTCTGTCTATTTGTTGCAGTCGTCCATGATCATCATAGTAAACGGCAAAACTGCCGCGCAATCCGGAGAACGAGATAAACTGGCGCATAATAGAGGCGGGTAGACGGACAATGCGACCATCTCGTGCACGAACAGAGATCTGCATGGCCTGACCACGGTAGTACTTCATATACTCATCCCGGCTGATTGCCAGGTCAATGATTACATATTTCATCAGCAGTGCTGCCAGCCTCGTGACTGACAGCACTGTGTTTTATGGCTGATCAGTCTGCAGTAAAAATACAGGTTCGGGCGAGATCATACAACTCCCGCACCGCCACTGTATACATGGCGTAGTCCTGAGTTTTGGCAGCTTTGAGATCAGCCAGCACTCTATCCCAGCGATCCAGCAGGGACTGATTGAGCTCAACCCATTGTTCCAGCTTCGCGGAAGTTTCAGGTTTGGCAGACTTGTCCATTTTTAACAGTGACGCCATCAAAGCCCGCTGCTGCCAATCAAGATCATCCCTGAAGGCATCACGAGCCAGGGCTTGCCAATAATTTTCAACGCCAAGCTCATTCAACTGATTGGCAAACCAATGCAACTGTAAGCGCTCACCCAGTCCAAAGAATGCCTGAGCCGCCGTTTGCATATCGACTGCCTGCTCTCGCGCAACTTCGATGACACTCAAGGCCGAGAAGAGTACGCTAGATCCAGCCACCACCTTGGCCAACTCGGCCGGTACGCCCGCATCCGTGTAACGCTGATAGGCAGCTTCCCATTGTGCTCTGGGTTCACCACATAACAGATCACCCAGGTGCACAGCTAATTGCTTCAATGGCTCAGCAAAAATGCTTATCTCCTGCTGGCAATTCAGATCCCCTCGGCGGTTGCGCAAAATCCAGCGAGTGGCATGCCGAACCAGATATTGCAAACGCTCCATCATTTCCAGCTGGATATTTGCATCAACCTGATAATCCAGCAGTTCTATCTGCTTCCACAGATCTTTGAGCATAAATATGTCACGTATCAGGACATAGGCCCGGGTAATACGCTGGATATCGGCCCCAGTGGAAACGCCCAGACGATCAGCAAAGTTGATCCCCATGAAATTGACTATTTCATTGGCAACCTGGGTGGCGACGATTTCACGACAGAGTCTGTGCCCTTTCAGTTCAGCGCCAAATTTTTCCAACATCTGACGCGGAAAAGCGGTAACCAGTTCCTTGGCCACATAACTGTCATCCGGCAGATCAGTTTCCAGCAAGCGCTCTTTCAGATCGGCTTTACTGTAGGACACCAGCACCGACAATTCAGGCCGACTCAAACCCTTACCGGCCAGGCGCTGCTCGTCAAGCACACTGTCTGCGGGCAGATATTCAAGCTTACGGTTGAGTTTGCCCTGCTCTTCCAGCTTATTGATAAAGCGCTGATACTCAGACATGGATACTAACGAACGTCGCTCAGCCAGTGTAATCGCCTGCACCTGACGATAATTGTTTTTCAGTACCAGTGAGGATACTTCATCGGTCATTTCCACCAGCAGTTTATTGCGCTGCTTGAGGGTCAAATCACCAGCGGCCACCATGCCATTCATCAGGATTTTGATGTTAACTTCATGGTCAGAACAGTCTACTCCGCCAGCATTATCGATAAAGTCAGTGTTCATGCGGCCACCCTGGCGGGCAAATTCCATTCGGCTCAACTGGGTCATACCCAGGTTACCACCTTCACCGATTACCCGGCAGCGTAAATCACAGGCGTCCACACGCAGTCCATCGTTGGCCTTGTCACCCACATCAGCCTGGCTTTCATAGCTGGCCTTGACGTAGGTACCGATGCCGCCATTCCAAAGCAGATCAAAGCGAGACTTGAGTATTGCTGAAATCAGATCATTAGGCGTCATCTGCGCCTGATTCACACCCGTCAGTTTTTTCAACTCCGGAGTCAGACGGATCGACTTGGCGGAACGGTCAAAGATACCGCCACCTTTTGAAATCAGCTTCTTATCATAATCATTCCAACCGGAACGTGGCAGATCAAACAGGCGCTGGCGCTCGGCAAAACTGCTCGCCGGATCAGGATCCGGATCGATGAAGATATGCAGGTGGTTAAAGGCGGCTATGAGTTTAATTTGTTCAGACAACAACATGCCGTTACCGAAAACATCGCCGGACATATCACCAATACCGACAACGGTAAATGGCTCTGTGCGGGTATTATGTCCCATCTCTCGGAAGTGACGCTCTACAGAAACCCAGGCCCCTTTAGCGGTAATGCCCATTTTCTTGTGGTCATAACCCTGACTACCACCCGAGGCAAAGGCATCGCCTAACCAGAAGTTATATTCCGCCGCAATCCCATTGGCTATGTCAGAGAAGGTTGCCGTACCCTTATCAGCCGCAACAACCAGATAGGTGTCATCCTCGTCGTGCCGCACAACTTCCTGCGGCGGTATCACCTCACCCTCAACCAGGTTATCGGTGATATCCAGCAATGCGCTGATAAACATGCGGTAGCAGGCTATGCCTTCTTCCAGCCATTCATCACGACTCATTCCAGAATGCAGATATTTGGCAACGAAACCACCTTTGGCACCCACGGGAACAATGACAGCATTCTTCACCTGCTGAGCTTTCACTAATCCCAGCACTTCAGTGCGGTAATCTTCATTTCGGTCAGACCAGCGCAGGCCACCCCGCGCGACCTTACCACCACGCAGATGCACACCCTCCACCCTTGGCGAGAATACAAAAATCTCAAACAATGGTCGTGGCTGAGGTATATTGGGAATTTCAGCCGGTGACAATTTAAACGATATGTAAGGCTTATGCACACCGCCGGTATTCTGGAAGAAGTTGGTGCGCAGCGTGGCCTTAATCAATATCAGGTACTGACGAATGACCTGATCTTCATTCAGGCTGGAAACCGTCTCCAATGCTTCCAGTATGCGTGTTTCCGCTGCATCAGCCGCTTCAGGATCAGCCTTACCCGGTTCAAGCCGCGCATTGAACAAATCAATCAGCTCGCGAGCAATTCCGACATGATTATTTAGGGCAGCACTGATGGCTTCGTTACTAATCGGAAAGCGTATCTGCTTCATGTAAGCGGCATAAGCGCGCAATACTTTGACCTGGCGCCACCCCAGCCCAGCCCCCAGCACCAGCTTATTAAAGTCATCGCTGCTGCAGGCGCCCTGCCAGATATTCAGGAAAGCGTCTTCAAAGGTTGTCTGCAACATCTCCATAGAAGCGTGCTGCTTACCGCCATAACGCAAATTGAAATCATGTATCCAGATACAACTGTCTTTGGTTTGTATCTCGTAGGGGTGTTCATCAATCACCCGCAATCCAAGGTTTTCCAGAATAGGCAACACGTCTGACAGAGGCAGTGAGTTTCCATAATGGAACAGCTTGAAATTGATTTCATCCTCTTCTCGATCCAGCGCCCGGTAAAAGCTCAGTGAGATAGGTTTACTTTCAGACATCTCGCGCATGTGCTGAATATCAATAACAGCCGTACGTGCTGAGAAATGTGCACGATAACTGGCTGGGAAACCACCGCCGAAATGGTTATAGCCATGGATCCCCTGTTCTTCACCCGAGGCTTCCGTCAGGGCTTCATAAAGATCTTCATCCCAACTACGAGCGGCCACACGGATTTTGTGTTCAATATCGGCCACATCAAACCTGTCAGTGACAGCTTCTCCATCGGCCCGACGCAGATTGAATTGCGTCCGCGCCAAAATGGACTCAGAAAAATAGGTAGTAAATTCGGCCAGCTCACAACCCAATGACTGCTTGAGAATTTTTTCTGAACGCACACGAAACTCTGTGCTGTAAATTTCACGCGGCACGTAAACCAAGGCGGAAAAATAATGCCCCTGCTGGTCCCGACGCAGAAATACCCGAATCTGTCGACGCTCGCGGATTTCCAGGATACCCAGTGTCATACTGGCCAATTCATCCACCTGCATCTGAAACAGTTCATCCCGCGGGAAACTTTCCAGAATCTGGTTCAGCTCTTTCCAGTCGTGACCCTGCTCATGCAGACCAGACAGCTGCAATACCGTGGATATTTTGTTGCGAATGACCGGAATACTGCGCGGAGAGTGCATGTAAACTGCTGAGGTATACAACCCCAGGAAGCGCACTTCACCTACCAACTTGCCTTTATTATCAAAACGTTTGAAACCGATATAATCAGGATAGGCTGGGCGATGAATACGTGATTTCGCTGCCGCTTTGGAAAAACTGATCAGATCCGGAAGCAGCGTATGCTGGTCTGCATTAAGTGTATCTTCATCCAGCAGTTTCTCACGACAGGCTTGATTACAGTCACGCAACAATCCTAATCCGGAGCTTTTAACAGGCTCTAGTGACGCTTTGCCACCCGTTGTATTAAGCTCAAAAACTTCGTATCCAAGAAAAGTGAAGTTGGTATGCATCCACTCTAAAAATTCGCTGGCCTCTTGCAAGCCTTGCTTTTCAAGCACTGAGCCCAGCTTTTTAAGATGATCGGCCTGCTCTTTAACTGCGGCGAGCATCGGTTCAAAGTCATCGACAGCCGCACGGACTTCGTCCAGAACAGCGAGCAATTCTGTGCGTATTTCTTCAAGACGTTGCAAATCCGTATGCCGATCTATTTCAATGGCTACAACTGATTCAGCCAGCCCTTTGGGATCATTCAGTCCGGTCAATGCCCCTTTCTGGTTACGACGCGTGTGCAATACCACATTATTGATAGCGTGGATGGCAACGTCCTGGCGATTCAACTCCATTCGCAACGAGTCAATAATAAACGGACGATCTTCAGACACCACGGCGATTACCGTATGAGTGGATTGCCAGCCATGCTGTTCATAATCGGGATTGAACACTTTAACGCGTGGTGACTCATCAGGAATAGCCTGGATGAATTCCCACATATCCAGGGTGGCGCCGAGTAGATCATCAGGTCGCCATTTCTGCAGGTCCATTTCAGGGGTATTGCGGTAATAACTGTCTACAAATTCACACAACAATGCTGCTTTCTTGTCCGGTAGACGTTTACATATTTCAGCTTTAAGACGTTCCAGTAGCGTTTCCTTTGGTTCCGCAACGTGCAAGGGCATAGCTCTCTCTCTTTTTTTGATTATATGGCAACAGGCACGCTTGGATAGTAGCGTGCACTACCGCCTTTCCGGATGATGTGGATAAATTCCGAATACTACTTAAGACTATATGAACAACGTTGTTAAGCAAGGGCTCTTTACTGTTATTCAAAGTTTTTTTGCAGTTTTTGGTAGATAACATCGATCCAGACCGGAATTAGCCACATGGTTATTATGCCTATTCTATGACAATGCAAAATATTCAGTTAAGCAGCTGCTTCAGGGCAGATTGCAAAACCGGATAACGAAACTCAAAACCGGATGCCTGTAACTGTACAGGGACAACCCGCTGCCCTTGCAGTAACAGCTCGCTGGCTTCACCCAACATCAACTTCAGTACCAATCCAGGCAGCGGAAAAAATGCCGGGCGGTGTAGTACCTTGCCTAACGTAGCTGAAAACTCAGCATTGGTGACAGGTTCGGGGGCGGTCAAATTAAACGCCCCCTGAAGTATCGGGTTATCCAGCAACCAAACAATGGCTCTAACCTCATCGTCAAGATGTATCCACGACATCCATTGCTGTCCCGAGGCAATGGGACCGCCCAGACCGAGACGAAAAGGTGGTAACATTTTATGTAACGCACCGCCCGCTCCCAGCACCACGCCGGTCCGAATCAGACACACCCGCACTCCCAGCTCAGTCGCCTTGGACGCTGCAGCTTCCCAGTCAGCACAGAGCTGATGAGTAAATCCATCCACCGGCTTCGCTTCTTCATCCAACGTCTGTGACGCCTGACTACCGTAGTAACCTATCGCTGACCCACTGATTAACACGGCTGGACGCTTTGACTGCTGCTCTATCCACTGTAAAAGGCTGGCGGTGGTAGCAATGCGACTGTCGCGCAACAATTGTTTTCGTGCCTCAGTCCAGCGCTTATCGACAATACCGGCACCCGCCAGATTCACCACAGCATCCACCGGCTGCTGAATCTGCTCCAATGCAGTTATTATTTCAGGATTTTCAGCAGGATTTCTGGATAAAATTACGACCTCATCACCACGATCCTTTAACGCTTTTACCAATGCCTGACCGATAAATCCTGTTCCACCTGTGATCAAAACACGCATTGCATTCTCTCCTGAGCATTTTTTATATACACTAGTACGCATTCGGGCATTTACCAGTTTTTAGTTTGATCAATCAGTTACGACTTTTTCTGAATCTATCAGGGATTTCAGTCAATGCAGCCAGATTTAACCCTTGCTGAAGAAAACAGGGAGCTCAGGCAACGTGTGAGCATTCTGCATCACAAAGCTGAGCGTAATGAGCAGCTGCTAAGAGCCTTTTTTTCTGCTGAGCTGGACCTTTTGTCCTGTATCACTCTGGCAGAACTGCTTGATTATTTGCTCAATCATTTTCGCCAGGATTTCAATCTATCCGCCGTCACGCTGATGCTACTGGACCCGGAAGACATGGTACAGGAGCTGCTGGACGGTTCGGCACGCTTCAATCACTTTCCAGGGTTGCAGCTTATTCGGCAGCAGCAACCGTTGCGAGACCTTTACCCAGATAGTAGTTTGTTTTGTGGTGAAGCGACACCGCATATCATCACAACGTGCTTTCGCGGTGCTGAGGATGTGCAGTCCTGTGCATTATTACCACTAATCAGAGAAGATTGCCTGATTGGTAGCCTGTGTCTCGGGAGTTCTGACCCCGGGCGCTATAGTCACTTGTTACGCTATGATTATGTTTCTCACTTGGCTTCAGTGGTAGCCGTGTGCATGGAGAATGCTATCAGCCGCGAAACCCTGCAACGCCTTAGCAGCATTGACCCTCTGACACGCGCGCTCAACCGACGTGCGCTCAGTCAGCAACTGTTACGTGAAATCAAACGCTGCAACCGAACCGGTGAGCCTTTAGGCTGCATACTACTGGATATTGATCACTTCAAACCGGTCAATGATACTCATGGGCATTTAAGCGGTGACAAAGTACTGCGGGATATATCACAGCTGCTAAAAGAACAACTGCGCGAAACGGACAGTATTGCCCGTTATGGTGGAGAGGAATTTGCAATCTTGTTACCCGGTTGCCCCGAGCCAGAAGCAACCCGGGTCGCTGAAAATTTGCGTAAATGCATCAGCCAGACTCTGTTTTCCGGGCATCAGAACCAGGCTCTGCGAATCACAGCCTCGCTGGGTATTACCATTTGTGAACAACAGCACACAGTTGACGCCGATGTATCCGAGCTGACTGAAAGCCTGATTCAGACAGCTGATCAGGCCCTTTATTTCTGTAAGCATAATGGTCGCAACAGAGTCAGTTTTATGCCATGTTTGCTGAAGGTCAGCGCGCAGCAATAACGTCTTGCAGCAAGGCCTTGTAGAGTTCGCGGTAGTTTTCCCCCTGTTTTTCACCAAACAAAGGGTCTTCCGGTTCAGGCAGCTTCTGCTCAAGTGCTTCCCAGTCATCCGTTTTGGCAAGTTGCTCAATACCTGGGAAGATCACTGTCTCTTCATAATCCAGATGATCACGCTCTCGCTGCACAAAAGCTTCCAGTTGGCCGATAAAATCAGACATGGGAATCACGGCATCGTGCATTACCGCATCGACTGTTTCATTAATAGCTTTGGATGCCTGCTTCAGATCAGCATGCTCGGCTTCGCACTGCTGTAAATGCTCATCCAGTGCCCCACTTTGTCCAGCAAAATAATGATACATGTGATCTTCACGAGGATGATGATACTGATCAGCATAGTTACCGATATAATCCACCAACTCGGATAACAACATAAAATTGGGTGTATCACCCGCTTTCAGCTTTTGGATTTTAAGTTCCATTAACTCCAATAACCGGCTCAGGTTAATGTGATCCTGATGCAACTGCATTATTAACGTCATCTCACTGTCTCCTGAAAGTAGGTTGTCTCCACTATATACCGCAGCCGCACAAATGACTGTTGACCAGTATCAATAAAAAAGCACACTCAATAGCAGCCTTTAGTAGCAGTATCTAGCAGTGAATCAGCGATACAGCTCATCATCAAAGGGGTCCAGCGGCTGCTCCAGCAGGCTGTCCTCACGGAAATACAATACGCGCCCTTCCAGCTTCAAGCCTTTGGAACTAAACCAGCGCTCATTCTCTTCAAGTGATTCTTCAGCACGACTGACGGCATACCAGGCTCGGATAATACGATAGAAATAATGTGCAAATAGTGCCGCGGAAGCCCCCAGGAAGAAATCAGACCCTATAGCAAAGATCAGCACAATCAGAGCCACGATCCATACCCGGCTGCTGCGCGCCTCTTTAACAGCGTCTTTAGCGGTACTGAGTTGTTCCTGACACTTCAGTGCCCGACGGAAATTTTGCTGAAGGTCGAACTTTTGCTCTGCAACAAGATATTTATCCATTCTTTTTTCCTGACAGTTTTATTTTTTAGCTTTACCAGAGTATATCTAAGCCATCCTCAAGGAGCGAGCCCGTAGGCTACAACCTTGGGATAACAAAAGATTATTTAAGGCTTTTACTGACCACCTCATACACATCACCTGACAGATTACCTGTGTCGATGATACGTTGTAGCTGCGCCTGCATTTGCGCCTGACGCGCGGGCGCATAGCGCCGCCAACGAGTCAAGGGGGTCAGCAACCTCGCGGCAATTTGTGGGTTTTGTTTATCCAACAGCAGAATATGGTCGGCCAAAAAGCGATATCCACTCGCATCTTCGGCATGAAAATTAACCGCATTTTGCTGGCAGAATGCCGCAATCACTGCACGAATTTTGTTAGGATTGCGGGAATCGTACACCGGGTGCTCCAGCAACTGCTTCACCCTGCTCAGAGCACCTGGGCGTGGATCAGTGGACTGCACCATCAACCATTGATTCATTACTAATGATTCATGTTGCCATTGGTTCAGAAATTCAGTCAGTATGTCATCGGCCGAATCCCTGAAACCAGAGTGAGCCACACTGACCAATGCTGCAAACTGATCGGTCATATTATCTGAGGTTTCAAACTGCTGCTGAGCCAGTGCCAGATGCGCAGGGCTATCCAGCGCCATCAAATAACCCAGACAGGTATTACGCAAACTCCGCCGGGCTATTTCAGCCGCTTCGGGCGAATAAGCCTGCTCGCCATCATGCTGCTGATACACACGCAACCAGCTGGATTCCAGCGCTTCAGCAAGAGTTTTGCGCATAAACTGACGGACATGATGAATAGCAACCGGATCGATAACCGCGGCATTTTCGCTGATATAAGCTTCACTGGGCAGGGTCAGCAACAGGGCTGACATGGCAGGATCTTCACTGGCGTTTTGCAGTAGCGCTTTCCAAGTGTCGATATAGTCTTTTGGCAAAGCCAGCGCTTCGCCACGCTGGAAAGACTCAATCAACTGCTGTACCAATCTCATCGACAGTTGCTGACCGGCATCCCAACGGTTAAACCCATCTTCATCATGTTGCAGCAGGAAGCGTAACTGCTGTTGTGTATAAGCGTAGGAAAGTTTGACCGGTGCTGAGAAATCACGCAACAGTGAGGGTAATGGCTGCTCATCTATGCCATCAAAGCAGAAGGTCTGTTCTGCCTGGGTCACTTCCAGCAGTTGCGTTGTCTGACCAGTCGCCAGGATAAAAGGCTGACCATCAGCGCGTAGCAGGCCCACACTGAGGGGGAGGTGAAAAGGCACCTTCTCCGATTGCTCTGGTGTTGGCGGACAGGACTGACGCACTGTCAGTAAGTAACGTTGTGCGACAGCATCATACTCATCAGTCACCTCTAATCTCGGGGTACCGGCTTGGCTGTACCAGCGCTTGAACTGGGTCAGATCACGGCCAGATACATCTTCCATAGCTTTAACAAAGTCGTCAGTGGTAACCGCCTGCCCATCATGTCGATCAAAATACAGATCTGTACCCTTTCTGAAGGTCTCCGCGCCCAATAGCGTATGAAGCATACGCACTACGGCAGCGCCTTTTTCGTACACAGTCAGCGTATAGAAGTTGGAAATTTCGATAAAGGATGCCGGTCGAACCGGATGTGCCATGGGACCGGCATCTTCAGCAAACTGGGCTGTACGCAGGATGGCGACTTCATCTACCCGCTGCACAGGTGCTGAATGCATATCAGCGGAAAAACTCTGGTCACGGAATACAGTAAAGCCCTCTTTCAGGCTCAACTGAAACCAGTCACGACAGGTGACCCGATTACCCGACCAGTTGTGAAAGTATTCATGTGCCACCACCGACTCAACGCGCTGAAAACCGGCATCGGTCGTAGTTCTGGGATGCGCCAGCACACAGGCGGTATTGAAAATATTCAACCCCTTGTTTTCCATCGCACCCATATTGAAAAAGTCCACGGCAACGATCATGTAAATGTCCAGATCATACTCGCGACCATAGACCTGCTCATCCCAGCGCATGGCGTTTTTCAAGGCGGTCATGGCATGTTCAAGCTTCTCAAGATCTTTGCGTTCCGCGTAGATCTGTAAAGCCACCCGCCGACCAGATGCGGTGATAAAATGATCTTCCAGACAACTCAAATCCCCTGCCACCAGCGCAAACAGATAGGCTGGCTTGGGGAAAGGATCCTGCCAGGTGACCCAGTGTCGGCCACCGTCCAGATCACCCTGTTCAACCGGATTACCATTACTCAGCAGTATCGGAAAACGTGCTTTATCGGCAACCAGCGTGGTGCTGAATACTGACATGACATCCGGGCGATCCGGGTAAAAAGTGATCCGGCGAAAACCTTCGGCTTCACACTGTGTGCAATACATATCATCGGAAAGATACAACCCTTCCAGCGCGGTATTTTCAGCCGGATAGAGCCGCGTTTCAATTTCCAGATCAAACACCTCCGGAACCGGGTCCAGAAGCAATTGTTCACCCTGACGTCTAACCAGGCTGGAATCAGGTACCTGCCCATTTAGACGTAGACCGACTAATTCCAGTGACTCGTGCCCATCCAATTGTAACTGTGTAGCCTCGGGGAAATCAGGATGGCGTCTGACTTTTAGCAGGCTGGTCACGCGGGTCGATTCTGCTTCAAGATCAAAGCGCAGTGCAATACTGTCAATCTGAAACTTGGGTGCGGTGTAGTCTTTCAGGTAAATAACCGGTTTAACTGACATGAAATCTGCTTTCCTTACGAATTGAGAATTTTCAGCACATCCGGCTCAAGCGGGTCGGAACCATGCTGCTTGCCATCAGCGCGGGTGCGGTCGATAAAGCCGACACGATCAGATTCTGGCAGGTTACGCTTATGCTCATAGGCAATCACGGCGCGCATACTCTGGTCGCGTTGCGCTTGCGTGAGTTTTTCACCATTGGGCCACTTACCCAGTTCGACAGAACGCTTCATCGACTGGTAGATATCGACTGTCATCGCATCTATCATTTCATCAAACGTCATCCAAGCTCTCCTGTATAGTTATCCAGTTTATCACAGTCATTCTTCAGGAACGGCGTTGCAACAGTTGCACCGGTAATACAAACATCAACCCAACCAGCAGGCCAACCAGATGCGCCGTGTTGGCTACCGAGCCCATGCCAAACATCTGCAGCATGCCGGTATACCCCAGCACAAGCCAGAACAACATAAACCCCATCAGTCCCGGCGGCAGACCGAAAACAGGCCGTAGCCCGCGTTTATCCCACAACCAAGTGTAGGCTAACACAGCGTAAACCACCCCTGACATACCGCCAAACATTGGACCGCTGATCAAAAACTGAGCCAGATTGGATAGCATCGCGGAAACCAGTACCAGGATCAATAGCACCCAGCGCCCCTGAAACAGCTCAATACGTTGACCCACCACCCAGATCCACATCAGGTTAAACAGCAGATGCAGTTCACTGAAATGCATGAACGCAGGCGTCACCAGACGCCACCATTGACCAGTTGATAGCATACCACCCAGGGTATGGTGCAAGAGTTGCTCTCCACGTACAGAGAAATCAGTAAATGTCAGCAGGCGCATCATTCCATGATTGCTACCAAAACCAATTGCCAATGAAACCAATACACTGATTAGAATCAGACTGAGCGTTAACCAACTCTTTTGCCATGGCATAAAAGACTTCCCTTAATCGTTAAAAACCACTTCCCTGGCAACATCCACCCAGACAAATTTATCATTTTGAATCCGAGCTTCATCATCCAGTCGATACGCAACCAGCTTGCCATATTTCACCGCACTGTAATCCAGACACGCTACACTGGGAGACAGAGCCTCAGGCTCTCCCTCACACCAATAGTGACCTATAAACAAAGGTTTATTGTCTTCACGATAGCATGTTAGCTCGCTGCGTTGCTCCCGAGTCAGTGGCAACCTGGCAAGGTGTGCTGGCAAGGGATCTGGCTGAAACACCACATCATTCAGATAATAGGGATCACGGAGCCAGAATTTAGTTCGAAAAAAACTGCGTTCAAAGCCGTCCCGGCTCACCATCACTTCGTCATTAGGCAGCTCCAGATGGGTTCCTCTGAGCAGAATATCCATAATTTCGTGCTCTTGCGAACCATGGACTGCCGAGCGAAACAAGAAGCCCCGACGCATGCGGTTGCTGCCATTCATGGCAACAAAACGATCCACCAGCGTTTGCTGCCAGCAGGCATGCACCACACGGAAATGATCAAAATCCAGAAATACCGGCATCTGCTCAAACCAGGTTAAAAAGTCCCGCTGGTCATCCGGGTGGTTGGCAAGCTGCTCAAGGGTTTCCTGCAGGATGCGCCTATTGCGCGGTGTATGCTTACGCAAGAAGGGCTGGGCGAATCCGCTGGGAGCTGGCGTGGCATAACAGAGGTAATTGTATTCGTGATTGCCCATGGTGATCTGAGCATGACCTGCGGCAACCATATCGTGTACCAAATGCAACGCTTCACGAATATGCGGGCCGCGATCAATGATATCACCTACGAAAATTGCCTGACGGCTGGGATGCTGATACACCCCCTGCTGCTGGGTATAGCCCATCCGACTGAGCAGAATACGCAGGCTCAGCGCACATCCATGCACATCACCAATAATATCGTATCCGCTAAATGTTCTGTCGTTCAAAGCTTTCTCCTATGTTCTGTTGTAGGAGCCCGGTTTCCCTATTGTGGGGGCCCGCCCCCGTATTGTGGGAGTCTGGTCCTCGTATTGTGGGAGCCAGGCCCTCGTATTGTGGGAGCCAGGCCCTCGTATTGTGGGAGCCAGGTCCTCGTATTGTGGGAGCCCGGTCTCCGGGCGAATCTCACAGTCTCCGAACCATTATTCGCTCGCGGAGCGAGCTCCTACATTGAGTGCGAGCTCCTACATTGAGTGCGAGCTCCTACACAGGGTGCCGTCTCTATCTATCGTGAGCCCCCCCTATTGTGGGAGCCCGCCCCTCGTATTGTGGGAGCCCACCCCCCTATTGTGGGAGCCCGGTCTCCGGGCGAATATCGCAGCCTCCGGACCATTATTCGCTCGCGGAGCGAGCTCCTACATTAAGTGCGAGCTCCTACACAGGGTGCAGGCTCCTATGCGCCGGGTTTTGAGCTCCAGCCCAGTTTTTCCCGGCACGTCTGATAAAAATTATAATCTCTTGGGTGTAATAGCCGCAGCTTGTGTGATTTTTTCCTGATCGAAATCACATCACCCGGTACCAGACTGAAGTCGGCCTGCCCATCACAGGAAATAGTCGGGTAGGTTGAGTTCTCTTCACTGATCACCAGCTTTAATTCACTGTTTCCACTCACGACTATCGGGCGACTGGATAGAGTGTGCGGAAACATCGGCACCAGCACCAATGCATCCAGTTTGGGATGCATAATTGGCCCGCCTGCAGATAACGCATAGGCCGTCGATCCCGTCGGCGTCGATACAATCAGGCCATCAGAACGCTGCGTATAAACAAATTGCCCTTCGATATACAGTTCAAATTGAATCATACGGGTCGCTTTACCTGGATGGAGCACACAATCATTCAATGCCACCATCTCACCGACCGACTCGCCCTTCCGGCGGATGGACACATCCAACAAAAAACGGCTATCAACACTGTAGCCGCCTTCAAGCACTTCGGCTACGCGCTCTTCGATGTCCTGCGGAGAAATATCTGTCAGGAACCCCAGATTGCCACGATTTACGCCGAGTACCGGAATATCACTGCGCGCCAGCGAACGCGCAGCCCCCAGCAGGCTGCCATCGCCGCCCACAACGATAGCCAGATCACAGATTTCACCCATCATTTTGCGCTTGCAGGTCTGTCGACCATGTCCAGGTATCACCTCAGCAATTTTCTCATCAAGAATCACATTCAGGCCGCGTTCTTCCAGAAATCGCATAAGCTGTTTCAGGGTATCGATAACCGCCTTGCTACCCAGACGCCCGATCAAGCCGATGTTGCGAAAGTTATCCATAGATCTCTCTCTCAGTTGTATGCTGTTCATTATTATAGAGGTAATGGGCCATAAAAAGCAGGCGCCATACGTCGCAACCGATCTGCATGGCCCCTGAGCCCTTGCATGCCTCCTGTGTGCAACAGCGCCACATGGGTGCCCGGCTTGAATCGACGCTGTAAAATCAAGCGGCTCAGTTGATGGAACACCCTCAGTGTATATACCGGATCAAGATCAACACCATAGCATGCAGATAGCTGCCACCATAGAGCAGCAAGCTCTGGTGAGAGTCGGGCATAAGGCAGACACCCTGGCAGTACCTGATAACCATCAGGCTGTAAGAATCCCGCGGCAGCCCAATGCGCCTGCAACATCGACTCCACCTCGGCCACGCTAATCTTTAGTGCAGGTACAACGAATACTTTGACAGAGGCAGGCCGGGCAGCAATCAACCCCGCAGCCGTAGCGCCGGTGCCCGCCGCACAGAAGAGATAATCAAGCGGGACATCAGAAGCCGACAGAGCCGACCAGATATCTCCACAAGATTGAATAGCGGCTGCTGAGCTACCCCCTTCCGGCACCCATTGAAAATCACCTAATGTCTGATGTAGTGTGTCAATAAAGATAGGATCGTAACGCCGAGCATAATCTTTGCGTGACACAAATACCAAGCGCATGCCCCAACGCTGTGCATCCTGCAAGGTAGGATTGGAAGCTGAGGTCGCTTCTCCCCGAATCACTCCAATCGTAGCAATGCCTGATTCCTGCCCGGCATAGGCAAGTGCATGAATATGATTGGAAAAGGCACCACCAAAACTCAGTATCGGACGACCAGGGTGACGACGGGCTTCAGCCAGAGCGGGCTGCAATTTATACCATTTATTACCACTGATGTGCGGATGGGTTTCGTCCAGGCGCAAAATGGAAAGCTGAATACCAAAATTGTGACACAAAGGCAGGGAAACGGCTTGGTAGCGTATCGGGGGACTAACTATTGGTGGATTAACTAAAGACATGTGACATTATATTCTTCGACTGAAGAACGAGCCATGAAATGGCGGAACGGACGGGACTCGAACCCGCGACCCCCTGCGTGACAGGCAGGTATTCTAACCAACTGAACTACCGCTCCGTTATGGTGGGCGAAGAGGGGTTCGAACCCCCGACCCCCTGCTTGTAAGGCAGGTGCTCTCCCAACTGAGCTATTCGCCCATAACGTAAATCTGCAAAAGTGGCGGAATGGACGGGACTCGAACCCGCGACCCCCTGCGTGACAGGCAGGTATTCTAACCAACTGAACTACCACTCCGTTTTGGTGGGCGAAGAGGGGTTCGAACCCCCGACCCCCTGCTTGTAAGGCAGGTGCTCTCCCAACTGAGCTATTCGCCCAAAACGTTGTCTGGCCTTGTGATGTAAGTGGCGGAACGGACGGGACTCGAACCCGCGACCCCCTGCGTGACAGGCAGGTATTCTAACCAACTGAACTACCGCTCCACATACATCACAGCTTTTGCATTTCGTTGCGTTTTGCCAAGCTGGCGTCCCGTAACGAGGTGCGAATTCTAATGGAATTCTGATCTTTGTCAAATAGTTCAGCGAAAAAAAATAACTATTTTTTTATTCGTACCACAAACTTATCGACCCAGGCCCTGTCGTACGTGGCATACAGCTATTTTAGCAACGAATTGTTCTTGATCACAACAAACACCAACCGCTAGAGTTAGCTTACTAGAATTTCACTTATAGAGTTAACCCATGAGATCAATTTCGACCCCGGTGACGACGGCACTGGATCAATTTATCGAGAAACTGCAGCAAAACTGCCAGACGCACGGCTGGCCGCAACAAGCTTATGATCCGGAATGGCCCAGTTCTTGTTGGCAAAATACAGCCGAAGAGGGTGTATTGACGCTTTGGAAGCCGGTACGACAGCAGGACGCCACAGACATGTTTCAGCGTCTAAGCGAGGCACTGGAAACACCAGTGCATCCGGATATTATTGATTTCTACAGCCGCTACTGGTCCGACCCACTTCCAGCTCAGGCTGAACAAGGGGAGCTTTCCTTACTGCAAGTCTGGAACAAAGATGATTTTGAGCGCCTGCGAGCTAATCTGATCGGACATGCCTTGGAGAAAAAACGACGCAAATTGCCCTTGACGCTTTTCTTTGCAGTCACCCTGCCGGATGCTAATCTAATGCTGAGCCTCGATAATGCGGATGGCAGCATCTGGCTCGAAGCACCGGGAAAGCCTCCCCACCAGCGTCTGGCCGATTCACTGGCTGCTTTTTTAACAACTCTTGAACCCTTAGCCTTTGATTGAGAGGTACCTGTCGTGCGCCTAACACAGCTTCTGTCCCTGTTACTGACATGCATCACCCTGTTTCTGCTTGCAGGCTGTTCCGGCCCGATACCCCAACGGGTCAACCTGCAACCGGAGGTAGTTTCAGTCCCTCGCCTACCACAATCTATGCCCTTACGTGTTGAGGTCGTCTACCCATCGCAACAGTTACAAATTGGCAGTATTGCTGACCGCCTTGGCAATGAGGTTCCAGTATCAGTTACGGATAATATCCGCTCAGAGCTGACCCAAGCCGCATTGAACACCTTGGGCCGTATGGGGGTAGCGACCTCTAGCCAGGCCAATGCCCGCTTGACCCTGACACTGGAGCATATCAGCTATCATCTACGCAGTGACGGCGTCAGACGGGAGTTAATCGGTGTCATGCGCATTAACCTGGAAGCTGTTGATGGACTGCGAGGTTATCAAGGTCAATTTGAATCTGAATCCCGAGAAGAGATTCTACGCACCCCAACGGCGCAGAAAACCCGTGAGTTTGTTAATGACCTGGCTAGCGAAGTCCTGTTTCAGGCCTTTAATGATCCCGAATTCACCCGCTATCTGATCGCCGGGGCCAAGTGAACTCAACGCAGCATTGAATTTAGCTTGCCAGAGCGTATTATAGTCGGCCTTGAATATTCAGGCCAACAAGCTCTAAGCCACAGCGCCACTGAGCGCGCGCAGGATCATCGACCATGTCCGTAATTCGCAAGTCCAACAAACTAATTAATGTCTGCTACGACATCCGTGGCCCAGTAATGCAGGAAGCCAAGCGCCTGGAAGATGAGGGGCACCGAGTCCTCAAGCTGAATATCGGCAATCCGGCCCCCTGGGGCTTCAATGCACCGGAAGAGATCGTACAGGATGTGATCCACAATCTGTCCGAAGCCCAGGGCTATTGTGACTCCAAAGGGGTCTTTTCAGCACGCAAAGCGGTGATGCATGAGTGCCAACGCAAATCCATCCGTAATATTACCCTTGACGATATTTATATCGGTAACGGGGTGTCGGAACTGATTGTCATGGCCATGCAGGGCCTGCTAAACGATAACGATGAGATGTTGATCCCGGCACCTGACTACCCACTCTGGACCGCGGCTGTCAGCCTGTCCGGTGGAACGCCTGTTCACTACCGCTGTGATGAGCATAATGAGTGGTTTCCGGACATAGACGACATCCGCGAGAAAATCACCGAACACACCCGTGGCATTGTAGTAATCAATCCGAATAACCCGACCGGCGCGCTTTATCCGGAATCCTTGCTATTGCAGATTCTGGAACTGGCTCGTGAGCACTCATTGATTGTGTTTGCTGATGAAATTTACGACAAAATTCTTTTCAATGGCGCTGAACATACATCACTGGCCGCACTCGCCGATGATGTGCTTTGCCTGACCTTCAATGGCCTGTCAAAAACCTATCGTGCTGCTGGATTCCGCTCTGGCTGGATGATTGTCAGCGGTCCTAAACACCGGGCTCGGGATTATATTGAAGGGCTCGACATGCTTGCCAGCATGCGCCTCTGCGCCAATGTACCAGCTCAATACGCTATTCAAACGGCACTGGGTGGCTATCAGAGTATCAACGAACTGATTATCCCCGGCGGCCGTCTATATGAGCAGATGGAACTGGCCCACCGACTCCTTAATGCTATTCCAGGTGTGTCCTGCGTCAAACCCAAAGGGGCCTTGTACCTCTTTGTAAAACTGGACCCTGAGTTTTATCCAATCCACAATGATGAAAAATTCGCACTGGATCTGTTGCAACAACAAAAAGTTTTGATAGTTCAGGGCAGCGGCTTCAACTTGCAGGATACTCAGCACTTTCGTCTGGTGTTTCTGCCCTCGGTTGATCTGCTCAGTGAAGCGATAGAACGCATCGCAATTTTCCTGAAAACCTATGAACAATAAAGTATTTGCAACAAAGCCGGTCTATACTGAAAGCATCCAAGATCAAATCAGGAATGACAGCTAACATGTTTATCAAGATCAAAAAGAACTCTGGTATTTCAATGCAACATAACGGCATCGACAAGCGTCATATTGTCCCGGTGACCTCGAATTTTCTGCTTAACCTTGATCAGGTTGCAGAAGCGTCTTTCTACACGCTGAAAGAAACCAAGATCAGCTATGACCTCGAAGGTCATCCGATTGAGTTTCCGATGCACACCGCCGTTGTTCATCTGCAGATGAGTTACTTGTATGCACTTTACACGGAAGACCACAATAAACGTAAAGGGCGTATGGCTGAGCGCCAGTATTACAAACTTTTCTTCCGTCCGGAAAACCTGGATTCCTATCAGGAACTGCGCCAAGCTATAGAAACACAGGTTGCCAATCTGTAACGGCGCGACTGCTGAAGCCTCGCAAACGGGGCTTCAGACCAACTCCCGACCCTCGGGGGTTAATGCATGCCCGCCCTTGAAACTTTCTCTTTCCACCCCTATCTAAACATCAGATTATTAAACCTGATGGAAACTGACTGCAATGAGAATTCTACTCTTTCTAGCCACTAACCTGGCCGTACTGCTGGTCGCCAGTATTACACTCAACCTGCTGGGGGTTGGGCACTATCTGGAAGGCTCCGGGCTCAACATGACCTCACTGCTGATTTTCTGTGCGGTATTTGGTTTTGCCGGTTCGTTTGTGTCGCTGTTTCTGTCCAAGTTCATGGCGAAACGTGCCACCAATACACAGATCATCGAGCAGCCACGCACGGCTGAAGAGCGCTGGCTGATGGAAACTGTGGCGGAGTTATCCAAAAAAGCTGGCATCAAGATGCCGGAAGTGGGAATTTTTCCAGCACAGCAATCCAATGCCTTTGCCACCGGATGGAACAAAAATGACGCACTGGTTGCCGTCAGCGCAGGTCTGTTGCAACGCTTTCGGCCTGAAGAGACTCGAGCTGTACTGGCACATGAAATAGGCCACGTTGCCAATGGTGACATGGTCACCCTGTCACTGATTCAGGGCGTAGTGAATACCTTTGTGATGTTCTTTGCTCGCATAGCGGCCCATGCTGTGAATAGTTTCGTCAACCGGGGAGAGGGTGGCCGAGGTATCGGCTACTTCATCACCGTGTTCGTATTTGAAATTATTTTCGGTATTCTGGCATCCGTCATCGTGTCCTGGTTCTCACGCAAGCGCGAATTCCGGGCAGATGAAGCCGGTGCCAGTCTGGCCAGCCCGGCTGCTATGATCGGTGCGTTACAACGCCTCAAAGCGGAACAGGGCATTCCTGACCAGATGCCGGATCAGTTAATGGCCTTCGGCATCAACAGCCATCTGAAACAGGGGCTGATGCAGTTACTGTCCACTCACCCGCCACTGGATGAGCGTATCGCGGCGCTACAGCAATACCGCTAATCCTACCAATCAGACCGCAATCGGCAAAGGGGGTTGCGGTCTGTGAGGGTCTTGCGGGTCATCATCCCGATCGGTTTGTTCGCGAATATACGTCAGTATGGCATCAGCCACGAGTATATGCAGATCAGGCAACCCCGTATTGCCAAACAAGCGATTAAACTCAAGCACATAGGGATGATCCCCGACCATGGCTATATCAAATCCGGCATGATCCAGATTGAGGGCCTCAGCCAAATATAGCGCCAGCTTCACTGCGGCCGGATGCAACGGACTGATATCAACCTGGCCACCCCGGGAAACATTATTATGAAAGCCATCCTGACCTTGTAAGCGCCAATAACCAGCAACCACCTGCCCACCCACAACGATAATACGCATATCGCGATCAATTGGCAGAAACTCCTGAGCATAGATGATATCGGTGCGCGCCAGGTAAGCTGCCCAGTCAGCCCGATTTTCAATCAGAAACACCCCCTCCCCCATACTGCTTTTGGGGATTTTTGCAACAAAGGGTAGATCCATTTTGTCCCAGACCTCCGCGGCTCGTGATTCGGTATTGGCCTGTATCTCTGTGTCAGGTGTATTCAGAGGTATCAGCATCCGGAAAGCGCGGGTCATCTCGATTTTATTATGTCCAAGCAGATAAGTTGACAGACTTGGAAATATTTTTTTCTTTAACCCGAACACCAGCGCATTGACTTGCCAGTACTCGGGAAACAACACCCAGTCGGCAGCCAGTATTTCGTCTTTCTGGCGAAACATGTTTTCGGGTTTCATAAACGTCACGCCAGGCAGGCGCAGGGTACGGAACGCATCAAAGGATACGATGTTCATGTTGGGTCATTCGGTAGTTGAATTGCTACCGATTTTACTGCTGGGCTCTCTTGGCGTCGACTAGTATTTACACTAGCTGTAAGGCAACTGATCTCTTACAATAGTCCACTTGCAGGAATCAGCCAGCCTAGCGCCTCCCGCAACAGGTTTGTCACACCCGGGTGCGACGATACTCACTAACTCTGAACCACAGGCTGCCACTCATGAAGTTCCGTTTTCCCGTCATCATCATCGATGAAGATTTTCGTTCCGAAAACATTTCCGGCTCAGGTATTCGCGATCTGGCTCAGGCCATCAGCAATGAGGGCATGGAAGTGGTCGGCTTTACCAGCTATGGTGATCTGACCTCGTTTGCACAGCAGGCCAGTCGTGCTTCCTGTTTTATTTTATCCATTGATGATGAAGACTTCGCTGAAGCTGGTGAAGACCAGTCCGGCTGCGCCTTGAATGCAATACGGGACTTTATTATTGAAGTGCGTAAGCGTAACGACGACATCCCGGTATTTCTGTACGGTGAGACCCGCACGTCGCGACATATTCCCAACGATATACTGCGCGAGCTGCACGGCTTCATTCACATGTTTGAGGATACACCGGAGTTTGTCGCACGCCACATTATCCGCGAAGCACGCAAGTACCTTGAGAATCTGGCACCGCCCTTCTTCCAGGCACTGATGGAATACGCCAGTGACAGTTCCTACTCCTGGCACTGCCCCGGGCATTCCGGTGGTGTCGCCTTTCTAAAAAGCCCGGTTGGACAGATGTTCCATCAGTTCTTTGGTGAAAACCTGTTACGTGCCGATGTCTGCAATGCGGTCGAGGAACTCGGTCAGTTGCTTGATCACACAGGCCCGGTATCTGCCAGCGAAGCCAATGCAGCGCGTATTTTCAATGCCGACCATCTGTTTTTCGTCACCAATGGTACCTCCACATCGAACAAGGTTGTGTGGCATTCAACGGTGGCTCCAGGTGATATCGTGCTTGTTGATCGCAACTGTCACAAATCGATTTTACATTCCATCATCATGACCGGTGCCGTACCGGTATTTCTGATGCCAACCCGTAATCACTACGGCATCATTGGCCCGATTCCTAAATCTGAATTTGAACCGGAAACCATCCAGCGCAAAATAGAGCAGAATCCGTTTGCGCGTGACGCTGTAAACAAAAAGCCACGCATTCTGACTATCACTCAGAGCACTTATGACGGAGTGCTTTATAACGTCGAAACCATCAAATCCATGCTCGGTGACACTATCGACACGTTGCATTTTGATGAAGCCTGGCTGCCGCATGCATCGTTTCACGAATTTTATAAAAACATGCACGCCATAGGTCCGGACCGTCCACGCTCAGAAAACTCACTGGTATTTGCCACCCAGTCTACTCACAAGCTGTTGGCGGGTCTGTCCCAGGCCTCTCAGATTCTGGTGCAGGATGCCAGTGCCCGTAAGCTGGATAAACACCGTTTTAATGAATCCTACCTGATGCACTCATCTACCAGCCCGCAGTATGCGATCATCGCCTCCTGTGACGTAGCGGCAGCGATGATGGAGCCTCCCGGTGGGCACTCGCTGGTTGAGGAGTCCATTCTGGAAGCACTGGATTTTCGTCGTGCCATGCGTAAAGTCGATGAAGAGTTTGGCAGTGACTGGTGGTTCAAGGTTTGGGGCCCAGACTATCTTGTTGAAGAAGGTATTGGTGATCGCGAAGACTGGGTTATTCATGCCGGTGATACCTGGCACGGTTTTGGTGATATTGATTCCGGGTTTAATATGCTTGATCCGATCAAGGCCACCATCATCACACCGGGGCTTAATCTGGCCGGTGAGTTTGATGAACAGGGAATTCCGGCAGCGATTGTCAGCCGCTATCTTGCAGAGCACGGTATCATTATTGAAAAAACCGGTCTGTATTCCTTCTTTATCATGTTCACTATAGGGATCACCAAAGGGCGCTGGAACTCCATGGTTACAGAGTTACAGCAATTCAAAGATGATTATGACCGCAACCGTCCACTCTGGCGGGTCATGCCGGAGTTTGCCAAAAAGTATCCGGCCTATGAACGCAGAGGCCTGCGTGATCTGTGTAACCAGATACATAACGTCTATAAGGAATATGATGTTGCCAGGGTGACTACGGAGATGTACCTCTCTGAAATCGAACCGGCCATGACACCAGCAGATGCCTGGGCACGTATGGCCCACCGCGACGTGGAACGGGTGTCGATTGATAACCTCGAAGGTCGTGTCACGGCGATGCTGGTTACGCCCTACCCACCAGGCATTCCCTTACTGGTGCCAGGTGAGCGCTTCAACGCAACGATCATTCGCTATCTGAAGTTTGCTCGCGACTTCAATGCCCTGTTCCCTGGGTTTGAAACCGACGTGCATGGACTGGTGCGAGAGAAGGTCGAAGGTGGTGATGCTTACTTTATCGATGTTGTTAAAGATTAAGCTCACCACCTGACAGGTAAAACCCAGAGGGTCAGTTAGCGCGAGGGTCCTGGCTGTTCAATGTTTGTAACAGACTGCCCAGATTGTCGCGGTAACGGCCCTGCTGCTCAGTATCAGCCTGTTTGAAGCGAGTATCCTGCTCCACCAAAGACTGCATCAGCGACTTGGCAAAGTCTTGTTGCTGCTGCACAAAATCCAACATGGGGCTGTTGATCTGTTCAGTCAATTGCTGCATCAGTTGCCCCAGACGGCGTCCCGGACGACTCTGATCCCCAGTCTCAGATAACTGCTGGGTTTGCTGATACTGACTAGCGACACTACGCACTTCGGTACGCGTCATACTGAGATCAAATGCACTAAGCTGGCTGACATCCAATGACACTCCGCCTACCTGTTCAAAAGCTTTCTGGACATCACCGTGATAAAACTCATCAGCCACCTGGCTAACATCACGGATCAAATTCTGAATAGAATCAATTTCATCAACATTGAGATCCCCCTCAATGCTAAATGAGAAGCCGGAACTTTGCGTACGACTCATATCGAATACCATCGCACTATTGCCTTCTCCATCAACAGTGGCCGCCATCCCTGACTGAAAAGCATCGCTACGATCAAAGCGAATGTTAACCTGATCACCTTCACGCGTTGTGATATTCAGCTCAAAACTCTCGGCCCGCTCAAAGCGCTGGGCTGCCGACATCGAGACAATATCCATAGCGGTGTTCTGCTCGGGTGATAAAGCGCGAAGTTTTTCAAAGGTAAGCTCTTCCGTACGCGTTACATCATCAGCAATTTTACCCTGCAGCACGTCCAGTCCGGCGAGTATCTCCTTGGCTTCTTTAAAGCCTTTCTCAACCCCTTTCATCGCACTGTCATACATTGACTGAATTTTTTCTTCTGACGCACCACGCGACCGTGCCATTTCTAAACCCTGAGCAACAAAACCACTAATGCGGTCAGATACTTTTTCAGGAGTAAAATTATTGGCATCCAGTTTTTTCAGACCATCCAGATTCATGCCTGGAACATGCTGAAGCAAATTGTTGAGTATCTTGCTTTGCAATTGACTCAGCTCAGGACCGGAGCCTGATTTAGTAGCCGTCGTCGGCGACTGGTGTGATTCACCAGAACGTACAAATCCAGGCTGTAAAGAAGAGATATTAGTCATGACTCTACCCTCAAGTTATCTGTAAAGGTTATCGGCGCGCGTCACGACAACTTTAATTTTCACCCAGCACGAAGCACTGCCCATGACTGTCAATGGTCCAATACTCCACCCCAGTTGTATTATCCACTTCGACCCACTCGGCCAGCTGATAGTAAACATTGCGCTGTATGCGTCCTTCCATGCCCCATCTAATCATCAGATAGGGTGAAGGCTCTCCTGTAGCCGGGTTGATTTCCACTCGCAGTGGATGTTCAGCGTCAGCTTCTACGCGTTCACCAGTGGCGGTCTCAAATACCAACACCGGCGGGTCTTGCTCCAGGCGCTGAACACTTATCACCTGAAAGGGTACATCCTCCACTTCAATACCGACTTTTTCCACGGGTGTTTTAAGAAAATACTGCCCTCCTTCCATCCAGAGGATACGCGAAAACATTTTCACCATGGCGGCTCGTTTGATCTCGCCTCCCTGATAAAACCAGCGCCCATCGCGGCTAATGCGCATGGGAATATCACCGCAAAACTCCGGACTCCACTGTTCCAGTGGTGGTAATGGCTGATCTGAGCGAACCTGTTTCAGCAGGTTTTCTGGGTGTGTCGGTATTGTCATCTGTGCCTCCGGTTTATAGGTTAGAGCATAAGCCAGTGGGTGTGGGTTGTCATGTTTGTGCTTTGCTTAGTAGTGGTATCTATTGGGTGTGCTGGGATTGTGCCTTGCAGGGGTGGTGCCTTGCTGAGATTGAGCCTTGTTGGGGGGGGTGTCGCTTTGGTGTGACACGCTTTCGCCGTTCTGGCCGCTCGACTGCCGCCCTGACCGCCATGGACGGCGGGAATGCCGAAAATGCAGGAGCATTTTTCGGCCTTGACGCCAGACGGTCACTCCAAAGCGATACCACCACCCCGCCGAAACACTGTGCCAAATTTAAGGTTACTTCCAGCCCTCCGAAACTCTGTGCCAAATTAAATGACTTCACCACGCTGCTGAAAATTGATTGGGAAACGGATTGGGATTTATAGCAGGATCACGGGGTACACATAACCCACAAACTCCTGCTCTTTCGGGTTTCATGTCGGCACCCAAGTTAGTGAGGGCTGATGGGATCGGGTATGGCTGACCCTGTGCGCCAGGGATGGCGCACCGGAGCCATCAGGGATGATTTCACGGCGAGTCAGACATATCCGATCCCATTAGCCCTGATTTCAACAAACCCGACCCCTTGATCGACCCCTTGATCACGCTCCTTGATCACTTGATCAGAGCATCTATGAATACCACTCATCCACACCTACAAATATTTCACAATGAAATAGTGTTTATTGAATAGAATTCATTGTTAAACTATTCACGACTGCTACTTAACTGACAACGACATTCCGGGTAATTCATGAGCCGTACACTTTCAGACAAATTTCGCGACCCGCAGCAAGGGGTTTATTTTATTGGCACCACGCCACCTCGTGCTGGAACCGATGATGAAGCGATGGCAGGTATAGCTGAAAAACTACTCGGGCGTCTGGACAGTATCGATTACGATGGCGTGGTGGTTTATGACATACAAGATGAGAGCAGCCGTACAGATCAGCCTCGTCCTTTTCCTTATATGCAAACCCGCGATCCTCGCGATTACGCCTGGTTACTGGCTAAGTTGTCAGGCCGTGACACGATTGCTTACAAAAGTGTAGCCCAGCGTGACCGCGCCAGCTTTGCAGCCTGGTTGCAGGAAACCAGTGATAAATACAGCCAGCAGCACCTGGTACTGGTTGGCAGTCCGTCATCACACGGTCAGATACGTCTGAGCTTGCCGGATGCTTATGCGACACTGCGCGATAGCCAGCTTCCCTTTAATCTTGGTGGAGTTACCATCGCTGAACGTCATGCGGTCAAGGGGAATGAGCACCTGCGTTTGCTGCAAAAAAGTGCAGAAGGTTGTGAGTTTTTCATCTCACAGGCTGTTTACAACCCGCAAGCCACTATCGACCTACTCACAGGCTATGCGCGTGAATGCCGCCAGCGAGGCGAAACACCCAAACGTATTATCCTCACGTTCACCCCCTGTGGCAGTGAAAAAACGCTGGGGTTTATGCAGTGGCTGGGTATCTCTGTACCCGAAGCAACCCGCTGGCGGATTCTGGATGCCGAAAACCCCTTATCGGAATCCATCCGTATCTGTCAGAACAGTCTGGAGCAGATACTGGAAGCCTGTCTGCCACTGGGACTGCCATTAGGTTTGAATATTGAAAGTCTGACCAACCGCAAGGAAGAGATTGACGCCGCAATTCAGCTGTTCAGACTACTCAAAGCTACTTTGGATCTTCAGCTGGCTCAGCGAGCGCTGCAATAGCGGCTTCCAGATCCGCCCGCTGCTGCTTGAGTTCAGCAATGCGGGCCGGGTCCCAGATGATCTGTGATGCTTCAAAATCAATGCGGTATTCAACCTGACGCAAAAAATCCATACCCAACAAGCCATCGTGTGCTTCGGCTCCCCCCTGAAAATCGATGATATCAGCACGAGGGCTGTCAATCTGATAGGGGCCGATTTCGATACGGTCAAAGCGTGCCGAGAAGGTTTCGATCACATCACCACTTGCGACCTGAGCATACCCGGAGGGGCGTGCGTCAAGCGGTAACTGGGCCAATTTATCGCGATGAAATACAGTTGAAGAGGCCCCCGTATCCAGAACCATCAGGGTATTGGCGGTACGTCCCCGTAAGGTCACTTTAACAGGCAGCATCACCGAGTTACCCCGCATTGTCAGGGGCGTTTGCAGTGCGGCTATGGCTTGATCCAACTGCCGCATATATTGCTGTTGTTGCTGCGCACTTAAGCGCTCTTGTCGTTCCAGCTCCAGTTCGTCACGACGCTCCTGCGTTAATCGAGAACCGCGTACTTCCAACTGATCGCGATAGGCATGCGGGACTTTGCTGATATTATCAACATAAATACGTCGACCACTCTCATCGATGTAGTGGAGGATCTGCGCTTGCAGTGCTGTCGAAGGTAAAAAACAGAGTAACGCGAGCGCTAAGTAATGGGCACAAAGGGTAATAGGCTTCCTATGCATCAAGCTAACTCCTGTATAAAATTGACCTGTATCCGAGTTTTATAGCTCAGATACAGGCCAATTTCCACTACCACTCACATCAATATCATCACCACACAAGACGCTGTCAATCCACCCATAAATCGATTGAACAGACGCCAGTGATGCGGAGTTTTCAATAACCGGCCCAGTAACACACCAAAACTGGCCCAGAGTGCGATGGATGGCAGGTTCACCGCGGCCATGACGAGAATAATCAGTACCACAGAGGCAATAAACGCTTCGCCACTGAGGGTGAAAGAAGCGAGCGCTGAAATCGCCATCATCCAGGCTTTAGGATTAACAAACTGAAACAACGCCGCCTGGAAAAAAGTCAGCGGACTACCGATCATGTCTGTGCGAATTTCGGGTGGAGGCGAGTGAAAAATCTTCCACCCCAACCAAAGTAAATAACCACTACCTAACACTTTTAGCAGTGTCATTAATTCCGGCCAACGCTCAAACAGAATACCCAAACCCAAAGCTACCGAGGTCATCAACAACATCACACCCACGGTAATGCCCAGCATATGCGGAATGCTGCGCACAAAACCGTAATTGGCTCCGGATGCTGTCAGCATGACATTATTCGGTCCAGGCGTGACCGACATGCTGAATGAAAACAGCAAAACCGGAATTATTAATGTCAATGACTCATATCCAGGTAGTTCCATAACCTCCTCCAAAAACACATTGTATTGATACAATTTAGCTAAAATGGTTAATATTCGGGTTGCAAATGCATACAATTAACCATAGTGTGGTTTAATCAATGCAGCAATTAGTTATTTGTCCTGCAAACAATCCTTTGTATTCAGTACAATCCACCTGGAGGCTCTGTGAGTATTCAACAAAAAGCCCGCTCCCGCTGCCACTGGCTACCCACACTGGACAAAACCCAGGATACCCTTTACCTGACACTGGCCGACCAGTTAGCCGCCGATATTGCCGCCGGTAGAATGAGTCCCGGTGACAAGCTGCCACCTCAGCGTCTGCTCGCTGATGCACTGGGCATCACTCTGGGCACAGTAACCCGGGCTTATCGGGAAGCGGAACGCCGTGGACTCACTGAAGCCCGCGTGGGCAGTGGCACACGTGTGCGGGGTACGCAAGCGGATGAGCCGGATTTTCACCATCTATCCCGCGCCAGTGCGGGCAGTATCGATTTGTCTCTCAGCATTCCAATTCCCAATCCGGTTCGGGCAGAACAACTGGCCTTTAGCTTACAGCAGATCGCCAACCAACCTGACATCACTCGCCAGGCACTGGCATATCAGCCGGAACAGGGCAATCTGGGCCAGCGTGAAATACTGGCTGAATGGATGACACGGCACCAGCTACCTGTAGAGGCCAGTGAGCTATTGATTACCGAAGGGGGCCAGCACGCGGATTATCTGGCCATGCAGGCACTGATCCGGCCGGGTGAAGCCGTGGCCTCTGCCGCGTTAACCTATCCCGGCATGATCGCTATTGCCCGGCAGCTGGGTCTTAAACATATACCGGTTCCCACCGATCATCAGGGCATTCGTCCGGACGCCTTAGAACGGCTATGTCAGCAACAAAAAATTCGCTTGCTCTATGTCATGCCTGAATACAACAATCCGACCGGGGAACATATGAGCCAGGCCCGCCGCGAAGCGATTGTAGACATTGCCAGGCGCCATGATCTGCTCTTGCTCGAAGATGGCGTCCAGTATGTCATTCCATCACAACGTGGCACTCCTTTTTATCGTCTGGCACCGGAGCGTTCACTGTATATTTTCAGTGTGTCTAAAATCATTGAAGGCGGATTACGTTTCGGCGCTTTGCGCGCACCCACTAATTTGATTCCCCGCCTCAGTGCCGCACTGCGTGCACAATGCTGGTCGGTCCCCGGCTTGATGGGAGCCATTGCCTGCCGGTGGCTCAGTTCGGGTAATGCCGATACACTGATCGATTGGCAGTGGGCCGAAGTCAGTCGTCGTCAGGTATTACTCAAGCAAACCTTGTTACACTATGAAACTGAAGCTCATGCCTATGGTTTCCATGCCTGGTTAAAATTGCCTGAACCTTGGCGGGCAGTGGATTTTGTCGCCGAAGCGGCACACCGTGGGGTCACCTTAATCGCATCAGACCCCTTTTGTGTCGGCAGCCACCCTGCGCCACAAGCCGTAAGAATTTGCGTGACCCCACCAGCAGAAATAGGCATTTTTGAAACCGGTATACAGCGACTTTCAACTCTATTACGGGAAGGGCCTTCGCATGCGGCACCTCTGGTATAAGTCCTTGCATAGGCGTAAAATGGCAGGTTGGCCGATTCGACCTCAGCATGACTTTTTTCAGGTATTCACCATGGCAATATCACGCCACTTATCACCGTTTGCTACTCTTAACGCAGTGTTTTTCAGCTTAGTATGTTCTTTCGTTCAGGCAGAAGAAACACAAGAGGTTTTTAATGAACAGCAGGCTATTACTGAAGTCCGTGAGCGCTGGATACTGAATCTTTTTTTTGAGAATGACCTGTTCAGTCGCACAGATCAACAATACACCAATGGCGTACGCGCCTCCTGGGTATCACCAGACATTGACAGCTTTATCGATGATGAGAGTCTTCCCCTGTGGATGCGCCAGGCCAACCGCTTACTGACGCCCCTGGACCCGGTCGCACGGGGGTCCAATGAAGAAGTCAGCCGCCGGGTAGTCTTTTCTCTAGGCCAGAAAATGTATACCCCGGATGACCGGGAACGCACCAGCATTGACCCTGATGATCGACCCTATGCTGGCTGGCTGTACGCCGGTCTGGGTTATCACACTCGTACACTGAACCGCCTGAATTCATTTGAAGTCAATCTGGGTATGGTGGGTCCTGCGTCTCTGGCGCAGGAGTTCCAGGATCAGATTCATGATATTCGTGGTATTGATCGCTTCAATGGCTGGGATAATCAATTACACAACGAACCAGGGATCCAACTGGTTTACGAACATAAGAACCGCGTTTTTCAGAGTCGGTTAAGTAACACGATACAGCAGGACCTGATCCTGCACGGCGGCGGTAGCCTGGGTAATGTGGCCACCTTTCTGAATACCGGGGCACAATACCGGATTGGCCGCAATTTGCCCGCCGATTTCGGCACCTCAGCACTGCGCCCAGGCGGGGATAATAGCGTACCCGCCCATAGCAAAGGCAAACATACCGATAACTGGGGAGTGCATGGCTTTATTTCATTGGATGGTCGCTGGGTGCTAAGGGATATTTTTCTGGACGGAAATACCTTTCGCAGTAGTCATTCTGTAGATAGGCGCTCCTTAGTGGGTAATGTATCTATTGGTATTGCAGCGACTTTCGATCGTTGGAAACTATCCTATGCCAATATCTGGCGTAGCAAGCAGTTCGAGTCGCAGAAAAGCACACACAGCTATGGATCACTGGCGGTTTCTTACTCTCTTTAAACTATGCAATATTGCAAGCTAACCGCTGATGCCTGAAAAATTAACAAACCCTTTCTTGGACCTGCTGTTTAGCCGTTTACCTTTATTGGCTGGTCCATTTTGGCGGCACCTGCTGCTGAATCCATTTTTTTAGCGACAACACCGTTGGATTGGTGCACTCAGCCCTCTGGTACATACGTAGATAAACCTCTTTTCCCCTTAGAAGAGGCATTACTCGTCTTAGATTTTTGAGTCCATAACGCTTGCACTCAGCAACCCAACTGGGCAACAAGCCCACCCCAAAACCCTGAGAGATGGCATCAGCTCTCATATGCATAGAGCTAATCCTCACCACACTTGTTGGCATATAAGTAAAATGACAATGGCCTTCACTATTGTAGAGTTTTACCTCACCTGTTTCATTAGGGCTTCGAACCCAAGAAGCTGTTTCAGGTATATCAAACTGATTTTCTATGTTAGTAGTGGCTGATCGATAAAGCCCCTGCTCCCAACGAGCTAGCAGAACCGAATTTGTACTATCACTAATTTCTCTATCGCAGCAGCTAATCCATAGATCAATAAATGAAGCTTCATGGGCATCGACATGATCGAGTTGGTGTATATGCAGCGAGACTCCCGGGTTGGCTTGCCGAAAACGGTTAAGCACTTCAGTTGACCAGCCTCTTGACAACTCTTGGCAGAGACCAATATGAAGCACACCCTCCAGTGAGTCATACTCTTCATGTAACGCTTTTTGGCCTTTCACCATTAATTCAATAATACCCTCAGCATAGTCGACAAACTTTAGCCCCGCACTTGTCAACAACAACTTCCGGCCATTCTGACGAGTCAACCGATGACCTAACTGTTGCTCCAAAACGGCTATACGCCGACTTAAAGTTGATTTGGGCATCTGCAAATAATCAGCAGCACTAGAGAGGCTACCGTGTTGTTTTAATGCCACTAGGCATTTCATAGCACCCAGTTCACTCATGTCGTTTCAACATTCCTGCACAAATAGTTTAACGCTTCGCTCTTTTTGAGCACTTCATAAAGCGCTAATATAATGCTATCGATAATCATTATCAAATATATACGGTATTAATTCCTTATGCGCATAATTTCTAGTTGCAAAAAAAGCGTGTTATACCTAGCTGTTCTAGCCGCTAGTTCTTCAGTCCATGCCGCATCAACTCAATCTACTTCATCTGCCATTGTGCTCGAAAGCATACTAATTAAAGCAGATAGCACTGACGAAACACCTATCAATAATGAGCTATTACAAGAGCGTGTCATTTTTGACATGAAAAACGTGTTTCGCCTGAAACCTGAAATTACTCTTGGCGGAGGAAGCCGCAATGCTCAGCGCGTATACCTTAACGGAGTAGAGGGAAGCAATCTCAATATAACGATTGACGGTGCCCGCAATGGCCGCAATCTACACCAACATCGCGGAGGTTTCGGCGGATTAAATCCTGATTTACTCAAACAAGTCGATATCCATTCAACTTCCGGAGTGACCTCTGGTCCTGGTGCACTTGGCGGGAGTATTCATATGACAAGTGTAGATGCTCAAGATCTGTTACAGCGAAGCGGTAAGGTTGATGGCATCGGTGCTCGTATCAAAACTGGATACAGCTCAGTTGATAATGGCAAACATGGCAACATCAGCCTTTATGGCATGGCATCTGATCAACTGGGTCTCCTTGCTCACATCTCGGCCGACAATCGTGGTGATTATGAAACAGGTTCGGGTCGAAGCGTCATTGGATCTGCGGGACAAGATCGTGATTATCTATTTAAGCTAAGTTTACTTGATGCAGGCAACCACAGCGTCAGAGCCGCGGTCAGCCGAAACCACAATGAAGGGCTTTATGCCCGTGGTAGCCATGGTAGTGACATGGGATACCTACCCGAATTACAAACGGGTCCATCAAGCCGAGTCAGACAGGAAACTGAACAGGATAGAATGACTTTGGAATACCATTGGAACCCTGCCAATAATGCAGCAGACTTCAGAGCCAACCTATATCGCACAGAAAATACGCTACGCTATCCCGGTTCAGCTATTGAAGATATTAGAACTGAAGAAATTGGCCTGAGTATCAACAATACCAGCCACTTTAATTTCACCAGCCTAGACACAGCGCTTACCCTTGGTATGGACTGGTTTGAAGAAACAGCCTACACCAACGCACTAAACATGGGTAATACCCTTGTCTGGCCGGATCTGACAGGGCAAGCCGTGGAATACAAAAGTGAGAATCTGGGTATATACATGGAAAGCATCACTGATTTTGGTCCACTGACCACCACAGTGGGACTACGCCTGGATCATTACGACAGTGACTACGGCCCTATTCAGTTAAAAGGCAGTAAGGTGTCACCAGCACTCCGATTTGACTATGCCCTGACCAATGAATTCAATCTTTTCGCTGGTTACAGTGAGGCAGCCAGAGGCAGTGGCATTATTCCTGTCGGCTTTTTGGGGCGTCTGAATCAAACCACCACGGCAGCAAACAACCAACTCAAAGCAGAAACATCAAAACAACACGAAATAGGCATTCGTTATGTTTCAGAAAACTGGCCACTAACGCTCCACCTAAAAGCATTTGATACCCGCCTGGATAACAACATCCAGACAATTGGTCAAGGAAGTGCGCCATTAGGCACCGCGGGCATATTCAATAGTGATAGGCTTGATATAGAAGGCTGGCAATTTAATGCCGAATGGACTGCAGGCTTTTATAGCACAAACTTCGCACTCAATATTATTGATGTGAACTATAACCAATTCCCGTCTGGTGGAATAAGACGCATGACAGCCCCCACCGGCGACTCACTCGTTTGGGACAATCGTTGGCAACTGTCAGAACAATGGCTAGTTGGTTATACCCTCGAACTGGTTGCTGATCTTGAAGATGTTCCAGCAGGCGAACCTGAACGTGACGGTTATCATATCCATAGCCTCAGAACTCAGTGGAAACCGAATCCAGATCTGGAATTTGGCTTAGCCATCGATAATCTGTTCAACAAACGCTATGCCAACCATACCAGCTTGTATAGCGCAGTAACCGGGATTGTTGATGAACCTGGACGTGATATTCGTCTGAGCCTGACTTACACCTTTTAATCTGTTGATACCGGAGTATTTTATGTCCCCATCACCTGAATCCACACACGGAAAGTTAGTCTTGGTAAGTGCCGGTATTGGCGATGCGGACAACATTACCTTAAAAGGATTGAAAGCCATACAGAACGCTGACCTGATTTTGGCGATGCCCTTTGTCGAGCGTCAGCTTCAGAAGTACCTTCCCAGAGGAGTTCCAATTCTTGATGCCGGGCACGGTTTATTCAGCTCCCTGGGACGACGAGGGGACAATCAACTCAAGACACAATACCAAGAGGACCAGATTCGCCACCGCATTCGTGAAGCCATTGACAAGGGTTTGTCCGTCGTTGTCGTTGAGTTTGGTGACCCGACCTTATTTGGGCCGCAGTCGGGTTACTTAACTGAATTTCGTGATTTAAAACCAACAGTTATTCCCGGCATTTCCAGTTTCAATGCCGCAAATGCCTTACTGGGACAGTCGTTGCTGCATGACACCCAACAGCGATTATTGATGACAACGGTGCACGGACTGGCGGATTACAAAGGCACATTGCCCGATATTCTGGTTTTATTCACCATGCAGCTGGAAATTCCACAACTCAGCCAACGACTGCTGTCACTCTATCCGAGTGACACATCTGTGGTACTTATTTTCCACGCGGGCTTCAGTGCCAATCAGCAACGCATCCACTTGCAGCTGGATGCGCTGGTCAATACCTCCAAACAACTTGATATTCCCTGGGAGTGCATGATTTATGTGGGAGCCATCCATGATGTGTAAATTGCCACTACGCCAGGCAAGCAAAGCAATGGTCGTTTGTATAGGGTTGGTTGCAACGATGACCTGGGCTACAGAAAGCCAAGAGCGATTGGTTATCGCTGATGCACAAGGGGATTGGGGATTGCTAGCACCCTACTTGCATCAGGCGCGAGGTCCTGGGTATGTGTACACCAGCTTTGTGTTTGACTCGTTACTTTGGAAAGACGATCAGGGAAAAATCCAGCCTTTACTTGCAACAGATTGGTCCAGTGATGATGAGCAACGTTGCTACACCTTCACGCTAAATGCTCAAGCTAAATGGCATGATGGAAACCAGTTAGATGCAGAAGATGTCGCTTTCACCTTCAGCTACATTCAGCAACATCCCTATCGATTTGTGGATACCCATCAGGTGTCGTCAATCAACACCACACCTGACCAGGTAGAAATATGCCTGGATAGTCCGGACCCACTGTTTATCGAGCGGGTAGCAAGTACATTGCCGATCATGCCACAACATATTTATGCTGAAGTTGATAATCCAGATCATTTCGCTCAGCCTGCGGCCCTGATCGGATCTGGCCCTTATATATTGGACCAATATCAGCGTGCACAGGGCTTTTACCAATTACGCCGCAATGAGCACTGGCATCTGGGTCTACCGCGCTATGCCGAAGTCGTGATCACACGTCTATCGCCGCAAGCAGCCGCTGTCGCAATGCAGCAGGGGGAAGTCGACCTGATGAGCATTACCTACGAGTTTATTGACCTGTTTCAATCCGCAGGTGCCAATCTACTGGAAACAGCCTCCAACCACCCCTACCGGTTACTGTTCAACCATCAACAGAGTTTCCAATCGGTTAGACTGCGACAGGGTTTGGCGCAAGCGATTAACCGCCAGCAGTTAATCGATCTGGCGTTTCACGGTAAAGCACAAACAGCACGGCCCGCTTACCGCCAACAAGGCCGTATGGCAGGACTTAATCCTTATCTATTTGATCTGAATTCTGCCAGAAGCACACTGCAACAGGCCGGTTGGCAGCAAGACACCCAGGGACGCTGGTTAGATGAGCAACAACAACCGGTACAACTCAAGCTGGTGGCATCTGCCAATGCAGCACAGCTTGTAAAGGTGCTGGCACAGCAATTCAATGCACTCGGCCTGGAGCTGACAATCAGACTGTTGCAGGACGTACCCTTAACCAAAGCCGTGCAGGATCTTGACTTCGATTTGGCACTATTGAGCCAAAGCCATCAGGGCGATCCTGACCGTTTCAGAACCCTCTTGACTGGACGACATAGCCGTGGAGATAACTATACCGCCAATCACGAACTCATTGATCTGCTCGAACAGATGCAAGCCAGCCAGAGCAGGATTGACCGAGAAGACTTATTCTTAAAAGCTGAACAACTCTATAACGCCGACCTGCCTTCACTACCACTGGTCAACCCCACTAACTTTACCGCTGAACGTGTTACAACTGGGGCGGCTTATACCCCAGAGGGTATTGCGATGGGCATTCCACTGGCGTTTAACAAGTTCTCGTTGTTTCTGCCCCAACCATGATCAAGGTTCAACGTTCACCTGCCAGCATATTATCCTGGCTGCTGCAGCAAATTTTTGACAACATGCTGGCAGCCGCTTTGCTACTGCTGTTCAGTTTTATGTTGCTGCAGTATTTACCTGGGAACCAGGTCGATGCATTACTGACCAGCGATATCGGCAGAGCGATCAGTAGCGAAGACTACGCCAATACCACCGAACGCCTGGGACTTGACAGGCCAGTACTGCATCAATTCGGTGACTGGTTAACCGGAGTATTACAGGGTAATTTAGGATACTCTATGTTACACAGAGCGCCCGTCAGTGAAGTCCTGTCTGATGCCCTACCCTGGACACTGACATTGGTGCTGCTGTCCTTGCCGATTTCACTTTTATTGGGTGCATTTATCGGTCTTTTAACCGGAATGCATCCGCAACGTAAGCCATCTCAATTGGCTTTCACCTTAATGACACTGCTCAGCAGTTTGCCCAGTTTTGTCGTTGCTTTATTACTGTTGAACCTGTTTGCCTTTACCCTGGGTTGGTTTCCAACGGGTGGTGGAGCGGGCCTCAGTGCTCGCCTATCGGGGAAAAATGAGCTTGCAGATCTTATCTGGCATGGCATTTTACCTCTAACGGCCCTGTGCATGCATAGTTGTGTGCGCTACTTCTACCTGGCTTATGGGCTGGCACAACAAATTGGACAACGTGCTTTTATCCGCTATGCACGACAGCGAGGGATCTCTGGATGGCAGCTGTTACGACACTGGTATCTGCCTAACGCCATGCCTGAACTACTCTCACGTCTCAGCAGCAGCTTACCCGGAATGGTCGGTGTAACCGTATTTGTTGAAGTAGTATTTTCTTATCCAGGTGTTGGTTCACTGATGCTAGATGCAATCCATAATAGAGATTATCTACTGTTACAAGGTGCTTTGCTGGTAACCGGACTGATGGTACTGACCGGCAATACTCTTCTGGATGTAATCACTGCTGGACTCACGGCACGAGGCTAACATGCAAGCACGGAACCTACTCCTCTTACTATGCTTAATTGCTGTGACTCTTCACTTTAGTGACTGGCCTCAGATCCAGATGAGTAACCAGGTGCTTACTCCACCCTCAATAGTGCATTGGCTAGGCACCGACAGTCTTGGGCAAGATGTCTGGCTGCGCCTATTAGAAGCCTTGCCTAACACGTTACTGATCGCATTGGCCTGTGGACTTTTGCCCTTACTGATTGGCTTGTTGTTAGCTACATTAAGTAGGTTTGGAGGCTCTCTCATTGATCGTATACTGTTAAAAATAACAGATATATTACTGTTAATACCGAATGTACTCCCACTGATGATCCTGGCTGCTTTGCTTGAGCCGAGTCTTAGTACAGTCATTGTGTTAATCAGTTTATTAAGCTGGCAAGACGACTTCCGTGTCCTAAGGGCCGCAATAAAGAGACAATTGCTCAGTGATGCTGTGCTTTACGCGCAAAGTTTCAGTGCAGGGGCTATGTACCTTCTGCGCCGCCATATTTGGCCTCCTTTGTCACCCTTGATGGTGGTTCTATTTCTCCAAAATGCCAGGCGTGCTGTGATGCTTAGTGCAGCGCTGGCTTTTCTTGGCCTGACTGACCCTCGCCTACCCAGTTGGGGAGGACTGCTACTTGACGCCCAAGAGCAAATTCACAACCCTGCATTCTGGTGGTTACTGCCAGGCCCCTTACTGGCCATGACTGGGCTGATTCTACTGCTGAATAGCAGCAACTCGACACAGGACCCGGTTTTTTAATGAATATGGCTAATACCACACAAACGGCTTTGATACAGATGCAAGATCTTTTACTAGAGATTGATGAAAAACCGCTTTTACGACAGATAGATCTTAGTGTTTTTCCCAATGAAACCTTGGTCATAGTAGGGCCATCGGGTGCGGGTAAAACGACTTTATTAGAACTGATGGCAGGTTTTTGTCCCGGTCAATGGAGTGGTCAGTTCAGGCGTTTCGGTCAAGTATTTACAGGAGTAACTGATACGCGGATTGGACTTTTGCCTCAAGGATTAGCTGACAATCTCAATCCTCATATGACTATTAAGCAACATTTTGATGAGGGTTTGGCTTTACAACAGAAACATAATCCACACCAGCGTCAGTTACCTATGCAGGTGTTAATGCAGCAGGCTTGTTTACCCGAAAATCTATTGATGCGCTATCCTCGTCATCTTAGTGGTGGCGAAATACAGCGTGTACTGCTGGTACTGGCCACACTCAGTAAACCAGAATTGCTGCTACTCGATGAACCTACGGCGGCATTAGACAAGAGCATGCGTGAGCATATCACGCAGCAACTCAGAAAAGAAAAAACCAAAAGAGCTATGGTACTAGTGACCCATGATCTAAATCTTGCCCACCAATTGGGTGACCGCATCATCGAAATGAGGCAAGGTCAAATCAGCACCAACAATCTAGCTAGCGTATTAACTATGCAAAGCATATCACCACCAACTAAGCCAAAGGCAACAAAAAATCATAACAAACCTAGCGTTCTTTCAGTGCAAAACCTATTTTTGAACCATCAAGGTCGTATCATTTTCAGAAACTTTAACATGCAGTTAACACAGGGAAGCCTGACACTTGTTTATGGGGCTAGCGGAGCTGGAAAAACTACCCTGGCTCGTATGCTAGCCGGTTGGGATCCACACACTTCAGCTACTAACATTAATATTACTGGCCGATGTGTACTGCTATCCCAACACCCTAAAACAGCTTGTGCTTCACACTTTACACTATTGGAAATACTAACGGAGCCTTTACGCCTTTCATCCACACCTGTCGACATGACGAAAGTTCGCCAATGGTTATGTCAACTGCACCTACCTAATAACGATGCTTTTTTGCAACGTAAACCAACGGGACTGAGTGGTGGTGAACTACAACGTTTACTTCTGGCCAGAGCGATGTTGACTGAACCTGATATTCTCATTGCCGATGAACCTACGTCAGCACTGGATCCCGCCTTACGTAGCCACATCATTCACCTACTGATGGAAATACAACGTAATAGATGCTTTACTCTACTCATATTTACACATGATCAGGATTTAGATCACATGACCGGTTCATCGGCTTACATGATGACGCCTGAGGGTATTACACCTAAACACCTATCTCAATCCCATTACCGGCAAATTTGACACGTAAAGCCTTCCGCTGCCAGATGGAGTTAACGTGTCAGCATCCAATCGGATAAATGCTACGTAATCAGTTACTACATGCAGAATGACTGATGAAACCTGGACGAATGGCTGATTTCTTACAACAATGAATGAGTTGATTAGGAATAATGATTGGGGACAGAACACCAATGACTACTTTGGCAGGTCTGGGGTTCAGGATAAATTTCATAAAAGGGCAGTGTTATGGCACTTCTGAAAAAAAACTTATGGTCAATTTTCTACATTTTGACCCTGCTCTTTACCCTTTACTTTGCTTTTGTCTCTTACGCCCAGTGGCAACAGCTTTTCGCCGACGCCAAAAACTCCCAAGAAAACACTCTCAAACTGATTGCTGGCTCCACTCAAGCCCTTTATAGAACCAATGAGATCATGCTGGATATCCTCGGACATCGGTTTTTAGAGGATACCTCCTATCAAGACAATCAAAACGCCATGAATATGCTTAATGCAGCCCTTGAAGAAAGCCCTGCAATCATCGCCATTGCCCTGGTTGACCCTGAAGGAAACATGCTTTTTGCTACCAATAATCTGGATGTTTCTAATTTCCCTAACCTCCTGGAGCAACCTCAATCTCGTGCTTCATTTATGCAAGTGATGGATTCAGAAACGATGGTTTTTGGACGAACCTATTTCTTTGAACCCTTCCAAGACTGGATTGTTCCTATCCGCAAAGCCATACGCAATCCTGATGGCAGCGTCTATCGTGTTATCACGGCAGCTTTACGCCTGGAAGATTCTTTTGGACACATAGTCAAAACTATTGACCATGAAAACCGTTATATTTCATTGATTGTGCGTGAAGACATGCACGTACAATACGCCAGTAACGGCAAAGAACTCGATTACCGTCCCTACCAGGAGCTGCTTGCAAACAGCAAACAAGAGGCGATGAAACAAGCGATAGCGAAAGCCCATAGCAACGAGTTAGATGGCTTTTGGCATGACTATCAACCCATCTCGTATGTGGATAGCTCGGAAGACACCTCTCAATTAGTCTCCATCCAATATAACACCGACTATAACCTCTGGTTCATGCTCATGACTAAAATGGAGGTGCTTTGGAAGGAGTTTGCCAAGGTACTCGGTGCCTATTTTTTGATTTTTATGTCTGTGGAAGGAATGCTATATGTGCTCTTTCGCATCATCGCCACCGCTGAGGCCAAGCGCAATGCCGATTTGCTGCACCAGGCTACCCACGATCAACTCACGGGGCTTTTAAACCGAAGTTACCTCAAAAACAATGTGCATCACTGGATTTACCCAGAAGCACGCCCGTTTGGTCTACTTTATGTCGATCTGGACAATTTCAAAAACGTGAATGACAGTTTTGGTCATCACCACGGTGATCTGCTTTTACAAGAGCTTGCCCAGCGGTTACAGGCCGCTTCACCCAAAGAGGCCGCTTTATTGCGGCACGGAGGTGATGAGTTCATCTTGCTAACACAAGTCGATGAAGACAACGCACTGATGGACTTGGCAAAGCAGCTCATTGAGACAGCGTCAAAACCTTATCAGATCAACTCAATGCGTTTACATGTCAGTGCGAGTGTTGGTGTTGCCAAATATCCCCTGCACGGTGATAGTATCGATGATTTGCTGCGTGCAGCCGATATCGCCATGTACGAGTCCAAGCGTCTTAAAAATAGTGTGCATATTTTTAAAGACACAATGCAAGAGACCTATCTCCGGAACGTCAACATTGAGCAGGCGCTTCGCGGTGGTCTGGAAAATCATGAACTATTCATGGTTTACCAACCTCAAATTAGCGCCGATGGCAGCTTTTATGGTGTGGAGGCATTGGTTCGCTGGGACAGTTCAATCCTTGGCAGCGTCCCGCCTGATGCCTTTATTCCTGTAGCGGAAGCTTCGGGACAAATGCCCATTCTGGGTCGATACATCATTGAAACCACTTTTGCAGACATTAAGCAGATACGCCATACCCTTGGCCGTAGTTTTTCTACCTCCATTAATCTTTCTGCGCGACAACTGCTCGAACCTGATTTTGCCAGCTACTTTATTGGAAAAATGCAGCAAGAAAACATCGAAGGTCGTTGGCTGACGCTAGAGATTACCGAAAGTTTGCTTATTGAAGATATTCCAAGCGTTTTGCCGCTTTTGCATACTCTTAAAAGCTACGGTGTACAGCTGTCTATGGATGATTTTGGCACAGGCTATTCTTCTTTGAGCATGCTACGCATGCTGCCAATTGATGAACTTAAAATAGATAAAAGCTTTATTGATGCAGCTCTAACAGACAAAAGTGCTCAACAAATGGCTCAAAGCATCGTCACTATCGGTAAAAATCTAGAAATGGATGTAATTGCCGAGGGCATTGAAACCCAAGAACAGCTGGAGATGCTTACCCGTTTTGGTTGCGACAGGTTTCAAGGCTACTATTTTGCTCGACCGCTGGATAAAGAAGACTTGGCTCACTTCGTCAAGGAAAAGCTTTCGCTGATCAGCCACCGGCCAGTTTGACCTTAAATCCGTCCGCTTCAAGCAAACTCTTAATCAACTCACGCTGATCACCCTGTATCTCAACAATACCGTCTTTCACCGATCCCCCGGTGCCACAACGTTGCTTGATCTTCTTGGCCAGTTGTTTCAGTTCAGCATCGGCCAATGGGATACCGCTGACGGTCGTCACCCCTTTGCCCTTGCGCCCAGCCACTTCACGGCGGATACGTACGATGCCATCCAGTGTTGCCAGGCGTGACTGCTCGGTTAACTCATCACATATACACTCGGCTAATGGCTGAGCGCACTCAGGACAGTGTTTTCCGCTTTCAGTGGAATAGACCAGTCCACTGAGTTGATCTTTTAATGATGCCATTCATTACCTCCTATCAGTCGGTATAGCTTAACCTACTCCGCCGCCTATCTGGCGAGCCAAATAATTGGCGTAAGTGTCTGTCATCCCGCCAATAAAATCCACAGCTCGCATATAACTATCATACAGCGGCCAACTTGCCGGAGGGGCATGAATACCCAACAGCGTAATAATTTTTTCAGTCCGATACCCCAAGTCTTCACCCTGTTGCTGATGGGACTCATACACGGCATCGCAAAAGGCATCCAATAAGACCCCCAGAGTGGTGTAGGCACCCACTTCCTGTTCAGCTTTACGATTATTAGGAAACACACGGGTCCGGGCGATGCTTTTTGCCGTGCTTAATCCTTCAGCTACCATGGGATCACCATCACTTAGCAGTTCACCCTGAAAGGAGCCATCCATAATGACTTCATAATGTTGACAATAGGTCTGCACCGCAGCGTTAACCATGTTCTCCATGGCCTTACCACGAAGAGCTGAGATCTTGCGCCGTGCGGAGGCCTGAGAGTTGAAAATAGCATCATCAAAACTCAGATCGCCGCAAAGTTGCAGCAAGATCGGCTTGACCTCATCAAAGGTGAGGATCTGCAATTCAATGGCATCTTCAAGATCGAGGATGGCATAGCAGATATCATCCGCCGCTTCCATCAACCAGGCCAAGGGGTGACGCGACCAATGATTCTCACCCAGTGAAATAAGACCCAACTCATGACCCAAGGCATTGAGGATATCCACTTCAGTCTGGAACACACTGAACTTACCCTGTTTACCACCCCGCTCCACCGTCCAGGGATACTTCAACAGCGTGCCCAGGGTGGGATAGGTCAAGCGCAAGCCACCATCAAACAGGTTGTTCTCAATACGGGTGACCACGCGAAATCCCTGGGCATTACCTTCAAAGGTTTGCAGGTCAGCCAGTTCCAGCTCGCTCAACTGCTCAAAACGCGGGTCTTTGGCATGCCGCCTGAACCAATCACGTATGGCATATTCTCCCGCATGACCAAACGGCGGATTGCCGATATCATGGGCCAGACAGGCTGACTGGACAATGGTACCCAGATCATGCGGTGTCACCCAGGAAGGCAGTTGATCGGCAAGCAGCTCGCCTACCCGGATCCCCAGGCTGCGTCCCAGACTGCCGACTTCGATCGAGTGGGTCAGACGGGTATGGATATGATCATTCAATGCCAGCGGATGCACCTGAGTCTTGCGTCCCAGACGTCGAAATGCACTGGAAAAGACAATGCGATCTGTATCCTTATGAAAGTGACTTCGACCTGTCTCTTCCGTTGTCAGTAACTCATGACCATAACGTTTGGTGGTTAACAAACGTGACCATTGCATGCTTTTACCCATGTTATTCAACCCTGCCAGGGTGTTAGTGCCTGACCTTCAAAGGCTATACCCGACCAGCCATGACGCATAAAATTGCGAATATTCTGATGATCATCAGCATCCGGATGCTGCAACACATCCTTAGTGTAATAGTCACCGAAAGCATTCAGGGTGACGGCTTCACTCAAGCCCTGGAGCTGAGCAAATGCCAGTATTTTACAAGAGCCGTTGTTACTGCCTGCCGGGTTTAACAGCTCACCGTTACGAAAAGCTGTCGGCGTAAAATCATAGCAGCGATCTAAGCACTCAATAACCTGAGTAAAGTTTACAGAAGCCTGCTGCAAGGCTTGAATCAGCATTTCGGGAGTCATTGCCTGTTGTGTCATGGAATAGAATTTCCTCAGGGTATACGCAAGGTCAGGGTGCCATCGCGCTGGGTCATTTCAAGATTTTTCATAAAGCTCATCCCTAACAGTACCAGGTCAGACGGCATGTGCGGATTGATATGCGCCTGAACATTTTCCAGACGGATATTGCCTAACTGTACTGTTTTCAGCTCTGTTTGGTAAACATCAATCACACCACTGGCGGTGGTAACGCGGTTAGACCGGCCAGGCTGCAATTGCACCTGACGCGCAACAGTTTCTGGCACACTGATCGTAGTCGCACCCGTGTCGAGCAGAAATACCACCGGATGACCATTGATCAGGCCCGGTGCGATGTAATGGCCACTGCGATTACGCTGCAACACAACTTCTGCGGGCCCGTCTGCTTGTACCAGTGCCAGATGCTGATTAGGATGATCACGCCGTTCAAGATAGCCGCTAAAATAAAGGGCGAAGGCAAGCAGCAGCAACAGCCAGAACGCCACCTGGAACAAGCGTGCAATAGTGTGGCGAGTCTGATCCGGATGCCTCATATAGCCGATACCCTGTATTTCAATGCAAAAATATCAGAGTATACCTAGGAGCGCTGTTGATAGTCATCCAATGCGGACTGCCGGGCCGATTTATACTCAATGATCGGTGCCGGACGCCCCATCGCCTGACCAGCTCCGGGGAGATGACGTTGTCGGCGTGGTACATCGGTTAATTCAGGTAACCAGTGCAGCAAGAAATCTCCATCTGGATCAAATTTTTCACTCTGAATCTGGGGATTGAATATACGAAAATAGGGAGCGGCATCAGCACCTACCGATGCCGCCCATTGCCAACCACCCAGATTAGAGGCGAAGTCAGCATCGATCAGGTGTGCCATAAAAAAATCAGCACCCAAACGCCAGTCGACACGTAACAATTTGGTCAGGAATGAGGCCACCACCATACGCAAACGATTGTGCATCCAGCCGGTGGTGAGTAGCTGTTTCATCGCCGCATCGACAATGGGATAACCGGTTTCACCACGACACCAGGCGTCAAATAAGGCGGGTTGGTGCTGCCAACTAATACGTTGCTCCACTTCGGGCCTGAAGGGTTCCAAGCGACTCATGTTTGGCCAGGCGACCAACAAATGTCGGTAAAACTCCCGCCAAATCAACTCGTTCATCCAGATACTATCCAGCCAGGCATCACTACCAGACTCAACCTTAAGGCACTGCAGGCATTGTAAGGGAGACAGCGCACCAATGGATAAATAGGGGGACAAACGTGATGTGCCATCCACAGCGGGAAAATCCCGCTGACTGGCATAGTCAGTAACAGCACACTCAATAAAATCATTCAGCCTGGCATGCACAGCCGTTTCACCGACTGGCCAACGCTGAGAGTCATAGGGCATCAATGCTGCCGCAAGGGCTTTAAAGCCTAAGTCATCCGGAAGGCGATCCGAAGGAGTCAATTCTGGCTGACACGCAGGCATGCCCAAGGGCTCAGGCAGCTGTTGCAGGTATTGCTGCCGCCAGGCGCGACTGAAAGGCGTGAAGACTTTGAACATCCCGCCCTGCCCGGTCACGACCTGTCCAGGGGGAATAATCAGTTCGCCATGATAACCCAGGCAGCGTACACCAGCCGCTTCCAGTTCAGCACATACCTGTCGATCACGCTGACGTTCATTGAGCGGGTATTCATAGTTAAAATAGACAGTATCCGCCTTTAATTCAGTGGCCAGCTGTTGCAACGCGACGGGTACTTGGTCAAAGCGGTTGAGTTGTAATACCCGCAAACCAATGTTCAGCTCAGCAAGGTCAGCTTTTAAAGCTATAAGCTGGTCCCGCCAAAGTGCCAGCCTTGCAGGTGCCTCACTGTGTAACTGCCACTGTTGCGGCGTTAGCGTTACCACAGCCGTCACACCCGCTTGTGTGTCACAGGCATAAAAAAGCGCCGGATTATCCAGCCGGCGCAGATCGTTACGTAACCAAACCAGTTTCATCGACACGCTTACATACCAATAAAGGGTTGCACCAAACGACCCATCAGCCCGGTAAACTTCAAAGGCGCATCTGTAGCAATCAGACAAATACAATCCTGGTCTGTATCTACCAACGGTTGATGATGCACTTCGCCATCCAGGTCAGCCACATCGCCAACACTGAAGCGACCAATTTCATCCGTATAAGACCCACTCAGGATCAGGGTTAACTCATTACCACCGTGTGTGTGGTGTGGCACGGAGACACCGGGTGCAATTTTCAGCAAGCGTGTGGTGCCCTTCCCCCCCAGATTCAAGTCGATATGATGAACACCATACCCCAGGCGTTTCCATGGAAGCTGCTCTAATGAACTATTGATGTAATGATGCAAGGGAGCAGGGACACCCGCTGGTATTTCTGCTGGTTTGACCAGTGATGAAACTTCCATCGCCATGTCATCATCCAGGCGGGCCATTAATTGATCCAGAGCGCTGTCATGTAAGGGTAAAGGGGCGATTTTATCCAATAAAACACCGCCAATAGCTTCTGCCTGACGAACTCGCTCGCAGCATTCCGGGCACCAATGCAAATGACATGCGACCAACAGCGCCATGCCCTGAGATAAACTACCAGCCGCATAAGCCATCAGCGTGGCGTCATCGAAGTGGTGACGAATATTCATTCTGCCTCCCCCCAATGTGCCTTGAGCTTGCTAAAAGCCAGACGCAATCTGGACTTTACACTACCTAAAGGGATGCCAAGTTGATCGGCTATCTCGGAATGAGACTTGCCCTCGTAATACGACAGGTACAATACCTGGGCCTGATTTTCAGGCAATTCAGCTATAGCGTTTTGCATACGTTCTTCAATGATGGCATGTTCTGACATATCACGTTGATCGGGATCTGGCTCTTCTTCAGGTAACTCATATTCAACGGCCTTTTCACGACGCATACGGTCGATACACAGGTTTCGTGACAGGGTGAAAATCCAGGTACTGGCACTGGCTTTAGCCGAGTTGAACATATGGCTTTTGCGCCATACTGACAACATCGCTTCCTGAGTAACCTCTTCAGCCGTAGCCAGTGGCATACCCAAGCGAACAATATAAGCCTTCACACGAGGTGCAAAATAACCAAAAATAGCGGCAAACGTTGCTTTGTCTTGCGTTTCAGACAGAGAAGTCAGGCGTGCTGACCACTCATCACGTTCCTTTTTTTTCTTCTCTTCCACGATTTTGATGACTGCGTTCACATCGCCTCCTATGGGCTCATCTTCCTGCATTGCAAACTCCTACGCTGCCATTAAACGGGTAGATCACTTAAAAGAAATCTAGTAAACACAGATGATCTACAAGCTTATACCGAATCGTAAGCTATGCATATCTAAAGACACGTCGGCATGAGGCCAGATTTTATGAATGTAAAAGTTATACGTCCCCTGAAAATAGCGGTTATCGGCTCAGGCATCTCAGGCTTATCCTGTGCCTGGTTGTTGAACCAAAACCACAATGTCACTCTGTTTGAAAAAGATGACCGTCCTGGGGGGCACTCTAATACTGTCGACGTGAATCTTGCCGATACTGGCAGCCTGGCTGTCGACACAGGCTTTATTGTATTCAATCCGGTCAACTACCCTAACCTGGTGAAATTTTTTGACCAATTACAGGTCGAGAGCATAGCAACAGAAATGTCATTTGCCGTGAGTATGGATCAAGGTTTACTCGAATACAGTGGCACCAGCCTGAATGGTTTGTTTGCTCAGCGTCGTAACCTAATGAGCCCTACCTTCTGGAAGCTGATAAAGGATCTGCTACATTTTTACAAACACTCAGACAGCTTCGCCCAAAATCCTGCCAATGCTGATCTGTCGCTGGGCGAATTATTACATCAGCAAGGATACAGCAACACATTTATTTATAAGCATCTCATTCCTATGGGTGCCGCCATCTGGTCAACACCCGCTAATAAAATGCTGGATTACCCGGCGTTGACCTTTTTGCGCTTTTGCCAGAATCATGGTTTGGTACAACTTACAGATCGGCCACAGTGGCGCACAGTCGTGGGCGGAAGTCGGGAATACGTTAACAAGATTATCCATGAACTGAAAAATCCAGTCAGGCTCAACAGCCACATTCATCGGATTCATCGCCACAACAGCCAGGTGATTCTGGAAGATCTACATGGCAAGCGAGAGACCTTTGATCATGTTGTTATGGCCTGTCATGCCGATCAGGCACTAGAGATGCTGGCCGAACCCACTGCTGATGAACAGCAGCTACTGCAACTCTTTCCCTATCAGCGTAACCGCGCCATTTTACACAGCGACCCTGCGCTGATGCCCAAACGTCGTGCCGCCTGGGCCAGTTGGAACTACCTGGCCAGCTCTGTAGCTGACCAAACCGCTGATGTCAGCGTGACTTATTGGATGAATAGCCTGCAACACCTGCCTGAAGACACCCCCTTATTTGTCACACTCAACCCGATTGAAGAGCCAGAAGAAGGTAGTATCCATCGTAGCTTCCTGTATGACCACCCTGCTTTTAACCTGGACTCAGTCGCGGCACAAAGAAAACTCTGGAATCTACAGGGCGTACAGAATACCTGGTATTGCGGTGCCTGGTTTGGCTATGGATTTCATGAAGACGGGCTTCAATCCGGCCTCGCCGTAGCGGAGGCCCTCGGAGGTAAAAAACGCCCCTGGCATTTGGATAACCCCAATAGCCGTATTCATGTCAGGCCCAGAACCCGTCCGGAATCACGCTTATGCCGGGAGGCGGTGGCATGAGCCATGCCTTACACTCTAGCATTTACCTTGGCGAAGTGATGCACCAGCGTCTGCGCCCGGTCAATCACCGCTTTGTTTATCGGGTCAGTGCCTGGCTGATCGATTTAGAGGAGCTTGAGGCACTGGATCGATTCAAATGTCTATCCATTGATCGCTTCAATCTGTTTGCATTTTACCAGCGTGATCATGGTGATGGTTCAAGTACCCCCTTGAGAACTCAGATCAAAAGCCTTCTGAAGCAGCATAAAATCGAGACAGGTTCTGGTGCTGTACGTTTGCTTTGCTACCCACGCCTGTTCGGTTATGTGTTTAACCCGCTAAGCGTATTCTATTGCTATAACGAATCTGGCGACCTCAGCGCCATTTTATATGAAGTCAGCAATACCTTTGGTCAACGCCACAGCTACCTGATACCTGTCGAGGCAGACAAGGCTGAGGTTATACGTCAGCAGGCCGACAAAGCGTTTTATGTATCACCGTTTATGCCGATGCAAACCGCCTATCAGTTCCGTCTGCAGCCACCTAATGGAAACCTGGCCGTGATGATTCGCCAAATTGACGACCAAGGACCGTTGTTTGATGCCACCTTCTCCGGGCGGCGGGTTGAAATCACCCAACAATCGATACTAAAAACTTTCCTCCGCCACCCGCTCATGACCCTAAAGGTAATCGGAGGCATTCACTGGGAAGCATTGAGACTCTGGCGCAAAGGCATGAAAGTTCAGCCTCGGCCAATTCAGCCCACCTACTGTGTTTCGCTGGTCAATACACAAGGAGTCAAGCTGTCATGAAGCCTTCTAACTATCAACTAGCGCATACCGGTGAACTGCTTGCTGAGCATAGCTGGTTTAATCGCATGTTATTGAAAAGTGTATTGCGCCAGCTACCCGAGCTTGATTACGGCACCCTGGACCTGCAACTGCCTAATGGCCAGCAACTCCAACTGGGTAAAGTGCAGGAGGGTGCTCCCCGAGCCGAAATCCGCCTGAACAGCTTCCGTCCACTGCGCCGCCTGCTGCAAGGTGGACAACTCGGCATGGCCGAAAGCTATATGGCCGGTGAATGGGACTCTCCTGACCTGGTAGCATTGATGCGCTGGGCGTTGGGTAATGAGCGACAGATGCCGGACCTGAGTAACGGCAAACTTTGGCTGCGCCTGCTTAATCGACTTGTACATTTGTGCCGCGCTAACACCAAACGCGGCAGTCGACGCAATATTGCCTACCATTACGACCTGGGTAACGATTTTTACCGGCTCTGGCTGGATCCCAGCATGACCTATTCCTCTGCCCTGTTTAGCTCAGCTGAACAGTCGTTGTTTGAAGCGCAGCAGCAGAAATATCGACGTATTGCACAAATGCTTGATCTGCAGCCTGGCCAGCAAGTACTGGAAGTCGGCTGTGGCTGGGGCGGTTTTGCCGAGCTGGCCGCCACTGAATTTGGTGCCCGTGTGCATGGCATTACTCTGTCACAGGAACAGTTGCAATTTGCCCAACAGCGCATAGCCGAGGCAGGCCTGTCTGAGCAGTGTAGCTTCAGCCTGACCGACTACCGCGATCTCGACGGACAGTTTGATCATATTGTCTCGATTGAAATGTTTGAAGCTGTGGGAGAGGAGCACTGGGCCACCTACTTCCAGACACTGCAACGCGTACTTAAACCCGGCGGTCGTGCGGTACTGCAAGTCATCAGCATTGCTGAGGACCGGTTTGAGGAATACCGCCGCAATCCGGATTTTATTCAACGCTATATTTTCCCGGGAGGGATGTTACCCAGTCCATCACGCCTGCAAGCCGCACTGGAGCAGCAGCAACTGAAACTCACCGACAGCCAGTTTTTTGGCCTGGACTATGCAAAGACCCTGACCATCTGGCGGCACAATTTTATCGAGCAATGGCCAAGAGTACAGGCACAGGGGTTTGATGAGCGCTTTCGCCGTATGTGGCTTTATTACCTGGCCTATTGCGAGGGCGGCTTTCGGCATAAAACTGTCAATGTAGGCTTTTACCAGATGGAGCACTCGTGAGCCAACCGCTTTCGCGTCAGGCACTATTTAGCTATGCACTGCCTGCCTTACCACTGGCCGTGCCTACCGTTGCTATCTATATTCTGCTTCCGACCTACTATGTAGAAGAGATAGGTTTACCGTTATTACTCACTGGGTTATTGTTGATGCTGGCCCGCTTGAGTGATGTCATCACCGATCCGCTAATCGGTCGCTGGCTGGATTTTGCCTCAGCGCGGCAGTTCAAAGCCACGTTAGTTACAGGGGGGGTAATCTGCATACCCTCGCTGGTATTATTGATTCACCCGCTGGCATCTGCACCAGCCCTGTCGCTGCTGTTCGGGGCACTATTTTTATACCTGGGATGGACGCTAGTTCAAGTCCCTTATATAACCTGGCTCAGTCATCTGAGCGACAGTAGTGAAGAACGTACCCGGGCGGTGTCATTACGTGAAGGTTTGACACTGATCGGTTTATTAATTTCAGCCAGTGTACCCTTACTGGTGCTAGCCGGACTCAGCACCCCACAGATGTTACAAGTCATGGCGTTGATCACCCTGCTGCCAGGTGGCTGGTTTATTTACCGACTCTTGACCCATCTGCCCGGCCCCCAGCCAAGTGAAAAATTGTTACAAGGCCACTGGCGCGATTTGATCAAAAACCGCCCTGCCATGCGTTTAGTGACAGCCTGGTTTACCAATGGGGTGGCGAACGGTATTCCTGCTGTCCTGTTTCCCTTGTACATCACCTCGGTACTCGGACTTGAAGCGACCATCCGGCCCATTTTTATTCTGATCTATTTTGTCGCGGCTGGCTGTGCCCTGCCGATCTGGCTAAAGCTGAGCAGGCACCTGGACAAGGTGCTGCTCTGGCAAGTGGCCATGCTGATGGCAATTACGGCGTTTCTGCCAGCCGCCTGGCTGGGACCGGGTGATACTTATTGGTTTGTGCTTATTTGCATGATTACCGGTACGGCACTAGGGGCAGATCTAGCGCTGCCCCATGCTATTCAGGCCGAAGTGACCGACTGGGATAAATTCCGCTACCGCCGCCGACAAACTGGCTTGCTGTTCGCTCTCTGGAATGCTGCCACCAAACTGGCGCTGGCGTTGGCAGCACTGGTGGCACTGGGGTTACTGGAACTGGCCGGATTTACACCAGAATTAGCTGCTCCGGTACTGGCACTGGGGCTGATCTATGCCCTGCTTCCCAGCGTATTAAAGTGTGTCGCCATCATCATGCTATGGCAGTTTCCAATTAAAAGTCGTCACCACAAGGCCATTATGCATCGACTAACCCAACGATCTGACCGGAGCCCTAACGATGATCTACCGACTAAGCCTGTTGCTCCTGATCAGTCTGCTGCTTGCAGGGTGTAGCCAGATGAATATAGAAAAGTTTGACCAGCGCGAACCCAAACTGGTGCTTGAAGACTATTTTCAAGGGCGCGTCTATGCCTGGGGCATCTTTGAAGACCGCTTCGGTAACCTACGACGTGAATTCAAGGTAGAAATTGATGCGCGTATGGAAGGTGATACGCTGATACTGGATGAATACTTTCTTTATTCCGATGGTGAAACTGACCGGCGTGTCTGGCGAATCACGCCCACGGCTGAAGGCGAATATCAAGGACAAGCGGATGATATTATCGGCGTAGCACGTGGAAAGATCAGTGGTAATGCGCTGAACTGGCGCTATCAGATGGATCTGAAAGTCGGTGATAACAGTTGGCGCGTCAGCTTTGATGATTGGATGTATTTACAACCCGGTGGGGTGTTGATTAACCGTGCCAGCGTGAAAAAATGGGGACTAGAACTTGGTCAGGTCACCCTGTCATTTATTCGGGCTGATCAACTCAAGGAAGCCCCCTTCAACCTGATTCCAGAATAATCAGCTTGCCGACATACGCCGCTTTATCAGACGTAATAACCCGCCAATTAATGGCAGGCGCAGATACACCGGTGCACTGTCCCAATAATCGATATGTTCAGTGACCAGGCCATTATAGTGATCAAATTCGAGACGGGTGGCACCCTCGACAGATAACAGCCCGATAATCGGTACCTTGGCGGTAAACTGCCAGCGCAACCAGGCATGATCGGTATAGACACTTTGCTCCAGCACATTAAACGCCGGGTTTTCGGTATTTTCGAACATATCCTCCAAGACCCGACGCATCTTACTGAAGCCCCGGACATCGTTGAAAGGATCACGAAAATGCACCTGTTCAGTCACCAAGTCTTTAAATTGATCGAGTGTCTCTGGACTCAGATTACTGAATACCTCGCAATACCGCTCGCAAAGCTGTTTGGAAGGCGTAAGTGGCATCGAGTCTCCTCAGGGTAACAATTTCCGCGTCAGCCTGAAGTAGAGTGAATAGGGCAGCAGACGCAGCACTTTTAACAGCATGACAAAAACCCGTGGAAATGCAATTTCAAAACGTTTAAGTTGCAATCCACGAATAATGACTGTTGCCGCCCGATCCGCATCGACCAGGAAGGGCATGGCAAAGGTATTCTTATCCGTCAGTGGGGTTTTTACAAAACCCGGATTAATCAACGACAGCTGTATACCTTGCTCAAGTAGTTCCGGATAGAGCGCCTCGCAGGTATTAATTAAGGCAGCCTTGCTACCCCCATAGGCGGCAGCTGTAGGTAACCCTGAATATCCGGCTACGGATGCCACGACACCAATCTGTCCACGCTGGCGGCTTACTAAATCAGGCAACAAAACTGACAGACAGTTCACTACACCAAAATAATTAACCGCCATCAGTTGTTGAAAGGGTTCAGGGGAAAAGTTTTCCAGAGTCACTGGCTGATGATTTCCGGCATTGAGCAGCACCAGATCCGGTATACCATAATTCTGGATCAGCATTTGCCAAGCAGCCTGCACAGATTCCAGCGACGTCACATCACAAACCAACGGATGTAACGAACCTGACAGGGTTGGCTGATTAAGTTGATCACAGCATTCCAGCAAGGCCTGCTCATGACGACCACTGATGATGACCTTAGTACCCTTGCGGACTAACTGCTTTGCCACTGCCAAACCAATACCGCTGCCACCACCGGTAATCCACACAAGCTTCCAGCTAGTGTCTACACCAATCTTTGATATAACAAATGATCTGAACATATTGAGCTCCTTTCACTAAGTTACGTAAAAAGAGTCCAGCCAGTTCAGCCATTACTGATAGCAGTGCAGAGCAGCATTACACGCGAAAACGTGACACCAACTGATTCAGGCGCTGCTCCAGTGACGCCATGCGCTCAGAGGTGTTAGCCACTTCATCGGCATTGCGTTTACCATGTTCAGCGGTGTCTGCAATTTTCTGAATACTCTGACTGACTTCATTGGCAACCGCCGTCTGCTCTTCTGCCGCACTGGCAATTTGTGTGTTCATTTCAGTGATGGTACCGACAGAGCGAGCAATGGTTTCCAGGGATTCATTCGCCCCGGCAGCCCGTTTCACGGTATCCACTGAAGCCTCACGACTGCGCTGCATAACACTAACGGCATCGCGGGTACCTGACTGCAGATTGTCTATCATCTGCTGAATTTCATTGGTACTTTCCTGAGTTCGGTTCGCCAGGGTTCTGACTTCATCAGCCACCACGGCAAAACCACGTCCATGTTCACCGGCACGTGCCGCTTCGATGGCCGCGTTCAATGCCAACAAATTGGTCTGATCCGCGATATTTTTGATGACGCTGACCACCGTTCCAATCTGCTCGGCGTTATCACCGAGTTTCTCAATAACATCGGCAGCCCGGTTAACATCATCGGCCAGGTTATTGATGGCCTGAATTGTCTGACTGACAATCTGCTGACCATCAGTGGCTTCGCGATCGGCCTCCAGAGCGGCGGCGGCAGCTCTGGAGGCACTCCCGGCAACCTCTTCGACGGCGGCAGACATTTCATGAATAGCTGCAGCGACCTGAGTCGTTTCTGTTTGCTGTAGTGACGCATCTTCATGACTGCGGGTTACCACAATTTTCATCGCTTCACTGGATTCGGTCAGCTCTTCCACTGAGGTTTTAACCTCACGAACCAACTGATGAATCTTGTCGGTAAACAGATTGAACTCTTTGGCCACATCGCCAATTTCATCCTGACTGATCACCGTAAGTCGTTTAGTCAGGTCACCCTCACCTTCAGCAATATCTTTCAATGCCGCAGACGTTTCTTGCGCGGGTCTGACAATTCGACCACCAATAACCCATACCGCCAGGAACACCAGTACCAGTATCACCACTGCACTGGAAATGATACGCAGCAATACCGACGTGACTTCTTTTTCAAACAGTGCCTGCTGAACAGCAACAGCCTCATCTACATCATCTATGTAAAATCCGGTACCCAGTATCCATTGATTATTCAGTAAAGGTTCGGCGTAGCTAAGTTTTGGCGTCAGACCATTACGGGTGGGTTCGTCCCATATATAACCCACATACCCACCGCCATTCAGTCCAGCTTTAACCAGTTCTCTTACAAGATAAACCCCCTCGGGGTCTGTCAGATCATTCAAATTACGCCCTTCCAATTGCGGCGACATACCATGTACCAGAGTATTACCGAGCTTATCAAAAATAAAAATATATCCATCCGACCCAAAGCGCATACTGCGTAGCATGGTTTTTGCTGCTTCCAACTGCTCTGCCGAAGGATTAGGACTGGTCATATAAGGCTTGACGGCGGTAATGGCAATTTCAACATAATGCTGCAACGCTTCACGCTTGGCATCCATCATGGATTCACGGATACGCTCCACTTCAGCTGTACCGGCTGTTCGCATCTGGAAATTAACCAGTAATAACAATGCCAGCGTAATCATCAGCATCGGCACCAGCGCCATCAGCAGCAGCTTGGACTTGAGTTTCAGTGTGTTCATCCCGGACTTCCTCAGATATTACTTTTCTTGTAAACGGCTGGTATTCTGATGGAATTAGTCAGTAAAATCATGCTCTATTTTCCAACTAGACTCTTAATACTATAACCTACACAGGCATTCTACTATGAAAAATGTGAGTATTTTTGTCATACTTTTGTCAATACTCTTACCAACGCAGCTAGTCGCACAGGAAACTTCAGTTCAGATTCGCATGATTACCAACCAGGGTGACATCGAGCTGACGCTGGATCAGGCTAATGCACCCGTCACAGTAGAAAATTTTCTGGCTTATGTGGACAGTGGCTTTTATGAAGGACTCACCTTCCATCGGGTCATCCCCAACTTTATGATTCAGGGCGGGGGCTTTGACGCCGAACTCAAGCGACAGGATACACGCCCGGCGATCATCAACGAATCAACCAATGGCTTAAGCAATCGTCGCGGCACCATTGCCATGGCCCGTACCAATGACCCCGACAGTGCCACATCTCAGTTTTTCATCAATGTCGCCAACAACCAGAACCTGGATGGCCACCCGTTACGTGCTGGCTATGCTGTGTTCGGTGAAGTGACTGACGGACTGGAGGTGGTTTTTGGTATTTCCCGCGTGCCAACCCGCTCACGCGGAGGACATCAGAATGTCCCCGTCACACCCATTATTATCGAAAAGATTGAACGCATCACCCCCACCGAGTAAGCCTGGGGTTTGATGGGTTAACCGCTAACGTCTGATCGCCACGTAGACACTCTCAAGCTGCAGTGCCAGCTCTGTGCCCTGAAAAATCTGAATGGATAACGGCAGACTGGCTTTACCGCGACTTTGCAGGCGCTCACAAAAGCGCTCACACAGTGAGGTGTCTGGCAAGCTGACCGCTGCAGTAAAATCATCGGTAACCGGTCGCAGGTAACGCACATGGCTTTCAGCGGCGACTACATTCACATTTTCACCCTGATCGCGCGCATACAGCGTGGTCAGGCTCCAGCCAGCCAGAGTTGCCAGAGCGGTCAGCGAGCCAGCAAATCCGGTGCCCTTGTCATTTACATTTGCGGCTAAAGGAGCGCTGAGTTGCAACTGTTGGCCATCATAGTCACAGGCAGAAATCGCCATCGCACGCGTCAGGGGAATGGACTGCTGCAGTTCACGCAAAAAAGCGGTCTGGTTCATCTACGTCCCCATTTCTGTACAAACTCACCCGGTTGCGGACAGGGTACTACACGGTGCTTACGCGCCTTGCCAAGATAAATAAAACCGATAATCTGCTCATTGGCTTCCAGTCCCAGGCGGGTCATCACCTGTGAATTAAAGGCCATAGCTCCACTGCGCCAGATAGCATCCACCCCTTGGGCAAAGGCCGCTAGCAGTATGCCATGTGCCGCACAACCCGCCGCCAGTTGCTGTTCTACAGCCGGTACTTTAGGATGCGGCTGCAAGGAGGCAATTGCCACAATAATCAACGGTGCGCGCAAGGGCGCGTTGAGTAATTTCTGAACCTCCTGCTCACTGATATCCGCTTGCTCTGCACGCGCCGCATCGACAAAGACCTGCCCCAGCTTTTCCCGCCCGTCCCCTTCAATCTGAAGAAAACGGTAGGGCCGCAAACCCCCATGGTCCGGAGCACGCAATGCAGCCCGATAGATAAGATCTAACTGTTCTGCCGTGGGAGCAGGCTCGTCTAGAACCGGTGATGAAACGCGCTTTAACAACAGATCTAGAGCATTCATGGATTATCCTGTGGTTTATTGGCGTGATAGACGTGGATTCCCCGGCTCTCCTGCCAGACTGGAACGATAAGGATTGATATCCAGGCCACCGCGGCGCAGATAACGGGCATAGACAGTCAGCTTCTGGGGTTTGCACCCTTGCCAGATATCCATAAAGATATTTTCAACGCACTGCTCGTGAAAATCACCCTTTTCACGGTAGGAAATCAGATAAGCCAGCAGTCCAGCATGATCGATTGCCGGTCCTTTATAGCGTATCTGAATACTCGCCCAGTCAGGTTGCCCTGTTACCGGGCAATTGGATTTAAGCAGATGGCTAACCAGACACTCTTCCACCACTCGAGCTGTCGTTTTCAAGTATTCCGGTGCCGGGCTGTATTGAGTGACCATCAGCGGTAACTCATCCAGGCACTCCCCCTGCAAACGCTCAATCGGGGCGGTATCATTGACCTTGATCAACCGCACCTGCACCTTACCACCTGCTGCCGTGCTCAGGTCCTGCTGCATACGTGCCAGCACTTCTGACTCTGACTGAAAACGGGTCAGATTAAAGGAGTTAAGGTAAAGCTTGAATGACTTGGATTCAATGATGTGGCTGGAGTTAGCCGGTATACGGAATTCACCGATACGCACCAGCGGCTTGCCATTCTGATCCAACCAGGAGATCTCATAGGCATTCCACAGATCAACCCCTTTAAATGGCAAGCTATCGCGCTCAATACCGCGCGCCTGCCAATTCAGGTCTCGGGCGATGGGATAGAGCAATGACGGCTCATACTGATTGGTATAACCGGTTTCCTGTCCCAGAGGTGAATGAGTTACCACATCGTTTTCGGTCATTAACTGCGAATTCCTTTACCGGTATTAAGCAGATGCATAGAGTAGGCACTCAACACAACAATGAAGCCTATAATCATAGCAAACGCAAACACGATATTGATATCACTGACCCCCAGAATACCGTAGCGGAAGCTGTTGACCATATACAGAATCGGATTCAACTGCGACACGCCCTGCCAGAAATCCGGTAACAGAGAGATCGAATAAAACACACCACCCAGATAGGTCAGCGGCGTCAGAATAAAGGTCGGTACGATGGATATATCATCAAAACTATTGGCATACACCGCATTGATAAAGCCACCCAACGAGAACACGATCGCCGTCAGTATCACTGTACTCAGGGTGATCCAGAAGTGGCTGATATGCAACTGGGTAAAGAACAGCGACAAGATCGTCACAATAACCCCCACTCCCAAACCACGTGCAGCCCCTCCGGTGACATACCCCGCCAGTATCACCCAGTTGGGTACCGGGGCCACCAGCAACTCTTCAATATTGCGTTGAAACTTGGTGCCGAAAAAAGATGACACTACATTGCTGTAAGAGTTGGTGATCACGGACATCATGATCAACCCGGGCGCGATGTACTCCATGTAACCAAAGCCGCCCATTTCACCAATACGTGATCCGATCAGATTACCGAATATAATGAAATACAGCGTCATGGTAATCGCTGGAGGCAGCAGCGTTTGTATCCAAATACGGCTAAAGCGACGTATTTCTTTTACCAATAAGGTCCAGAAAGCAGTGAAGAGTAGCTGCGCATTCATACAGGCACTCCCTTACCCAGAGTTTTTTCTACCAATGACACAAACAACTCCTCTAATCGATTAGATTTATTCCGCATGCTCAGTACCGTGACGCCTTGCTCAGACAATTGCGTAAATAGCGGATTCATTCCCATATTCTTTTGTATATCAACTTCCAGGGTATGTGCATCGATCTGGCGTAGGGTGTAACCGGATAGTATTGGCATTTCCTCTAGATCGGCTGCCAGGTCCAGAATAAAAGTTTCTGTATTCAGCGTCTGCAACAACCTTTTCATACTGGTATTTTCGACAATACGGCCCTGATCGATGATGGCAATATTGCGGCACAGAGATTCCGCCTCTTCCAGATAATGAGTGGTCAGAATAATTGTCGTTCCACGTGCATTAATCTCTTGCAGAAAGCTCCACATGGAGCGTCGCAATTCAATATCAACCCCCGCTGTAGGCTCATCAAGAATCAGTAATTTCGGCTCATGCACCAGCGCTCTGGCAATCATTAAACGACGCTTCATGCCACCCGATAACATACGTGCGGCTTCGTTGCGCTTATCCCACAACCCCAGTTTCTTTAAGTAAAACTCTGAACGCTCCAGTGCCTGTTTTCGGCTAATACCGTAATAGCCTGCCTGAGTGATCAGAATATCCAGCACCCGTTCAAAGGTGTTGAAATTGAACTCCTGTGGAACTACACCCAGTTGCATCTTAGCCATCGTTTTTTCGCTATCCAGGTCATAACCGAAAACTTTGACCTCTCCCGCTGTTTTATTCACCAGCGATGAAACGATACCCAGCGTAGTTGATTTACCCGCACCGTTCGGGCCCAGCAACGCAAAGAAGTCACCCTCTTTTACCTCAAGCGAAATACCCTTGAGGGCTTCAAAGCCGTTGTTGTAGGTTTTTTGCAGTGAATGAATTGCCAGTGCGATTGCCATAAATAGTCCTTGTAAGTGACCGAATCCTCTATATGCGGTTCAAAGTAATAATTTCAACCGGTGGCCCTTATCAGAACCCCAGTAAACGCTGACGCAATGGTCGCATGATCAGTATCAACAACACCCCCAGAGCGGATACTTCCAGCCATCCGGGCAGCAATTCCTGCACTTGGCTAGCCTGTATCACCGGATCGAACATCAGCCATTGCAACGACTGATCCAGCAACCAGCCCAACAGCGTCGTCACCACGAGGATACTGCTTAAATACACTATCAGTGCCAGGTTACCGAACTCTCGTCTGAGCACCCCCAGCGTGGCCAGACTGGTGATAGGGCCAGCCAGCAGAAATACCAATGCCATCCCAGGCGTGATACCGGAGAGCAATAATCCCGCTGCAACAGGGGTAGCCGCTGTAGCGCAGATATACAGAGGGATGCCTATCATCGCCATCAGCAATAGCGACCCGATACCACCAGACAAGCCAGTCAAAGTCTCGGGAGGCACCAGCGTTATCAGCACGCCAGCCAACAATAGTCCTGCAATTAACCAGGCACTGATATCGTCCAGCAGGTCACCAAACGCATAGATCAAACCGCTGGCCAGACGCCCTCTCACCCGATCATTTGATGCAGACGCAGGGTCGTGGCTTTTTCCGGTTGTAGCGCCACAATTGCTGGCGCAACAAGCCTGCGTGGTTTTTACCACTGGCAGCTTAGTTGTCTGGTTCAATGCGGTTAGAGAAACCATCAGTCCGGTTGAAATTGCCGTAACCACTGCACCCAACACTCGCATAAACGCCATTAACGGCCCCAGCAAGACACTGGTGAGTAATATAGAGTCTACGCCAACTCCAGGGGTTCCGATCAAAAAAGCCGTAGTCGGCCCACGACCGGCACCACCGCGATGCAAAGCCAAGGCCGTTGGAATCGCACCGCAGGAACACAAGGGCAAGGGCACACCGATCACGGCAGCACGCGCGATGCTACTAAAACCTCGCCCACCCATCCACCGCTGCAACAGATGCTCCGGCATATACGCCTTGATCAGCCCGGCAATCAGCAACCCCATTAGCAACCAGGGCGCAGCACTCAGAGCCACACTTAAGAACTCAGGTATCCTAGTCATTATCTTCACCCGCGACACTTGTGTAATTAGACAGTATTTACTAGCCTAAACCCTGTAATCGTTACAGGGTCAAGAAAATGTCAGAGAAATATCGCATCGGGCGAGTCGCAACCCTCACAGGCTGCTCAGCAGAAACAATTCGTCATTATGAAAAACTGGGGTTGCTGCAAGCGCCCGCGCGTAGCGCTCAGGGCTATCGCTATTATGATCACCAGGCACTACAACGAATCGGTTTTATTCGCCATGGCCGATCACTGGGCCTGGACCTGCATAGCATTCAGGAGTTGTTGAATCTGGCAGACAATCCGGATGCAGACTGCAGTGCCGCTGATACCATTGCTACTCATCATCTGCTGCAGTTGGAAAAGCGAATCCTATCCCTACAAGCGCTTGCCGATGAACTACGCCAGGTAGTCAGACAATGCCGTGGAGGAACTACATCAGAATGCCGAATTATCCAAACCTTGTTTGAGCAACAAAGCACAGAAACAAATCCAGGGAAACTTGGTTTTGGTTCAGAAAGAGCCAGATAAAAAAATAAATAAAAGGAGGGTAGGTAAATGGCGTCCCATAGGGGGTTCGAACCCCTGTTACCGCCGTGAAAGGGCGATGTCCTAGGCCACTAGACGAATGGGACGTAATACACTTACAAATATCAACATGGAGCGGGAAACGAGACTCGAACTCGCGACCCCAACCTTGGCAAGGTTGTGCTCTACCAACTGAGCTATTCCCGCTTTATTTCTGCTCAGGCCTACCGAGTAGAAATGGCGTCCCATAGGG